>JAMPFS010000100.1 GCA_023664325.1 Clostridium sp.
TATGTGCAGCAATGAATTCAATACTTCTTCAAAATCTTCTAATAACTGAACCTCATCTAATAAAATGTAATACTGTTCTTCGTCTATAATACACGCTTCAATATAATCCAAAATAGCATCCGGATCCCGATACTTCTTATCCTTTCTTTGGTCCAATTCAATAGTAACTATATGTTGTTCATCAACACCTTGCTCCAATAAATAATTTTTGAAGATAGTAAAAATCAGATATGATTTTCCACATCTCCGAATACCGGTTACAACCTTGATCATACCATTATGCATTCTGTTTATCAGATCATTCAAATACTTATCTCTATTAATGTTCATCAGACTCTCCTTATTGAATATTTTTGACACAAATGACATTTTTATTCAAAATCATTGTACATCTTTATTGATAAAGCAGCAATAGTTTATTGAATATTTTTGACATAAATAACATTTTCCCACCTTGCGCATTAGCAAATCCGCATATCCATTTCAGATATTCATCACACAAACTCAAATATCTTTTCCACCTTTCTCGGCTTTGCTCCCCTTTCAAACAAGTAAGCATCGTCAAGTCCCATATTGAGTATGTGCTCCATCGGTTTATTTGCTTTTACGCTGATATAGTCTGCCGTGTAAACATCCTGACCGCCAAGATAAAGCATATGGTCGCAGCCATTCAAAATCGTCTTTGCCTGCGCTGGTGTGTATAGGGTTTCTAATTGGCTGATGCTCTGCAAAATGATGCTGACGGAAAGCTCTCTGGAACGGATAACGGAAATGATTTTGTCAAAATCCGGTATCACCACATTATTGGCAAAATCGTCCAGTATGATACGAACCGGCACCTTAAGTCTCCCGTCAGGGCTGCTGTCCGCCGCCTTACATAGCTGCTGGATAGCCTGCGTGTAAAATATGTTTGCCAGACGATCAAAGGAACGGTCCGTATCGCTGATGTTGACAAATACAGCCATCTTTTTTTGCCCGATGTCTTCCAGTCGAAACGTGGTTTTCTTCCCCAACAGCATTTTTGCCTCCCTGAAATCAAACATGCTAAGGGCAACACTTAAAAACTGTGTGATACATGCCCATGTTCTATCTCCTGCACGCATCATATCCTTGTAGCCCTTGTATTTTTTGACTGCAAAGCTGTTCGGATTTTCTTTTTCCAGTTGTTCAAAAATATCAGCGGCTGATATTCCGTCGTAAATAAGCTTTGCCAGCGTTGCAACGCTTACCATATTCTGTTCATTTTTCGGCAATGCCTCCTTCACAAAGGCAATCAGGCTTGTCAGCACCATCCGTGCCGAATCCTCCCAAAATGCCTGTTGCTTATCTCTGGTTGGAAGCAGTACATTTGCTATGCTTACGATATCCTGTTCCCTCCAAGCTCCCGTTGCCTCATTTTTACAGATGTAATCCAAGGGGTTATAGCCTGACGACTGCTCTAAATTCACAAAATCAATCAGTCTGACGCAGTAACCTCGTTTTTTTAATTCTTTCTGTAATTTTTTATATAAGCAGCCTTTTGTGTCTGCAATAATCATGCTTTCCGAATATCGCCTGATATTCGGAACAACATAACCGCTGCTCTTTCCGGAACCGGAGGCTCCGACAATAATATCGTTATTGTTTAATCTTGTTTTTCTTGTATCGTTAGATACATGAATGTCTTTTGCAAGTATTCTGCTGTTTGTGTAATTTTGTTCCATATTCTCCTCCTTTTGCTCGTCTCTATATCCTGTCAGCCATGCACAAGGCTCTGCTTATATTTCCGTAACAACTGCGGTTGCAAGCCCAAATTCCATGGCTTCATCAACATCAAAAAAGCTGTCTGCTTTTGTTTTTTCAAGCACTTCTTCTGTTGTCCTTCCTGTTCTTTCAGAAATGATTTTGCTCAATTTTTCCCGTATCTGCAGGATGTCATCCAGCTCTTTTTTTATTTCCAGCGGCTTCATTCCACTGATATCATGGTTAAAAAAGGACGGGTCGTGAATCATAATTTTGGTGTGTGGGAGCATCTCCCGCTTGTCGCCTGCAAGAAAGAGTATGGAGCCCATGCTTGCAGCCGTACCTGTACAGACTGTCTTTACAGGTGCTTTCATCAGACGGAGGCAGTCATATACAGCAAGTCCGCTTGTCACCTCGCCGCCCGGACAGTTTATGTACAAGGTAATCTCCTCCTCCGGGTTTTCTTTATTCAGGTAAAAAAGCTGTTTTATCAGCTCGTTTGCCGACTCTGCATTTATGGAATCGGCAACAAATATCTTTCTGTCCTGAAAGAAGCTGTCCTCTAACGTATACAGCTCGTAACCACGTGCAGTATTTTTAATTAATCTTGGAGTTTTCATAAGCGTCACCTCACTATAATAAATATGCTTTATGTGCCTTAAAATCAAAATCGGATTGGTATTCTGTTTTCGCTATCCACTGTTCAAATGGTGCAATTAAAAGTGCATACAAATCCGCTGGAAATCCATGCTCCTCATCATTATCTTCTATTGTGGGGAAATCCTCATAAATGCTATCATAAATGCTCCATTCTATGCCGTCTTGTATTGCATCGCCCACCGTCATATCGTTTGCTGCATCCTGAACCGCCGTTTTTGTTTCCTCACTAACATCACGCAGACAACGCAGCACATCGGACGCCTTCAGGTTCAGGTATCTGTCCTGTATGCAGCAGTTTTTATACAGACTGCTATTTCCCACCTGCAGCCATTGTTGTAAATTTCTTTTTTTCATAGAAACAGCTCCTTTCATCTCACATATTTGTACATGTTCATTTTTTCGGCTAAATTTGCCAGCTGCCACATTGCGTCATCTGCCCTTCTCCGCAGCCCCCAATCCTCCGAATTTTTATACGACAGAAGCAGAAAAATCAAATCCTTAAAGGATATTTCCATGCATTTTTCCGACAATTGAAGTGTGCATAAAATCTGTCGCATCATAGCCGCATTACTATCATCATTGCTGGTTCGGTCAACAAAGGCGTACAGCGGCATATCCGCTATTTTATGTATGGTTTCCCATATATAAGCCTGACGGCTTGTGATGCCCTGCTTGGCATTTGCAATTAATGTTTGTAAGGAATACCTGTTATCCATCCTGTTCATCCTCCTTGTCATTTGAACATCCGTCCATTACGCATATAAATTTATTTTTTCAACGTGTCTCGGCTTTGAACCACGTTCAAATAAATATGCATCATCCAGTCCCATATTCAGAATGTCATCAATCGGACAATCTATTTTCAGGCTTATATAGTCCGCCGTTTTCACGTCCTGTCCGCCTAAATAAAGCAAATGGTCGCACCCATTTAAAATGGTTGTCGCCTGAGCTGGCGTGTATAGGGTTTCCAACTGGCTGATGCTTTGCAAAATGACGCTGACGGAAAGCTCTCTGGAACGGATAACGGAAATGAGCCTGTCAAAATCCGGAATGTACACATGATTGGCAAAATCATCCAGAACAATCCGAACCGGAACCTTTAATCTCCCATTCGGCTTACTGTCTGCCTCCTTGCATAAGCAATGAATCGCCTGTGTGTAAAACACATTCACAAGATGGTCAAATGCACGGTCCGTGTCACTGACATTGACAAACAACACCATTTTCTTCCGTCCGAGGTCTTCAAAGCGAAACCGCCGTTTTCCCTCTAACAGATTTCGGACTTCCTGAAAATCGTATACTTCCAGCGTGTTTGACAGAAACTGTGAAATGGAGCCCCATGTCCTGTCCGCCCGAAAAACATTTTTATACGAAAGAAACCGTTGAACGGCAAAGCTGTATGGTTTTTCTGCTTCCAGCTCTTCAAACAGCCGTGTTCCTGCCTGTTCCGACAGCACCTTATACAGCTCCGCCACACTGAGCATATTTTTTTCTGCTTCCTGCAGCCCTTCTAACACAAACGCAATCAGGCTCTCCATAACCTGTGCTGCCGATTCCTCCCAAAACGGCTCTCTTTTAAAGCTTTTTGGAACCATTGCCTGTGCGGCTGTGACAATATCCTGCTCACGGTATCTTTCCAACCGGCTATCATATTCAATATAATCAAGCGGGTTATAGGAACAGGAGCCTTCAAAATTCACAAAATCCAACACCTGCACCTCAAAGCCAGCCTCCTTAAGCTCCTTCTTAAACTGTTTGTACATCATGCCCTTTGTGTCCACAATAATCATGCTTTCCTCATTTTGCCTGATATTCGGTATTACGTACCCGCTGCTTTTTCCTGAGCCGGAAGCTCCGATTATGACATCGTTGTTGTTCAGACCAGTTTCCCATGTATCATTAGAAACCATTACATTTTTTGCCAAAATTCTACTTGCCAAAAAATCATCTCCCATCATCATAAATTTGTTTGCAGATAATACTCTACAATAACCTCATTCATGTACACTCGATTAAACTTGGGATTCATTATTCTCGATTAAATTTTGGGATTCATTATTCTCGATTAAACTTGATATTCATGATTCTCGATTAAATTTGATATTCATGATTCTCGATTAAGCTTGTTATTCATTATTCTCGATGATGGGCGCTCATGTCGTCCGCAAGTAAGAGAATACACCTTTTTCCAAATAATGTCAACAGAAAATTTGAGTTTCCCCATTTTTAAAATACAAACGCCCCGGCATCCTCTATCTTAAAGTGTTCAAACATGTTTAGCTGTTGTGATCGGACTTTTTTCGGGAAATAGCCGTTTATGCCTTTCCGGCTCATGGACAGGACCATCTCTATTGCATAGCCCAGCGCATAAAAAATGAATTTCGGGATCTCATAAATCCGCCTGGAACATTCTTTCAGTTCCATAAGGAAAATGCTTTCCTCATGTGCCGCAGATGTCAGTCCGATATATCCCGCCGCAAGCGTCGCAAACAGATTCAGGTTCCGGATGGACTGCAGGGACATCACCCGCAGGTCTTCCAGTTCAAACTGCTGTTTCTTGAACTTGAAATATTCCTCGATCCGCCATCTCATCAGGTATACTTTTGTAATGATATGGCACAGCTTTTTCTTTTCCTGCATTTTAAGATTGCTTAACAGCAGCATTGGTTCAGTTCCAAAGCCATATACCGCAACAAGGGTCAGTTCTTTGGCCGGAAATTCACACAGCCTTACGGGGATGCAGCTCATTTTGCAGTTTATGGTCTTCCCGCCTTTATCTTTAAAGCTCATGCGGAAATTCCCCTTATACTGTGACGCCGCATCCATGATGTTGCAGGTTTTCTCTTTATAAATAACATTCCGGTTTTTCTTTGCACGGATAACAAAGCGTTCATTGTGCCTGAGAAAATAGCGGTAA
>JAMPFS010000101.1 GCA_023664325.1 Clostridium sp.
TAAGGCACTTACTACACCACTACTACACCATTTTTGAAAGAGCCTTGAAATGACATTGTTTATAGCTAAATAAACCAGTTTACAAGTTGGCAGTTTTCTTTATGAAAAAGAAACTGCCATTTGCCTTGCCAATAATACTTTTGTATAATACATGGTGATGATGAAGAAAGCTTTTTAACAGTAGTTGCTTTTTTTAGAATAGTAGGGTAGAATATATATAATGATAAAATTAAGATAAAATTTCGATAAGGGGTGAGTGTGTATGTTACAGATTAGACCTGTTTCAGATTTAAGAAATAAGTTTCCTGATATTGAGAAAATTGTAAATGCGGGAGAGCCAGTATATTTGACAAAAAACGGATATGGAGCAATGGTGGTACTTAGTCTTGAAGAGTATTCAAAGTTGACGGATGGCGTGGAAGCTGCTTTAGATAAAGCAGATAGGTTTGCGGCGGAAAATGACATACGAATGAGTCACGAGGAAGTTTTTGAGGGACTACGGAGGAAGATAAATGTTCAGTAAAAAGTACAGATTGAGTTATCTGCCACTTTTTTATGAGGATCTTGATAAAAAAGTAACCTATATTGCGGAAAAACTGAAGAATCCAAAGGCGGCAAATGACTTATTGGATAAGGTAGAATCTGCTATTATAGAGCGACTTCCGGTAGCAGAAGCATTTGAACCATATCATTCTGTTCGAGAACGCAGGTATGCTTATTACCGCATTTATGTAGATAATTATATTATTTACTATGTGATAATAGATGATAATCCGAATGATTTGATTATGGAAGTTAGAAGGTTTCTTTATAATGGGCAGAATCAGGATAATATGGTGTAGTAATAATTTGTGCAATAAAGAATAATCGGTTGTGCGTCACATTCCGAATAAAATTTGACTTTTCAGACGTAGTGTGATATTCTAATTATATACATGAGCGTTACGGCGTGGAATCCTGCATGGGTTCCACGCCGTTTTTTTGCAATCCTTTGTCGGTCATGGTGTCGGTTATCTTGGGAACTGCGCTACTTCAATCGTATTTCCTTTGATGGTGGTTGGTTTGGCGGCGGCATTGCTGATCGGCGACGGAACAGCCACGCATTTAAGTTTGTGTCAGGGGAGAAACCAGACAGAGGTTTTTCATCTTTGCTTAGGTAATGGTTTATTGTTGGGTACTGTTTTTAGCATCATTTATATGATTTTATTTTTCCTGTTTACAGACGGTATCCTGACCACTTTTGGGGCAACAGAAGTTACGGCTTCCTTATGCTGAAAATACGGCACAATTATTTTTATTGGTATGCCCTTCTATGTGATTATCAATCTGCTCAGCGCAGTAATACGGGCAGATGGCAGTCCGGAGGTATCTATGTTATTTTTGATCCTGTTTTAATTTTTGGTTTTTATATGGGTGTATTGGGGCGGCTGTTGCTACGATTTTAGGACAGATCCTGTCATTTGTCATTGTGTACGCTATCTGCTGAAAAGCAAAACCTTTCGGCTGAAATGGAAAAGTTTCCGCCCTAATTTTAGAGCAGTGGCACAGGCATTGCCGCTTGGCATTTCCAGTTTTTTGACACAAGCCGATATCGTGCTTACTTCCGGCATTTCTAATATGCTTTATGTAAAATATGGATCAGATATTCCCATAGCAGTCATGGGAATTGTCATGAAAGTCTTTGCCATTGTGCTTTCCATTGCGATCGGTCCTGCGATCGACGCACAGCCTATTATTGTATCTATCAGCCGTGATCTGCTCTTTCAATTCCCGGCTATGCTGATTATGTCGTTGCTTTGGGGCATTATGGGGCTTTTGGGGCAGATTCCGTAGCTGATTTTCTGGCTTTTATTGTTACATTCATTTTCATTACAATACAAATGAAGCATTTAATCAAAGAGGAAGGGAAAAGGCATGATTAAAGTGCAAGGTGTTGTCAGTCCGGCTTTATAAGGCATTGCTGCTCCAAAGGAGGTTGAGGAAAATAATAATTCCCGATAAATAATTCCGTTTCAACAATGAGTGAAATTTGTTCCTTTTCAATATAGGGACTGCTCCAGATAAAAGCCTGCTCTGTGCCGCTGTGTTCTATTTTTTTACATAGATACCGGCTTTCAGGTATATGCAGGATTTCTTTGTGTTTTTCTGTTTCCTCTGTCAAGGAATCCGTGTCAATGTCTACAAACATAAACTGTTTCCACTCATTGTCATAATGTGCCAGTATTAAGCCATTACTGTACCCGAACTTCAAACCCTGGCGGTTTATTTCAAGGATTATTTTTCTGAGCAGTTCCTGAGCGGCATCACAAAACTGCGTACCATGATAAGGTACTGTCCAGCAGGTGCGTTCCGGGAGGGTGTAGGTTTTCGGGAGTTCCTGTGCGTAACTGTCCTCTGCCCGTGCAAGGGCGTCCTGCATGTATTGCAGGCGGGATAGTGTAGACTGCAATTCATGGATTTTCTCTGACGTATATGCTATGCCCTTTGAAATCAGTCTGCCATAAAGAAAATGGGGATTTTTGTTATCATTAAAATCAGAAAAATGTTTTAACGGAATGCCCATTTCAACACATAGCTGTATAGCATCGACCTGCTCCTTCTGGAAAAAGGCATAATAACGGTAGCCTGTATCGGGGTCAACGAAAACAGGGCGCAGGATGCCAATATGGTCATAATACCGTAAAGATTTCGCATTTACGCCGGAAATGGAAGCCAATTCACTGATACTAAGAAAATTATTTTTTCTCATTTGGATTTTCCTCTTGACTTTCCCATTATAGGAAACTTTATAATCAATTATAACACGACATTCGGCTGAGAGCAAGGCGAATCAGTGCTAATTTAAAACGAAATAAAATATACAGAAAGGAGTTACGAACATGGATAACATGAAACAAGGCGCTTCTGCTCAGGAAGAACAGCACGATGCTGCACAACATGACGGACAATTCCGGCAGTACAAGGGATTTTCTGGCGGTTGGGGGCATTTGGGCGGATTTCCCAATATGTATGGATATGGAGGATATGGGAAATCCTCTGACAGGATGGAAGGTATGTCACCGGACGGCATGAATATGGAAGGAGAGGCATTTATGGATGGCTGGCAGTGCCGGGGAATGTCAAAAGAACCTTTTCCGGCTGACAGTTTGACCAGCTTACTGATGCAGAGTAATCACGGACTTTTTACATGCCTTTATATGGGCAGTGAAATTGAGGATGTTGTTTTCTCCGGATTGACGGATCAGGAACGGACAGAACTGAAAGAAATCCTAAAAAAACTGATTGCGTCATGGAATGAAAAAATGCAGTCGAGAGTTTAGACAATTTTGTATGCTTTTAACAGGGAAAATCAACGTGTGGCAGAATATACATATCTGCATTAAAAAACGGTGGCTTTGAAAAATAAAAGCTGCCGTTTTACTAATTCATGACAATAGAATTCTCGCGAAGTGTGAATTCTATTGTTTAAGTTGTAAGGCAGGTGTTTAGGTAAGATGGATTTTATTTTAACAGACATAAAACAAATATACAGAAAATTTTTAATTACTTCCATTGCGGGTGCGTTAGCAACTTCTATTTATAGTTTTGTGGATGCAATCGCAGTCGGTCAGGCAGTAGGACCGTCCGGCACTGCGGCAATGGCTTGTATCAATCCTTTTTATGGGATTATGGTATTTCTTTCCGTTCTTTGTGGAATAGGCGGCTCTGTTTTGATGGGCGTTGCCCGTGGTGAGGGGAATGAGGAAAAGGGCAATGCATATTTTAGTGCGGCTATCCTGCTGATGAGTGTCCTAACGGGTGCAGCCTGGATAGGTTTTGGATTATTTCATGAGCAGATTTTTACTTTTTTCGGTGCAGATGCACTTTTAATGCCAAAAGTTATGGAGTATGCCCAGTGGCTTATCTATACGTTCCCGATTTTTGTCATGCCGCCGTTTCTTGGCGCATTTATCCGGAACGATGGCGCACCAAATCTTGCGATGGCGGCTGTATTGATCGGCGGCTGCACAAACATATTTGGCGACTGGTTTTTTGTGTTTCCTATGGGGATGGGAATGGAAGGAGCGGCTGTCGCAACCGTGATAGGAACCAGTGTGCAAACGATTGTCATGTGCAGTTATTTTTTGAGAAAACAATGTAAATTGAGGTTCGTAAAGCCTTTCCACATACTGCATGGTTTTAAAAAAATTCTTGGCATTGGCTTTGGCGCAAGTATTTTTGATTTTGGGGCGGTTTTTCTTGTTATATTGATGAATAATCAGGTTATGCGGTATAGTGGTACATCTGCACTGGCAGTTTATGGTGCGGTAGGAACAATTTCGTCCCTGTTTCAAATGATGTTTTGTGGTGTGGGGCAGGCAATTCAGCCAATTATTTCAGCAAATTTCGGGGCAAAGCGGACAGACCGTGTGCAAAGCGTGTGGAGGATGTCGCTGTTGACGGTTTTAATTATGGGGCTGCTTTTTACCGTAATTGGTGAACTTTTTCCGCAGCAGATTGTAAGGCTGTTCATGAGAACAACACCTGAAGTTCTTGAGATAGCTCCCGGTATTATCCGTCCCTACTTTCTGTTATTTTTGTTCCTTGGCATTACAGTGCTGTCAACTTATTATCTGCAGTCTGTTATGCGTGGAAAAGAGTCTATGATTGTGGCGCTTATGAGAAGTATCTTTATCAGTGGAATCTTTTTGGTTGTACTGCCATTGTGGTTTGGTATTCTGGGTGTTTGGATTGCAATGCCGCTTTCCGAGATGATTGTGGTAGTCATTGCCCTGTTTTATATCAGAAAGAATAAAAAAGGTGATTGATATTTAAAAAAATCTACAGGTGGAAATAAAGAAAAATTCTCAATGCAGTACACTTTTTTCGTGTCCAACACAGAGTAACGTGATTCGTTTTTGCAATAATTTTTTGAAAAGACTGGATATATCACAGAGAGATCTGAACAAAATATATTTGGCAGTTTTAGAAAATTATTTGCGTTTATAAAAGCAAGGGGGTTAGGGGGATTTATCCCCTTAGCGCAAGCCAATTTTTGCAGATGTTCCGCAAGGAAAAATCTGTGAAAAATCTATCTATGGACGTCCATAGGCAGTGCTTGCTTTTCTGCCCTGTGTCATGACGTGGGCAGTGCTTGCTTTTCTGAGGTTGCGTATATACGCAACCAGTGCTTGCTATTCCAGTATTGGAATGCAAGCGGTTTTAATCTGCATAGGCAGATTGCATTAAAACCAATACGGGCATTACTGCCCACACTGACAAAAAAATTCTGAAAAAATT
>JAMPFS010000102.1 GCA_023664325.1 Clostridium sp.
ATGAATCATACATGACGGATATTGACATTATCTGCAACGGATACGAAGATGCTTTAGCAGCAAAAGATAGAGAACGAGATGAGGCTTTAGCAATGAAGGATCGGGAACATAACAAAGCGTTAGCAGCAAAGGATAAAGAAATTGCCCGATTAAAAGAACAGCTTGTCAAGTTACAGGCACAGTAAGGAATATTTTGTTTGGAAAGAATATAACAACCATAAATCACAGGCTGAAGGAATCATAGAAGGAGTATTCATATGCTAGTTAAATTTATCATTTGCTTTATTGCGGGAATCGGCGCCGGTCTGGGAACCGGGTTTGCAGGCATGAGTGCAGCGGCAGTAATCAGCCCCATTCTCATCACTTTTTTAGATATGCCTGCTTATGATGCCGTGGGAATTGCCCTGGCAAGCGATGTACTTGCAAGCGCTATCAGTGCCTATACTTATGGAAAAAATAAAAATCTGGATATTAAAAACGGACTTGTAATGATGTTTACTGTTCTCGCCTTTACATTAGTCGGAAGCTTTCTCGCCAGTCTGGTTCCCAATACCACGATGGGAAGTTTTTCCGTATTTATGACCTTCTTCCTCGGTATCAAATTTATCGTAAAACCGGTGATGACTACCAAAGAAAACATGCAGGCAGTCGATCCCGGAAAACGCCTGGCACAATCTGTCATCTGCGGTATCATAATTGGACTGATCTGTGGATTTATCGGTGCCGGCGGCGGCATGATGATGTTACTGATTCTTACCAGCGTACTTGGTTACGAATTAAAAACCGCAGTTGGCACCAGTGTTTTCATTATGGCATTTACCGCCTTTACCGGCTCTGTCAGCCATTTTGCCATCGGAGGCATGCCGGATGTATGGTGCCTCCTTTTCTGCATTGCCTCTACGCTTTTATGGGCAAGAATCGCAGCAAAACTGGCAAACAAGGCGGCACCGATCACTTTAAACCGCATGACCGGTATTGTCCTTGCCGTATTAGGCGCTGCAATTATGATTGTGAATTTTACATAGTCATTTTATCAAAATTTTCAAAAAATATATCGGCTATACCCCATCTTCTCCATTTTTCCGCCATCCCAGACTAATCGCACATTTATGGCAATATTCCATACATTCCCCACACTGGATACATTCCCTGTCCCCAACATGTTTTACGTCCAGCTTACACCGGAGTACACATGCATTACAGCCGTTGCATTTTTCCTGATCTATCTTCATTCCCACCATAGATGCCTTATGAAACAAGCCATAAAATGCGCCAAGCGGACAGAGAAATCGGCAGAAGCTTCTGAAAAGAAATACAGCAGAGAAAATCACTGCCGCCAGCACTGCTATTTTCCACGAAAACAAACCGCCAATCAATGCCCGCAGGCGCACATCCCGCATTACCAGAAAGATACCGCCTTCCAGGGTTCCGGCAGGACAGATATATTTACAAAAGCCCGGCACTGCAAAAAACAGAGGTATTGTGATTACGAATATAACCAAAATGATGTACTTCAAAACCGATAATCTTTTCGTCCATTTACTTTTTCCAACCTTTTTCGTCGGAATTTTGTAAAGCAATTCCTGAAACAATCCAAAAGGGCATAAAAATCCGCACACAATCCTGCCCAGTACGACACCGAACAGCAATAACATTCCCAATATATAATATGGAAATTTATATTTTGAGGAAAGCAAGGCGGTCTGTAAACTGCCAAGAGGACAGGAAGCAACCGCCCCCGGACAGGAATAGCAGTTCAATCCCGGCACACAGACACCTTTGCCGTCTCCCTGATAAATTGTCCCCTTCACAAATCCGGTCATATTACAATTATATAAAACAGCGCAGATGAGCTGAATCATTTTTCTCTTTTGCATTATCCGATTCCTATGCACTCATAACAGATGCGAATTGCCTTATTTTTCATATCGTGAAAACCGTTTTGTTTCAAACCAATGAAAATAAGTATGATCGCTGCAATGAATATCCCTTTCCTGAACATTTTTACCTTCATATGGCACTCCCCTTTTCCCCTTACTCCACATTCTCGCCCAATGCATCCTCAATGGCACTCTTATATTCCTCATACTGCTCGTCTACATTCCCTGCCCCCATATAAATATCCCGGACAATGCCATCCCTGCCAATCACCAGGGTATACGGAATCCCTTCGGATGGATATTTCATAAAGGTGGTTCCTTCCACGTCATAAGCAATGGGGAAGGTATATCCGGCATCTGAAAGAAACCGGTCTACAGTCTCTTTGTCTTCCGCACAGTCAATTGCCAGAATCGCCACCTCATCCCCATAATCACTGTAAAGTTTTTCAAATGCCGGCATTTCCCGGACACACGGACCGCACCATGTCGCCCAGAAATTGAGTAGTACTACCCTGCCGCTTTGTTCCGAAAGAACAAATGTACTGCCATCTGCCAACTCCACCGTAAAATCCGGTGCGCTGTCGCCCTCTAAAACCTCCCGGTAAACAGCCTGTTCCATATCCGGCTGCTGCGCATCTTTCCCACTGGCGGCCTCCTGTTTTCCACAGCCTGCCAATGCCGCCATCATGAAACATATCAACAAAACTCTTGTCATTTTTCCTCTCATCACTGTTTCTCCTCACTATGCTTACTGTCACCACTGCCACTTATAATCCTCATATAAGTTCTGACACATTTCATGCGCCTTTTTATTAATTTCCTGTATCTGGCTGTTATCCCTTAACAGCCTTTTCGCCTCCTGGTCTGTCAGAAGATGTTTGCCCGTCCGGTCATAACGATATGCAATCATCATATCAGCCCCTTTCCCATACCACTCCAATTGCAGCAGTTCCTCCTCCCACTGTATGCGGCAGACAAGACTCTGATTATAGCTCCCCAGATAACGAATATCAAACCACTCTGACATCACTAACTTACCGAGCAAAAACACGCTTCCATCACTGGTTTCCAACCTGTATGGATATTGATACCCCTCCTCATCCGGGTTTTCTGACTGGTTCGCGCAAAAGCCATACTGCTCTATTCCGCTCTGAAACCGCTGTTCCATCTCATTTTTTGTATCATACCACAAAATGCTCCAGATTACACAACAAATGATAAATATTCACGCCAATAAGAGGATTCCCCTTTTCAAATATTTACTAAACTTTCGTTCCCTGTCCATCTTCTTAACCATGTCTGCATTTTCTTTCAACATACTGTCTAGGGAAACCTCAAACCGGTCGCTCATATCTACAAGCGTCTGTAAATCCGGGTAACTTTTTTCTTTCTCCCAATTGGAAACCGTCTGCCTTGTCACCGCAAAAATCGAAGCAAACTCCTCCTGTGTCATGTCCTGTTCCTTCCGGATATTAAAAATACTCTCTCCTATCTTCATACTGATTCCTCCTTCGCTATTCTTTTGGCATGCGGCTGCCTATTCCCTGCATGCATAACATGTTACAGGTTTATTATGTGACAGAAAAAATGAAAAAACCAGCAAATCTTTTTTACCTGGGGCAAACAGGACGCAAAGAATCTTTGCGCTTTGTTATTGTACATTGCTGTTCTGGTCAGAAAAACCATTTGCCTTTCTTGCACCAATCGCGTATACTAATAATAGATATTTGCAAAACTTAAGAACACACGGAGGGAATTTGAAATGATACTTTGCATTGCAGCCGCTCCATGCAGAGTCTGAGGAGACTGCATGGAGGAACAGCTTTCGGCTGATATCCTCAGACTTTGCTTCTGTTTTGAAAAATACATAACACAAAAGGAGCAAAGATAATGAAAACAATTAAGAAAAATGAATTATTGGAACTGAAAGATTTTTTGATGCTTTGGAGTACCCAGAGTATATCCCAGCTTGGCAGCAGTATCACAACATTTGCGCTTACCCTGTGGCTGTACGAGAAGACCGGTTCTTCGTTAAGCACAGCAGCGCTTACCATATGCTCGTATGCGCCATATGTATTAATGAGCATATTTGCCGGAGCATTGACCGACCGGTTCAACAAAAAGAAGACAATGCTTGGCTGTGATGTATTTGCGGCAATATGCACCATCACTGTATTTGTACTGTTTCGCGCAAATCTCCTGAGCGTATGGCATTTATATGTCCTGAATGTGATTTCGGGGTTAATGAATACCGTACAGCAGCCTGCTTCCGAGGTTGCCATGACACTTATCATTCCTGAAAAGCATTATCAGAAAACAAGCGGGCTTCGCTCTTTATCCAGATCGCTGATATCCATATTGAATCCTTTGATTGCTACGGCACTGTACTCATTTGTCGGGCTAAATGGTGTAATCGCAGTTGATCTTGGAAGTTTCCTGATCGCTTTTGTGTCATTGCTGTTTTTTATCAAAATCCCGGAATACAAGAGTGATAAGCAGGAAAATATGCTGAATCTCACAAAAGAAGGGCTTGCGTTTCTGAGAGAAAACCCATTAATTATGACTCTGATCCTGTTTATGTCAGGGGTTAATCTGGTAGCTTCCGCCTTTGATGCATCCTTACCCGGTTATGTGCTTCCGAATCCGAAAGGCGGTTCAGCCGTCCTGGGAATTGTGACATCCTGTTCCGGCGTTGCCATGATTATCGGCAGTCTGATGGTTTCCGTTTTACCAAAACCAAAGGACAGGATAAAAGTCATTTATCTGACAATGCTGTTTTCGCTTGGAGCGGAAAACTTTTTGTTAGCATTCTCCAGGGAGCCTTTATTGTGGTGCATCGGGCAGATCATCGGCTGGGTTCTTGTGCCAATCATGGATGCCAATTTAGATGTGATTCTTCGGACAAGCATTCCGGTCGAGTTACAGGGGCGCGTGTATGCATGCCGTAATACACTTCAATTTTTTACAATTCCAATCGGATTGTTTGCAGGTGGTTTTATGGTAGATAATGTATGCGAACCAATTATGCGCATATATGGCGATTTACCTATTCTGCAAACTCTCTTTGGCACCGGCAAGGGTTCCGGCGCTGCGCTCATGATATTTATACTTGGCGTAGGAGGCAGTCTCATCTGTATTGTCACAGGCAGGCGGCTGAAGAAGTATCAATATAACGAAAACTAGTGCGGGTATTTACATTTATCCGGCAGATAACAACAGGGAGTCCGTTTTGACAGGCTCCCTGTAACTTTATGAAATGAGAAAAATCAAGGTCTCAAAACTTGAGTTTCCGCAAATTGCAATGTAAAAGTGAGTAAACCTTCCCGCAGTGC
>JAMPFS010000103.1 GCA_023664325.1 Clostridium sp.
CCCCCAATACTTCTGTAAAGTTTTTGACAACGTTCCCCCCGCCTGTGTGAGCAGCCGCAAATTTTCTAACTCTGAAATCTTCACTTGAAGTTTTTTCATGCATTCAAATGTATAGGGAACGCCGGCCAGAATCGTAACACCATATTCTTCCATATGGCGCCAGAAGGCGGGCTGAACAACACTCATCTTCGTCAAAAGAATGCTCCCGCCCGAAGCAAGAAGCGTATTAATCACAGACAAACCATATGTATAACTAATCGGAAGGGAAGTAATCCCACGGTCGCGTTGTGTTATTTTCATGTAACAACAAATTGATATCGTATTTGACAAAATATTTTTATAAGATAATCTTACCAATTTGGGTTTTCCGGTTGAGCCGGATGTTGGCAGCAAAACAGCCAAATCCGGATGCAAATTGATTACTTCTTCTACTCTTTTCCGAAGCAGCACATATCCAAAAAGCAACACGTCCCTCTCATATCCATATAATCCGCCTATCAAGCTTTCACATTCCCCAGATGATATCCATATATAATCCGGCTGATATTCTTTTATGATATACTCCCCCAGGGCACTCTCCTGCACAGATGGGACCAAAATAGGAACTACACGATTCAGCAGACACGAAATATAGGCAACAACACTCCCGATATCATTATTCACAAACATACAGACTAATGCTCTCCCTTTTATATGCGAAACAAATGCTTTCTGCATATCATCCAATTTGCGATAACTGTATGCTTCCCCCTTCTCTGTAATGACTTCCGGCAAATCACAAAAATCATTAAAATTCCATAGCGTCATTCCATCTCCCCTGTCTCTTGTATCATTTTATTCACAAACTGCACAAAAGCTCCAACCGTCTCGAATGCCTGAAGGCTTTCCTCCGAATCTTCCGCATCAAATGAAAATTTCTCTTCTGCCGCAACCAAAAGCTGCATTGTTAAAATAGAATCAAAATTTAAATCTTCAAAAAATCGTGTTCCTTTTTCTATTGTGATATCTTCCTCTAATACCAATTCCCTTATCAACGCAACAACCGATTGGAATACTGTATCTGTATCTCCCGCTATCTCTAATTTCATCCTCTTCTCCACTTTTTGTACACGAAATCCTCAAACTATCCAAAGCTCACTGTAAAAAACTTTCTCTTTCCAGTAATATCCGGAAATAAATTATCATAATAATGAAAATCATAAGATGCATTTCTGAGTTCTGCATGACCGATATTATCCACAAAAACTTCCTGTATCCCACTTACTTCTTCATCTACTGCGAGATTTACGCGAAAATGCTGATAATCTGTCTGAATTATTTGGAATTGAAAAATACAGTTTTCTAAAACAGCATTCACGGCAACAACCGCACGCAAAAACACATACGGATTCACCTTTTCTCCATTTTCCATCAGAATCCAATCATCTCTTCTTCCTGATTTTAAATGCAAAATTTTCCCTTTATGGCCGCAGGAACATGTATTCTTCTCCAAAAAACCAACATCACCGATACCATATCGGATAAATGGCATGGCATGGTTATGAAGCGTTGTCACATAAATATTCCCACACTCCCCATCCGGCAGCCGTTTCCCCTCATCATTGAGAATCTCTACAAACACATTGTCTTCCATGCAATGCAGATTGCCTTGCGGACATTCATAGGCAATAGAATTCACCTCATTTGCCCCATATTGGTTTGCAACCGGACATTTGAAGCAATTTTGGATACGCTCCCTCAGTTCCTCCGTCAATTCCTCTCCTGTCATTTCAATATATTTCACGCTATCTATATCCGAAAGCTGATACCTGGCTTTTAACTGGCAGATCAGTTCCGCAATACACGGCTGAAGAAGCAGCCATACCGGCTGAAATTTCTGCATCTCACGATAGATTTCCAGAAGGCGTTCCTCTGTCAAATCATTTTTACTAAATTCTAACGCATTCTTCCTTTTCCTGCTCATTTCCTCGTCTATTCCTGCACGAGAAATCATATAAAACCTGCATAACTTATCCCAAGTTTGTATTCCGTAAAAATAGTTCCGATAAAACCACAATGAAAACATAGAACGAACAAAATCTGAGCGCTGCCAATAGATTTCCAAATACTTTCCCGTCGAACCCGATGTATCCTTCCTCAAAAGCTTCCCTTGATATAAAAGAGGAAGATAACGAGGCGGCATTAGCTTGAGTGAATCCCCAACTAACTCCTCTTTCTCAAGCAAAGGCAAATTTACCAAATCCACATCTACATCCCTGTCCGCATTCCATAATTTTCTTCTTAAAAAATCTACTTCCCCATATGCTTCTCTGATAAGGTTATCCTTCATCGTAATCCTCATTTCTAAGCAGCTTGTTGCGAAGAGGCGATGAGAAATCTGCATATGCAGTCTCTTATTACCGTCAGCAGAATGATACCGCTGACACACAATTATGCGCATCAACGATATCAAAAGTCCACTAACATTCTCAATCTGTTATCTTCTCGCCATTCACATAGATTGCCTTGATTTTGTCAATATTATAGTTGATTTTGTTAAACGTGTAAGAATAGGTATATCTTCTATCTGCACCGTCCAGCTCTGTACCGGAACCATACCAGCCCTTCCAGCCTGCCTTCGTCTGTTCTTCCACAAAGTCTAACTCGATATCTTTTCCCTTCTTACGCTTCAACGTAACCTTCAACTCCTGCATTTTATGGTCTGTCTGTATATGCAGCCCAAAATACGAGATGGATAAGCTGGCGGAATCAGCAATCCGGTACTCTTTGCCCTTTGCATCGTCCTCAAACGCAAACCCATAATTCTCCATAAGCTCATCAATCGGCATAGTTGTCGGTAACAGACCAACAAACATAGGATTTAACTCAGTATTAGGTGTATCAGGTGTACTATATGGTTGCAAGTAAATCTGATTTTTGCAATATTCACCATCTTCAAACTGAAATGGTGAATATGATGATTCAAAGTCAGCATATATAACCAGCTTGCCATCTGTCATCTTACATCTCTTCAGATTAAGCGTGCCGTCTCCAACCGGACACAAGTGAAATACTTCACCATAAGCAGCGGAATCATCAAAATCTCCAATAACACCAAGCTTCACATTACCACAAATCCGTTTCGCATTCCCTTGAAAACCACCTTGCTTTTCCACCTCAATCACACAAGCTCCTGTGTGGGTTTGCTCTGACCACAGTCCATGTGTAAGGGTAAAAGTATAATCCCCGATTTCCAGCACCTGATGGTACTCCTTAAAGTATTCCAAATTGACGAACTGTTCATCCGCCTGTGCAGTCTGTGCAGTCTGGTTCTCTAAGACAGTGGTAATTCTCCCCACTAATACTCCCACTGCAATTGCTGCCACCATTTTACATAAAAACCGCCACCGCTTATTTTCTATTCCGCTCATATATCATATCCCCCTCAATATTTCTATTGTTTCAAAACATTTATTTAGTATCGAAATAAGTACTTGGATTATTCGTCACGATACTATATACATCTTCCACAGAACCAGCACCGGAAGCAGACGGTCCAAAGCTAAGCCCATCAGCACCGATAGTAAGCCCTATGCCAAGTCCCAAAGATAGCTTAGCTTCATTTTTACAATGATAATATAATCCTGTCGCATATATTTTTTTCTTCCCTGGTTCACAGTCAAACTTCAAAACAAAACTCTCGTTTTCAATACCTGCCGCCCTATTCGGAAAAAACGAATAGTCCACCGCCATACCATACGGTGATGCCGCACGGTAATTCTTCCGTTCCTCTTTAAAGTTTTCATATTTATTGATACCATCAGCATATTTGCAAGTGTGCAATGCCTCCCACGTATCCGTAAGACAGCGCGCATCCTTTACACCCAGGAATAAAAAGTCCGTTTTTCTGCATTTAGGTTCCTGCAGCCATGTGCAGGTATAGGCAACATTCACCTTACCGCCCTTTTTTCGTTGGATAAAAGCAAGCATCTGCTTCACCTTTCCGGAAGCACTCTTCTTTACTAATGATTTTGATTTGGCAGATGCCTTAACTGCCCCAAAGATTGTGCCGCTTAGCATCTTATCCAATCCGCTCACCTGAGCCTCCTCGGCTTCTTGTAACTCTTCACCATACACATCACCGATGAGCTCATCAACTCCAGAAGGAGACATTTCCTCAAGGGAGCCGTCTTTTGTATTTTCCTCATAATACATGACTGAAATGGAGTAGGAATACGCATCTTCAATTTTGTCCATGGTTTCTTCTCCCAGCAACTCAATATCCGAATCAAAAATCCCCATCGCATTCAGTTCTTTTTCCTTTTCCTCACTTAGGCCTGTCGTGGAACTATCATATTCCAACTGCAGCTTCCGGCACAGTTCGCTGTCCTCATCGTAATTTTCCAACAAATCATTTGCATTCGTATCATAGTTTACAAGTGTATCGCTGCCATTAAACTCAACCTCACTGGCTCTTGCCATATTATATGATGTCATGGTTGTCACCATTCCAATAGCCGTAATAATTGCTGATATCTTCTGTACATACTTTTTCTGGAACATTTGATTTCTCCTATCTTTAATCTCACAAAGCGCAAGGTTTACTCTACAAGGCGCACCTTTTGCCGTATACTGTACTGTATCTCACAATAAGGCGTTCTTTTCAGTACTAAAACATACGTTGCCCTATGAAAAGAACGCTCTTTTCAATAGCCTCTCTGCATTCATGCTTCAAATACATTCTTTCACCTCCGCACAAAAACCAATGATACATCTGTTCTCTAACTGGGATTTTCTTTTGAATAATAATCACTGCCATAAAACTCTTATCAATAAGAAATCAACCTATTCGATAAACATCTTTGCAATAAAACATCCTTTTAAAATATCTTACTACTGTTGCCATCTTTTGGCAATCTCTTTTGAACAAAATGGACAATCTTTGTCATTTAATGGGAAGTTTCGGTTGAGAAATTTCTTTCTGCCTTTTCCTTTGGCCGATAAATGACCAAGATTATTGAAGGTTAAAATTATTTATTTGCAGCTGATGGGATAACAGCCGGTCTGAAATGGTATATTGATTATTCGCTGCGGAATTATTCCGGTCTGCAAACTCTAGGCAGTGTCTACTTTTGGCAGCCAAAAGCACCACAGCTCATTGATTTTACTGACATTTTTGGCTATTTATGGTATACTGGAAGTGCAAAGAAAAACG
>JAMPFS010000104.1 GCA_023664325.1 Clostridium sp.
CTCAGACCCTGCTTACTTCTGTTTTCCACCGGGTACTGTATCGGCGCAGCAGCGGCTTTTTCCTCATCTTTTCTCTTTTGGGGAAATATCCTCCGCCTGCCCGGACTTCTAGACATCATGTCTAAAAGTTATAAAAAAGGAATGAATGAGATGGATTCAGCAGGCGTAGTAGCATTGTGGAAAAGTGTATAACTGCCTATCTCATGGAGTTGTGGGTAACTCTGTTTGCAGGACGTGGGAAAGCTGCACTTTGCTTTTCCATGTGCTGTGAACAGAGTTATCCATGACGGAATAGGCAGTTATGCACTTTTCCACGATGTAGTTTTCAAAAAATTTTAAAGGAGTTTTGATCATTTGGGAAAAACGATTCGTTATAATATATATAACGGATTATATCCATGAGTATTTCAAGGAAGGAGTTGATAGCGTATGGATGATGATGCGTTAGTAGAGCAGATAAGGCTTGGTGATGAAAAAGCGGCTGAGGAATTGATACAACGCTATTATACGCCTATCCTGCGTTATTGCAAAAGGCAGTGTTTCAATATGGAAAAAGCAGAAGATTTAACACAGGAAACTTTTTTGAAACTGTTTAAGAATCTGTCGGGATATAAGGGAAAAAAGAAATTTAAAGCATATTTATATACAATAGCAAATCATTTATGTATTGATGAAAGCCGGAAAATAAAGGAATGTTCCTTAGAAAATGAAGAAGAAATCAGAGATGATTGTGATGAGCTGCATCGGATAGAGGATAAATCAGAGATAGAGTATCTTTTAAATGTTTTATCGCCGGAACAAAGAGAAGCTGTTATTTTACGGTTTGGAGAGGAACTTTCGTTTTGGGAAATTGCAAAAATAATGGGATGTAACATGAGAACGGCACAGAGCAGGGTTAGAAACGCTTTGAAAAATATGAGAAAGGAGCAGAAAAATGAGTAATAGAAAATTAAAAAAGTATTTACAGCAATATTTATTGCAGGAAACAGAACTTGAGAAACTTAGGCATACTAAGTTGGAAGAAACAGTAAAATTATGTACTGAAATTATGCGGGAACAGAAATTAGCAAAACAACCGCAGGAAGAGCCACGAACAGGGTTTGCACAGTATTTATCGGATATTTTTCGTTTTGAAGGAGTGTCAATATTTGGGTTACAAGCAGTTGCGCTGTTTATTATATGCGTGGCGATTTACACAGTAGCAGGCAATCCAAGTTATATTCCAGCATTTATGCCGTTGTTTGCGTTGGCTGTCATGCCAGCCATATTTAAATGCCAATATTATGGAATGAGTGAGATTGAAGCTGTTACAAGGGCGTCCGGTTCGCAGATCGTATTGGCAAAACTGGTTTTAGCCGGAGCTGCAAATCTTGTGTGTATGACGTTTTTTGTTTCTTTTGAGGTACATCTTCAAAATTCATATAGGGAAATTGGACAGATTATTTTATACTGCATGGTTCCTTATTTAGTGTGTATGGTCAGTATGTTGCGTCTGATTCGATTGTGCAGAAAAGAAAATATGAAAATATGTATGATTATAGTGCTTAGTTCCTGCGTTTGTTGGGGTGTATTGGCAAAAACCCTGCCGTGGCTGTATGACACATCTGCTTTTGGCATATGGATCGTTGCTTTTTTGTTTTTTGCAGTGTTTTTCATAAAAGAAATTTATTTTATTATAACAATGAGAAAGGAAGGTAAAATGTATGGAATTATCTCTTGACAGATTGACAAAGCATTATGGCAGCAAAATAGCTGTCGATTGTGTCAGTGCAACTTTGAAACCGGGCGTATATGGTCTTTTGGGGGCTAACGGTGCAGGAAAGACAACACTGATGCGGATGATGTGCGCTATTTTGGAATCGACTTCTGGAGAGGTATTTTTGGATGGGAAAGACGTGGTTTCTATGGGAGAAGATTACAGAGATGTATTGGGTTATCTTCCACAGGATTTTGGGTATTACCCTAATTATACCGCAATGGAATTTTTGATGTATGTATCTGCCCTGAAAGGGATACCAAAGAAAATCGCCAGGAAACGGGCGGGAGAATTATTGGAGGAAGTAGGATTAAGCCATGTGGCTGGTAAAAAGGTAAAGACTTTTTCCGGCGGCATGAAGCAGAGAGTGGGGATTGCACAGGCGTTATTGAATAATCCGGAAGTCTTGATACTGGATGAGCCAACAGCGGGGTTAGATCCGAAAGAGAGGGTTCGGTTTCGTAATCTGCTTTCCGATTATGCCGGAGATAAAATTGTTATTCTGTCAACACATATTGTTTCTGATATTGAAGCAATAGCAGATGAAGTTTTGCTTATGAAACAAGGGAAATTTGTATTGCAGGGTACTGTGCCGGAACTGGTTCAGAAAGCAGACGGGAAAGTATGGGAATTGGAAGTATCTTCAGCAGAGGCAAGAAAATGGCAGGCAAAATCAACAGTTGCAAATTTAAGGCATGAGGGACAACAACAGGTGGTACTTCGCATTATTTCAGATGATAAGCCAAGTGAGAGGGCTGTTCCGTGTGAAGCTACATTAGAAGATTTGTACCTGTACTATTTTCCGGCAAAGGAAGGAGCGGAATAATTATGGAATTATTTTTATCAGAGCATAAAAAATTATGGCGTAAAATGAGTACAAAAATAAGTGTTTTACTGTGTTTTATTTATATTGTAATTTTCGGAAGCATACTTTCGTTTCAATGGTTCAGTTTTGGGAGTTCTGATGATTATACGAGTGCTTTTGGAAATAATTTTGATGGGTACGGAATGATAAAGGACAGGCAAGAACATTCATTGGAATTTGGAGGGGAACTGACAGACGAGAGTTTACAGAAATTGGTAAGGGATTATCAGGAGATTGGGGCAACCGGTATTGACAGGGAATTGGAAAAAACGGATAGCCATATTGTTAATAGCTGGTTAGGGACTTTGTACCCTGAACTTCTGGATACAGGTAGTTATAAGACAATGATGAGTTATGTTGATCCGGGGAATTTGACAGATTTTTATGAAAGAAGACAGAATGTCATTGAAGATTTTTTAGAGAATAATGGTCAGACAGGGGCAGAAAAGGACTATCTTTTGCGGATAAATGCGGAGGTAAAAAAGCCGTTCCGATATGAATGGACAGAAGGATGGTCAAATCTTCTCGGCAGCATAGTTGCAGATATGGGTACTGTAATGGCACTGTTCCTTGCAATTACTTTGTCATCAATATTTGCCGGAGAGTGGCATGATAACACAAGTTCATTGGTTCTAACAACAAAAAATGGATGGAAGAAGATTGCGCTTGCAAAAATATGTACGGGTTTATTATTTACAACAGAATTTTTTGCAATTAATATGATTGGGAGTGTTGTAGCGCAGATTTTCTTCTTGGGAACTGCCGGATGGGATATGCCAATTCAAACAATAAAACTGATTGCTATTGCACCTATGAATATGCTTCAGGCGGAAATTTACGAATACGCATTTGCTTTTTTAGGAACAATTGGATTTGCAGGAGTTATCATGTTCATATCAGCTAAAACAAGGAACAATGTGCTGGCTTTATTGTTTAGTCTGGCAGTTGTATATGGACCGATGATGATTGCCGAGTATCTGCCGTATGGTGTACAGAAGGCATTGGACTTAATTCCCTTAGTGGGGAGTGGGGCTGATATTTTTCGTACAAATACATTCTGCATTTTTGGAAAATATGTGTGGTCGCCGTATCTGCTGATTGTTGTTCCAGTCTTGATTGGTGCTTTGTGTATGCCGTTTGCAGTAAAAGGCTGGTCAAGACGGTTGAGGGCTTGATTGAAAATGGCAAAAAGGAGAAATTCAAGGAAAAAGACAAAAAGAAAGAACTGGAAAGTAATTTCAGTTTTGCTTTTTATATATTTTTCAGTTGGTGCAGTACAAAACAGAGATTCCATTATTCCTTTTCTTTTAGAACATTTCGGTGTGAATGAGGATTCGCACACCATTCCTGTTTCAGAAGAATGGAATTTGATTGTTGTGAACCGTTGGAATGAGATACCGGAGGATTTCTCCATATCATTAACAGAATTGCAAAATGGTCAAAAGGTAGACAGCAGAATTTATCCATACTTGCAGGAAATGTTTGATGCAGCGAGGGAAGACGGAATATATCCCATTGTGCGGGAAGGCTATCGGACAGCAGAGGAACAAGAAAAGACATTTAACGAAAAAGTACAGGCTTACATAAATGAGGGATATTCCAAAGCAAGAGCTGAAAAGACAGCAAAAGAATGGGTAGCACTACCGGGAACAAGCGAACATCAACTTGGCATAGCAGTTGATATTAACGCTGATAAAACTCGATCCACGAATGACGAAGTATATGCGTGGCTTGCTGAAAACGCACACTGTTATGGATTTATACTCCGTTATCCGCAGGGCAAGGAGGATATTACTGGGACAAGCTATGAACCGTGGCATTATAGGTATGTCGGTACAGAGAATGCAAAGATAATTTATGAAAAGCAAATTTGTCTGGAAGAATTTATTGAAAGAACAGAATAGCATAAAAACATAAATTATCCGAAATATGGTGTAAAGGAGATGTGTTAATGAAAGAGCAGGAATGGATTCACTGTCCTGCGTGTGGTAGTAAAACACGACTTCGGGTAAGGGAAGATAGTATTTTAATAAATTTTCCGTTGTATTGCCCTAAATGCAGGAAAGAAAGTTTAATTGTTATAAAGAATAAAAAAATGAATGTAATCAAAGAGCCGGACGCACAGACGCAGAGCCAATAAACTTGTGAGAAATCATAGTTTGTTGGCTTTTATTTTTAACACAGAGGTATCATGTGATTTAAATGCAATGCAATTCTTTTTTTTAGATAGAATTGCATTGCGTTTTACATGAAAGAGCATATTAGCTACATTGAAATTAAAGAAAGGCACACAATGCAAATAAAACGGAAAATACATAAGTATCGAAAAAGAGAAATTATCAGAGCCAACAGCGTATTACACACTCGAAGGTGTACTGCAAGGAAGATTAAAACTTCACTGCGGTACACCTTTTTTAATAGGTGCGAAATTTGTCTAATTTTGGATTTTATTGCAGTTCCACTATTGGAAATTAGAAAAGGAAATTTGCTCAACATGGCATTGCGGTTATGGGGAATT
>JAMPFS010000105.1 GCA_023664325.1 Clostridium sp.
TGAAGATAAGATATAACAGTTAATAAATGCTATAAAAAGTGTTTTATCAGAATTCGGATTTGTTGAGCTATTCAATTTTCTCTGATACAAAAACTAAAGGGATATGCGTTATCAAAGCGTCATATCCCTTTTCTATGTCAATAATCATTCCGTCTCTTTGAACATCTGCAAACAAAGCTTCTTCAATAGCTTCTGCGCTTTTTCATCAAGTCCGGTTTGAGCAAGGTAATTCATAACAATATTTGACATATCCTCTGCTGTGACAGGGCGCTCCTTACGGATTTCCTCTGCCTGTTCAAACATGACACTCATCATTTCGGTAAGCTGGGAAGTGTCTGTATCAGAGGGCTTGCTGTCATAGGCTTCTTTCATATCCTTTAGAATACTCATCATTATATCACGCAGCCTGATCATAGATGCTTCGGAGGCGTTAATCTTTTCAGCATTCATACGATTGATGTCATGAGTTGCCTCTCTGCGCACTTCCGGTGTTTTCCTTGCATAGTCTTTTAACGCATCAATCCCGAAGTCAATTATGGCATTTCTTGACTGAAATACCGGAACATTGGCATCTTCAAAATAGGTCTGTGCATAGTCAAGAAAGCGGGGAAAATTCTTACTTTCAATCATCATGCTTAGAATCTGACTGTTTACCTTGCCGGACAATATCTGAAACAAAGCCTGATTACTAAGTCCAAGTTCGCTTAATTCCACATTCTTTCTCATTCTCACATCGGTCAATCCCAACAAATAATCCGCAGAAACATTAAAAAATAGTGCCAGCTTTGCCACCACATCATGACCAACAGTTGCAGTTTTTCCGCTTTCGATTCGGCTGATTACTGATATAGGAATACCTGTCTTTTCGCTGAGCTCGGTCTGCGTCAGGTTCATGCTTGTCCGTAGATCGCCGATGCGCTCATTGATTGTTCCGCCCAATTCACTCATACATACTATCCTTTCTTGGCTTTCTGATTTCCATTATATAAGCTCTTTTGCAAATTTGCAAAAAATTGTGTTGATGTGTTTGATTTTTTGCAGATGTGCCGATTTTCGAGTATTTTTGAAAATCAATGGTATGCTCTCTTTACAGCGAAACGCTGACACATGCGCATGTGTGTTACCCGTTGTTTAACCACCAGAAAGGGGGCACATGATTTGGATAAGGAAATGCTTACTGAAAAGTTAATCAGAAACTATCCGTTTGATTATACGGCATTGCTTGAGGCAGCGGCAAATCAGTCGGAACAGATTAGCTAATGTCCATTTTTATAGAAGTAAAGGAACAATTAAAGCTGCGGGATGTTGCAGAGTATTACGGATTGCATATCAACAGAGCCGGATTCACCAACTGTCCGTTTCATCAGGAACAGACACCCAGCATGAAGCTATATGAAGATCATTTTTACTGCTTTGGCTGCCAGAGCAGCGGAGATGCTATCACGTTGGTGGAAAAGCTCTTTGGATTGCAACCGCTTGATGCAGCGAAAAAACTTCAACATGATTTCGGGCTTGCAGAAGTGTCCTATGACTACCAAAAGGAAACAAGCGTATATCGGGAGCGTCAGAAATCGATACGGAAAGAATTGGAATTTAAGAAATGGAAAGCTGCTACCTATCTGATTCTTGCAGATTATTGTCACCTGCTTCGCAAATGGAAAGAAGAATATGCACCAAAGAATTTTGAAGAACCCTTGCATCCGCTGTTCGTGGAGAGCTTGCAGGAACTGGTCAAAATGGAATATTATTGCGACTTGTTCCTATATGGTACGGATGAGGATATAAAGGAGTTCAAAGAATATGAAGAAAGGCTGGTAAAGAGAATTGCAGACAGAATCCGTGATTTCAGACAATCAGACTTGGGAAGAACCAATCCCAATCTCGGAAACGAAAGATGATCTTCCTGTGTTTCCGGTTCATTGCTTCCCAACTGCTGTCGGTGAATACATAACGGCATTGTCCGAAAATACGCAGACAAGCGTTGATATGGCTGCGGTGGTAGCGCTTGGAATATTGGCGGTTGCTACGCAGCGTTGTTACCGTATAGAGGGAAATAGCGGCTATTACGAACCGCTTAACCTGTATGTCCTATTGGTTGCAGAACCGGGGGAACGCAAATCGTCCATTATGCAGAGCTTTGTCCGTTTCCTCAATGACTATGAGGAAAAGAATCATGTCCGGCTTTATGCGGATGATTGCTCATCAGAAGCACTCACAACCCTGCTTGCGGAGAATGACGGTCTTATGGCTGTCATCTCTGCCGAAGGGAGCATTTTTGACATTATCGCAGGCAGGTACACCGGACAGAAAGTGAATCTTGATGTATGGCTTAAAGGTCATTGTGGGGATGAAATCAGAGTTGACCGAAAAAATCGGGATGCGGAATATATACACGCCCCTAGATTAACAACGGTACTTGCTGTCCAACCGAGTGTTCTGGAAGAAGTAATGAAAAATCGAGTTATGAACGGTAGAGGTCTTATCGCTCGCTTTCTTATGGCAATACCTGCTTCCAGAATTGGAAAGCGCATATTTTTATCACGGGCAATTCCGAAAAGTGCTGTAAACGGTTTTCAGAGTGTTTTAGAGAGTATCTTTCTCTCTGCTGGTAACAAGGAAATGCAGACGATCCGGTTATCCGAGGAAGCAAGGATTATCATTGAAAATTATTTCATGGAAAACGAAAAGCTGCTTGCAGACAGAGCAAATTCTATGAAGGAATGGCTGGCAAAGAATGTTGGTGCAGTCCTGCGGATTGCAGGTATTTTGCATCTTGCAGATGGTAAAGAAAGCAAAGAGCTTTTATCTGGTGAAACAATGCAAAATGCTACGGAAATTGGCAGATATTTCTATGCTCATGCCAAGTATGCCTATGATGTCATGGACAGTGGCAATACGCTAAAAATGGCTGAGTATGTTCTGTCAAAGCTTAGGCAAAGCGGTAAATCACAAACTACACGCAGAGAGTTGTTCCGTGCCTGTAGAGGGAGCTATTTCAAACAGGTGGCAGAGATTAAGCCTATCCTCGATATGATTGAGGAATATGGTTACATACGGCAGGAAACAGTTTCAAAGACTGGCACAAACCGACCAAGTGAGGTAATTTACATTAGTCCATATTTACATGGACTAAAAGGACAATAGGGACAAAGAAAGATTTTGATTTGTCCGTAAAGTCCCTATTGTCCAATACTTTTTTAGGGATGCAAGGGAACGTTGCCCCACACTTTGCTGCAAGCAAAGTATAGTGGGTTACACTTCACATAAGTGTCAGCGCTCCGCTTGCCGTATCCGGCATTTCGCTGACGCTTTTGTGGAGTGGATGAAAGGAGGGGTTACATGGCAAAACTGGTATGTCATGCGGAGAAATATAAAAAAGGAAGTGTGTCGTCCATAGAGCGGCATAATGAACGCAAAAATACAAATTACAGCAATGAAGAAATTGATCCGTTAAGGACACATCTGAACTACTCCCTTATACAGAGAGGTGATGAAAGTTATTATCGTTCTGTGATGAAGCTGGTAAACGCACGAGATAATCCGTCTGGAAGAACGCTGCGAAAAGATGCGGTTGTCCTCTGTGAGTTCATTATATCTTCAAGCAATGAGTTTTTTGATATTCTTCCGGCAGAGGAACAGAGACGTTTTTTTGAGGAAGCAAACCGATACTTGCAGGATTTCTTTGGAAAAGAGCATTGTATTTACGCTACGGTTCACTATGATGAGCATACACCGCATATGCACTTTGGCTTTGTACCATTGACAGAAGAAAACAAGCTCTGCGCGAAAAAGGTCATAGACCGTTCGGTACTGATCCGGTTACAGGATGAAATGCCAAAATTTTTGCAAAAGAAAGGATTTCAGATTGAACGTGGGGAAGCCGGATCGACGGCTGTTCATAAGAGTGTCAAAAAATACAAGTCGGATATGGAGAAAGAAAAGGCAGCGTTGGCGGTTTCCATCCAAAAGGAAAGGAAGGAGCTTTCACAGATTGCTTCCACAAAAGCGGAAATAAAATCCGTTGAACAGATTCCGACAGGAAAAACAATGTTTGGCGGAAAAATCACTGTTGACGAGGAGGACTACAAGAAGGTTACTTCTCTTGCAAAAAAGCAGCTCGCAAGTGAAAGCAAAGAAAAGATGCTGTCGAAAGAACTTTCTTCTTTACGGAAAGAAAATAAGACACTGAAAACGGAAAATGAAGGAATGAAGATGCAGCTTAATAAGCGTCAATCTATTAGTAAATGCCTATCAACGGCAACGATGGCGGCGGAGCTGAGAGAATTGCAGATATTCAAGGCACGGGCAGAAAAATTTCTGTCAGAGCATGGACTATTGGATTATTTCAAAAAAGCACTCATACACTCTAATAATCGGGATATATAAGAGGTATGCTTTGCAGGAAAAAGAATCAGAACATTTCGGAAACAAGGAGAATAGGAATATGGATTTACAGCTTACAAATGCGCAGAAACAGGATATAAAAAGGGCTCTTAAAAGAGGAATTTATCAGGAATTGTATGACAGAGATTATCTTTCTGATACGCAACTAAATGAATTGATAAGAAGAAATACATAAGGTTTTACTTGCGCATCATGGCTTGCCAGATTATACTGTAAGTGGTGATGTGTCCTGACAAGGAGGAGGACACCATGAATCATAAGAATCTTAGAGTTGCTGCATATTGCAGAGTTTCAACGGACAAGGATGATCAGACAAATTCCCTGATCAGCCAACGCCGCTATTTTGCGGATTATATTAACCAACATGAAGATTGGGTATTAAATGATGTATATTATGATGTGTAGAACCAAAGATTGATACAATTTAATGCGGTGTCAAGGCTGAAAATAGTGTAAAAAACGGCTCTTGGAGCGGAGAAATCCACTCTGGGGGCTTTCTTTTTATGTGCTTTTCAGATTTTGGAACGTCAGCGGTGTTTTGGATTTGTACACCCCTCC
>JAMPFS010000106.1 GCA_023664325.1 Clostridium sp.
ATTTTAACACATCTCACTGATTTTGTATAGATTCAAAAAAGTGTTTCTTCACATAATGGGAGGTCTGCCAAAAGCGGCAGACCTCCTAACCATCTTCGTCAAAATCCAGATATTCACGAATATCTCCCACTCCATCCAGAACTTCTGCTGCTGCATCCTCTTCCGGCAAATCCGGCAGAACTTCCTCCATAAATTCCAGCATCTCCGGAATCTCGTCAGGAATGATATTGGAATTGTCACCGTACACATCCATAGTAATAATATCCTTTGCGTGTCCCATCAGCTTTGATACCGCTTTCGGAGAAAAGTCATTACTCAACAGAAGTGTACAGAATGTACTTCTCAAATCATGCCAGCGTATATCCGGCAGCCCCGCTTTCTTCAACAGTGCCTTATAATGCGACCAGTGGAAATCCTTGCTCCTTGGTCTGCCATAAGTAGAGCAGCAGATAAAATCGAGATCCTGAAAGCATCTCTTACGTCTGTTCCTGTTCTTCTCATATCGTTTGCGTTCTTCCAGAATCGCTTCAAATACCATATCAGGAATCGGCAGTATTCTCCTGCTTGAACTGGTCTTTAATTCCAGTTCCTGTTTCGTCAGGCTCTTGTCATTCTTTGCGTTCGGCTCACGGTTCGGCCCTGTTCCAAGTTGCCTTTCAACTGAAAGCGTCCTGTTGATGTAATCCACATCTGAATACTTGACACCGTTAATTTCCTGCCGCCGCAATCCCATGAGTACATTAAACAGCACCTGCACATGGATCGGCGTATTTTTGCTTTCTTCCAGAAGCACCATGATCTGATCCGCCGTAAGGGTTTTCGCCGTTTCAATCACTCTGGTATGGTAAGGTTTCGGGGCAACCAGTTTCGGTAAATCAACCCCTTCTGCCGGATTGACTGCGATCAGCTTATTTTCTACCGCATAGCGCATAGCCGTATTGATTACCACCTTTACCTGTCTTGTAACGCTCACGGAATACTTCGCCCTGTCCTGATACAAACGGTAGATGTCTCCTTTCGTAATATCCGTAATCAGCTTATTCTCCCCAAAGTATGGGATGATGTGATTCCTGACCGTTGACAAATAAGAGTCGTAGGTGTTCCTGCTCCTTACCCTTTGCCGTATATCATATTCCAGCCATTTATCCAGCACATCTTTCAATTTTACTTCATCCGTGACATACGTTCCATTATATAGTTCTGCTGTTATCCTTTTCCGTTCTGCCTCTGCCTCCTTCTTCGTAGCAAATCCTGATCTCTGTTTTATCCTCCTGCTGCCGTCTGCATAAATCAGGGCAATCCGAAATCCGTAATTATTGCGTTCCGGGATTTTAAATGTTTCATATACCTTAAAATCTATATATGTCTTTTGTTCAGCCTCTCCCATTTGTTATTCACCTCCCACTGCAAATTTCTCATTCAGGAAATCAATGATATGCTCGTTTTCATCCAGGACCTCAACGTAATACTCAAATGTAGTATGAATACTGGAATGACCAAGCATGGCTGATACCTTCGCCAACGGAACACCCCGCTCCATTAGGATAGAGGCGAACATATGGCGCAGGGAATGTGGCGTAATGTGCGGCAAGCCACTCCTGCTGCAGATTTTTGAAAGTGCTGCATTCATGGCAGAAAGTGAGTGCGGACAGCCATTCTCCTGACAGCTCAAAAAGTCATTGTCCTCATAACTGTTGCCGATACGTTCCCTGTAAAAATCATTCAGTTCTTTCCGTTTCTGCACTTCATCCAGTACCGCCGCAGGAACACGCAATGTTCTGTAACTGTTGGCAGTTTTCGGCTCTTTTAAAATCTGACCATACTTTAGGACATTGCTTGTCCCTGTCTCCACCGTAGGGTTTGCCGCAAGCTGCCGCTGGATATGTACTGTCTGATTTTCAAAATCATAGTCGCTGTATTTCAGTCCATAGATCTCGCCTTTCCGCAGCCCTAAAAATAAGCCCTCCAATACTTCAAGATACCAGTTCCCTTCGGATGCGGTTTTTAACAGAAGCTTTGTATTCTCTTTATTCAGGACAACCACATTTCCTTGCCGGATATGTCTTCGTGTTTGGCACGGGATTCCGGCTGATAAGCCCCTGTACCACTGCATCCTTAAAAGCAAGGTTCAAAAGTTCACGGCTCTTGCTGCCTGCAGAATCGCAAATCTTTGATACCTTTTCCAATAAAGCATCCAGGTATTCCGCATTGACATAACGGAGCTTCATATCCTGCGTAATCTGCGGCAAAATAAGGTCATACAGGACATACGCCGAAAGCATCCTTGTCGTATTCTCAATCCTGTGAGTATATATCTCTTCCAGCCAGTAGATTAAGTAATCCTTGATTCCAAAATCCTTATTGCGCTTAATCTGGTAGGCTCTGTTAGCTTTCAGAAAATCATCCTCATATTTCCTGTAACTCTCCATCGCCTCCTCTTCGCTTTTGAAACCGCCCCGGCGGGCGTGTTTTATTGTACCGTCTTCCTGTAAAATTTTGATTGGATGGTAATAGCTCCCTCTCATAAACTTTACAGGGCTTATGTTATTTTTCGCCATTACTTTCCTCCCATCATTTTGCACCCGCATGAAGCCATTCGTCGAAGGAACTTTTCTCCACACGGATTGATGTTCCAATTTTGATTACCTTGAACAACGTATTGCCGCCCTCAAATACATCATTGAGAAACACATACACCTTTGACTTACTAAGCTGCAGAGTCCTGGCTACCTGCATAGCCGAATACACCTGTGGCTGTACCTGTTATTCCTCCCTCTGGGCTGCCCGCTGCCCTGCTCTAAGCGTGTTCGTTGTAAACCTTAAAATATCCTTATTTACTGTACTCATATTCGTCCTCCCTTTCCTTAAAATATAAAACCTCGTTGCCTACATGGTTCGGTAGGTTCTTATATATAATATATATTTGTGATCCACGACCATAACATAAGCTATCCTTGCCTCACTGTATTTCTATAACCGTCACAATGCTGTATATTCATCTAAACGCTGCCGAAATACATGGACATACCGAACTCTTTTGCCACCTATTGCAATTCCTTTGGCATTGCGCTTTCCGTCTCCTTCATTGAAAACTGCAATGATACCGTTATCCGCCAACAGTTCCCCTAAATAATTTGTTGTATTCGGCATTCCGCTATTGCCATTGTTCCTGTCATAAGAGTCCTTTATATCCTTCAACATAGGCTGTGGTATGTAAAAATAAGTATCATCCACCAGAATAGTCTTTGCCAGATTATCAGGATTATCGTATCTCCCTGCTATGGGGTAGCTGCCACTTTCTATAGCTGTTGTAATTGCGTTACATAACTGTGTAACAGGCGATTCCCGCACCAACTTTCTATCGTTTTCCCTGATAACGGCTTGTATAGCTGCCGTATGCCTCTGTCTTATCTGGGCTGCTTCATTAGAAACAATCTGCCCTGTCTGCTCACCATACATCAGCAGCAAATCAGAAGCAGTCTGTAACTGCGCATAGTATTCCGCATATCTTCCATTGGAATAGACATTTTGGCAGCCATCCCTATACTCCCTGCAGCTACGATAAATGAACGGTAAAACCTGTGCCTGTGTTTTGGTTATATAATCTATAAACCCCCACATAAATCTTGCCAGTAAAGTATCGTCCTCTTGAAGCATTGTCAGGCGTTTCAGGTCTACGTCATTTTCCCCTAATGCCAAAAACAGGTTTCGAGATAAGGAGCTTTCCACTCCTGTAATATACTCGCCCGTAATAACTGCGCCTCCTTCTGCCTCATACTGCTCCAAATTGGGCTTATCACCATAATCAAGGTTCCGCTGTTTTCCGTTGCCTTCCCCAAAACTGCGTGTCAGTAGTTCCACATTATTCTCCAATGCCCTTTTTTCATAAACACTCTGCACAGGGCATAGATCATCTGCCAGCATAACAGCATCCTTATATATACGGAAGCCCGCTTCCAGTCCTGCGCTTGTGCTGCGCAGACTATACCGTGCGGTTGTACGGTGTTCTAACTGTGTCATTGCCGATGCAAGGCTGGTTTTCCGAGTTGCCCGCTTTCCATATAAAAACAGCAAAAACTTCATAGGTATTTTCGCTTTCTTAAATAGCGAATGGTTAAAGCTCAAAACCAGATAAAGACATATAATCGTTGCTACCGGGCTGTTTGGAGTCAGCAATTCCATACCAAGAAATTCCCGTATCTGCCCCACGTCCTGCCGATTTTCATACCGCCCAAACTCCTGACCATGTATGGACTTATATGCAACAGGAGAATGCCCAATCACCCCCTGCGGTGTTACATATATGAATCCGCCTGATGTTTCCTTCCACCCCGGCTTTCGGACTTCATATTCCACAGCACCCTGAAACACACTGATTGTCTGATTCAAATAAATAGTGATTGCCTTTCTATCCCTATATGGCACAAAGCCCGGAATATCGTACAGCCATTTTCCATCCGCATATTTTGATACGGGGATCTCCTTATAAACAGGCTCACTTCTACCTACCATTATCCAACATCCGTACTTGGAAAGGACTTCACTATGTATTATCTTTTCGATTTGGACGGTTGCGTTCATAGGCGCTTTTCCATCATTTAACATCCCCATATTTTGTGTATTGGGAGAATTAAGTGTTAACCATCAAATTACTTCCCTCCTCTAACAACACTTTTCCGTCATATTATTT
>JAMPFS010000107.1 GCA_023664325.1 Clostridium sp.
CCTGATATGTTGCTGTCTGGCAACAAACGCATACCCCTTTCCAAGCTCCATAAGAAACTTTTGTAAATTGTTTAATATTGCTGTTTCTAACTTCTGTTCATTCACATCCGTTACAGTTTCTAATTCCAAAAATTCAGCAATAATCGGATTTTTAATATATTCCATTTTCTCCACTGCCCATTCTTTTGTTATCTCCGTCGTTTCCTTTTGGACAAACGCACCGCACTGTGTTTTCACAATACGTTGATAATACTGTGAATGAATGTTTCTCTGTAACTCCCGCACACTCCACATCTGTTCATACGCCTCTCTTGCATACCACGCTCTTGCCGTGTCATCATGAACCCTTATCAGCACCCGATAATGCGTCCATGAAAGCAGTCCTGTAGATTGTGGACTCACTGAGTCCACAATCTGCGGAAAATATTTGTAAAATCTCAAATACGTATACAGACTGCTCCTATCAAAGCCCTTTTCCCCATGCTGTGATAACTCGTCCGCCAACATCGTTATGATTTTTTTACCATAATCGGCACGCTCTTCGCCTTTCAATTCCTCTTGTGCTATTCTGTATCCAATAATCCAGTTACGCTGTACAAGAATGTTGTCAACACTGCGGTACGCCTGCTGTTGGGCAGTATTGATAATCGCTCTGACATCATTCGTAATATTATCTGTTTTCTTATAATTTTCCATAAGAATATTATTGGACACGACCTCCAAATTATTCATCACTCTTCCACCTCAATCTCTGCAATAATCTTATCGATTTCATCACGAAGCACTTGTTCACGGGCAACAATTTCCTTGATTTCTGCATTCAGTTTTACAATATCAATCTTTTCCCTTGTATCTTCCTGCTCGACATAAGTGCTAACCGACAAATTGTAATCCTGTTCTGCCACTTCACTATTTGGCACTAAGCGTGAAAAATACTGCTTATCTTCACGAGAAACAAAAACACCTACAATTTTGCTGATATTTTCTTCCGTCAGTTTATTGTTGTTCGTGATTTTAACAAACTCTTTTGATGCATCTATAAAAAGGGTACTGTTTTCGCTCTTGCTCTTCTTTAATACCATAATACAGGTTGCTATACTTGTGCCGAAAAAAAGGTTGTCCGGCAGTTGAACAATACAATCAACAAAGTTATTATCAATCAAATACCTGCGGATTTTCTTTTCTGCCCCGCTCCGATACATAATGCCCGGAAAACATACAATGGCAGCCGTTCCGTTTGTTGCAAGCCATGACAGGGAATGCATGATAAAAGCAAGGTCTGCTTTTGACTTTGGTGCAAGCACGCCAGCCGGTGAAAAACGTGGATCATTAATCAGTACAGGATTGTTATCTCCCTCCCACTTGATAGAATACGGTGGATTTGACACAATCGCCTCAAACGGCTCATCATCCCAATGCTGCGGAGAAACCAATGTATCTTCATGCGCAATATCAAACTTATCATAGTCAATATCATGCAGAAACATATTTATACGGCACAAATTATAAGTCGTTATATTGATTTCCTGTCCGTAAAATCCCTGCCGCACATTGTCTTTTCCTAAAATTTTTGCAGCTTTCAATAGCAAAGAACCAGAACCACATGCCGGATCATATACTTTATTGACTTCGTTTTTTCCAACAACAGCAATTCTTGTAAGAAGTTCGGACACCTCTTGCGGTGTAAAAAACTCTCCACCGCTTTTCCCTGCATTAGAAGCATACATACTCATCAAAAATTCATAGGCATCACCAAATGCATCTATCGTATTGTCCTTATAATCTCCAAGATTCATTTCTCCAATGCCATCTAAGAGTTTTAGCAGTTTTGCATTCCGCTTTGCTACCGTACCGCCCAGTTTATTGCTGTTTACGTCAATATCATCAAACAGCCCGGCAAAATCATCCTCGCTTCCACTGCCTTTTGCCGAATCCTCAATGTGCCTAAAAACTGTTTCCAAAGTCATATTGAGGTTTTCATCATCCTTTGCTTTCTTTCGCACATTCTGGAATAATTCAGACGGAAGTATAAAAAAGCCCTTTGTGTTTACCATATCCTGACGAGCCTGTTCCGCATCTTCATCTGACAACTGCGTATAATCAAAATCTGTGTTCCCGGCTTCGATTTCATCCTCGTTTATTTTATTTGTTAGGTTCTCCGATATGTAACGATAAAACATGATACCCAAAACATATGATTTAAAATCCCAACCATCCACACTGCCTCGCAAATCATCTGCAATTGACCATATTGCCCTGTGAAGTTCTTCCCGCTCCTGTTCCTTTTTGTTGTCAGCCATTATATACCTCCTGCTTTTTCTAGCATTTAATTACTGGTTATGACAAAATATTACATTTTCTTATATATGCATCAGTTGCGACAATTTCACATAAAAAATCCTACAATTATCGACAACAAATCTATTTCAAATTATACACTACAACACTTTTGATAACAACCTATAATTAAATTTTTTGCCGGCTGCTATAAGTTATAATCTGTATGGTCAGACAGTAAAACTAATTCCGTAAAGACGATTATCCTAAACCGCCTTTGCCGCATTTTAGACTGCCGGATTAAGGACAGCATGGAATATGTACCTGACGATGAAACATAAAAAGACACCCGAAAATAGGACTAAATCAGTGCAAACCCTTTATTCTTAGGAGCTTCCCTTAATTTAGTCCTATTATAACACCATCATAACCCAGATACACATTTTCGTACCCATCTAAAGAGGGCAATTCTCCGGCAATTTCCGGTCGTGCTAAAGAATCATTCTGTTCTTTTGATGTACGGCTGTCTGAATTTCCATAATTCAAATCCTCGGCTGTGTATGGCACAGACGGTTCGATCCGGTAAAGACCAGCATCCGCACTTTCTGCCACATACTCTGCGATCGTTTTTGTATTATCCGTGCAGGAAAAATAGACAACTATGCTTTTTTTCTTTTCGGAAATATCCGGCATCGATGAAGTCTCCGGTGATTCGCTAATGCCCGGTGCCGGCACAACATTCGGTGACTGCGTAGAAAGTGGTTCCTGCGTGGCACGATCCGGTGTCGGTGCCGCTGATGGTTCCGGCGTATCGTCTCCCCGATCAGAAGAAGAGCTTGTTACTTTAATTTTAACCCATGTTTTCTTCTGTACTGTACCACTATTTTCTCCGGTTTTCTTTGCACTGACGGTAACTGTTATTTTTGCGGTTCCCGCTTTTTTAGCTGTAACACTGCCATTTTGGTTTACTGCTGCCACCTTTTTATTGCTTGTGCTAAATATTATTTTTTTCTTAGCTTTTGGGGACGATACACTGACGTTTACTTTTTTCTTTTCGCCCCGGTTCATTTTATAAGTCTTTTTTGTCACTTTTTTATTTCCTATTTTTAACGAAACTGACTTTAGCACTACTGTATTTTTGCTCTTTGCCATAGCCTCTAATGGACTTCCGACGCCCACTAATGAAAGCATAAGAGCAAATACCAACAGCCACGCCAGATTCTTATGCAGTTTTCTATTTTTCATATCAAGTCTCCTTTCCTTATTTTTTAGGTCAAATGTCTATTCCCTGATAAATGCTTTGTCCTTTGCAGAAACTTCGTCATCAGACTCATATCGTTCCACCCTCATATGCAGGTCATATTTTTCCCGAAGTTTGGAAATCTTTTCCATCATGGGAGAAGCATGGTGGGCATCTATGGAACCCTGATCTTTCCACTTGTCAATCAAAAGTACCGTTTCCTTATCATCCATTGGCAAAAAATATTCATATCCCAGATTGCCATCTTCTGCACGGATGTCATTTACAATGCCGTCTGCCATCATTTCCTCTGCAAATTTTTTTGCACTTCCATTTACGCCACTGTAATAAATATTGATCGTAACAGCCATTTGCTTTACCTCCTCATTCCTCTCCACATTTTACAGGCTGTCTTTCAGAATGCTAAGCACCTCATCCCTGTTCAACACCTTATAACCGCCTTCCATAATAATGGTTCCGTCTGCAATGCCGTCAAGCATTTCCTCTGTCGCGCCAAGTTCTTTCAGATTCATGGCAAGCCCCAGTTCTTTCATCCAGTTTTCCATTGCTGCAAGTCCTTCTTCTGCAATCTGTTTATCTTCCTTTCCCTCTCCATTCACGCCCCACACTTCCTCTGCGAAGCGTACAAACTTTTTCAGACCATATGGCATGATAGTACGGTAATACGGAAGTGATACCGCTGAAAGCGTCATGCCGTGCGTGGCATCGGTATAGGCACCGACAGACTGCCCTAACATATGCACCATCCAGTCTGTGTCCTTTCCTCTTGACACCAGCGTATTCAATGCCCATGTAGCTGTCCACATAATGTTGGAGCGCGCCTCATAGTCCTCCGGGTTCTGAATGGCTATCCGGGAACTGTGAACAACGGATTTCATCAACGCCTCACTGATATAGTCACTGGTATTGTCGTCCTCCCCTGAGAAATACTGCTCACAGATATGATTGAAAATATCATAAATTCCGGCCACCATCTGACGCTTTGGAAGAGAAAAGGTAAACTTCGGATTCAGAATGGAAAACTTCGGCATCACGTTTTCCCCAAATATATGTCCAATCTTTAACTTGCTTTCATGGTTTGTAATTACCGCCCCGCCATTCATCTCCGAACCGGTTCCCGCCATCGTCAGCACACAGCCTA
>JAMPFS010000108.1 GCA_023664325.1 Clostridium sp.
TGAAAGTTTCTTACGCTGCAAGCAGCGGGGAATGTACCCATATGTTATTCAAAAAGACAAGAGAGCACTGCATTCCACAGGCTCCCTTATCCCGTTATTCTTATTTATTCTCTCCGTTATCGGCTATAATTTGTTCTATCTCTTCCTCGGAGCGCAAAAATTGCTTTGCTATTTCCGCTACACTTACTCCTAATTCTGCATAGGCAAGTATACGCCCTTTTTCCATGCCCTTTTCCATGCCTTTTTCCATGCCATCCTCTCTTGCCAGGCGTTCACGTTCTGCGATTTCCGGCGCCATAATTTTTTCTAATGTTGCACACATTTCTGCTTCCTCCTTCCATTTTTCAATACTACTGTTGTTTGCTCTGGATACGACTTCCAGTATCGCCTCTCCATAAATTTCCCTTTCCCGGCCACTCAACTGATCGATTGTCAGCAACAACTTTTTATAGGTTTCTTTTGTAATATCCCGCCTTAAAGAATTCAGCCAAATATGTTCCTCCTCTGTCAGCTCCTTTGACACAATAATCTGCGTGGCAAACATGGTTTTCCCAGACACTTCATATATACCATTTTCCCTTTCCGTAAGTGTATAACCCTCTGCCCGCAAATGCTCCATCATCGCTCTCGGATAATTATGCCTTAATAAAGTAATTGTAATATCATCCACATGATACATGTTTTCCTTGTCAGAACTGCTTTTGTACAGGCAGGCATAGGCGTTGACCTTATAAAACACGTCAATTCCCAGCTTATCATCCGGTGACTTATACTCTACTATGTTATACTGCCGGAATATCTTTCCAAGTCCATTGCGGATAACCGTGTTCTTATTGTTTTTTATAACAAGCAAATCGATTTGCAGCGGCTTTTTGCTGAGGTTATGTTCTTCTGAAAACTCCAAATCCTTGCGGTTTTCCCTCAGCTCCATTTGCAGGGCTGCGACAAAGCCGGGATGCCATTGGTTGTTTTTATCTTTCAAAAAATGCCTCCTATTATATCGGTTAGTCAAGCAGTTACGCTCTCAGACTGTCACAATCATCTCTGCCCTGATTAGTGACATTCTACAATGAAATTATAACAAAGAATATTACCAAAAACAATGTTTCCCCTCAAATTTATATTTTTCTAAATCCCTGCTGCCTCCTTCTGGTTTCATGTGCCACAATCAGAAGTGATTGTATTTTTTCACAGGCTGTCCGTTATGCAATATAGCCCAATCACCCCGTATACGCATCGCCTGCATCATTTGCAAAATTCTGTTGTTCCAGCCACAGCCGTTCCTCTTCCGTTTCCGGAATATCGATTCTCTCAATCTTGAAAATGACCGGTCTGGTGCCATCGTTGCAGCAGGCAATCATCATCCGCTCATCATTTGTCCATTTGTGCATAATCGAGCCGCCCTGTAGTGCCGCATAAACATATCTGCTGATTGCGTCCCACGCTTCACCGCAAAATTTTCCATTCATCAGGTGGTAGAAATCATCACGCTCCGGCGTTCTCTTTAAAACAAAGGTATCTCCGGCTTTGAAGAACGGACATGGACCTGATTTCGGATTGGCAAGATATTGTTCCTGATAATCCGTGAACACTTTTGTTTCCAATACGGTTATTTTACATTCATGCTGCATAAAATCAATCCTCCTTTAATTCATACCAAACATCTATTTGTTCTCTTGCAGGCTGTTCAAATAAGGTATTCATTTTCTTTAAAAGCCCATCATCTACATAAAAATCACAGCCCCCATTACCGGATTGGACTGTGCGGTTTCTCTGTTCAATATGCTGCTGCCAGATTTTATCATCAATGTCTATATAATGCCATTCGTATGGAACGTTGTTCGATTGCAAAAACGCTGAAATATCTGCCCGGTCTTTTTTGGTCCAAAAGCCCCAATCTAATATTACATTTGCTCCGGCACGAACGGTTTCCACTGCTTTCTTTCTCAGATACAAATTTACCCTCTTGGCAAAAACATTATAAAATTCACCTTGTTCATTATGGATTAAATCAAATGTTGCCTCATCCGTCGATAGAATCACTGCACTGTTTTTCTTTTGCAGTTGTTTTGCATAAACCGATTTCCCGCTGCATATTTTACCACATATCAGTATTACTTTTTTCATCGTTTGTCTCCCCAAATTTCAAAAATTCCTGCCTAATATCCAGTACTTACTTGGAAACTATTCAGAAACTCCTTTTTTTTACTTATTTCACGCATTGGAAATTTTCGCATTACATGGGTGTTCCCACTTCAATTAAATTCCCGTCTAAATCGTAAAAACGGATAACTTTTTGTCCCCAGCTATGCGTTATCAGCCGATTGACATATTGAATAGAGGGGTATAATTTTTCCAGCTTTTCCATAAATGCCTCTATATTCCGTTCTTCAAAATATAGCTCACAAGCGTTATTTTGCGGAATGATATCTTTTCCTAAAAATGCTTTCCAAATTTTTTCATCTTGAAGGACAAGACCTTCCGTTAAAATCACGTTGCCATCATGGTCAAGCACCATTTCAAGACCAAATAAGTCATGATAGAATTGTTTCGATTTTTCAATATCTTTCACAACAATTAAAACATTTCTTAATTTCATTGTCCACATCCCCCGGTTTGCGATTTCTCTCTTTGCCTAACTTCCCGATAGACTGGAAGTTATATTTTTTCTCCCAATTCAAACGTCAATTTCAATTGTGTTTTCCAGAATATATGTCGATTTGGATTTTAGAGTTTGCCAGTCTGAATAAATTCGATCAATCTCTCTACATCATCAAAGTCATCATAATCGCCATTGATTCCTTCCCGATGATATACCACGCCATTTTTTTCATTTCGTTCTAGGCAATTCAAAAGTTCTTCTTCCCCATATCGTCTGATAAATAAATTAAACGCATACGGCTTTATTTTTTGAAGTAATCCTCTTTGGCAGTCCTCTTCACATTCATAGCAATGGTGAATTTTCTTCCCGACGGAACACAATCTGTTCTCACAATCGCGATATCCAGGACATCCTCCTGAATCACATCCATCACATTTTACATTTTCCGAACACAAGCAGCAGGCAAGCCCACACCTTGCAATCCCCAGCTCCCGTTTCATTCCTCACCCTCCAAAATCCCGATTTTTTGCTCTATACAACTTCCGTATAAAAAAATTGCCCGATTCATTGTTTGTTCAAAACAGATTGAATCCACCGGATTCTTCTCTGCATGGATTTTTCTACAATTCTACTTTCAAGTGCTGTCTCAAAGCCATGACACGCACCCTTTACTTCATGAAGCTCTGTAAAAACACCTTCTGACCGTAGCCTTTCTGCAAAGGCAATCCCCTCATCACGAAGACAGTCAAATTCAGCCACTTCCATATAAACATTTGGAAAATGTTCCAATGATTCTGCCTCTATAAGCGAGGCATATTGAATCTGCCCAGGCACCTGATTTCCTAAATATGCTTTCCAAAACATTGCGGTTCGTTTTGCATCCCAAACAGGCGTATCCGTGAATTTCTTCATGGATTCCGTTGTCATACGCCTATCTGTGACAGGATATATCAGCATTGCTCCTAAAGGTGAAACCTGAATTCTGTCCCATAACATCAGCGTAACCGCAGCGGCAAGGTTTCCTCCGGCACTATCACCTGCCACAATGATTTCGTTCCTATTGATTTCCAACATATCAGCATGATGAAGTACCCATTTATAGGTGCAGTAGCAATCTTCAACAGGAACAGGATATTTATTTTTAGGTAATAATCTGTAATCGGTAAAAACCACCTTGCATTCCGCCATTTCCGCATACCATTTTGCAATCTGATAATGCGCCTTTGATGCTTTTAACAAAAATCCTCCACCATGGTAAAATATAATACACGGAAGAATACCGCTATACTTCCGTGGTTCAATAACAAATGTAGTAAGTTTTCCGTTCCCATATCCAGGCGTTACATATTGATTCACAACAACCTTCTCATCTGATGTGCATGTATGTAATTTCATTGCCATATTCACAATCGGATATAAGTATATATTCATTGGTGCTTTCTGCCTTGCAAGCTTTGCTAAATCGCTGTCAATTTCGTATTTCATTATATTGCTATCACCCTGCTTTCTTATTTCCCAATACCCATAGCGCTTACCTTCCTTAGTTTAACCATCCGTTTCATTACCCTTTGGACAGAGGCTATTGACACATTCAGCCTTTTAGCAATCTCGGTCTGCTTAAACTTCCAGACACCAATCCATTTCTATCATAGCACTCCCCTGTTTTAGAAAACTTCTAAACAAAAATCCAGACATAAACATATCTGCTCTTCATTATAACAATCCTTCCCAAGATTATCCACCATAACTTGACTTTTTTTATCGGATTTTAAAATTTTCCTCTGAAAAATTTTAAGGCATACGGGAGTCGGACAGATTCCCATATGCCTTTGCGTTATAGTCAACTTTGTCTTTTTTATGCTCTTTTTTCCATCTGGCTTTTTGGTGGATTCACACGCTTAAATTTCAAGGCTCTTTCGGGCGTTGTTTCTGGACAATCTTCATCAAAAATAATCGGTCTCTTCCCCGCCTCCATCAGTGCTGCCTTTTCATCCTCCGAAAAAGCAAGAGATTCTATCATTTCTTTCGTCATTCCATCAATATTTACCATAATACAGCCCCCTTTCAA
>JAMPFS010000109.1 GCA_023664325.1 Clostridium sp.
GTGTGGAAAGGAGTAAATCAATGGACAACGGTGCAAGTAGCTACCGCCGTTTCCTTGACGGTGATGATAACGGAATTATTGAAATAATCAGGGATTATAAAGATGGTCTGATACTGTTTTTGAATCGCTATGTGAACAACATACATATTGCAGAAGAATTGACAGAGGAAACTTTTGTTAGGATTGTCACCAGAAAGCCGCGGTTTGTAGCAAAATATTCTTTTAAGACATGGCTGTATACGATTGGCAGGAATATGGCAATCAATTATAAAAAGCATGAAAGGAAGATTGCTGATACTTCCATAGATGACATGGAAAATGTAGCCAGAGACGAGGAATCCTTGGAGTATTCCTATCTTCGTAAGGAACGGAAAATCATTGTTCATAGGGCACTTTCCAAAATCAATCCAGAATACGGAAGGGTGCTGTATCTGAAATTTTTTGAAGATTTGACAAATGAACAAATTGCCATAGTGATGAAAAGGAACAGGCGACAGGTAGAAAACCTCATTTATCAGGCAAAGCAGTCATTAAAGGCGGAACTCGAAAAGGAGGAGTTAATCTATGAAAAATTATGAGGAAATGGCAGAAAGCGTTTTAGAGCGCAGGGACAGATATGTAGCTGATAGAAAAAGGAAAATATGGAAAACGGCATCTATGGTATCCTGTTTTTGTTTTATAGCAGTGTTAGGGACTGGCATTTGGTATGCAGGGATTCTTAATGATGGCTTGGATATCGCAAACGGAGATACAGCCGGTGGCGGATATCAGAATGAAGAAGTGCAAACAGGAGGAATTCTTCCGGGTGGTGCAACTATCGGAGACACTATAGATAATGGTGCTGATATCAAGAAAGAAATGCAGGAGCTTGCAGGAGATGAACGGGATGGCAATCCTGCCGGATACCCGCCACTAACCACAAATGCACCACAGCAAAGTGATGAAATAAGTGAAACAGATCCGTTGGATACTGATGTGGAAGAATATCAGGATAAGCCAGCCGAACAAAATCCTGGGAACACTGGTGAACTAATTGAGTATGAAGCTGTCTGGGGTGGCAGTTATATGGATGAAGCAGGCTGTTGGGTTGTCTTGCTGACAGAGAACACCGCAGAAAACCAAAAAAAGGTTTTTGAATTAAATCCTTCCTTAACGGAGAATAACACTATTTTTCAAACAGCAGCATATTCTCTAACCTATCTTACAAATTTAATGGAGAAGCTGAGTAAAGCTGACCTTCCTTTAGTCGTTTCATCTATAGGACTTAGGGAAGAACGCAATCGGATTGAAGTCATAATTACAACAGATAATCCGGATGCCGTAGCAGAGATATTAGCATATGATTCCATCGGTGGAGCGATTGAGATAATATGCCTTTCAGATATTCAGATAGACGAAAAGATAATAAAGTGATATAGGTTATCAGCCTATACTATGAGCCGTTATTTATACAGTGCCTTGCAGATGTTACAGGAAGAAATGGAGGTGCTTTCTCATGGCTTTCATAAGTATTTCTTTTAATATATTTGGATTGATGAAATTAAAACATTCTCCTTTTTGCAAATAAATAGAGAACTGGTTTTATATTTTGACCAGTTCTTTGTGCAAAGAAAGATATGTTCCACAATACTAGTGAATCTTCAGTATCTACCCATATATGCATACTACCCTCAAGATATAGTCTTGTAATGCACAAAAGGACACTTTCATTCTTGAAAATGTCCTTTTGCATTTGCAGCTATTCAAATTCTTTCATTTCGTATACAAGCCTTATCCCATCCTGCAAGCCCAATCTGTAAGCGGCTGCACCATATGCTGCCCCGCAGTCATTGGCGGCGGATATTGCTCTGTCAACTATGGCACTCTGTTCGTTGCTTAACCCTGCCTTGTCCAGCTTGTCAAATGCTTTATCCTGACGTTTCAGCGTATCTTGGTAAGCGCTGTTTCTGCTGACGGCTCTGTCTAAGGCTTTGACTGTCCTTATTTTGACAAATATGTCCAATAGGTATTTTGATTTCTTTCCTGCTTTTTTCATATGGCACTCCTTTTAATTAAGTTCATTCCGTTGAGGTAAACTTTCCAATAGTTCTTGCGGTTTTGCGCTTTTTCCCAAAAGCAGATTTTTAATGCCTGTCTTTTCTGCAAAATAGATCCGCTTGTCTGAAAGTTCTTTCTGTTTTTCTTTTGGCAGGCATTTGAATATATCCCCATAGTCCATATCTTCCATTGGCGTTCCTTTCGCTAAGTCAAGAAGCTGCGTATATAACCATTCACGCCAAAGGTCATCAAACAGACTTCGGCTGTCTACAAAGATATATGCGGTATCAAAACCAAACTGGACATTGAAATACTGCAATTTTACAAAGCCGTATCTTCCTGCATTGAGGACCAATAAGTCCTCACTTTCGTAAAGTTCTGCAAATACATCGGCTACTTTTTGGCAGTTTATTGTTTCCTCGGCAGTGATATATGTTTGCTTTTTACACATGGCTACCTCCTTTAGCTGATTACTTGATGGTATTCTGTTTCAAAGCATATAGCTGTCTTAAAGAAACATGTCCTGTTCCGCAAAAATCTCCGCCATCATAAGAACGCCCAGCCGAAAGCCACGTTCAAATTTTAGCTCTGCATCATAACAGCCCTCATCAAAGAGGGTGTCTACCAACTGTGTCAATAAGGCTTTTTCTTCATCATTTAGTTTCTCGGCTAATTTCTCTTGGAGTTCGCAGCCTTTCTCAGATACTTCCTGATGTTCGGGGCTTCGTCTTTCCATTCCGCTATCTACCCGGAGTTGTTCGGTCAAAAATGCCTCTAAAATTTTTCCCACTTTGTTCATTTGTCCTTTCCGTTTTGTCCACAAGCCGCTTGCAAGACAGAGCCGGACAGTGTATAATATTTGTGCGGCTCGCCTTGTGCGGGTGGCGTAGGGGAAGTGGTGTAAATACGTTTGCCAACGGCACCACTTCCTTTTACTTTTCTGCATTGAGAGCTTTAATGCCGTCACGCAATCCCTGCGGGCGTGATACGCCTGCTTGTTGACAGTATTTGTCTAACATCTGCAATTCATCTTCGGTCAGACGTACATCAACACGCATAGTCTTGGGATTGTCCGTTGCTGGTCGCCCCCTATGCTTTTCTGGCATACTTCCCTCCTTTCCTTGCCAACACAAACAGTATAATATATTACCGCCAATAATTCAAGAAATATTTTACCGCCAATAAATATCTGTCCTTTTACCATACATTCTTAATTTGTTTCTGTAAATTACGCAGGGAATAATGATTGGCAGTACAGAAGATTTGAAAAATAACAGTCAAAAAAATGGGGGATATGCCCCCATTTCAGTCAGATATGTATTGTATTACAAATAAAAAATCAAGGTTCTTGTAATAGTTTTTTTATAATTTTGACAATTCTGGAAACATGGAAGTTAATTCTTCATGCTGCACACCGTTACAATCGGCAAATTGTGACAATGTGGTAATCTTATAATTTTCCCATATTAAAGAGGCTTTTTTCTTTGGTAAAACCTCAAATAAATACTGATCCTCCCAAGCCTCAAACATAACTCCATTTTTCTTTAAAGTGTAGTATGTTTTCATTGTCAGGGCAAAATTGTGTCCACATATATTGTATAAATCATTAGTGCTTTTGTGTCTAAAGTCATCTATGCTGAATATATCATTCTGAAAGAACAAGGTATGCAGCATTGCCGGGAAATGGCATTTACTGAACGCCTCTTTGACAGAAACTAAGGAACGTATCTGGATTCCGTATTTTTCACATATGCTGTCAAGTTCCGGCATTGTGCCTTCGCCCAAATTACGGAACTTCAATATTTCCTCTCTGGGGCGCATAGATAATTGGGACAGATATAATATGTTATTGCGCATAAGGACATTTTGCAGCCGCTTTGACATGGCAATATCACTAACGGATATTTCGTTCTCCGGAGGGTACAGGTATCCTGATGCGTTCAGTTCATCAGCAATGGCAAGTGCATTACAATTTGGGGGACACATATTTGCAAATGTTAGATAATTAAGACCCTCAAGTTCTGAAAGTTTTGTAATTTTCATATTCCATGACAAGAATGTTTTGGTTTCTTGAGAAAGATTTAAGTCTTTGATATATGTTTCCATAGCCTGCTCCTTTTGTATTTGTAAAACTACATCGGTTATCGTATAGTGCTTTTCTTACAGAATAAAGATAAACAGCTAAAATAGTGCGGATTAAAATGATAAAAGATTGATCTAAATGATGACAATATAAACGATTCTGCAAAGATTAACAATATCCTTTGCAGAAAATGAACCATTTGAGCAGAAAACGGACATTAAAAAAGTTTTACCGCTTTGAATAGGTAAAACTATGCAGAAGGTTGAGAAATGTACGCTATACCATTAGTTCTGAATTTTTGGTAATTTGCAGGGAATCGTAGTGTTCTTGAATATCGGTTTTCATAAATATTCCTTTTAATGTATTTGGATTGATGAAATAAAACATTTTTTACAAATAAAGAGAGAACTGGTTTTATATTTTGACCAGTCCTCTCCCTTTGTATAAAGAAAGGTATGTTACCACAATTCTAATGAGTCTTCCGCATCCACCCATATCTGCATACCGCCCTCAAGATATAGCCTTGCATATTCAAG
>JAMPFS010000010.1:0-64570 GCA_023664325.1 Clostridium sp.
ACTTAAAATCCCGTGGGTAGCGATACCCGTACCGGTTCGATTCCGGTCGCCGGCACTTAATACTTAGTGAGAAAAGATTCAGCATCTGGCTGAATCTTTTTGAATTTAGTACGAAAGCCCACCTGAATATCTGGCGCTGTCTGATTGTTTAACGAGGCATTGACAGAAACAGGAATGGTATGGTATGATGCAAATGGTAATATTTTGGTTACCAATACCAGGAGAGCAGGAGGATAAAAATGAGCGGGAATAAGGAGTTTAGAAGCTGGCTGGAACGGAATACGTGCGGAAATTATAAGGGAATCGAGATAAACCCGGAGACAAAGCTTGTGCGGTATACCTATGTGATAAGCCTGATTGTCATAACGTACCGCCGACAGACGGCATATTATTTTTTGGAGGCGGAGGCAAAAGAGGCCGCAATGGCGAAGCTTTTGTGCTGTTTGTGTAATTTGACGGTTGGCTGGTGGGGATTTCCCTGGGGACCGATTTGGACGGTGAAAGAGACATTTTGTAATTTGATAAATTCAAACAGCGCAAAATGGGGGCAGTTTTTAAAAACATCCTCTCCCGAGGCGGAAGCATAAAGGGGTGAAACAGGTATGGCGCATATATCAGATGCAGAGTGGGTGTTTATGGAGCTTTTGTGGAAATACGGGGAACTGACAATCTCCCAGATGGAAAAGCTGTTAAAGGATGAGCGGAACTGGTCAAAACATGCAATTATTTCTTTTTTAAAGAAAATGGAGGCGAAAGGGCTTGTCTGTTTCCGGATGGAGGGAAAAACGAAGGTATTTCATACGGAGCTGGATAAGGGGCAGGTAAAGCGTGAGGCATCTGTGGGATTTTTAGACAAGGTATTTCATGGAAAGCTTGGTCTTATGGTTTCCTCTCTGGTAGAGGAGGACTGTCTCGAAGAGGAAGAGATTGAGGAGCTGATGCAGCTTTTGGAAAAAAAGAGGGAGGGGAAGTAAATGTTCCGATCCTATGTGTTAGCATGGATAAATGCATTCCACCCGAAAAGAAGGATGGCAAGGAGGACATATTTTGAGGCAATGCTGCTGCATTTTGTAATTGGTTTTATACCGTCGCTGGTTGTGATGGAGGTGGAGGCATTAGAGGAGTGCGATTGGATATCCGTACCGCTTCTCATGTTTGGCTTGATGTCCATTATCCCGATGGTAAGCAGTACGGTGCAGCGTATGCATGATGTGGGTAAAAGCGGCTGGTATCTGCTGCTTTGCATGGTACTCAATATTGTGGGAATTGGCGTGTTTTTATGGATTTGGCAGGTAGGGAAAGAAAGTGCCGGAGAAAACCGCTGGGGGAAGCCGCCGCTGGATTATAACAGGAAAGAGGAAATGGCGGATTCCTTTGTGGATGAACGGGTGACCAAAGAAGATTTGGCAAAGGAAAGGCGGGAGTTTTGGCGGGCGCTGCTGTATTCCTTTTTGATTGTGGTGGCAGTCTGTTTGCTGCCAGTGGTGTTTGGTTGGGTGTAGGGTATATTACCTAATTACCGGATAATTGAGAGGGGAAATATGACAGATAAAAAAGAGAGGGAAAAAACGAAAAAAAAGATATCTTTAAAAACAATCCTTTTAGCGGTGCTGGTGACGGCTGCCTTATTCGGAATCGCTGCTTGGGATATGCTGAAGGAGGTGCGGGAGCATCCGCCGGAGGAGATTGCGCTGTATATGGAGCAGTGTATCGGACTGCCAGTCAGCGTGCAGTACGATTATGAGCGGGGATTTACGGATTCCCGCTATGCCGGACAGATTCCCTATTATGGGCAGGCGGTGTTAGATGACGGTGCAGGAATTTCTTTCCGTATTGGATTGGATCGGGCATTTCCTTTTTTGGAGGGAGGGCTGTATTCGACCTTTGAGGAGGAAATGTTAGCGCACTATGCAGGGCAGTATGGCATAAGAAGTGAAACGGACAGTTACAGGAATCTATTGCAGATAGAGAAAAGCGATATCGAGGGGGAAGAACCGTCGCTTAAAATGCTGCTTGACGTGCTTTGGGAAACGAGCTACATACAGAAGGCGGGGCAGGAGCTGGAACTGTACATTGCGGTATTGGATGGCAGCAATACGGACATAATTACGCTGACAGCGGAAGAGTCGGTGGATTATGAGATATTGCGGCAGGAGTTGGAAAAGACTTTTGAATGGTATGAACGGATGGGCATACATTAAGTACCGGAAGCGGTATTGAAGGGAGAAAGCCGAAGGTGCATGGGGAGCGGTACTGGGTGAAGGGAAACTGACAAAGCACCGGAAGTGGTATCGGAAGAAGAAAGCCGTGAAGCACCGGAAAAGGTACATAAGGTGGAGGTCTGCGGAAAACGCAGGAAATGGTATATGCAGATAATAGGAATGGAATGGATTACGGTGGAAGCGACTGCATTTATTGCGCTTTTGCTGATTGTGCGGCGATGCTTTGGAGGGAAAATGCATCCGTTGGTCATGAAGTATTTGTGGGGGGCGGCAGTGCTTCGGATTGTGCTGCCGATCCGATTTTTAGTGCCGTGGCAGATGGATTATAAGGCTTTCCCTGCACTGCCGGCATGGGCAGTCTTTGTGTGGATGGTGGGCATGCTGGCAACGGGGCTTTTTCTTTTTGTACGGAATTTGTGTTTTTGGAGAAATCTCCGCTCCAATCGGGAGATTTACGGCAGAAAGCAGGGGATGCGGGTTTATTTTGTCGATAAGCGCATCGGCTCCTGCTTAGCGGGTGTCTGGAATCCGGATATCTATATCAGCCGGCTTGCAGAGGGCAGTGACGAATGGTGCGGCTGGATTGTAAAGCATGAAATCAGCCATTATGAAGCGCTTGACCATTGGTTTGGCATGCTGCGGATGCTCGCGCTTGCCATACAATGGTTTAATCCGCTTGTATGGTATGGCGCAATTCTTTCAATTGAGGATTTGGAGATTGCCTGCGATTACCGGGTGACCGGAAAAGCGGATCAGGCAGAGCAGGTCGAGTATGGGGAGTGCCTTGTGGCAATGGCAGCCGGAAGACCGGTCGGGATTTTGAACAATATAACGGCGGGTACTTCTTTGAGCAGGGGGAGCCTGAAACGACGGATCAGCCGGCTTGGCGAAGGGCAAGAGAAACTCGGAGGCGGCAGCCTTGCGCTTTTGCTGGCAATGGCGGCGGTTTTTTTGCTGATGTTCTGCTTTCCGGTGCCGAAAAGTTTTGGAACGGCAAGGCTATTGACCGGCATTCCGTATGTGCGGCAATTTCTGGTACAGTATGAACAGGAGGATGCCACGTCCAAAGAGATGGAGGAAGAACTTGCGGCAATGCGGCAGCGGAAAAAAGAGATTCATGCAGAGGATTTTTTGATTTTGCAAATGGACGAAAACCGGGTTGGTGTCATTCTGCCGTTTGAGGTGGTTGACGGTGAATACTACCGGAAGTATCTGCGGCAGTATGAGGAGGAAAAGGCGGATTTTATTGCATTGGGAGAGCAGTTCGTGCTAAAGGGCGAAGGCTGGGAGATGAAACTTCCGGTTGAACGGGAACGCCTTTCGGTCGAGCCTGCCGGAGATGGATATGCGTTGTGGTACAAAATGGACGGCATAGCGGATGCGCTGTCTGACCGCAAGCGCCTGCCGGATGCAGTTGTCTGCATCGGGGAGGAAGAGCTTGTAACGATGCCGGAAGACGGCATTTTCCCGAATCAGGTCTGCCTTGCCCATGAGAACGAGTTTGAAAAAATCTATGACTGGATGGAGCGGATACAGTATGCGAACCAAAGCCGGATGGTGAAGAGGTAGGATGCCGGCGGCTTCTTCTTTGTCAACGTGGGCTTACTGCTGCAATTTTACCAGACAGTCCTTTCCGCAAAAGGCAATGCCATACCGGTATACCGTGGCATAGCCGTCATCCTCCAATTCCCTTGCATAGTTCCGCTCCTCTATCTGCCTGAGTGCCTCATCTGCCTTCTGGTCGAGCTGGTTAAACTTATCTGCCACCTTAAATTCCAGTACATAGGCAGGCTTTCTGCGGGTTACCGGCTTGACAAACAAATCACTCCGTCCGCTGCCGCCTTCCCGGTTTGACTTCACAATGTAGCCCTTCATGCCAGACAGGATTCCGGTTAGAAAGCCATGATAGAAACTCTCATAGGCATCATTAAAACTAATCGTTTCCAGCAGCATATCGACAATTCCTTCCTCCACTGCCGGCACGTCCAGGTTCACCAGTGCGGTAAACAGTCCGGTGCGGTCTTTTGCCTTTACCTTTTGGTCGAACCAGCTAAGAATTTTGGTGCGGAAGATATATTTGACTTCACGGTTGGGAATTTTCAGCGTGACATATTGATTGTCAGCGGCATCCGCCCGCTCCCCGACTTTGCGGAAATATCCGGTGAAAAACATAAAATTCCATAGGTTATCCATAGTCTCATAGATTTCATCATAGGTGATATCCTCATGGATTGGCTTTTCAATGGTTTTCCCCTCGATGAGTTCTTCGATTTCCGTTTTTGTATCCTCGTCTGCCATTTCAATGAGCTTCCGCACAATGCTGTTGGAGCTGGTATTTGCCCAGTAGGCTTTCGGATATTGGTCCTTGTCTTCGCACAAATCATCCATAAGCTGTATGACACTCCACGGATTATAAACGTTGGCATTCCCGAACAGATAGCCGTTATACCATTCTTTAAACACATCAAATTTCTCCGGCATCCGGTAATCTTCACAGATTTTCTGCACTTCCTCGTCCGTAAACCCAAAGTGTTCGCCATATTGCTTGCTTAAGATAGAAATTATCTTTAAATTATTCATGCCGGTAAAAATGGATTCTTTGGAAATCCGCAGACAACCGGTAATCACGGCAAATTCAAGACTGCTGTTGGTCTTTAAGGAGGATTCAAACAGAGAGCGGATAAAGTCAATCATCTCGGTATAAAATCCCCGCATATGCGCATTTTCCAGCGGCACGTCATATTCATCAATCAGGATAATCGTTTTTTTGCCATGAACTGTTTGCAGGCATTGCGACAAAAACTCCAATGACTTGGCATAATCAATTTTCTCGGCTGTTCCGTTCATAATGGATTCATATTTCATCTTTTTTGCCGGTGTCATTGCTTCGTCCCGCAAAACATAGATATGGCGGTCATATTCTTTTTGTATCTCATCAATAAGGCTTGCATATGCCATTTGAAAATCCGGCTGCTTTCCTGATTTTAAAGACAAATTGATGACCGGATACTGTCCCATATGGGAAAGATACGATTCCCCAGCCTCCATAATCTGCAATCCGTCAAACAGATAGGTGTTGTCCTGTTTTTCCCCTGCGCTATTTTTGGTATCCTCAAAGAAATATTGCAGCATGCTCATATTTAAGGTCTTGCCGAAACGTCTGGGGCGGGTAAACAGATTTACATCCCCTTTTTTATCAAGAAGTTCTGCGATTAACATTGTTTTATCCATGAAATAGTAGCCACGCGTTATCAGTTTTTCAAAGTTGTCAATTCCGATTGGCAATGGTTTGTGATCCATAATTCCCTCCTTGCTTTTTCATCTCCCGCTTATGGGCATACATTTTTTCATCCGCCTCACGATAGATCCGGTCATAAGAATCCTGTGTATCTTTGGGTACGGCATATCCACAGGCTATGGACAGCGGAAACTGGCGTGTGGCATTTTCTTTTTCAATGGCATCCTGAAGCGCCTGCAGCATATCGGGGAGACCGTCTGCGTACTGTGTGTCCAATAATACGACAAATTCATCACCGCCTACACGGAAGCAGGTTCCTTTCGGGGTAAAGGCAGCCATAATGCTTTTGGCTGCGGCGATAATCAGTTCATCGCCTGCCTTGTGTCCGTGGTTGTCATTTACAAATTTCAAATCGTTGATATCTAACATAATGCAGATTGGGGGTGCCTGCATATTACTGCATTTCTCTTTATAGGCTGTGCGGTTTCCGATTCCGGTCAGCATGTCAACATATGCCAGCTTTTGATAGGTTTCAGCTTCCGCAGCGTGCTGGATGATATTTACCACCCGATAGATGGCAGAGTTTGCCAGAATAATCGAAAAGATGAGGAAACCTAAACAGTACATGGTAGTATATGGGATACTTGGAATACAGTAATAGCATATAAAGGCAAGGACACACAGAAGTGTGAACAGTACAAATCCATATATGATTTTTTTGATATTCCGGTTCCCATTGCTGCGGATATTGTGTCCACACTCCCATAGGCATATGCCAAGTGTCACCACGATCAACAGGTGTTCCAAAGGCAGTGTGTATTCTTTGGCGGGAGATCCGGCTGCATAGAGAGCCATATACAGGCACATGGCAAACAAATGCGGCAGTGTCAGATATTTCAGGAACTGGCTGCCCTGTTCCTGTTCGCCGATGTCCAACAGCATTTTCTGGATGAACAGCACAAAAAAGACCGGCATCAGGCAAAAAGCAATCGAGGCAATCAGCCCCATCCTCCAAAAGTCATTCGTAAACAGCATAAGAAACTGGGAATCATGCAGCATCCAGATACCGGATGAAATGATAAACAGCCCCAGATAGGTTAACTGCGTATTTTTGTATGCCTCCTGCGCTCTTTGTGCATACAGCATAATATTTGCGAGAATCAACAGACAGCCTAAGAGGATCAAATACACGCTGGTCAGGCAGGTGTAGATGGTTCTGTGTAAAAAATATACAATAATGGCCCGGTGGCTGCCAATATAGGAACTGCTGCAGATTTTCTGTTGTGAGGCAGCGTTCCCTGTCACGGATAATGTCAGTATTTTGCCGGCGCTGCCGGGGGGCAGTTCGATAAAATAGGCTGACCGCACATTGATTTTTTCGGGATTTTCATAATGGAAAATGACTTCACCGTCTAAAGACAGCTCCATTGGCGCAGATGCAGTAAGGGAAAGCATAAGGCTGTCTTCTTCGGGAATGGAATACTGATATTGTGCGGTGTCACCGGATTGCCCTTCCACTTGCTCCCATTGATCCCCTAAGGGGATAAACAGATTTTTTCCGGAATCGCCGAGCAGCCCTTTCCGGTTCACTCCGGCATACAATGCCGCAATAAACGTAACCGCACTTCCGATCAGTGCGAGGAAAAACAGGATTTTAAATGTATGGTAATGTTGATTCTCTTTTTCCATGATCAATCTTCGCAGCTCCTTGCAGTACAATTTTTCTAGGCAATTGCGAAACTCTTTTTTGCAACTGCCCGTTGTACAATATAGACAAATCAACGCAGGCACGCTTTCGCTGCTTGTCGCTCGCAGCAGTGCTAAGCTCGAAAAAACCTCGCTAAGCACTGACGGCTCCAAAGCACCTGACTTATGATATTGTCTATATTGCACAACTAGGTTTTTGAAATTGGGCGTTTCGCAATTGTCTACAATTTTTCTATCTTGCCTGCAACTGATTGTACCATAAAACAGGCTTTGTTTCAATCATATCCCATACAGCACAAGCCGTTAACCGGAGGATATTCGGCCAAAAATCCATTGGGACTTGGTTTTTTTGTTCAAATGTGCTAATATAGAGGGTACAAATATGATCAATATGACTAGGAGATATAGATTATGAAATACCATTGCTTAACCGAGTTAATTGATATTTCGATATTACAGCAGATTCAGGATACTTTTTCTGAATTTACAGGTATGGCGGCATGGATAATTGATGAGGAGGGAAGACCGGTAACGAAAGAAAGCGGCTTCTCTGATTTTTGTATGTGCTATATCAGGAAATCAGCGGTTGGCAGCAAAAGGTGTGAGGAATGTAACAGACAGGCAGCGCTTCTCACAATGAACGAGGGGAAAGCAGTCGTATTCCAATGTCATGCGGGTTTGGTAGAATTTGCAGTTCCGATTATGGTGGAGGAGAGGTTGATTGGCACGCTGCTTGGAGGCGGGGTATCTGCCAGGCCTCTCGATATGGAACAGATCCGGGCAAACGCACACGAGCTTGAGGTGGATGAGGAGGAATATGTGGAGGCTGCCAGTCATATTGCGATAGCGCAGGAAGGTGAAGTGAACCGCGCGGCAGAATTTTTATACAGGCTGGGTGGTATTTTATCAAGTATCGCCTATAAAAGAAATGGTGACGTAAAAAAGAGCAGGAAGTTAGAGAGGGCAGCGAAGTCTCAGGCAGACTTTGTTATGGATATGAATACGGAATTTCAGAATAATATGAAAGAGTGGATTTATTCCGCAAAAGAGGCGTTGGAGTCAAGAGATTTGGCAACGATGGAAGAATCCATCCGGCAGCTTTTGGTGGAAGGGCCGTCACTGCTTTCGAGTTTGTCGGATACCGTGGCATATGCAAGGATGACAGACGGAAAGATTGTGTTAAATGAGACCATGTATAACATTGAAAAATTGATGGAGTTTGTCTGTTATAATGTTGAGGAGCAGTTAGAAGATAAGGCAGTCGTGATTATACGTCAGGTAGACGACAATGTACCATCCAAGCTTTTGGGCGACCAGGGTAAAATCGGACAGGTTATCAATCGGTTATTGATGAATGCCATTCAACATATGGATGAGGGCATGATTACGATTCATGTATCAAGCGAAACAAGCGGGTATGCAGAGAATTTGACGATTCGGATATCGGATACAGGAATTGATATGACTCAGGAAGATTATGAGTATGTCGATCGTTATTTAGAGCATGAGGATATTGAATTTTTGGACGACCAAGAGGAAGATGACATTGGTCTTTCAATGGTTTCTTTTTTGTTAAAGCAGATGTCAGGAAGCATTGAGGTGGAGCGTATGGAAGAAAAGGGAACCGCATTTGTGGTTCGGCTGCCGCAGCTTAAGCTTGCATAGTTTCTGACAGGGGGGAAGCGTATGGAATTGGATGTAACACAATATGCAGATGCGATGGATGAATTTTTAATGAAAATGGAGCATGTTCCGTCACCGGAACACCCTGGCATGGGGGATGCGGTCGCACGGCTTGCCGGATTGCTGCGGATTGGGAAAATGCAGGTAACCCTTTATGATACAGCAGGGCATGAGAAGTCCGATCAGGGCCATGTGGTTGAGTTTTACCAGGCAGGGGATATAGATGAGGAGCGCCTTTGCGTAAAACGGGAAATGGTAGAGAATGGTAATGTGATCGTATATAAGGCTTTCCAACGGGCAGGAGATGCTGCATGGACAGATGAGGAGCAGAGTAAAATCAATCTTTTGCTGTACATGCTTTTTATCTTTAATGGCAGGGTCAGAATGATGCAGATGCTTAGCCATCTGACCTTTCATGACAGGGAATTTGGAACGTACAATATTGCCCATTTCATGAAGATGGCGGGGATTTATATCCAAAAGCGGTGTATTGGGAATTTTTCGGCATGTTATTTTAATTTCAGAAAATTATCCCTGATTAATCAAATGATTGGCAGGGAATATGGAACCGTGGTGATGCACGAATTTATCAAAGGTCTGGAAAGGCTGTTTGGAGAGGATGAGTTTGTGGCAAGAATCGGTGGAGATAATTTTCTGGCGCTGTTTCATACGGACAAGCTGCAACAGGTACAGGATTACCTTGCCGAACAGAGTATCATATATAACAACAAAACCGGAGAGAAGGTTGCGGTATCCGCTACAGCCGGCTTTTATACCATACCGGAGGATACCAGGCAGCCGACCGAGATTATGGACCGTATCAGTATTACGATTAATATTGCTAAAAATGTCCGGCATGTACAGTTCCTTTCCTATGATGAACAGTTGATGATGCAGATTAAAAATAAGAAAAATGTCGAGGCAATGTTTTATGATGCGATTGAAAAGGAAGAATTTGTGGTCTATTACCAGCCGAAGGTCAGCCTGCGGGAATATGTATTGGCAGGCGCAGAGGCATTATGCCGTTGGATGCATGACGGGAAAATGATGCCACCGGATGGATTTATTCCGATTTTGGAGCAGAGCAAGGCGATCTGCACATTGGATTTTTATATGTTGGAGCATGTGTGCAGGGATATCCGGCAATGGCTGGATGAGGGCAGGAATGTTGTCAAGGTATCGGTCAATTTGTCAAGGCGTCACATGGGCAATCCGGATCTGCTCCATGATATCCTCGCTATTATCGACAAGTATGAAGTACCGCATCAATACATAGAAATCGAACTTACGGAAACAGCGACAGATGTTGCTTTTCATGATTTACGAACCATTGTGTTTGGTTTACAGGAGCAGGGCATCAGCACTGCGGTGGATGATTTTGGGGTAGGTTATTCTTCGCTGAATCTGATTAAGGAGCTGCCGTGGAGTGTGATTAAGATTGATAAGAGTCTGTTAGAACATCATGAGGGAAACCGTGGGAATTATATTATGTTAAAGCAGCTCATTGCAATGGCGCAGGAACTTGGCATGGAGACCATTGTTGAGGGTGTCGAAACGGTGGAGCATATCAGGATGCTAAAGGAAAATAACTGCTATATGGCGCAGGGGTTTTATTTTGACAGACCACTGCCACGGGCAGGCTTTATGGAAAAAATCGGGGTACAGTGAAGACTGCATCCCGATTTTTTATGTAAAAAATATCAATTTAAATAACTAATACAGCAACTTTTGATTTCTTGGCATCCCTTAAGATACTATTCAAAAATTCTGTTATTTCTTTATTGCTCATGTTTTTGGCAAAACCTGATTCGTTAATGGAATCAATTACAATCAAATCAGAATCCTCTGAATTGACAAATTCTTTGGCGGCAAGTAAAGCATCCCCGGAATCACATTCCACAACCCTGAGATAATTGTGAATGATATCATACGCTTTTGCCTGCGTTTTGGTGTATGCATTTCCACCGTCAAGATACATAATGTTGGCTCCGATTATTTCCTTCTGCAAAGATGAAATAACCAGAAAAGCTAATTGTCTGCTGTTCATACTTATTTCTCCTTTATGTTAAAATTTACCTCTTTATAATACTCCCGGTTTTCAAAATCGTCAATAGAGTGTAAACGATAATTCTTAGAAAATAAAAGGGAAAAAGGTAGAATTTTGTAATTAGAGAACGCCAGGCACAGGACGAAATGTAGAATTTTATCAAAAAAGATTGTGAAATATGTACAAAGGCTATATGGCATGGTGCGTGCGGCAGTTTTGGAACCTGTTTGCGGAAAATCTGCCTCTTGCTTTTTTATAGAAAGTAGGATAAAATAACACAAGATGTTGTGCCGGAAATGGAATTCCGGCACTGTATTTATGTAATGGAGTGTCGGGGAACTGGACAGTTGAGTGTGGGTAGAGAACATTGTGGCATTTCATCATGGATGCCGACTGTGAAGACAAAAGTAAAAATGGAGGAGTATCATGAGAATCATTAAGCGTAGCGGATCGGAAGAAGCATTTGATATTACGAAAATTGTTGCCGCTGTAGAAAAAGCAAATAAAGAAGTAGTAGAAACAGACCGTCTGACTGCCGAGCAGGTTAAGGAAATTGCAAAAAAGGTTGCGCTCACCTGTGGAAGCATGAACCGCGCATTCAGTGTAGAGGAAATCCAGGATCTTGTGGAGAATGAGATTATGGATACCGAGGCTTTTGAGGTAGCAAGAAAATATATCACATACCGTTATAAGAGAGCGCTGGTACGAAAAGCCAATTCAACAGACGAACAGATTTTAAGCCTGATTGAGTGTAATAATGAAGAGGCAAAGCAGGAAAATTCCAATAAGAACCCAATTGTCAACAGCGTACAGCGCGACTATATGGCGGGTGAAGTCAGCAAGGATATCACAAAGCGCTTTTTGCTGCCGGAGAGGATTGTAAAGGCTCATGAGGAGGGGATTATCCATTTTCATGATTCGGACTATTTTGCGCAGCATATGCATAACTGCTGTCTGGTAAACTTAGAGGATATGCTGCAAAACGGCACGGTTATCAGCGAAACCATGATTGACAGGCCAAAAAGTTTTTCCACCGCATGTAATATTGCAACCCAGAGTATTGCGCAGATTGCAAGTTCCCAGTATGGCGGGCAGAGTATTACGTTATCACATTTGGCGCCATTTGTGGATGTGAGCCGCCGGAAATATGTGAGGATGGTAACGGAGGAATTTGAATCAGCCGGAATTGAGGCGGATGAACAGCAGATTGCAAACGTGGCAGAACAGCGTGTCCGGGAAGAGATTAAGCGTGGCGTGCAGATGATCCAGTATCAGGTCATTACATTGATGACAACCAATGGGCAGGCGCCATTTGTCACGGTATTCATGTATTTAGATGAGGTTCCCGAGGGACGTACGAGGGATGATCTGGCACTGGTGATTGAGGAAATGCTGAAACAGAGGATTTTAGGCGTTAAGAATGAAAAGGGCGTGTACATAACGCCTGCATTTCCAAAGCTAATTTATGTGTTGGAGGAAGACAATGTACATGAAGGATCCAAATACTGGGAACTCACGAAGCTTGCTGCAGCCTGCACTGCAAAACGCATGGTTCCGGATTATATTTCAGAGAAGGTGATGAAGGAGTTAAAACAGGGTTATTGTTATCCTTGTATGGGCTGCCGTTCCTTCCTTACGGTTTACCATGATGAGAAGAAAGAACCGAAGTTCTATGGGCGGTTTAACCAGGGTGTGGTAACATTGAACCTGGTAGATGTGGCATGTTCTTCAGAAGGGGATATAGACAGTTTCTGGGATATTTTAGATGAGCGGTTGGAGCTTTGCTACGAAGCGCTCATGTGCAGGCATAACCGTTTGAAGGGAACGCCTTCTGATGTGGCGCCGATTTTATGGCAGTATGGAGCGTTAGGACGTCTCAAGAAGGGAGAAACGATTGATAAATTGTTATATAATGGTTATTCTACGATTTCATTAGGCTATGCCGGTCTTTGTGAGTGTACCCGTTATATGACAGGTCTTTCCCATACACAGCCGGAGGCAACCCCATTTGCCATTGAGGTGATGGAGCGGTTGAATGCTGCCTGTGCAAAATGGAAAGCTGCTACCAACATTGATTTCAGTATTTATGGAACACCGCTTGAATCAACGACCTATAAGTTTGCAAAAGCATTACAGAAGCGTTTTGGCATTATCGAGGGTGTGACGGATAAAAATTATATTACAAACAGTTACCATGTGCATGTAACAGAGCCAATAGATGCCTTCGACAAGCTTACCTTTGAAGCGAAATTCCAGGAGCTTTCACCAGGCGGCGCCGTAAGTTATGTTGAGGTTCCGAATATGCAGAATAATATTGATGCGGTGCTTGCCGTTATGCAGCATATATACGAGAATATTATGTATGCAGAGCTGAATACAAAGAGTGACTACTGCCAGAAGTGCGGGTATGATGGAGAAATCCAGATTGCCGAGAACGAGGAAGGAAAATTGATTTGGAGATGCCCAAACTGCCATAATATGGATCAGGATACCATGAATGTGGCAAGGCGCACTTGTGGATATATCGGAACCCAGTTCTGGAATCAGGGGCGGACACAGGAAATACAGGAAAGAGTTCTGCATTTATAGGCAGGGATTATCAGATTTTGATGTTTCACACAAATACAAAACGGTTAGATATTGGGGAACCAATATCTAACCGTTTTGTTCAATAATCAATTATTTATCGAACTGGAATGTAGTTAAGCTGTTGCTGTTACATTGACTGCCTGAGCGCCTTTAGCACCCTGCTCAATATCGAATGTTACAGCCTGCCCTTCTTCCAAGGTCTTGAAGCCTTCTGCAACAATACCAGAAAAATGTACGAATACATCCTCGCCTGTTTCGCTGTTAGTGATGAAGCCAAATCCCTTAGTTGAGTTAAACCATTTTACTGTACCTTTGTTCATAAAAGTACCTCCTTATTTTAGTCGTATCATAGAGGCAATGTGAATACCAAAACATAGCGAGCAGTGTTGGCATCAGTAACACTTTATTAATACATGACTAGTTTATCATTGTTAAAATGAGAAGTCAATGAAATTTGGCAAAAAACTGTAAAAAAGCATGTATGGACAAAAAGATAAGAAAGTATTCATATGATTCTGCCCGAAATTTGATTGAAGAGGATCAAAATATATTGTATAATAAAAATGCCTGTGGGCTATGATATACGAAGAAGCGTGCAAGTCTGTATTTATGAAGATATAATAGATTGGAGACAAACAAATGAGAAAATATATTACATTTACCGGATTACTGATTTATATGGTATTTATGATGACAGGATGCCAGAGGGATTATTATGGCAAGGGTATGGAGTTTGCGATCAGCACATCTGCATTTCCGGGATACAGCAATGACGTGATTCGCGCATTGAGCGCAGATAATTATGAGCGTTTTTTGCATGCCAGCTACATTGTCGTGACAGATAAGTTTGGGGAGATACAGAAGGTGAAGATTAGCGCCAATATTAACCGGCATGCATGGGATTTTTCAAATTTGGACACCAGTGAGGATTTTAAGAAATATATTGCAGAGGATGGAAGTGTCAGCAAGGTTGGAATTGATGTATCGGAACATCAGGGAGCCATTAACTGGGAACGGGCATCAGGAGCCATTGATTTTGCAATCATCCGACTTGGGTACCGGGGATACGGAAGCGAAGGCGGTATCGCATTAGATGGGTATTATACGGCAAATATGCAGGGAGCTGTGGAAAATGGAGTGCCGGTTGGAATCTATTTCTATTCGCAGGCAACCAGTTATGAGGAAGGCGTTGAGGAGGCGAATTTTGTACTGCAAAATATGGGCTCATATGCCCTGTCATATCCGATTGTGTTAGACAGGGAGGATCCGATGGTTGAAGAGGCAAGAACCAATGATTTATCGGTCGAGCAGCACACGCAGGCATCTCTTGGTTTTCTGGAAACCATCCGGGCAGCGGGATATCAGGCGATGATGTATACGAACCGCATGTACTATGCGTTATATTTGAATATCGAGTCGATTTACCAGTATCCGATCTGGTATGCGCAATATGCAGATGAACCGGATTGGCCGTATGAATTTCATATCTGGCAGTATACAGAAAACGGAGAGGTGCCGGGAATTTCCGGGTCGGTGGATCTCAATATTCAGATGAAAGCAATCGAATAAGAAAAACCGACCGGCTTGCGGGAAACCGTTAAAAACGGAAATCCCGCTTGCCGGAGTGGATATCATTCAGGTGATCCATCACAATTCCCCGCACCTTTTCATTTGGAATATTTTTAAGTTCTTTTTCAATCAGTTTCATGCCGAGTTCGGCTGTTTCCTTGCAGGCATAATCTTCCAGATATTCTTTGAGTGTCAATAACGCATTTGGCAGACAGCAGTTTTGAATCTGCCCGCTTTTGCATAGACTCATAAAACGGTCACCGGTACGGCCTTCCCGATAGCAGGCAGTACAAAAACTTGGAATATAATCCATTTCCATCAGCCATCTTACGACCTCGTCCAGAGTGCGGTTGTCATTGACGTCAAATTGTGAAGAGTCTTCATCTTCCGGTTCCGGCTCATAGTAGCCGCCAACGGAGGTTTTAGAACCACCGCTGATCTGGGAGATTCCCAGGTGGAGTACCCGCTCGCGGCATGCCTTGCTCTCGCGCGTGGAGACGATCATTCCGGTATACGGAACCGCAATCCGGATACATGCCACAATTTTGGCAAACGTATCATCATCAATGCCGTTATCGAAATCATCCGGATTGATATCATCCGCCCGGCGCACTCTCGGCACACTGATTGTGTGCGGACCTACACCGTGAACCGCTTCGAGGTGTTCGGCATGCATTAAAATCCCGGCAAATTCATAGCGGTAAAGTTCCAGTCCAAATAATACCCCGAGCCCTACATCATCAATGCCGCCTTCCATTGCACGGTCCATTGCCTCTGTATGATAGGCATAGTCGTGTTTGGGACCTGTCGGGTGAAGGCGTTCATAGCCTTCTTTATGGTAGGTTTCCTGAAACAGAATATAGGTGCCGATGCCGGCATCTTTGAGTTTTCGGTAATTTTCTACTGTTGTGGCGGCAATATTGACGTTGACACGGCGGATATCGCCATTTTTATGATGAACGGAATAAATGGTCTTGATACATTCCAGGATATATTCAATCGGGTTGTTGACCGGATCTTCCCCCGCTTCAATGGCAAGGCGCTTATGTCCCATATCCTGCAGCGCAATGACTTCCCTGCGTATATCCTCCTGTGTCAGTTTTTTACGGGGAATGTGTTTGTTTTTTAAGTGATATGGGCAGTAAAGACACCCGTTTACGCAGTAATTTGACAGATAAAGGGGGGCAAACATTACAATACGGTTGCCATAAAAATCCTTCTTGATCTGTTCGGCAAGGGCATAGATTTCCTGGTTCAAATCTTCCTCCTCGCAGACAAGCAGCACAGAGGCTTCCCGGTGGGTAATGCCTTTGCGTTCCTTTGCCTTTTCTAATATGTTACAGATTAATTCCCGGTCATGTTTGTGGGCATCACTGTAAGCCAGGGTGTCTGATATTTCTTCGTGGTTGATAAACTCTTCTGCTTTTAATGAACTTGGATTATACATATCTTTTCCTCTTTTCCTACTGTGTTGTATATTTGATATAGTTCTATTATAGGACAGAAAACGGATGAATGCAATGCGCACAGTCAGCTCTTTTTGGCATTGGAAGTATTTGGCATGTAAGGGCTGTCTCCCCTGTCAACGAGGATTTCATGCCCGATGCTTTTCATGCGCATAGTGAGGCAGCGGATACATTCGGCGCTCTCGTCACCTGTGCATATTTTATTGTCGTAAAGGCTGTATTTCGCCCTTGTTTTTACCGGGGAAAGGTTTGGCATAACCACATTGGCGCCAGCCTGTATTCCCTGTTCCCGTCCGCTTGGGGAAATCGTGCCTAAGGCAGTGGTGGCAGGCAAAAGCAGTGTAGGCTGCATCAGCCGCAGGATACTCAGTAAAAGCAGGGTATCCTCCAGGGTGCCGTTTGCCTTGTTGGCAAATGGGGTATCCTTATGGGATATAAATGGCCCGATTCCCACCATATGGGGCTTGAACTCCTGAATAAATAACAGGTCATCTGCCAGCATTTCATTTGTCTGATAAGGGGAACCAACCATAAAGCCACAGCCAACCTGATAGCCGATATCCTTTAAGTCCTGTAAACACTGCATGCGGTGTTCGTAGGACATGGAAGCAGGGTGAAGGAGGCTGTAATGCGTTTTGTCGGCAGTTTCATGCCGCAGAAGATAGCGGTCTGCCCCTGCATCAAATAAGCGCTGGTAACTTTCCTTAGAACGCTCACCGAGAGACAGGGTAATCGCACAGTCGGGATATGTTTGATGTATGCCCGATATAATGTCAGCCATCTGCGCATCCGTGTACAGGGGATCCTCGCCGCTTTGCAGGACAAAGGTGCGGAAGCCTAATTCATATCCCTCCCGGCAGCAGAGGAGAATGTCTTCTTTTGAAAGCCGGTAGCGGTCTGCATTATGGTTGCCATGCCGGATGCCGCAGTAATAGCAGTCATTTTTACAGTAGTTGGAAAACTCGATTAGTCCACGGATATAGATCTTGTTGCCAAAATACTTTTGCTTCGCCTTGTCGGCAGCAGCGGATAATTGTTCCCGCAATGTTACGGTGTTGTTGTCAAGCAGCGCCATAAATTCTTCCCTGTTAAGCGGCTGCTGCCTGAGAAGCTTGTCGTATCCGGCAGCGAAAGGGTTGTACCGGCATACGGTTTTGCGCCCATCTGCTGGAAAATCTTCCTGTGGAGCCGACTGGTTATGAAATTCTGTATGCTTTGTCTGTCTGTCCATTGTCTCATCCCTGGTTAAAATTGTATTCGTTTTCTGAGATGACCTGCTGGATGCGGCTTTTAACCATATTTGCAATCTCCGTTGTTTTCATGCCCTGATATTCCTCATATGGAATCGGTGGCAGGAAATGAAGCTGGACATCTACTTTGTTGATGCTGTTGCGGTCGAACGGGAGATAGGAATCAATGATTGCAATGGGAACAATTGGACATTTTGCTTTGGTGGCGGCTTTAAAACTGCCACCCTTAAACTCCCCCAGCTCATTCCCGTTTTTGGAACGTGTTCCTTCCGGAAAGATTAGAAAATTGCGTCCTTCCTTTACCTGCTTTGCCACTTCGTTGATAATCTGCAAACCCTGCTTTACATCTGCGCGGTCCATGAAAAGCCCGCCTAAGGTCTGAATCAGCTGGCGGAGCAGCGGAACCTGGTATGCCTCCTTTTTGATGACAACACCAAAGGGAATGGGATTTAGATAGGCAAGTCCCATGACATCAAACAGCCCCTGGTGATTGGGATACATAATATATCCCGATTTTTCCGGTAAATTGTCCAAGCCGTAGCCGTGAACGATCACATTGCCCCTTTTGCAGCCAATATCAGAAATGCGGCGAATCAGTCCATATTTTTTTTCTTCACTGACTTTGTCTGATTTGGCATACCAGAACAGCCTTATTAAAATCCCCGGCAGAAAAATCAGATTTCGTATCAACATAAGTGATAATCGTTTTGCCATATGTAATGTCCCCCTGTTATTTATTCTTTATAACTCCAGATCCCAGAAACCGTCTAAGGTTGCAAAATAATCCTCGGCAGTCTCCGCGCGGCGGATCATTTTGGTACTGCCATCTTCGCAAAGGAGAATTTCTGCGGATTTTAGTTTGCCATTATAATTATAGCCCATTGCAAATCCGTGCGCTCCGGTATCATGAATCACTAAAATGTCGCCAATGTCAATTTTTGGAAGCTTGCGGTCAACGGCGAACTTATCATTATTCTCGCAAAGTGAACCGGTTATATCATAGGTGTGGTCGCATGGCATTTGTTCCTTGCCCATCACAGTGATGTGGTGGTAGGCGCCATACATAGCCGGACGCATCAGGTTGACTGCACAGGCATCCACACCGATATATTCTTTATATGTGTGTTTTTCGTGAATGGCTTTGGTGACGAGATGTCCATATGGAGCAAGCATAAAACGTCCGAGCTCTGTAAAGATGGCAACTCTGTCCATTCCGGCAGGCGCTAACGTCTCCTCATAAACCCTGCGCACGCCTTCCCCGATGGCTAAGATATCATTTGGCTCCTTGTCCGGTGTGTATGGAACTCCCACACCGCCTGACAGGTTGATGAAGGAAATCGTCACACCGGTTTCCTTCCGGATCTCAATGGCTGTCTCAAATAAAATTTTGGCAAGGGTTGGGTAGTACTCGTTTGTTACGGTGTTGCTGGCAAGAAATGCATGCATGCCAAACTCCTCTACGCCAAGCTCCCTAAGCCGCTTATAAGCTTCCATGATCTGTGGTTTTGTCATGCCATACTTCGCATCTCCCGGGTTATCCATGATGGTGGTGCCAAGCGCAAACTTGCCTCCCGGATTGTAACGGCAGCTCATCCGTTTTGGGAGTGTGCCTAAGATATTTTTCAAAAAATCAATATGGGTAATGTCATCAAGGTTGATGGTTGCGCCGAGTTTCGCAGCCAATGCAAACTCCTCTGCGGGAGTGTCATTGGAAGAAAACATAATGTCGCTACCGGCAAATCCGCATTTTTCAGACATTAAAAGCTCTGTATAGGAGGAACAGTCCGTGCCGCAGCCCTCCTCCTGCAAAATTTTTAAAATCGTTGGATTTGGGGTGGCTTTGACAGCAAAGTATTCCTGAAATCCTTCATTCCATGAAAATGCCTGTTTTAATTTTCGCGCATTTTCCCGGATGCCCTTCTCATCATATAGATGAAATGGAGTGGGATATTGTGTGCAAATCCGATCAATCTGCTCTTTTGTAACAAATGGTGTCTTCATAGTAGTCTATTCCTTTCCTATATCGTATATAATCCAATTCCTGACAAAGGTAAAAAATACCTCACTAATATAGTAGTGTTTTTTGTGGGTTTGTCAAGAAAAAATGGAGGAATTTTATCCAAGCATATCTTTGTCCACCACATGGTTTACTTTTGGAAAGACGTGAAAGTTTCCCTGCTTGTCGCATACAGCGAGAAATACATCGCTGAGATTTTTGATGTTTTGCCCTTCCAGTTGTTGGTCCAGCCAGTTCCGGTCTTTGCCGGCATGCTTTAAGTTCTGTTCCATTATATGGCCATCAACAATGACATTGGCAAAGATTTCCTCCTGGGAAGGCTCAATACCGAGATCCTTTGGCGTTGCCGGACGTTCGGCGGAAACCGGAAGAAAGCTGATTTTGCCATTTGGCTCTAAAATGGCGGTCTTTATCTGCGCAAGGTCAAAATATCCATTTACACGACATTCCACGAGAAATTCATCTACATCCATTTTTGCTTTTTGCAGGTTTTCATTATAAATGCTGCCATTTTGGTAGAGTGTGATAGCCTTGCCGTTGACGATGCGGCGCAGTGGGATGAAGCGCTGCGCAGCTTTTGACAGCAGGATGACAAATACGGCATATATAACCATAGCAAACAGTGGTTTCAAGTAGTTCCCCTCTAAGTCGGTTGCCATTTCAGCGGCAATGGAACCGATCGTGATTCCGTTGATGTAATCAAACATGGTAAGCTGGGACATTTGCTTGCAGCCCATGAATTTGGTGAGAATAAATAGTGATATGATTGAAAAAAGGGATTGGTAAAACACAGTAAAATATTCCAAAATATACACCTCCTGATAAATTTTATAAAAAATTTTATCAATAGTATGGTGTAAAATAGCAGAAATATTCATTTAGAAACAGTTCTAAAAAATCAGGCGGACTGTCCAAAGCCCGCCTGTAGCAGCAAGTGCCGGTTTTTTCTGTTTTTTGGATTTTAATCCTGATGCTGCAAAGCATTTTTCTTGCGTTCCTGATATGCAAGGGAGGCAGCGATAAAGCCCCTGAATAATGGATGAGGCTTGTTTGGTCTTGATTTGAACTCCGGGTGCGCCTGGGTGCCGATGAACCACGGATGGTCAGGAATTTCAATCATTTCCACAATATGCCCGTCAGGAGACTGTCCAACTAACTCCATGCCGTTTGTCGCAAGCGCATCCCGATAGTCGTTGTTCACTTCATAACGGTGGCGGTGGCGTTCGGCAATTTCTTTGGCGCCGTACAACTCGTATGATTTCGAGCCTTCCTTTAATACGCATGGGTAAGAACCCAGACGCAGGGTGCCGCCTAAGTCTGTCACTCCGTCCTGATCCGGCATAATGTGAATGACCTGGTGGACGCTGCTCGGATTAAATTCGCTGGAATGCGCATCATGGTAACCAAGCACATGTCTTGCAAATTCAACGATGGTAAGCTGCATGCCAAGACATAATCCCAGATATGGGATCTTGTTTTCCCTTGCGTAGCGGATGGCGCTAATCATGCCTTCAATGCCCCGGTCGCCAAAGCCGCCGGGAACGATGATTCCGTCAGCATCCTTTAATTCTGCGGCTGCATTTTTGTCGTTTAATAATTCAGAGTCCATCCACATGATTTCAAGGTCTGAATTGCAGGCAAAGGAGCTGTGCTTTAATGCCTCTACCACAGAAATGTATGCGTCATGCAGGGATACATATTTTCCGACCAGTGCGATTGTGACTTTTTTGACCGGATTCTTCCAGCGGTCAATCATGGCGATCCAGTCTTCCAAATCCGGTTCCGGGCAATCCACATGGAGACATTTACACACCACATTGGCAAGTCTTTCCTTCTCCATAGCAAGCGGAACCTCGTATAATACATCTACGTCAAGGTTCTGGATGACACAGTCGCTTGGCACATTGCAAAACAGCGCAATCTTATCTTTCATACCATCCTCTAACGGAAAGTCGGAACGGCATACTAAGATGTCCGGCTGGATGCCTAGGGACTGAAGATTTTTTACGCTTGCCTGGGTTGGCTTCGTCTTCATCTCACCGGATGCCTTCAGATAAGGGATCAGGGTGACATGGATCATGATACAGTTTTCGTGTCCGACTGTATGCTGAAACTGGCGGATTGCCTCTAAGAAAGGCTGGCTTTCGATATCACCTACCGTTCCCCCGACCTCGATAATGGCAAATTCCGTTTCGTTGGAATCTAAATTTCTATAAAACCGGCTCTGAATCTCATTGGTAATATGCGGGATCACCTGCACGGTATGTCCGCCAAAATCACCGCGGCGTTCCTTCTGTAAAATACTCCAGTACACCTTCCCGGTTGTGACATTGGATTTTTTGTTGAGACTTTCATCAATAAAACGCTCGTAATGTCCGAGGTCAAGGTCGGTTTCCGCACCGTCATCCGTTACAAAGACCTCACCGTGCTGGATGGGATTCATGGTTCCCGGATCAATGTTAATATAAGGATCAAACTTCTGGCAGGTTACCTTGTAACCACGCGCTTTCAAAAGCCTTCCCAGAGAGGCAGCGGTGATTCCTTTTCCGAGGCCCGATACCACGCCACCTGTGACAAATACATACTTGACAGCCATTTATTCTTCCTCCGTAAATCTTGCTTGTTGTGTTATTAGACATAATTACCATTCATTTTATATGAAAGAGATTCTCAAGTCAATTGATAAATCACTGTTTTTTTTGAAAACCTTTTATTTGGAAAAATATGGAAATGGGCATTTGTTATCCTGCATCCTGTTTTAGGAAATGGATGGAAATCCGGTAAATGTTAAAGCCAGGTTTTTTCAGGAAATAAAATATATCCAGTATATTTTAAACGGTTGGTTCACAAAATATACATGAAAATAAATTTGCTTATTTAGAGATTACCCTTTATAATATGTTACCAAGGTCACGAAATCAAAAAGAGGCGGCAAATCCGCATCAGTGATTTTGCGGCTTTTGCAGATATGGGGAAGTGACTGCCCCGGCAGATGGTAACGAAATGACATAGATGTAACAGGAGGATAAATGTTTGGAAGAGAATCGTAATCAACAAAATGAAAATAACCAGAATGATAATGGAAAGAAGGGACCGGATAAAAATTTTATCTTTATGCTTGTGGTAGCAATCGGTCTCACTTTGCTGTTCTATGGAGTTTATACGAGATATCAGGCTGGGCAGCGGGAGGAAATTTCTTACAGCCAGTTTCTCGATTTATTAGAAGAAGGTGTTGTGGATGAGGTAAAAATCTATAGCTCACAGATTGAGATGACACCAAAAAAGGTTTCCAATAAAGAGAAGGAAGACGAGAAGCATACATCAGCAGACGGGAAGACGGAACAGGCGGCAGATGCGGCAGAGGAACCCGGCGGGAACTCGCCTTATAAGGTGGATGTAAAACCGGGAACAACCTATTATGTGCAGCGGATTTCAGATATCAACCTGGTCGATCGGTTAGAGGCTGCAAAGGAAAATGGTGATATCAATTATGTTGCAATGGATGAGAGTGGTTCCGCCATGTTTATGAATATCCTTTCATGGGTTATGATGATTGGCGTATTTTACCTGATTATCTGGCTGTTTATGCGCTCCATGTCAAAGGGCGGCGGCATGATGGGAGTGGGTAAGAGTAATGCCAAGATGTATGTGGAGCGGAAAACCGGTGTTACCTTTGCAGATGTGGCAGGGCAGGAGGAATCCAAAGAATCCCTGAAAGAAATGGTGGATTTTCTCCATAATCCGAAGAAATATCTGGAAATCGGCGCAAAACTTCCGAAAGGAGCGCTTTTAGTGGGGCCACCGGGAACCGGTAAGACACTGCTCGCAAAGGCGGTGGCAGGTGAAGCGAATGTGCCGTTTTTCTCCCTGTCCGGTTCGGACTTTGTGGAACTGTATGTCGGTGTGGGCGCATCCCGTGTGAGGGATTTGTTCAAACAGGCAAACAGCATGGCGCCGTGTATCATTTTTATTGATGAGATTGATGCGATTGGACGCAGCCGTGACAGTAAGTATGGCGGCGGTGATTCTGAGCGGGAGCAGACTTTGAATCAGCTGCTTTCGGAAATGGATGGATTTGACACCTCAAAGGGTATTGTGATTCTTGCAGCGACGAACCGGCCGGAAATTCTTGATAAGGCATTGCTCCGTCCGGGGCGTTTTGACCGGCGTGTTGTTGTGGAAAAACCGGATTTGAAAGGCCGTATCGAGACGTTGAAAGTACACGCAAAAGATGTGAAGATGGATGAGACCGTTGATTTTAAGGAGCTTGCGCTTGCAACCTCCGGCGCAGTTGGCGCAGACCTTGCCAATATCATCAACGAGGCAGCGCTTGCAGCCGTGAAAGCCGGAAGGGAGTTTGTCAGCCAGATAGATTTGTTTGAGTCAGTGGAAGTCGTATTTGCCGGCAAGGAGAAGAAAGACAGAATTTTAAGTAAAAAGGAAAAAGAAATTGTCGCTTATCACGAGACCGGACATGCGCTTTGCATTGCGCTTCAAAAACATACCGAGCCGGTACAGAAGATTACAATTATACCGAGAACGATGGGAGCGCTTGGCTATGTTATGCAGGTGCCGGAGGAGGAGAAGTACCTGAATTCCAAACAGGAGATGGAAGCCGATATTGTCACATTTCTTGCGGGGCGCGCAGCAGAAGCCATTAAATTTGATTCCGTCACCACAGGCGCTTCTAACGATATTGAACAGGCGACAAGGATGGCAAGGAGCATGGTTACCCTCTATGGTATGTCAGACGAAATGGGCATGGTGGCGTTAGAGTCCGTGCAGAGTCGTTACCTTGACGGAAGCCGTGCCATGAACTGTTCCGAGGAGACCGCCACAAAGATTGATAATGAAGTGCGGGAAATGATGAAACGTTCCTATGAAAAGGCATATAACCTTTTAAAGGAAAATGAGTCTGTATTAGATGCTCTTGCCGGGTATCTGATTGAGAAAGAAACCATTACAGGCAAGGAGTTTATGAAAATTTACCAGGAGATTACAGGTGAGACATTGAAGGAGGCAGCGGAAGATGTGAAGGATGGTGAAAAACAGGAGGATTCCATTTTTGCGCCGCCGACGGATGATTCCGGTTCCGATTCAGGATTTGATGCCACTGTTTAAGGCAGGATGCGGCAGCCCTTTATAGAGATGGATTTGGGGTTATGGCAGGGGATATCATATGAAAGATGGATTTGATTTAAAGGAAGAACTGAAAAAAATACCGGATTTGCCAGGCGTTTATCTGATGCATTCCAAGACGGATGAAATTATTTATGTGGGCAAGGCGGTCAATCTCAAACGCAGGGTAAGCTCTTACTTTCGCAAGATCAATAACAGGGGGCCAAAGATTGAGAAGATGATTACCCTGATTGATTACTTTGAATATATTGTGACGGACTCCGAATTGGAAGCATTGGTGCTTGAGAACAATCTGATTAAGGAGCACAGGCCAAAATACAATACAATGTTAAAGGATGATAAAAGCTATCCTTTTATGAAGGTCACGGTGCAGGAGGATTTTCCGAGGGTGTTATTTGCGCGCCAGATGAAGCGGGATGGAGCAAAATATTTTGGTCCCTATACCAGTGCGGGAGCGGTCAAGGATACCATTGAGCTTGTAAAAAAATTATATGGAATCCGTACCTGTAATAAATCGCTTCCCAAAGAAATCGGCAATGGCAGGCCATGTCTTTATTATCAGATGAACCAGTGCGCAGCGCCATGTCAGGGGTATATCTCAAAGGAAGAGTATGCAAAACGGGTGGGAAAGCTGCTTGGCTTTTTAAACGGGGAGTACAAGAAGGTGCTTGCCGAGCTACAGCAGAAAATGAAAGACAAGGCTGCCGAGCTTGACTTTGAGGAGGCGGCGCAGTACAGGGATCTGATTGACAGTGTGCAGCATGTAACCGGCTCCCAGAGAGTGGTAAAGACCGGAGGGATTGACCGGGATGTAATTGCTATGGCGCAGAAGGATAAGGAAACCGTGGTGTCTGTTTTTTTTGTAAGGGATGGAAAACTGCTTGGACGGGAGCATTTCCATGTGGAACACTCAGAGGAGGAATCCGGAAATCAGATTATTTCTACTTTTATCAAGCAGTATTACAATGGCACCCCATTCGTGCCAAATGAGCTGCTGACGGAGTTTTCCGTGGAAGAACAGGAATTGCTGGAAGAATGGCTCTCAAAACGGCGGGGCGGCAGGGTGCATATTATCACGCCGCAAAAAGGCGAAAAGCATAAAATGATTGACCTTGCAAGGGAAAATGCCAGGGTAGTATTGTCAAGGGATTTGGAAAAAATCAAGCGGGAAGAGGCAAGGACGGTAGGCGCGGCGAATGAAATTGCCAGGATGCTGGGCATTTCATGCGCTGACCGTATGGAAGCATTTGATATATCCAATACAAGCGGCTATCAGTCCGTGGCATCTATGGTGGTGTTTGAGAAAGGCAGGGCGAAGAAAAATGCCTACCGGAAATTTAAGCTTCGAACCGTTACCGGTCCGGATGATTATAAGAGTATGGAGGAGGTATTGACGAGAAGGTTTACGGATGAACGGTTTTGTGTATACCCGGATCTGATTATGATGGATGGCGGCCGCGGGCAGGTCAATGTAGCGCTTCGTGTGTTAGAAAAACTTCAGTTGAATATCCCTGTGGCAGGCATGGTGAAGGACGATAACCACCGCACAAGGGGATTATATTTTAATAATGAGGAGATAACGTTTCCTGCAAATAGCGAGGTTTTTGGGATGATTACAAGGCTTCAGGATGAGGCGCACCGCTTTGCCATCACCTATCACAAGCAGCTTCGCGGGAAGGAACAGGTACATAGTATTTTAGATGATATCCGTGGCATTGGGCCTGCTAGGAGGAAAGCGCTGATGCAGCATTTTAAGGAAATCGGAAAAATTAAAGATGCCGGTGTGGAGGAATTGATGGAGGCAGATGGGATGACCCGGCAGGCAGCAGAGGCGGTATATCATTTTTTCCATGACGGTGAGCAGTAAGTGTTGGCTTTTTGCATATTGCGCGACAGAAGAATGTAAAAGCACAGCTTCACAATTGCCTGAAAAATATCCTAGAGTTTGCGGATATAGTGTGATATACTTATGTATTATTGATGCTGGTATAAAGAGGTAAGGGAGGGCGACATGTATTCGATTACGTTGACGAAATTTATTGATAAGTTAAATCTTGTAAATCATCTGCCGGAAATCAACACGGATGAGATTTTAATTACGGATCCGGACATTAACCGACCGGCAGTGCAGCTTTCGGGTTTTTTTGAGCATTTTGATGCAAACCGTATTCAGATTTGTGGAAATGTCGAGCATGCTTATATCACGAGTATGCATAATGAGGATGAGAATATTAAGATATTTGACAAGCTGTTCCAGCATGAGATTCCGTGTCTGGTATTCTGCCGTGGTTTGCAGCCACAAGACTTTGTGATTGAGGCGGGCAGAAAATATGGCGTTCCGGTGCTTACATCTAAAGCAACGACTTCTTCTTTTGTCCATGAGACGGTACGGTGGCTGCATGTGGAGCTTGCGCCGAGAATTTCCATCCATGCGGTGCTGGTTGATGTATACGGCGTCGGCGTCATGATTATGGGCGAGAGCGGTATCGGTAAATCCGAGGCGGCGCTTGAGCTGATAAAACGGGGACACCGTCTTGTTTCAGATGATGTGGTAGAGATAAAAAAAGTTTCGGATGATACGCTGGTAGGAACGTCGCCGGATATTACCCGGCATTTTATCGAATTAAGGGGTATCGGTATTATTGACGTAAAAGCATTATTCGGATTTGAATGTGTAAAGATGACCCAGTCTATTGATTTGGTTATCAATCTGGAGGAATGGGATAAGGATACGAATTATGACCGTATGGGGCTTGAGGATCAGTACATGGAATTTCTTGGCAACAAGATTGTATCGTATAATATTCCGATTCGTCCGGGGCGGAATCTGGCGGTTATTGTGGAGTCCGCAGCCGTCAACCACCGGCAGAAACAAATGGGATACAATGCGGCACAGGAGCTTTATAACCGTGTGACGAATAATATGTTGAAGAGTCAGGACAAAACACAGGAATAGATGAAAAGGAGGAGATTCATGATGAAAAAATATGTGTTTGGCGCAGATATTGGAGGAACAACTGTAAAACTCGGTTTCTTTACAGTGGAGGGGGAACTGTTGGACAAATGGGAAATTCCAACCCGCAAAGATGAAGGCGGATGTTTTATTCTGCCGGATGTGGCGGCTTCTTTAGAGGCGAAGCTTGCAGAGCGCTCGGTTGGCAAGGACGCGGTTGCAGGTGTCGGGATTGGCGTTCCGGGACCTGTCAAAGATGACGGAACGGTTCTTCGCTGTGTCAATCTTGGATGGGGCGTATTTAATGTTGAGGAGGAATTTGAAAAGATTTTCGGTTTGCCGGTCAAAGTTGGCAATGACGCCAATATGGCATCCCTCGGTGAAATGTGGCAGGGTGGCGGAAAAGGCTACCAGTCTATTGTCATGGTGACATTGGGTACCGGTGTTGGCGGAGGCATCATTATCAATGGCAGGATGCTATGCGGCACGAATGGCGCAGGTGGTGAGATCGGACATATCTGTGTGAATGATGATGAGACAGAGGTATGCGGCTGCGGTAAAAAGGGCTGTCTGGAACAGTATACATCTGCAACGGGTATTACAAGAATGGCAGAGCGTGTCCTTAACAATACGGATCGGGCTTCCAAGCTTCGTGCTGTCCAGTATATTTCTGCAAAAGAAATTTTTGATGCGGCAAAGGAGGGTGATGATCTCGCTTTGGAACTCGTGGAAAACCACGGCAAGACGTTGGGGAAAGCGCTGGCATCCGTTGCCTGTGTCTGCGATCCGGAAGCCTTTGTAATCGGTGGCGGTGTTTCTAAGGCGGGTAGCATTTTGTTAGAGACAACGGCGAAATATTACCAGCAGTATGTGTTTCATGCGTGCAAAAACACCAAATTTGTTCTTGCAACCCTCGGCAATGATGCGGGAATCTATGGCTGCGCCAGGGCAATTCTGACAAAAGAATAGACGTACGGCACGGGAGCGGATGCGTGGCTGTCATGGCGTAAATTGGGCAAATAGACGAAAGGGGAGATTTTCTCCCCTTTTTTTTCGTTATGTTTTACATTGATTTTGGGAAGAGGGATAGAATATAATAGAGAGAATGGAAAGCAAGAGGTGTTTAGGCTGATATGCCGGATGGGAAGATCATGAACCAGGAATTTATCAATGAATTGAATCAAATAATCGGAACAGATAAGATTCGGTTAGAGGAGCCGATGGCGAAGCATACCACTTTTCAGATTGGTGGGCCGGCACAGGTTTTTGTGACTCCGAAGACAGTGGAGGAGATTCAGAAGATTGTGCAGCTTTGTAATGGTGAGGAGGTTCCTTTTTTTGTGCTTGGCAATGGCAGTAATGTACTGGTGAGTGATCAGGGAATGGATGGCATTGTCCTTCAGCTTTACCATAATTTCTCAAAATTTGAGATAGAGGGAAACCGTATCAGGGCGCAGGCGGGAGTTATGCTTTCCGTGATTGGCAATGCGGCACGGGATGCCTCTCTTACGGGTTTTGAGTTCGCCTCCGGCATACCGGGAACCTTAGGCGGCGCCGTTATGATGAATGCGGGTGCTTATGGCGGGGAGATGAAGGATATTATCGTGACCGTGCAGATGATGGATCGGCAGGGCAGCATTTTTGAGAAGACCTGTGACGAGATGGATTTGGGTTACCGCCATAGTATTGTGGAAGATCAGGGATATATTGTTCTTGGCGCCGTATTAGAGCTTTCCCGAGGCGACAAGGCAGCGATTGGCGCAAGAATGAGTGAGCTTTCCAAAGCGAGGCGGGAAAAACAGCCATTGGAACTGCCGAGCGCGGGTTCGACCTTTAAACGGCCGGAGGGACATTTTGCGGGGAAATTGATTATGGATGCAAACCTTCGGGGATACAGGGTGGGAGGAGCCCAGATTTCCGAAAAGCACTGTGGCTTTGTCGTAAACAGAGGCGGCGCGACCGCATCGGATGTGCAAAAACTGATTCAGGATGTACAGGATAAGGTATATGAAACATTTCAGGTCAAACTGGAACCGGAAGTAAAGCTGGTGGGAAGGCAGTAAGGAAAAGAGTATGCGATTTGTAATAGTAACCGGAATGAGTGGTGCCGGAAAGAGTACCGCATTAAATACATTGGAGGATATGGGATATTTTTGCGTGGATAATCTGCCGATTCAATTGATTATCCGTTTTGCAGAGATTGCCTATGGAGAGGACAATGATATAAATGATGTGGCAATTGGCGTGGATATCCGCAGCGGAGTGTATTTGCAGCAGCTTTCAGAGTGTCTGGCGCAATTGAAAAAATCAGAATATAATTATGAAATTTTGTTTTTGGATTCCAATGATGATGTGCTGATAAAGCGGTACAAGGAGACGAGAAGAAATCATCCGCTTGCCAGAAGCGGACGTGTGGAGGATGGGATTAAGCAGGAACGATCCCAGATTGCTTTTTTGCGCAAGGAAGCAGATTATATTATTGATACGACAAGCCTGCTTACAAGGGAGTTGAAAGCAGAGCTTGATAAAATATTTATTGAAAATGCAGAGTATAATAATTTTATTGTATCGATTGTATCCTTTGGATTTAAATATGGTATCCCGAAGGATGCAGACCTGGTGTTTGATGTGCGTTTCCTGCCTAATCCGTATTATGATTTGGAACTGCGTCCGCTGACGGGAAATGATGAGGCGATACAGGATTTTGTGATGCAGTTTGATGAAGCAAAAGAATTTCTGAACAAGGTTGGAGATTTGATGGAGTTCCTGATTCCGAATTACATTAAGGAAGGCAAGAATGGGCTGGTAGTAAGTGTGGGATGTACAGGCGGCAAGCATCGCTCCGTAACGCTGGCAAATGGTATATACAGAGAATTACAGAGTTTGCCGTACAGCTCCAGAATTGAGCACAGGGATATTGAAAAGGACAGAGTCAGAAAGGGATAATGGTTATGTCATTTTCAACGAAGGTAAAACAGGAGATAGGGAAACATATCGGTCATGGCAGGCATTGCCGGATTGCCGAGCTTTTGGCTTTTTGCCTGGCAGTCGGGGAAGTAGAACTTTCGGAGGATGGCGCTGTCCTTGTATTCAAACCGGAAACAGAGCTTTCGGCTGATAAAATATGCAGGCTGTTAAAACTCCTGTTCGAGGATGATATTACATGGAAACAGCAGGCAAAGGGCATCATCATAGAGGATAAGCGGCAGGTTGACAAAGTGTTGCAGACCTTGAAGCTTTCTGATTATGTAGATTTTTTGGAGGAAGACTGGTTAGATGAGGACGAGCTGTCAGATATGGAAGAAAATGATATCACCTATGTATCTTCAAAAGGCGTCTCGCTGCAGAACTGTCATTTTCCAAGACAGGTGGTGCAAAAAGATTGTTGCAAGAAGTCCTTTATCCGTGGTATGTTTTTAGCTGCGGGTTCTGTGAATGATCCGAAAAAAGCTTACCATTTTGAAATAGTAGTCAGGAATCTTGATATGGCGCAGGCTGTGAAGGAGCTGATTAACAGTTTCCAGTTAGAGGCAAAGGTAGTAAAAAGAAAAAAATACTATGTGGTATATCTGAAGGAAGGTTCCATGATTGTAGATATCTTAAACATTATGGAGGCTTATGTCAGTCTGATGGATATGGAAAATATCCGTATATTAAAAGACATGAGAAATGATATTAACCGCAGGGTAAACTGTGAGGCTGCGAATATTAAGAAGACTGTCAGTGCTGCAAGAAAGCAGATTGAAGATATAGAGTATATTGAAAAGACCAGGGGGCTAAAATATTTAAACGCCTCCCTCCGGGAATTGGCAGAGCTTCGGTTGGAAGAACCGGATGCCAATTTAGCGGAACTTGGGGAAATGTTGAATCCACCGGTATCAAAATCCGGTGTGAATCATAGATTAAGAAAGATAAGTAGTATTGCAGATTCTTTAAGAGAGGATGCTTAGGATTTAAGGAGGAAAAAGGAATGGTTAGCAAAACGATTCAGGTTAACTTATCTGCGGATGCAGAGGCAAGACCGGTGGCTGTGCTGGTGCAGAAGGCAAGCCAATTTGAGAGTAAGGTATATATTCAGTCAGGTGACAAGAAAATCAATGCAAAAAGCATTATGGGCATGATGAGTCTGGGAATTTCCCAGGGCGCAGAGGTCAGTATTTCAGCGGAAGGCGCAGATGCTGAGGAAGCGGTTGAGGAATTGGTACAGTATCTTCAGAATGCAAAGTAATTTTTGGAATAAAAGGCTTGCAAAAAAGGGAAAATGTGGTATGCTATAAGTAATTTATTTTGCGTGGAAAGGAGAGATAGGAATGGCATCTGTGAATAACATATGGGGAAATACATATTCAAATAATGTATCGTCACTGTTTTCATTTGGAAGCGCAAATTCTTCCGGTTCGAGTGGCAATATTTTAGGAATTGATTTGGCAGAGTATTCATCTGTTACCAGAGGTTCCTATAAGAAGCTTGCAAAAGCATATTATGCCAAGTATGGCAGAAAGCAGGCTGCAAATGAATCAAAGACTGAGACGAAGGCGGATACTGTTGCAAAGACGAATCTGAAAGATCAGGCAAGCGCACTGCAAAAAGCAGCAAACGTATTGACTGCGACAGGAAAGAATTCCATGTTCCGAAAGATTGATGTAAAGGATGAAAAATCCGGCATTACATCGAAGCAGTATGATACGGACAAGATATATAAGGCAGTAAATGACATGGTGGATTCTTATAATAATCTGATAAAGAAATCGGCTGACAGTGACAACAATGCGGTGCTTCGGCAGTCGCTCCGCATGGTGAATTCTTCTGAGACAAATGCAAAGCTGCTTTCAAAAGTCGGGATTAAGATTAACAGTGACAATACAATGTCTTTGGATGAGGAGACCTTTAAGCAGGCAGATATGAATCTTGTGAAGTCCCTGTTTAATGGGAATGGCTCTTTTGGTTCAGGTATCGAGACTGCGGCAAGCAATATATATCTGAACATCAATAATTCTCTTGGTAATAATGCAACATATACCGCAGGCGGAACCTATGGCAATTATCAGACAGGTTCCCTGTTAAATGATTTATTTTAATAAACAGACAGAATTTAGAAAGAACATCAAAGAAAAGACGCTTTGATGTTCTTTTTTTGTTACATATTTCATGCGTTCCTTGCTTGCCCTTTAGACGGCACTGTGATATTATATATCTATATGTGTAATCATGTTTTTTGAGAATGAATATGCTTTTAGTAAGGTGGACAGAAGGAAGTTGCAGCGGGAAAATAGCAGATTTTCAGGATGATACGCTGATTCGTTAAGAGATTATAAAAAAGAAAAAGGAGAAGGGGCAATGGGGCGTTTTTCGAATTTTCTGGATAAAATTCAATTTAAGAAAAAAAGTACTAACATCGATATGGTATCAGAGCAGCATGATAACATGGAACGTCAGCATGACAAGGCGATGGAACTGATTGACCACGGTATTTCGGAAGAAGCGATTAAAGCACTGAACCAGATTGCAGATATTGGCGTGATGGAGGATCGGTACCAGCATTATGGCTGTGAAGCTTTGAAAATATTAGGTGAAGTTTACGAGACGGGTAAGTATAAGCAGATTAAGGTAAATGTCGATCGGGAATTGTCTATCAAATATTATGAGCGGTATATCAAGCTGGTAGAGGATGGGGATTTACTTTATAAGCTTGGCTTGCTGATGTTGGATGTACAGAATTTTTCAAAAGCAATCACTTATCTGGAAAAAGCTGCCTCCTATGATGTGAAGCAGGCATATATGCGCCTCGGAGATATTTATGAGCAGGGTTTAAACCGGATTGACGAGATGGGACAAAAAAGTGATTTTGTGGTTCCGATTGATATTGAGAAGGCGAAGTCATGGTATCAGAAACTGGCAGATAAAGGTGATGAGAAGGCGAAAGCAGCGGTAGAGCGAATTGAATATAATGAGACACATGCGGATAGTATTGAGTTTGAGGAAAAGGATAAGATTTATTCTCAGATTTCCGAAAAGCGGAAGGCAAAAGGAATTGAGTTTCATTATAAGGCACAGGATGCCACACAGCTTCAGTATCAGTATACCTATGTTCACGATCAGGTAGATGGATATATTCATAAGCTGCCAAAGGACTGGGTAAAGAGTATTGATGTAGATACGGATGAGGAATATTATGCACCGAGCCATACATATACGGATTTTGCAATCTATGTGACTTATACAACGGTTCCTAAGGACTCGGAGCGCAAGGTGGATGATTTTCTCTACTATCAGAATGAAGCATATGACTGTGAACTGAATATCACCCCTTATATTACAGAGTATGCGAATGGTATTTCGGCAAGATTTTATCACAAGGATCTGGACAGAGGCATTGTAACCTTTGTCTTTAAGCAGAAGAACCGCTGGGCATGCCTGCGTTTCGTGTGTTCCACTATGGATATCATGGAACAATATAACGAAATCATCTTTGAGGTTGCCAATTCGTTTGCTTTTGTCATTCCAACCCTGTTAAGTGATAAGAGCGCCAATCGTACCGAGATTCAGTATTATAATGAAGCGGTTTACTATTATAATATGGAAGATTACGATAAGGCAATGAAAAATGCATCCATTGCCATTCAGCACGGAAGCAGTAAGGCGAGTTATCTGTTGATTGAGCTTTATTTTGACGAGGACAGTCCGTACCGCGATATCAGTAAGACGATTAATTATGCAAAGCAGTTATTTGAATCCAACAAAGATCCGGATCTGGCATTTTTGATTGGCAATATTTATGACCAGCAGCTTAAGAACTATTCGGAAGCGAAGTCATGGTATGAGAGCGCCGACCGACTTGGGCATAAGCGTGTATCTTTCTATTTGGGAAGATTTTACTATTATGGACTGATGGATGGCAAGCGTGACGGTGAAAAAGCGCTGTCTTATCTGAAAAAGGCGCTGGAAAATGGTATCTTTGAAGCGGAGCCGTATATCAGGGATATTGAGAATTTAGGTGAACCGAAACAGTTGCAGTCTACCGTAGAGATGTGGGAGCGCGCTGTGAAAGAAGGAATTGCGGATACTGCTTTCAAGGTGGCAATGAATAAAAAGGAGCAGGTTTTCTATCTTGCCAGTGATAATGAGATTGAACAGGCATTTCTTGTGGCAATTAATTTGGGAAATGTTCAGGCGGCATATGAATATGGCGCATACTGCCAGATGAAGGAGAAAGAAGAGGGATATAACGGACCGATTAAGAGTCTTGATTATTTCTACCGTGCCTATGAATCCGGTTATGAGGACTTTAGCAAGGAATATTTATATCAGGTTATAGAACATAAGATTTCAAAGGGTGTTGCCGAGGATGAGAAGTTAAGGCTTTACTATGATGTGGCAAAGAAAGGTTCTGTTCCGGCGGTTAAGCAGATTTTGGGGATTGTTTCCTCGTTAGATGCCTCCCTTAAGGAGCTGTATGAAGGTCTTAAGGAAATTGTCAAGCAGGGAGATGTGGAGGCGCTTACTGCCATGCATATGATTGAGGAGAAGTTCAAGGAATTGCTGAACCCGGTTGAAAGTAATTCAAACAAGGTTATCCAGAATAAGTTCTTCCGTTTGCAGGTGCCGAAAAGCTGTACGGCAGTGATTAATGATGAGGGCGGTACGATTCGTTTTGCAGATTCAGTGGTAGAGTTTGCAGTGGCGGAAATGCCGGTTAAAGTTGAGAGTGAAGAAGAATACAACAAAGTATTTAATTTGATTTACAAGGAGTATGCAGGTGAGGAGAATTCTGAAATCCTGGTTGCAAATTCCAGAATGGTTGGTTCGGGTATGCTGACAAGAAAAGCCGGAAACAACCGGTACAGTATTCTTTTAATCAGTACAAAGAACCAATACCTGTTTAAGTTAAGCTCGATTGACAGGAGAGAACTGATGCGTTTCAAGGAGCAGGCATTGGAAATTGCGCTAACGTTAGTAGAGTCCGGAGAAATTTATGTTGCCACAGGCGAGAAAGCTGGCAAGAATATCGGTCTTACCCTTCTTATTTCCGGCAGCAGTGATAACAGTATGTTATCCATCAGTAAGGATGATGATGACGAAGGTCTGGTATTTGTGTAGAGTAGTATCTTGGGTGAAAGGAGCTGTTGCATTGTCAACAGCTTCTTTTGCTATCCGCAGAATCAGACAATGGAGAAACTCATTATATTAGGAGCAAAGAATGTTAACAATCCCAATCAATGTGAAAAGTAAAGTGCCAATTTATGAGCAGATTTATAAATATATTAGAGAAGAGATAAAAAATGGCAGTATTCCCTGTGGAGTAAGACTTCCATCCGAACGTGGGCTGGCGGTACATCTTGAGGTGAGCAGAAATACAGTGAATATGGCGTATGGACAGCTTCTGTCAGAGGGATATATTGAAGCAAAACCGAAAAGAGGATATTTTGTATGCAATCTGGAAAACCTCTATATAGAAGAAAAAGATACACAGGCAGCCGCAGACAGCCGGGAGGGAAGGGCAGAAAACGGGTATTTGAAAAAGGGTGCGGGAAAGGAGACGGAATATAAAATAGACTTTTCGCCAAGCGGCGTGGATATGGAATATTTTCCCTATGGTAAATGGAGAAAACTCATGAAGGAATGTCTGATTGATGATAACCGGGAACTTTTTTTAGCCGGGGAAAATCAGGGAGAACTGTCGCTGCGAACGGCAGTGCAGCAGTATCTTTATCAATCCAGAGGTGTAAAATGTGATGTGGAACAGATTGTGATCGGAGCGGGAAGTGATTATATGCTTCTTTTGCTGAGCCGGATTTTTAATTATAAGTGTGTAGTGGGGATGGAAAATCCGGGTTACAGACAGGCGTGTACCATTTTTCAAAGCGTGGGCTATGATGTTGTGCCGGTTTCCGTGGATGACCAGGGGATGAAAACAGAAACGTTAGAAGGAATTTCTGCCGATCTTGCCTATGTAACCCCCTCTCACCATTTTCCGGTGGGAACGGTAATGTCAGCCGGCAGGAGACAACGCCTGCTGGCATGGGCGGCAAAGGGGGAGCAGCGGTATATCATTGAGGATGATTATGACAGTGAGTTTCGCTATTTTGGGAAACCGATTCCGGCATTGCAGAGCCAGGATCCTTTTGGCAAGGTGATTTATCTTGGCACGCTTTCTAAGGCAATTGCGCCGGGAATCCGCCTAAGCTTTATGGTATTGCCGTGGACATTGGTAAAACGGTATCGGTCAGAGGCAGGCTTTTATTTTTCCACTGTTTCCAGAATCGACCAGAAGGTAATTGGCGAATTTCTGTTACAGGGGCATTTTGAGCGGCATCTAAACCGGATGCGGAAAATATACCGGGGAAAACATGATATTTTAGTGCAGGCATTGAAAGATTCAAAGATACCGTTTAGGGTGGCGGGGGATAGCGCAGGACTTCATGTGCTGCTACAGCTTCCGGAAAAATGTGAAAATGCCCGGCATATTGAGAAAATGCTTGTTCAAATGGCAGAGAAACAGGATGTTAAGGTGTATCCACTGTCAGACTATTATATGGAAGAAGAGGAGCGGTATCCCGCTGTCTTAGTGGGTTTTGCCCGGCTTACGGAAATGGAGATTACAGAGGGGATCCGTTTGTTAAAAGAGGCATGGGAGTGGACGCTAATCAGAAATTCAATTTACAAGACACAGTAAAAATGGTATATTAGGATTAGAATTTTGTGGATGGATGATCGGTAACAGGAGGTGTTTGGATGTATCGCATAATCATGAATGATTTGATGAACTGGTATGAGAATGGACAGGATAAGGCATTGCTTCTAAAAGGAGCAAAGGATGTCGGAAAGAGTTGGACACTGATTGACTTTGGACAGGGATTTTATAAGCAGATGTTATATGTGGATTTTGAGAAGGATCCGGAGGTATACGCACTGTTCAAACAGGGCAGCCGTATACGTGCCGAAAAACTGTTGGCAGCTCTTTGCATGTATTGCGACCGTACCTTTGTGGAGGGGGAGACCATTCTTATATTTGATGAGGTGCATCTCTATCCCAAGGCTGTCGAGGCTGTTATGAGTTTGAAACAGCAAAAGCCGGAGCTTTCGGTCTGCATGATCGCCTCCACACTGGGCAGGATTCCCCATGAGGCAGAATATGAGGCAGAGATAATGGAGCTTACCCTTTATCCAATGACATTTGAGGAGTTTTTAACGGCAAATAAAGCACAGGATTTGTGTAAGCATATTGAAAAACAGAAAATCGAGCCGGTAGAAACCGCTGTCGTGGATGAGATTACGGAATATCTGAAGATATTCTATATGACAGGCGGAATGCCGATTGTGGTGCTTGACTATGTGAAAAATCATGATATGAACCGTGTGGATGCTATTTTAAAGGCGCTGCTTGCCCGTAGCAGCGAGCATATTAACCGTTATGTTCCGAAAGCCCTTGAGCTAAAGGTAAATAAAATCTGGAACAGTATTCCAATCCAGATGAAAAAAGATAACCGTAAGTTTATGTACCAGTATGTGGATGAGAAAGCGCGGGCAAGGGAGTATGAAAAAGCGGTAGAATGGCTGGTGGAGACAGGCTTGGTGCGCAAGGTGAACCGGATTCGGGAAGGAATTGCGCCGCTATCCGAGCAGGTTGACGAAAAATCTTTTGAATTATACCATTTGGATCACGGTTTGCTTCGGATAATGTGTGGAGTTCCTTATAACCAGTTGCAGATAGAAGATGAATTGTTAGAGGATGTCAACGGTGCGCTGTTAGAACAGTTTGTGCTTTCGGAGCTTACCATGAACAAGACTGTGGAATGTCTCTATTTTTGGATTTCGGGTGCGACAGCCAGAGTGGATTTTGTCTTTGAAGATGACGGAGAAGTGGTGCCGGTGGACGTTCAGTCAAGAACAAGGAGAAAGGCACAGAGTATCAAGGTATTCCACAGTAAGTATAACAATCATATGGCTATTCGGATCTCCCTTGATGAGCTGGGATTTTACAAGGGCATTTTGAATATTCCTCTCTACGGTTTATGGAACTTCTAAAAGCTGCAAGTATGCAGCGACGATACATTTGGAGGTACTTTTGAATGAAATGGTGGTCTCATTTAAAGACAATTAATCATCATAAATGGCTTGTTATGAAGTCCTGTTTTCGCTTAGGTCTGATTAAGCAGGGACTTCTGCATGATCTGTCAAAGTACAGTCCGACGGAGTTTTTAGTAGGGGTAAAATACTACCAGGGTAACAGAAGCCCTAACAATGCAGAACGGGAAGACAAGGGCTATACCTCGGCATGGCTGCACCATAAGGGGCGCAATAAGCATCACATGGAATACTGGGTGGATTATGATCTGAAAAATGGCGGGCTGACAGGAATGGAGATGCCGGTCAAATATGTGGTGGAGATGTTTTGTGACAGGGTGGCGGCAAGCAAGAATTATAACAGAGGCACTTATCAGGATTCCTTTCCGTTAGAGTATTATCGGAAAGGGAAATCGAAATATCTTTTGCATCCCAGGACAGCAGAGCTTTTGGAACGTCTGCTTGTAATGCTGGCAGAGCAGGGGGAAGATGCAGTACTTGAGTATATCAAAAAGAATATTCTGACAAAAGAAGTACGCCGGGAAAGGGTTTGACATTTGTACGGAGGGAAGATATGGGCTTTACACATTTGCATGTGCATACACAATACAGTCTGTTAGATGGCGCATCAAAAATTAACGAATTAATTGCACGGACAAAAGCGCTGGGCATGGACAGCATAGCAATCACAGATCATGGTGTCATGCATGGAGTGATTGAATTTTATAAAGAGGCGGTAAAGGCTGGCGTCAAGCCAATTATCGGCTGTGAGGTATATGTGGCGCCGGGTTCCAGGTTCGACCGGGAAGCGGGCAGGGGCGAGGAACGCTACTATCACCTGGTATTGCTCGCAGAAAATGATACAGGTTATCACAATCTGATGAAGATCGTGACCCTGGGGTATACCGAAGGCTATTATTATAAGCCCCGTGTGGATAAAGAGGTTTTGGCGAAATACCATGAGGGCATTATTGCGCTTTCTGCCTGTTTAGCAGGGGAGGTTGCCACATTTTTGAGGATGGGATTTTATGAGGAGGCAAAAAAGGCAGCCGTTGTCTATGAGGAGATATTTGGCAGGCATAATTTCTTTCTGGAATTGCAGGATCACGGGATTTTGGAGCAGAAGACAGTGAATCAGGGCTTGCTGCGCATATCACAGGAGACAGGAATAGAGTTAGTCGCTACAAATGATATACATTATGTAATGGAAAGTGATGTGGAAGCGCATGACATTCTTCTGTGTATTCAAACGGGTAAAAAGCAAAAGGATGAAGACCGCATGCGGTATGATGGAGGACAGTACTACCTGAAGTCTCCGGAGGAAATGGAGAAGCTGTTTCCATATGCAAAACAGGCATTGGACAATACCGTTGAAATTGCAAAACGGTGTAATGTGGAGATTGTGTTTGGCGAGCAGAAGGTGCCGAAGTTCAAAGTTCCAGAGGGGTTTACATCCGAGAGTTATCTCCGCGCGCTGTGTGAGGAGGGATTGCAGAGAAAGTATGATCCCATTACAGAGGAGATTCAAAACCGGTTTGAATATGAGCTTGATACTATTCAGGCTATGGGGTTTGTAGACTACTTCCTGATTGTTTGGGATTTTATCAAATTTGCAAAAGATCATGACATTCCGGTGGGGCCGGGACGTGGTTCCGCTGCGGGCTCCATCGTCAGCTATTGTCTAAACATCACAGAAGTCGAACCAATGAAGTATGATTTGCTGTTTGAACGTTTCTTGAATCCGGAGCGTGTGACAATGCCGGATATTGATATTGACTTTTGCCCGGAGCGCCGGCAGGAAGTTATTGATTATGTTATAGATGTATATGGTAAGGATAATGTGGTAAGAATAGCGACCTTTGGTACTATGGCTGCCAAAATGGTTATCCGGGATGTAGGGCGGGTTTTGGATATGCCTTATGCGGAGGTTGACCAGATTGCCAAAATGATTCCTATGGGAAAAAACGGCGCCAAAATCACAATTTCGGAATCAATACAAATGGTTCCGGAGTTAAAACGGGCATATGAGGAGGATTCAGATGTCCGGTATCTGCTTGATATGGCACAAAAACTAGAGGGATTAAAGCGAAATGCATCCACACATGCTGCGGGTGTTGTGATTGGACAACAGCCAATCTGGGAATATGTTCCGCTGTTCCTCGGTACGGAAAATGCGGTTACAACACAGTTTGAAAAAGATCCGATTGAGGAACTTGGACTGTTAAAGATGGATTTTCTGGGTCTTCGTAATTTGACCGTCATCCGGGATACTGTCCGAAATGTGAAGGAAAGCCAGGGAATAGATATAGATATTGCCCATTTAGATATGACAGATGAACAGGCTTATGATTTGATAAGTTCCGGGCAGACAGATGGTATCTTCCAGGTCGAAAGCAATGGCATGAAAAGCTTTATGAAGGGTTTAAGGCCGCGTAATATAGAAGATCTGACAGCAGGAATTTCACTGTACCGTCCGGGACCGATGGATTTTATTCCGGTTTACTTAAAAAACAGGGAGCATCCGGAGAGTATTCATTATGACTGTCCGCAGCTTCAGAAAATATTAGAACCAACCTTCGGCTGCATTGTTTATCAGGAGCAGGTTATGCAGATCGTTATGGAGCTTGCCGGCTATACTATGGGACGAAGCGATTTGGTGCGGCGCGCAATGGCAAAAAAGAAAGCGGATGTCATGAAAAAGGAACGTCAGAATTTTGTATATGGCAACGAGAAAGAACATGTTCCGGGATGTATCAATAATGGAATCAGTGAGGCGGTAGCAAACAAAATCTTTGATGAGATGATTACCTTTGCCGAATATGCATTTAACAAATCCCACGGTGTGGTATACAGTGTTGTGACATTCCAGACTGCATACCTGAAAGCGCACTATACAAAAGAATTTATGGCGGCGCTTATCAGCACTACGCTCGATCATCCTGCAAAGCTTTCCAAATACATTATTGAATGCCGGCAGCTTGGGATTTCCATTTTGCCGCCGGATATCAATGAGGGGTACAGCGATTTTTCCGTGTGTGAAAAGGGCATCCGTTATGGGCTGACCGCGCTTAAGAGTGTGGGCAAATCTGTGATTGATGCAGTGGTGGAGGAACGGAATGCAAATGGGAAATATAAGAGCCTGAAGGACTTTATCAGCCGTTTGTCGGGTAAAGAGGTTAATAAGCGGACGATTGAAAGCTTTATCAAGTCAGGAGCCTTTGACTGCTTTGGGGTGAACAGAAGGCAGATGATGATGGTCTATGTGCAGATTATTGATTCCGTGAACCAGGAGCGCAAATCTGCCATGTCCGGACAGATGTCACTGCTTGATTTTCTCGGTGAGGAGGAAAAGAAGGATTTTGAGGTGGTTTATCCGGATGTGTCTGAGTATGATAAAATGGAACTGCTTGCAAATGAGAAAGAAGTGGTCGGATTTTATGTCAGTGGACATCCGCTTGACGATTACGAGCAGCTTATGAGTAAAAATGTGGATGCGACTACGGAAGACTTTTTGATCGAAGAAGCAGAGGATGAAATCGGAATAGAGGAAAATCGTTCCCAGACAAAGGCAAAGGATCAGGTGTTTTACACGATTGGCGGCATGATTGCCGGAAAAACCGTGAAACTGACGAAGAATAACCAGAATATGGCATTTATTACTTTGGAAGATTTATATGGGTCGGTAGAAGTGGTCGTATTTCCAAAAAAATATGAACAATACCGGCAGTATTTAGAGCAGGATGCGAAGATTTTTGCATATGGAAGGGCATCCGTTAATGAAAAAGAGGCAAAACTGCTGCTGGAAAAGCTGGTGCCGTTTGAGCAGGTTCCAAAGAAAGTCTATCTGCAATGTGAGAATAAAGAAGCTTATACGCAGCAGGAACAGAAGCTTTATGAAATATTAGACCGATACCCGGGCGATAGCGCTGTGACAGTCTGCCTGAAACAGGAGAAGCAGCGCAAGGAGCTTGGCAGGCAGTTTAATGTGTCAGTTGGCGAAGCGCTTTTTAAGGAGTTGAAGGAGCTGCTTGGCGATGGCAGGGTGCTTGCAATGGATGACAGGCTGAATATGGCAGCCGTTCGTTAATAAAAAGTGAGACGGGAGAGTACCATGATAACGAGTACCTCGAATGGAAAAATTAAAAATATGATAAAATATGCGAAGAGTGCCAAAGAGAGGCGCAGGGCAGACGTATTTCTTGTGGAAGGACTTAGGATGTTCATGGAGATTCCGGCAGGGCAGATGCTGGAGACCTATGTGACAAAGGGGTTTTATGAGAAGAATGGCAATCGGTTGGAGCAGATGGACTATGAGCTGGTAGCCGACCATGTAATGGATGCCATCACGGATACGAAGTCGCCACAGGGAGTAGTGAGTGTAGTGCGGAGAATGCACTATCAGCCGGAAGATGTGTGCGGGTTAGACAAAGACCGGAACCGGGAAGGGCAGACGCCACCACTCATTTTAGTATTGGAAAATCTACAGGATCCCGGAAATCTTGGAACCATTATCCGCACGGCAGAGGGAGCCGGAGTGACAGGGATTTTGATGAGCCGGGATACGGTGGATGTCTATAATCCAAAGGTGATCCGCTCTACGATGGGTTCGGTTTTCCGTGTGCCGTTTTGTTATGTGGAAAATCTTGTCGAATGGATGAATAAGCTCAATGCATTCGGATTTGCGACGTTTGGCGCTCATTTACAGGGAACAAGTTTTTACGACCAGGATTATAAAAAAGCGACAGTTTTCGCCATTGGGAATGAGGGAAATGGTCTGACAATTGAGCTTTTAGAGGCAGTAAATCAGAAAATATGGATTCCCATGCTGGGCAAAGTGGAATCGTTGAATGCCGCTACAGCCTCTACTGTACTAATGTATGAGGCAATGCGACAAAGATACCCCACACCTCGACAAAACTAGATGTTTTTAGAAAAAAAATCCCCGTTCTATAAATCGACTTTCTGTACTAAGATATAGTACATAATAAATGTTTAGGAACCAAATACATACAAGATTTAGTGGTTTGCATTTATTGTGAAATCAGATGTTTAAGGTACATGGAAGGAGAAAGAAAATGACAGAAAAAGTATTAAGCAACAATCAGGCAGTAGTGGCAGGTGAGATTATTTCGGAGTTTACCTTTAGCCATGAGATCTTCGGTGAAGGATTTTATATGGTGGATTTACTGGTAAATCGTCTGAGTGATGCGACGGATGTGATTCCGCTTATGGTGTCCGACCGTTTGATTGATGTTGAGCAGTCACATTTAGGAGAGAAGATTGAGGCAAAGGGGCAATTCCGGTCCTACAACAAACATGAAGAGACAAAAAACAGGCTGATTCTTTCCTTATTTGTGCGGGAACTGAACATTTTGAGTGAAACGGATGAAATGCAGCATCCAAATCAGATATATTTGGACGGTTATATTTGCAAGGCGCCGATTTACCGTATGACTCCTCTTGGGCGGGAGATTGCGGATGTGCTGTTGGCTGTAAACCGTGCCTATGGCAAGTCTGATTATATTCCCTGCATTTGCTGGGGACGAAATGCGAGATTTGCCGGAAAGCTTGATGTTGGTGAACATGTGGCAGTCTGGGGCAGAATCCAGAGCCGTGAGTACCAGAAGAAATTGGAAAATGACGAGGTGATAAACAGAGTCGCTTACGAGGTTTCCGTAAGTAAAATGGAGTGTTTGGAATAAACATTGCATTTTTTGTTCATTTATGCTAGGATAAATCGTATTCTTAGTAAATTTTAACCTGCATATGTTGGAATAATGTGGGAAAAGCTATTTGTCAGGGAACCTGTACAGGATATGATAACCGGCTGGAATGAATGAAAATATGAGGTAGAGGATATGAAGAATGTGCATATAATTTACGGTGTGGGATATGGGAAAACCGCAGCAGCGATGGGACTGGCAGTAAAAGCGGCAGGGAACAGCGAAACCGTGACGATTGTGCAGTTTTTAAAAGGAACCGACGCAGATTACAGTATGCTGAGTCAATTTGATGAGATTAATTTTTTTACATTTGAGAACAGTTTAAAGCCTTATGGACAACTGTCATATGAGGAGAGAGAAGAACAAAGAGCAAAGGCAAAGAACAGCTTTCATTATGCAAAGAAAGTCATTGATACAGGAAGCTCAGATGTCGTTATTTTGGATGAAGTGTTAGGTCTTTTGGATTATAATATCTTATATGTGGAAGATATCGAGGAGCTTTTAAATGCCGCAAAGGGTAAGGTTGACCTGATTCTGACAGGAAGAAACTGTCCGGATAAGTTAAAGCGGTATGCAACCCTTCTTTCGTGTATTGAGGCCAATTAATTAAGGAACAAAAGAATGTGTACCATTGAATGCAGAATAAAGATTGACAGCGTGGGGATAAGATGGTATCATTTTAAAAGTTAATAGATTAAGACGTTTCGTCAAAGTGTAGAGGCGCATGTACCAAGAGTAGCAGTCAGGATGAGTAAGGTCAGTTGATCGGCTGTGAAAGGGGTTCGTGCCGAAGAGGAACATTTCCTTATGAATGTTTTGTCTGGATGTGCAGTTAAGAGCTGTATGTCTGTCACCGATAAGTTGTGAGAGGCTTTTAAGAAAGAGCAACATCATAATGGTGGAGTGCTACAAAATGAAGAATGGATAATGCTTCATTGGCACCTGCCGATGAAGCGTTTTTACATTACAGGCAATTCCCGTGGAATGGTCTTATCGTAATGGAATATAATAATACATAAGTGGAAAAGGAGAAAGAGCTATGGCAATTTTTACAGGATCAGCAGTTGCATTAGTAACACCATTTAAGGAAGATGGAAGTGTGGATTACGGGCAGTTAAAGTCTTTGGTTGAGTACCATGTGACACATAAAACAGATGCCATTGTAATTTGCGGTACAACCGGGGAGGCTTCCACGATGACAGAGGAGGAGCACATGGACGTAATCCAAAAGTGCTGCGAATATGTAAATAAAAGGATTCCGGTTATTGCGGGAACAGGTTCAAACTGTACAGAGACTGCGGTAAAGCTTTCACAGGCTGCACAAAAGGTTGGGGCGGATGCGCTTCTGATTGTGACACCGTATTATAACAAGGCAACCCAGAATGGTTTAATCCGGCATTATAGTACCATTGCACAGGCGGTTGACATTCCCATTATTATGTACAATGTTCCGGGAAGAACGGGGTGCAATATCCAGCCGGCAACTGCGGTTGCAATTGCAAAGCAGAATGAAAATGTAGTGGCAATCAAGGAGGCTTCCGGTGATATTTCACAGGTGGCAAAGTTAGCACAGTTAGCAGATGGCTGTATTGATATTTATTCCGGCAATGATAACCAGATTGTTCCGCTGCTTTCATTAGGCGGAAAAGGCGTGATTTCTGTAACAGCGAATATTATTCCGGAGGATACTCACGATCTGGTGGCAAAATATTTAGAGGGTGATGTGGCAGGCGCGCTTGCATTGCAGCTTAAGGCAATTGATCTCTGTGATGCGCTGTTCTGTGAGGTAAATCCGATTCCGGTTAAGAAAGCGGTAGAGCTTGCAGGTCTTTGTAACGGATATGTCAGAATGCCGATGACAGAGGCAGAGCCGGCAAGTGTGGAAAAAATCAAAAAAGCAATGTCAGAATATGGCGTAAAACTCGTATAATAATTACCTGAAATGGAGAGGAAAGGGGAATGTTTTCCTCTCCATTTTTGCATAATAAGATAAATACTATAAATAACAGGAGGATAAAAGAATGGTTAAGATGATTATGCATGGCTGTAATGGCTATATGGGACAGGTGATTACAGAGCTTGTCACAAAGGATAAGGAGATAGAGATTGTTGCGGGGATTGATATCGTGGATAACCGGGATAACGGATATCCGGTGTTTTCCAGTATTGCTGCCTGTGATATAGATGCAGATGTGATCGTGGATTTTGCAGCCGCAGCCGCAGTGGATGCGCTGCTTGACTACAGCAGGGAAAAGAAGCTTCCTGTTGTGCTTTGTACCACGGGGCTTACAAAGGAGCAGCTTTCAAAGGTATCCGAGACAAGCCGGGAGACTGCGATTTTAAAATCGGCAAATATGTCGCTTGGCATTAATACCCTGCTGAAACTTTTAAAGGATGCGGCAAAGGTATTTGGCCCTGCCGGATATGATATTGAAGTGGTAGAACAGCATCACCGGCTGAAGAAGGATGCGCCAAGCGGAACGGCATTAGCCCTTGCAGATTCGGTGAATGAGGCATTAGGCAATGAATACAGTTATGTATACGACAGAAGCGGGCGCAGTGAGCAAAGACCGGATAAGGAGATCGGTATTTCAGCAGTGCGGGGCGGCACGATTGTAGGCGTGCATGATGTGATTTTTGCAGGTACAGATGAAGTGATTTCGTTTAACCACACAGCATATTCTAAGTCTGTTTTCGCAAAGGGCGCGATTGAAGCTGCCAAATTCATGGCAGGAAAACCGGCAGGCATGTACGATATGGCAGATGTGATTGAACAAAAATAAGGCAGGAATAAGAGTTAGGTTTAGGAGGATGTGTCTTGTGAAGGATGGATTTGTGAAGGTTGCCGCCGCTTCCCCAAAGCAAAAAGTGGCAGACTGCGGTTATAATGGAGAACAGATATTAGACAATATAAGGGCAGCAGAGGCTTTAGGGGTGAAGCTTTTGGTATTTCCGGAGCTTTGTATTTCCGGCTATACCTGTGGTGACTTGTTTTTGCAGGACACGCTTGTACAGGCATGCAGGAGGGAGATTCTCAGGTTATTGGAGCAGACAAAGGATCTGGATCTCCTTTTTGTGGTGGGATTTCCCTTTGCGTATTTAAACCGGCTTTACAATGTGGCTGCTTTTTGTAAGGGCGGGCAGATTTTAGGTCTTGTTCCCAAGAGAAATCTGCCGAATTATCAGGAATTTTATGAGGCAAGACATTTCACGCCGGGACCGGAGGAGGCATTTGTAGTCCATATTCCGGGCTATGATGGCGATGTATTTTTTGGAACGGATATTTTATTGCAGTGTGAACAACTGCCGGAACTTGTAATTGCAGGGGAAGTCTGTGAGGATTTGTGGGTGCCGGATTCTCCTTCCATCAGGCATGCGCTATGTGGCGCCACGGTAATCTGCAACCCATCTGCGAGTGATGAACTTGCCACAAAGCCGGCATACCGCAGAAATTTAGTCGCCATGCAGTCGGCAAAACTCATGGCAGGTTATATTTATGCCGATGCCGGAAATGATGAATCGACACAGGATCTGGTATATAGCGGACATGGAGTGATTTCGGAGAACGGCAGTATTTTAGCGGAGTCGAAATTGTTTACACATGAGCTTACGGTTACGGAGCTGGATGTGAAAAGGCTTGCGGCAGAGCGGAGAAAGATGACAACATTTGGTCAGGGAAGGGTGGATACAAATGGGCATAGCGAGTATGTCCGGCAGAAGATTTCCTTCCGGTTCGAGGAGACGAAACTTACCCGTGTATTCCCGAAAACGCCATTTGTTCCATCTAAGGAGCAGGTCAAAAAGCAGCGGTGCGAGGAAATACTGACCTTACAGGCGATGGGTCTTAGAAAACGTCTTGTGCATACTGGTTGTAAAACCTCTGTAATCGGTCTTTCCGGTGGACTGGATTCCACACTGGCGCTGATTGTGACAGTGAAAGCCTATGATTTGCTTGGGATGGATCGCAGGGATATTTTAACGGTTACGATGCCCGGTTTTGGAACTACGGATCGCACCTATCACAATGGCTTGCAGCTTGCGCGTTCTCTGGGAACGACCCTTAAGGAGATATCCATTGTAGATGCAGTCCGACAGCATTTTAAGGACATTGGACAAGATGAAGGGGTTCATGATATTACCTATGAAAACGGACAGGCAAGAGAGCGCACCCAGATTTTGATGGATCTTGCAAACAAATATAACGGACTGGTGATTGGAACCGGTGATATGTCAGAGATGGCATTGGGATGGGCAACCTACAATGGCGACCATATGTCAATGTATGCAGTCAATGTGTCCGTTCCGAAAACATTAGTGCGGTATCTTGTGGGCTGTTATGCAGATGAGGCAGACAAAGAAACGGCGAAAGTGCTTTATGATGTGCTGGAAACTCCGGTCAGTCCGGAACTGCTGCCGCCGGAACACGGAGAAATTGCGCAGAGGACAGAGGATATCGTAGGGCCGTATGAACTGCATGACTTTTTCTTATATTATATGCTTCGTTTTGGATTTGCGCCTGCGAAAATTTTCCGCCTGGCGCAGCTTGCATTTCACGGAGTGTACACAGAAGAGATTATGATAAAATGGATGGAGATATTTTACAAGAGATTCTTTTCACAGCAGTTTAAGCGCTCCTGTGTGCCGGATGGTCCGAAAGTTGGTACGGTATCGCTTTCACCGAGAGGAGATTTGCGGATGCCATCGGATGCATGCGCCGCGCTGTGGCTTGATGAGATTGAGAGTCTGAAGGCAAATCTTAAAAAAGTGTGAATAATCTATAAAAATCTTTTTATTGCTCCAAAATGTGATATAATCACAAAGGATTAGTTGGAGGTTAACGGTTTGGAATATACAGATACATCAAGTGAACAATTGGAATCCGTACCTTTCGGTACAGCGGATGACGCGAGCATGACGGACGGCAGAAGGGTTATTATAGAGGTTAAGAATCTGCATAAGATCTATAAAGTGGGTACGACGAAGGTTCGGGCATTAAACGGAGTGGACTTTAAGGTTTATGAAGGGGAATTTTGCGCAATTGTCGGTACATCCGGATCCGGTAAGTCCACACTTCTCAATATGCTGGCAGGATTGGAAAAGCCGACGAAGGGTGAGATTGTGATAGCGGGGCATCATATCGAGAAGATGAATGAGAACAAGCTGGTTCGTTTCCGGAGGGAGAATGTGGGATTTATTTTTCAGTCTTTCAATCTGCTGGGAACGCTGAATGCATTGGAAAATGTTGCCTTGCCCCTGTCATTTCGGGGGATGCCCAAGCAGTACAGGCTGAAAAAGGCGATGAAAATGTTGAAACTGGTGGGTCTGAAAGCACATGCAAAACATAAACCAACCCAGATGTCAGGCGGACAGCAGCAGCGGGTCGGCATGGCGAGGGCGCTCGTAGTGGATCCCAAGATTATGTTTGCCGACGAGCCGACCGGTAACCTGGATTCGAGAACATCTAAGGATATGATGGCATTGATGCGGAAGGTTGTAAATGAACACAAAAAGACACTGGTGATGGTTACGCATGATAACAGTCTTGCTGCGGTTGCGGATAAGGTGATTCGTATTGTGGATGGCAAGATTGTCAATATAGAGGATAGAACAAAGACAGTGGAGGACGAAGAATTATGAAACGATGGACAAGTAAGAAAGATAGAATGAGAAAAACACTGATGATGGCTTTATTGTGTTCTTCACTGGCGATTTCCCTGCCGACAGGCATTCCTGTGGCAAACGCCACGGATGCTGCGGCTGCTACAGAGTCGGGCAGCGACAATGTGGATGCCAACGGCAAACTTGGAAAGAATTCGGATATTGGCATCAGTGTAAAAGATGCCATTTCCGTCAAAGCAGGAAAAAAACAGGATGTGTCTTTTACAGTGACATCCAGTGATACCCAGAATATTAAGTTAAAAAGCGTGTATCCGGTCATTGATACCGCATTTCCGTTTGAGACAAGCGGGGATGCATATAAAGTGGCATCTGCCGGTACGGATGAAGAAAAGCAAAAGAGCATGAAGACTGCCTTTTCGTTGAAGGCAAGGTCGGATCTGGAAACAGGATACCAGAGCATACGGTTTGTCTGTGAATACAGTAAGCTGTCTGATGAGACGTGGGTTGACTATTATGTGATAAAGACGATAAATATCCATTTTGAGGGAAAAACCACCCAGCAGACGGACAGCGGAAGCGGTACGAACAACGGAAACACCGGTGGAGATGATGATGATGACGACGGAGATGGAGATGGCGGTGGATCTTCGTATAGCGGGGGTTCCAGTGGAGATGATGACAGCGATTCCTCCGGAGAAGTATCGGCGCCAAAGCTTTTGATTACAGGTTATGACACGAAACCGGAAAAAATCATGGCGGGAGAGACGTTTACCATTACGATTCATTTGAGAAACACCTCCAAGTCAACTGCTGTGTGCAATGGCAAATTTTTAATCGGCAATGAAGCGGGAAGCTTTCTGCCGACATCAGGCTCCAGTGCAGTCTTTGTTGAAAAGATTGAGCCGGATAAGACGGGAGATCTGAAGATTGAGATGAAGACATCTTCCGACCTCGCACAGAAAAATTATTCCCTCGTTGTAAAGGGGGATTTTGATGATGGAAAAGGCAATTCCTTTACTTCAAGTGACAGCTTATCCATCCCGGTATACCAGGAAGTAAAACTGGCGGTTACGGATGCATCCATGTCACCGGAAATGATTGGCGTAGGCATGGAAGGAAGTCTGATGTTTACCATTAATAACCAGGGGAATGCAGGTGTCTATAACGTGATGGTTTCGGTTGACGATCCTGCCGTTACCGGTGAGGACAGTTATGTCGGTAATATTGCGGCATCATCCTCTGCTTATGCGACTTTAAATCTCACTGGTGAAAAGGATAATTCGGATTCCGGTAAAATTAAAGTGATTATCACTTACGAGGATGCGGAGGGAACTGCGGGAAAATTTGAGCAGGAAATGGATTGTCTGGTTGGAGAGGATTACATGTCAGACATGGGTGGAGACGAAGAAGTTGATTTTGAGGACTCGGAGGAGGAATTCCCGATATGGCTGATCATACTCCTGTCAATTCTTGGAATCATATTGATTGTCGTGGTGATTGTGCTGATTGTGAGACGAAAGAAAAAGAAGGAAGCAGAACTGTTTGATGATGAGGATGAATATGGAGAGGATGATATAGAAAATGAAGATTTCTGATATCCTGGGAATGAGCCTGATGAATCTGTGGCGCCGTAAGACGCGGACTGTGCTGACAGTATTAGGCGTTATTATTGGTACCGCCTCCATTGTGGTGATGCTTTCGCTCGGTATCGGACTTCGGGAGTCAATGTTGGAGCAGGTGGGAACGGCTGGCGGTCTGACCGAAATCATGGTATCTTCGGATGCGGATTATGGCACAGACGATTTACTGCTTAGCGACAGTACGATAGAGCTGTTTTACGGTATCGACCATGTGGAAAAGGTGGAGCCGCAGATCTGGTACAGCATGCCTGTGCAGGCGGGTAAGTATGAGAATATGTTCACGATTATAGGCGTTTCAGATGAATATCTGGCAAATATTGAATTGGAACAGGGAGAACTGCCGCAGGCAGGCGGAACGCTCAGCATGATTGCGGGGAATCAGGTTATCACGGAATTTATGGATGTGGCAACAGGAGAGTGGACGTATTACGAGTCGGATGAACTGCCAAATGTAGATATGTTGACAACGCCAATGGTAGGCGGAATCGAAAAGGAAGAATCCTATACGGCAGATAACATGGATAATGACAGGTCTGACACAGGAGGATATTCGGATCCCACCTTTGCCTTGTCTTCAGAGGATAATGAAAATGAGAATGAGGATAACTTTGGCACAGAGGAAGATTTCAGTATGGATGAGGATGATTCTGATGATTTTTTCCGGGAAGAATATGAAGATGATAGTATGAGTTACAGTTATTTTTCGCCGTCCATGAAGCGTGTTCCGGTTAAGGTGACCGGGGTGACGGCAGGAGATGCGGAGAGTTATTCGGAATATTCCTATTACTGTTACACGCGGCTTGATGTATTAAAAGATTTTTTAAAGCAAAACTATTCCTTAAATGAGGTGATTCCGGGGCAGCCAACCGACCGGGATGGAAAGCCTTACCGTGACTTGAAATACAGCCAGATTACTGTCAAGGTGGATGAGTCAAACAATGTGGAGGATGTTCTCCAAACGATACAAAGTATGGGATACCGTGCGGAGGCGAATAAGGAATGGCTGGAAGAGATAGAGAAAGAGTTTATGATTATTGAGGCGGTTTTAGGCGGTATTGGCGCTGTTTCCATGTTGGTGGCTGCAATCAGTATCGCCAATACGATGACAATGTCCATTTATGAGCGGACAAAAGAAATCGGAATCATGAAGGTGTTAGGCTGTGGACTGGGGAATATTCGTTCCATGTTCTTATCAGAGGCAGCATTTATTGGTTTTTTAGGTGGTTTGGCGGGAATCGGATTAAGTTATTTGCTATCCATGGTCGTCAATCAGGTTGCCCCGTCTTTTGTGGGTGAGAGCATGGATTTGGCAGAGGGAGCCAGTATTTCCCGGATACCGCCGTGGCTCGTGTTGCTGGCAATTATTTTTTCCACCATTATTGGTATGGTTGCGGGATTTTTCCCGGCGCAGCGTGCAACAAAATTAAGTCCGTTGGCGGCAATCCGCAATGAATAAGAGTCATAAAAGAAGCTGCCATATTTTGTTTTACCAAAATATGGCAGCTTTATTCTTGCGTGTTTGGAATTTATGCCGACTGGGATTTTCCCGTGGCAAAATCAATCTGCTGTATGGTTCCGGCAGCTCCGGTAGATTCCCGGAGATAAACACCGGTCTGTCTGACAACTGCCTGGGTTTCATTCGTATCTAATGACTTGTGCGTAAATTCCGTATTCGCATAACCTAAATAGATAGCGCCGATATCTGCCTGCTTCAAGTCCATTAGTTTATCATTGCCGGAGGCATCCTTCGTCCAGATTTTTAATTTGGAATAGACCGCATCATTCTCATCAATCCATCCATTTCCGTCCTCGTCATAGGCTGCGAGGTCTTCAAAACCGTTGCCGGACTGGGTTCCGAACAATTCCTTTCCATTGTCAATGATGCCGTTTTCATTTTCATCTAAGGCGAGAAAACCATTTCCCTTTGCAAGCTGGGAAATCTCCTCTTTCCTGCCGTCTCCATCAATATCGAAGAACCATTTCTGGTCGCTGATCGTATCGGGAGCATCCTCTAACTGGATCACAAGCGGATCGGTTAAAATATACTGTGTATTTTCTTTCAGTGTGGAGGTTTCCTGCATGAAAGCCCGGCTCATCTTCATGGAAATATTAAAGTCGATGCTTCGACCGTCTGCTGTCTGTACCGTTCCTTTACCGTCAAAGGTGGTAGTTTCTGCCTCGCTTTGCTTTGTCGTGGATCTGGTCTGAATATTCCAAATGGTTCCAGGCTGTGAGGAAACTGTTGTCAGATCGACAATATAGGTATCCATCTGTTGTACCTGTAATTCAGAGGAAGAAGCCGAGTAACTTCCACCCAGAACACTCTGATACTGTGCCTGATAACTGCCATGACCGAGAAGCTGCTGTCTGATCCGCTCCATTAACTGTTCTAATCGTTCGATGAACCGCAGCCGGAAATTATCCATTGCAGAACGCGCATCTATAAGGTTTATAGTTGCCCCGGGCATATTGGTATAGAGGTCAGAAGCAGTTGGCGTGGCATCATCCTCCGAAGCATTCGAGCGTAAGTAAGTGTCATACTGTTTGGATGATTTACCGGACAACGCAGTCTGGCTGAATTGCGAATAGCTTTGTAAAAAGGAAGTAGAAGTCTGATAGACTCCTTTTGTGTTTTGAACGGTTACAGTGTTGGTTGTTTCCGTACTCTGTGTGTAGAACCGCCCTGTGTTCATATTGATTGAACTTGAATTGATTTTCATATCCGTCACCCTTTCTTATTGCAGATATTATTTACCTGTTCATACTGCATTGCTGCAATTGCGTGATACGCAATGTATACCAGTCTAACCAATGTGTATCACAATTGAAAAAGTGTTTATCAAGCTCCAATCTAACCAATTTATATATCGGATGAAAGCCTGGAAATCTTTAGAGACTGGCAGCGGCATGTGAAAAGAAAGGTTTACAAGTTATCAAAAGGAAAGTATAATGGAGAACAGTGTAATTTGGAAAGGGCAGGCTATGTATCAGATTAAAAACAAAGATGGAAATGCAAAACGTGCAACGGTTACAACCGTACACGGTACAATAGAGACGCCGGTTTTTATGAATGTGGGAACAGCGGCCGCGATCAAAGGCGCAGTGTCCACAGCAGATTTACAGGAGATTGGAACGCAGGTAGAGCTTTCCAATACCTATCATTTGCATGTCAGACCGGGTGATAAAGTGATAAAGCAGTTGGGGGGGCTTCATAAATTTATGAACTGGAACAAACCGATCCTTACTGATTCGGGTGGGTTTCAGGTATTTTCCCTAGCAGGGTTGCGAAAGATTAAAGAAGAAGGCGTCTGGTTTCACTCCCATGTGGACGGACGAAAGATTTTCATGGGTCCGGAGGAAAGTATGCAGATTCAGTCGAATCTTGCATCTACCATTGCGATGGCATTTGATGAGTGTGCGCCAAGCACCGCAGACCGTGCCTACATTGAAAATTCCGTTGAGCGGACTACAAGATGGCTTGCGCGTTGTAAGACAGAGATGGCAAGGCTGAACTCCTTAGAAGATACGATTAACAGGGAACAGTGGCTTTTTGGAATCAATCAGGGAGGCATCCTGGCGGATATTCGGATTGAACATGCAAAGCGGATATCGGAGATGAATCTTGAAGGTTATGCGATTGGCGGGCTTGCAGTCGGGGAAAGCCATGAGGAGATGTATCATATCATTGAAGAGACGGTTCCATATCTTCCGGAACAGAAACCTACCTATTTGATGGGAGTCGGAACGCCATCCAATATATTAGAGGCGGTAGACAGAGGCGTGGATTTCTTTGATTGTGTCTATCCAAGCCGGAATGGACGGCATGGACATGTATATACGAATCATGGCAAACTGAATCTTTTTAATGCGAAATACGAGCTTGACAGCAGACCGGTTTCCGAGGAGTGTCATTGTCCGGCGTGCCGCAATTATTCGAGAGCGTATATCCGCCATTTGTTAAAAGCGAAAGAAATGCTTGGAATGAGACTTTGTGTCTTGCATAATTTGCATTTTTATAATAATATGATGAGTGAGATTCGGGAAGCCATTGAGCAGGGGCGGTATCAGGAATATAAGAAGATGCGGCTTGATGGATTTAACCAGGGAGAATAAGGAAAACAGAAAGAAATAAAAAGAAAAGAGGATTTTATTATGTTATCAGCGTTATCAATGGTATTGGCAGACCAGACAGCGGCTATGGAGGGACAGACAGCCGGAAGCTGGATCATGTTGATTATGGAGCTTGTGTTTATTGTCGGAATTATGTATTTTATCATTATCCGTCCGCAGAAAAAGCAGCAAAAAAAGATGGATGATTTGAGAAATTCTGTTCAGCCGGGTGACAACATCATGACGACAGGCGGTTTTTACGGAGTTGTGTTAGATGTTGTGGATGATACAGTGATTGTTGAATTTGGTAACAACAAAAACTGCCGGATTCCGATGCATAAGAATGCTATCGCAGAGGTGGAAAGAGACGAGGAAGAGAGTAAGGATTCCTGAAAACAAAGAGATAAAAGGCAAATGCTGTCGTTTCATAGCGGCAGCATTTGCCTTTTTGTGTGGCAGCTTATGCGTTGTGTCTGCGGTACTCTAAAATCGGCTGCAATAATGTGTCGGGAATCCGCAGGCTGCCCCTGCCGGTTCCAATGGCAATATCAGGTTTTACAGCGCCGTGGAAATCAGAACCTCCGGAGACAAGCAGGTTTCTGGCAAATGCGATACTTCTAAGCTCCTGGGTCTGCCCGGAATCATAGGTAGAATAGTAACATTCCATTCCGGCAAGCCCTAATGGGATTAATGTCTCGTCTAACAGCCGTTCCAATTCGGATTTGGAAAACTGATAGGAATATGGATGCGCAAGAATTGCCGTTCCGCCGGCATTTTGAATCAGTCCGATTACATGCTCCGGAGTCACCTTTGGTTTTGCGAGGTAAAAGGGACAGCCAATGCCCAAATATTTATCAAAGGCTTCTGATTTATTGGCGCAGATGCCCTTTTCTACTAAAACTCTTGCAAAATGGGCTCTCGTAATGACACTGTTTGCATTGCCATGTAAGAGTTCTTCCATTGTAAGGGGGATGCCGGCATCCACGAATTTTTGTATCATTTGCACGTTCCGGTCAATTCTTGCCTGTTTCAATGCTTTTAGCGCCTCTAAAAACTCCGGGTCTTTATAATTGACGAACAGTCCGACAATGTGGATTTCACGGTTGTTGTAGTAACATGAGAGTTCAATACCCGGGATAACTTCAAGGTCTTCGTGGCGGCTGCCGGCGGCTATTGCCTCAGCGACCCCGTCTACGGTGTCATGGTCTGTGAGCGCAAAATGAGTAAGACCTGCGTTGTGTGCAAGTTCGACAACCTCTGTAGGCGTAAACGAACCATCCGATGCAGTGGAATGTACATGTAAGTCAATTGTATTCATAGGGAACCTCCATTTTTCTGAAGTGCTTATCATATTTTATGCAATTGAGAAATGCTTCCTTTTTTCTTTTGTTACATAACTGTAACATAGCAGAAATTCACAATTACCTATATATTATACTTGAAATGCCGAAAAAATGAAAGAAGCTGGATAAATTAACCAATTTAGGACTAGATTTTTTTGTCGAGATATGAGAAAATGTAAACAGTTACGGCATACGGTTTTCTGTTGCAGGGAAAACACAGTCTTATGCGTAGGACGTGCCGGAAATTTTATATTTGAAAGGAGTTTCAACATGATTTATTCACAGGAAGTAGAAAACATGTGTCCGGTAGCACAGGGTGTTCATCATGGCTGTGCGCCAATCCCTGAGGAAGCAAAATGGGTACAGGCAAAAGAAGTAAAGGATATCTCCGGTTTAACACACGGTATCGGTTGGTGTGCGCCGCAGCAGGGCGCCTGCAAGCTGACACTGAATGTAAAGGAGGGTATCATTCAGGAGGCTTTGGTTGAGACGATCGGATGTTCTGGCATGACTCATTCCGCAGCTATGTCCGCAGAGATTCTTCCGGGCTTGACCGTTATGGAGGCATTGAATACTGACTTGGTATGTGATGCAATTAACACGGCTATGAGAGAGTTATTCCTTCAGATTGTTTATGGGCGTACACAGAGCGCATTTTCCGAGGATGGTCTTCCGGTAGGAGCTGGTCTTGAGGATTTGGGAAAAGGCCTTCGCTCACAGGTTGGTACCATGTATGGTACGCTCAAGAAAGGACCTCGCTACTTGGAGATGGCAGAGGGTTATGTTACCGCAATTGCTTTGGATGCAGAGGATTTAATCATCGGTTACAAGTTTGTGAATCTTGGTAAGATGACCGATTTCATCAAGAAGGGCGATGATCCAAATACAGCATATGACAAGTCTTGTGGACAGTACGGCAGAGTAGATGATGCAGTGAAGTTAATTGATCCGCGTACAGACAAAGAGATTGCGAAATAATAGAAGGAGGTAACGAGAGAATGGCATTATTTGAATCATATGAAAGAAGAATTGATAAGATTAATGAAGTACTTAACAGCTACGGTATCTCCTCTATCGAAGAAGCAGAGAAGATTACGAAGGATGCTGGTTTAGATGTATATAATCAGATTAAGGGAATCCAGCCAATTTGTTTTGAGAACGCTTGCTGGGCATACACGGTAGGCGCTGCAATCGCGATCAAGAAGGGCTGTAAGAGAGCAGCAGATGCAGCAGCAGCCATCGGTGAAGGTCTTCAGGCTTTCTGTATTCCGGGTTCCGTTGCAGATACCCGTAAGGTTGGTCTTGGACATGGTAATTTAGGTAAGATGCTGCTTGAGGAGGAGACCAAGTGCTTTGCATTCTTAGCAGGCCATGAGTCTTTCGCAGCAGCAGAGGGAGCAATCGGTATTGCAGAGAAGGCAAACAAGGTTCGTAAGGAGCCTCTTCGTGTGATCCTGAACGGTTTAGGAAAGGATGCTGCTCAGATTATTGCCCGTATCAATGGATTTACCTTTGTTGAGACAGAGTATGACCCATATACGAATGAAGTCAAGGAAGTATTCCGCAAGTCTTATTCCGAGGGACTTCGCGCCAAGGTAAACTGCTATGGTGCAAATTCCGTGCCGGAAGGTGTGGCAATCATGCATAAAGAGGGTGTGGATGTATCCATTACCGGTAACTCCACGAACCCGACAAGATTCCAGCATCCGGTAGCCGGTACATATAAGAAAGAATGTATTGAGCAGGGTAAGAAATATTTCTCTGTTGCTTCCGGTGGTGGTACAGGACGTACCCTTCATCCGGATAACATGGCAGCCGGCCCTGCTTCTTATGGTATGACGGATACATTAGGACGTATGCATTCGGATGCGCAGTTTGCCGGTTCTTCATCCGTTCCTGCACACGTTGAGATGATGGGCTTGATTGGCGCAGGCAACAACCCAATGGTTGGTATGACAGTTGCGGTTGCCGTTTCGATTGAGGAAGCAGCCGAGGCTGGCAAATTCTAAATATACCCTATTTCAATAAAAGTGCCGAAAGGCTGAAAGTACCGTAATCTTAGGGGTTGCGGTACTTTTTTCATACCCAAAATGGGAAAATGGAAATTTGCTGTGAGAGGTCGTGAAAAGTGCAAAAATTTGGAGGGTAGGCATCCGGTAGGTAACGAGTAGGTAACAAGGTGTAGGTAACAAAAATTTGCAGAGGTCGAGACAAAGAAAATGCCGCAGCCACAAGGGTTACGACATTTTTTCGATGTCCTCACGGAGCCAGTCGAGGTCACGGTAGGTATATACTTTTTCGGTTACATCATTGATTTTGTGACCGACAAGGCGTTTGACTACAAGGGGATCGACGCCGGCCTTTTTCATTCTGGTAACAAAGGTGTTGCGAGGATCGTGTGGGCGGTGTTCTTGGCTAAAGTGCAGAGCCTCCATAACTTTAATAAAGCGTCCTGCATATTTGTCATAGGAGATGTTGATGCCGCCTTTAGGAGAGTCCGGATCGTTAAGCAGGAAGTCGCTGCCGAGTTCAACGGCATAGTCGTAGTTTTTCCGGACAAGTTCTATAATCCGGGAATGTATCGGTACCAGACGGTTCTTGCCTGCATCGGTTTTCATTCCACCGACAATATAGAGTTCGTCGAGGTTGATATGCTCCAGACGGAGTTTTCCCATTTCCTGCGGACGCCATCCCATATAGCATTGTATGATGATCCAGTCTACGAATTTGACGGAGCCGACATTATCCCAAAGGGTTTGCAGCTCGTCCTCGGAAAATGGAATATGGTTACGCCGGTTTTCTTCCTTTTCTTTGATGATCTCGTCTGAGAGTTCAAATGTCCGGGCAAAGTTCCGGTTCACAAGTTCGTATTCGAGGGCATAATCAAGCATGAGGTTAAACATGGATTTGATGCGGGCTTTTGTTCCGGGAGAGGCAAAGGTTTTTTGTCCTGCATTCTTTCCCCGGTCCTGGATTATGTAGCCGTCCTCCATTACGCCTTTGATATGCCTTGCCCGGAGGTCTTTTACACGCATACCATAGAGAACATGGCAGTACCTCCATGCAGAGGTTATCGTGCGGGCAGACGAGTCACTTTCGAGGGTAGGGAAGTATGCCTCAGTCCAGCGTTGGTATAGTTCCTGCAGGGTGAGGTTTTCGTTCTGAATATCGTAGGGATTGGATCCGTATTCGGCCAATGCCTGCAATGCCTCTTTTTTGGTTTTGAAAGTTCCAATCGGCACCCGGTTCTGCGTGGTCTTGCCAGTTTCCTTATCGGTAATCCAGCCGAGGGTAACACGGGCCAGATATGGTTTTCGTCTATTCCCGGAAAGTTTTGTTACACTTCCGTAACCGTTAGGCAATTTCATAGCATCACTTCCTTTACAGTTTTATAGTTTCGATTGTTTCTGCAAGTCCTGCATAGTCGGTCTTTACTGGTTCGAGTTTAAGGAGGGAGGACAGCACTATGCTTTTCTGATCCGGTACCTTTTCGTTCAGAACAGAGGTAGGCAGCACATAGAAATCCCAATAGTCTAAATTCAAGACAGAAATATCCCGTGTAAGGGCGGTAAAGACGCAAAACACATATAAATCACAATTACGCTTAGGTTCAGAGGCGTAGGTAGTTCCATCCCAGGCGACCTTTTTTCCAATATTGAATACGATTTTGGAGAAAACATCTTCGGGAGTCCAGGATTGAATGTAAGCGGCAGATTTTACTTCAATCCTGCGTCCGGTTGGACTGGTTACATCGTAGGGTAGCCAGTTAGTTCGCATTTGCGTATCGGGGGCAATTCCCTTGTTAAATGTTGAAGATACGAGAAATTCTGCCATTACGCCACGCATGGTATTGTCGTATAAGTCCGAGCAGGACCAGGACCAGTAATTGAGTACGGTCATTCCGGCACTTTCCCCATGCAGGGTAAATTCCTCACTTCCGGTTAGTAATTCCATATTGCCTCCGTTCCTCAGCTACCACAGGCAGCAAGGGTGGCATTTATACCAGATATGTTGCCGTTGATAGAGTCTGACAGTAATTTCCTGCACTCAGCATCAGAAAGAGGTCCGTAAGAGTGCAGCATATAATATAACTGCTGATCCGGAATAGAAAGACGGTTCTGCAGCATACGGATTTTGGCGACGGTACCATAAGGGCGTGTGTCACCGGAGTTAAAGCTGTCACAAAAAGAAGAAAGGTAGAGAAGTAGAGCCGCTGGCTCATTCCCTGCCTTTTCCTCATTGAGTGCCAGGGTAAAGTAATGATTTTTCATAGGCACATCTCCTGTTCAGTACCAGCGATTAAGCCGGTACCATCTGAAATATTCTAAACTGATAATCTTTTTTCCTCGTCAAGATACTTCTGAGGCTCTGTGTATGCCCTCAGAAATCCTTTGAGTTCTCCAACAAATTCATATCTTTTGTTTTCCGGAAGAGAGCGGAATAACTCCAGAAGTTCGTCCTCTTCGGGCGTAGTAGTCTTGCGGACTGGAGCCTCTTGCCCTGTAAGAAGATAGTCAAGAGATACACCGAGGAAGTCAGCTATTGTTTTCATGTATTTAGCTGGAGGATCGTTGGTACGTGCTTTCCAGGTTGACATTGTGGAAGTACGGATGTCAAGTTTCTCACAAAGTTCGTATGCTCGTTTGTCCTTATCATGCAAAAGTTCGTAGATGCGTTCTATAATCTCCATAAGCTACCTCCAAAAAAATAAAATATCTCGTAAATGAGTATCTATCTATTGACAAACTCGCAGTCGCGAAGTATTATATAAGTATGAAATACTAATAATTTCAAGGTTGCGAGCCACGATTGAATAGTATTTCCGCAAGTCTGCGAGTTTGTAAGTAGATTTACTTCTATTATAACACGCAGCCGAGCAAAAAGTAAACACTATAATTAGCAAATGCGAGAAAGGAGTGGTACTCAAATGCGTAAGGAAACATCACAATGGGGTAAGGATGTGCGAAAGGCTGCGATTGACAAGGATATGTCGCTCAAACAGCTTGCAGAGAGCATCGGTTACAGTTATGCGGTGGTTTCCCAGGTTATCAATGGGCGTTATTCAAACGCAAGCTACCAGGCAATCGCTGAAAAGATCAACGGAGTGCTGGGAACAACCGGCCTGCCGGAGCGTGTTGATACGCCATCAGACGAATGGTGCCAAGCAGTAAAGATTGAGCTTGTAAAGAGAAACATGAGCGTCAATCAGTTGGCAGAAAAAGCCAGCGTGTCAAGGGACCGGTTATCTATGGTTATCAATGGTCGGATGATGAACAAGCAGATTGTGGAAGATGTCAACCGCCTGCTGAACATCAGCTTATCAGCTATTCCTACTGGTGATAGTTAAATTTTAACAGAAAAGGTAGGTAACAGAAATGGGGAAAGGTCCTATAAACGAGAACAACAATGCGTACTTTAAGGCGAGAAAACGAGCAGCTTTATACAATGAGAGGCTATTTAGCCGTGAGGGTGCATCGGAACTTTTGGGAGTGTCGGTTTCGACACTTGCAGATTACGAATTAGGGAATACGAAAGTTGTTCCGGTTGACAAAGTTGTACTTATGGCAGACCTCTACAACGCACCTGAGCTGATTACCGGCTATTGTGTGAATGAGTGTCCGGTACATGGTTTCCTGCCATTGGCAACGGAGGAAAAGAGCATACAGGGAATTGCATTACGGCTTTTGAAAGGTTTTAACGAGGATGAACTAAAGGCAATGAAAAAGGATTTGATTGAGATTACGGAGGACGGAAATATAAGTACGGAAGAAATCCCAAAGTTGAAGTCAATTCTTGAAAAGCTGGATAGAATTGCTGAGGTCATAAGCGAAATAAAGATTGCCGGAGAGAAATGCATCCGGGGCAATTAAGCCAGGCAATACCGGAAAGGAGATTGATGTGAGTAAAAAAAGCAAGCGAAATATATTGTTTTGGGCGAAAGTCCTGGCAATATTCGTAGCTGCTGTATTCATGGTTATAGGAGTAGGAGAAATATTTTCAGATGCAAGGACGGACAAAGAGGCAGAGACAGAAGAAAGCACAACTGTTGAGCAGAACGCAGCGGATACAATGACAGGGAATGAGGCGGTAATTATTACGCAGCCGGAAACTATCACAAAGGAAGAGCCGGAAAAAGAAGAAAGTCTGATACAGAGCATGGATTGGGATGGAGAGGAAAGCTACCTGCTGGCGAAAATAGCAATGGCAGAGGCAGAGGGCGAGAGCATAGAGGGTAAGGCGTTAGTTATCCTCGTGGTACTCAACAGAGTATGGAGCAATCAGTTCCCGGACACTATCGAGGAAGTGATCCTGCAGGAATACAAAGGGGTACACCAGTTCAGCGTGACAATGGACGGCGGCAGATGGTGGAGGGTTGAACCGAACGAGGAATGTTATGAGGCACTGGATTTGGTAATGAGCGGATGGAATGAGAGCAGAAATGCACTTTACTTTGAAAGTCCGAGTGAGTCTACTTGGCACCAGGAACATTTAGATTTCCTTTTCAAGTACGGCAATCATTATTTTTACAGAGACAAGGAGTGATAGATGAAAGAAATTAAGCGGTATATTTCAAGAAACTGGTTTTGGATAGCAGCCGGTTTAATCCTCACAGAGATAGCAGTAAGAGTAGCATACGAAGAAAGAGGATGCCTACGGTATGGTGGAGAGTGGTTTACACTTCCGCTTGTTTTACTGTTTGTAGAGATGGCGAGGAATGTAGTGGATGTTATCCGTTTTCTGTTTGGAACAGGCGGTGGAGATGATGGAACGGATTGAGGAAATTGTAGCTGAGTATGTGAATAAAGGCATCCATGTTTCACAGGAATTAGTGGATTATCTGATCTGGTTTTGCTATCGAAAGATGGAAGTAGCAAAGGTAGAGAACAAAGAAGAATACCTGCCTTTGCTGTTTGAGGACGAGATTAGAAATCATTTCTTCCGGGAGTCAATCAATGCCACAACGATGCTCAGACAGTTAGAGAAAGAGGGAGTAATATGTGCGATTTGTGCAGAATGATACCATGCCATCCGAGATGTCCGAACGCACCGGAACCCAAGAAAGAATACGAGTGTTGCAGGTGTGGATATGGAATATTCAAAGGTGACAAATATTTAGACGGTCCGGAGGGATATGTCTGTAAAGAATGTCTGGATGATATGACTTCCGGAGAATTATTGGAAATGCTCGGC
>JAMPFS010000010.1:64670-67289 GCA_023664325.1 Clostridium sp.
GGTTTGGTTTATGAGGAAGTAGAATAGGAGGTATCGGGAAGATGCAACTGACAAGTGAGAATTATTACAGCATGGAGGCAAACAAGGCATATATGTCCGTATCACAGTTCAAGGATTTTGCAGGAACATACGGAAAGCTGCCTTGCGAATACTCAGCATTGGAGAAACTGGAAGAGAGATGGGCGGACGAGCCGAGTACAGCAATGATGGTCGGAAGTTATGTGGACGCATACTTCGAGGGAACGCTGGAGAAGTTCAAGGCAGATAATCCGTCAATCTTCAAAAGAGATGGAGGATTAAAGGCAGAATATGCAAAGGCCAATGAGATTATTGCCCGCATTGAGAGAGACGAATATTTTATGAAGTATATGTCCGGTCAGAAACAGGTCATTATGACTGGAACGATAGGCGGGGCAGAGTGGAAAATCAAAATTGACAGCTACATTCCGGATGTGGCAATCGTGGACTTAAAGGTAATGGCATCCATTACGGAGTTGAAATGGGTAAAGGACTTGGGATATTTGGACTTCGTGAGATATTGGGGGTATGACATCCAGGGAGCCGTGTATCAGGAAATTGTGCGACAGAACACCGGGAAGTTGCTGCCGTTTTACATTGCGGGTGCGACAAAGGAGAAAGAGCCGGACATCCGCATTATTCATGTGACGGACAACTATCTGAAAGAGGCTATGAGTGTTGTCGAGGCAAACCTGCCGAGAATACTCAGAGTGAAGAGTGGAGAGCTGGAGCCGGATAAATGCGAATTGTGTGATTGCTGCAGACATAACAGAGTATTGACAAAGCCGATCTCGATTATGGACTTGACAGCAGGCATTTAGTAGCAGAAACGGCGGTGATGTATGGCAGATAACAGAAAATATTATTACCTAAAGCTAAAAGAGGATTTTTTCGACTCGGAAGAAATCAAGATTTTGGAGAGCCAGAAAGACGGCTATATATACAGCAATATCCTCTTGAAGATGTATCTGCGGAGTCTGAGGAATGAGGGCAGGCTGATGTATAGAAACATCATACCATATACGCCGGACATCTTAGCGACTCTGACAGGACACCAGGTAGGTACCGTTGAGAAAGCATTGCAAGTGTTTGAAAAATTAGGACTGATAGAGATATTGGATAACGGTGCAATCTATGTGATGGATATTCAGAATTACATAGGACAATCCTCAACCGAGGCAGACAGGCAGAGGGCGTATTACAACAGGGTAAAGGCAGAAAAGGCAATGATTGAGGGAGGACCGCAGGAATTGCCGGAGCTGCCAAAACCCGAACCGGAAGAGCCGAAGTCAAATAAGGCAATTAGTAATTACACGACTGATTTTGAGGAATTTTGGGGCATCTACCCAAGAAAGGCTGATAAGGCACAGGCGTACAAGAAGTACAATGCGAGGATTAAGGATGGTTTTTCACACGAGCAGTTATGCGAGGCGGCAAGGAATTACGCCAACCAGTGTAAGCGTGACAGGACAGAAGATAAGTATATCAAGCATGGAAAGACATTTCTAGGAGAGGCAACGCCATTTCTCGACTACCTGCCAAAAGCACCTGCACAGCAGACGGAGAAAACGGACGACGAAAATCCGTTCAGAAAGGGGTGATACCGGATGATGCTACCGGATGACATTGAGAAAGTGCAGATGGAGGATGGAGATTACATTGATCCGGAGGATGGATTGTTACATTGCGGAGTCTGCAAAGGGAAGAAACAGACGAGGCTACCGGCAACCATACTCACAGACGGCAAGGAAATGGTCGTAAGGTGCATCTGCAAGTGCGAACAAGAAAAACAGTTGCGGAAAGCGGAGGAAGAGAAACGCAGGGAAGAGATGGAGCGTATCGAGAGGCTGAGAAGTAGCAGTCTGATAGACGACAGGCTAAGAGAGGTAAGATTGGCGACATTTCGGCAGACAAAGGACAATCAAAAGGTATTCAATGTGGTAAAGCAATATGTAGGGCAGTTCAAAAAGATGTATGAGAACCGACAGGGAATTATCTTCTGGGGAGAAGTCGGAACCGGGAAGAGTTATACCGCAGCCTGCATTGCAAATGAGTTACTGGATCAGAAAATACCGGTGGTTATGACATCCTTTGTGAAAATCCTGCAGAATATCCAGAGCGACCAAGAGGAAGAGAAAGTGATTATGGCAAAGCTAAATGATGCAAGGCTGCTGATAATTGATGATTTAGGCACAGAGAGGAATACGGATTATGCCTTAGAAAAGGTCTACAACATCATTGATAGCCGGTATCGGGTAGGAAAGCCGCTTATCCTCACTACGAATATGACAATTAGGGAAATGCAGGAGAATACGGACATCCGCTACAAAAGGATATACGACAGGATATTTGAAATGTGTTACCCGGTCAGAGTAGCAGGCAAATCATGGAGGAAACAGGCGGCAGCTAACAGATTTGATGAAATGAAAAAATTATTGGAGGAATGACATTATGGCTTTAGAAAAGGTGGCAGAACTCAGCATTGACAAGCTGGAGGACAGAAAGACGGTTACGGCAATCTTACATAAAAATGGTTACACGGTTGGACCGGGAAAGAGAAAGAAAACCCCGACCGGCAAGCAGATTGATTATTACTTGAAG
>JAMPFS010000110.1 GCA_023664325.1 Clostridium sp.
TGCCGCTTTTTCTTTCGCTTCTGTTTCTTCAATCTGCTCTGTTAGTTTCTGCGCCTGCAAGACCAGCTCATTGTTCTGCGATTCCATTTCCTGTACTTGTCCATGAAGTTCTGATGCTTTCTGTTCCAGATTATCGTTCTGCCGCTCAAGCGCCTCATTCTGCTGATCCAACGCTGCCGCCTGCTGTTCCAGTTCCTCCACCTCGCGCATCGCCGCCTTATATTCCGGCAGGGAAAGATTATCCCGCTGTATGCCGAGGACTTCTATCTCAATCCCCTGCTCCCTGCACAAGTCCATCAAATATGCCCTCTCCCGTTCCTGCCATGCGACCGTTTCATTCTGCTTCCTGCTGACCGCCTTTGCGAACCCCATCTGCTGAAACGCCTTTGTTAAGCTGTTGCGTGTTTCCATGCCATTTTTATATCCATGAGCCACAGGGATATAATCTATATGCAGATGCGGCGTTGCCTCATCCAAGTGCATCACACAGTTGAATAAATACAGATTCGGATTGCGCTCCTGAAAAGTTTTTGCGTACTGATCCAGAACTGCTATCGCTGCTTTTGCATCTTCTGTCAGGTTTCCATTCTCATCTGCTACCGGAGTATCTGTCATTTTACCGATCTGCACCACATTCTCATAAAACGCTTTCTCTCCGTTGCCGGAATTTTCTATCTCTTTCAGATAATCGTCTTTCTGTCTGTCCTTACGTTTCTGCGCCGCATTATAATCCCTGAGCGACTGACCGAAACATTTTTCATAAGCATCTCTTAAAGATTCCTGTATGTAAGTCCGGTTCCAAGCAGTTCTTTCCGGTGCCACATTATTGCAGATGAAATCCCGGTTATTATGCGTAAGATGCCCCTTCCCTTTTGGAAAGGAAATTGTTTTTACCGCCAATGCTTCACCTTCTTTCTTAGTGTTATATATAAGAGCTAACTACGGTTTTGTTACTTTTGCCAAAAGTAACGCCTTATTACTTCTGACACATTCGCATCAGAAGTAAGGCGCTCTCCGAGGGTAGTGTTTGCCGTCGGCAAACACCGTCTGCCTGTCGGCATCCGTAGTCTGTCGGAAAATCTGCCCGACAGACTGCTCATTCCGGCAGAGTACCGCCGTCATTCGCTTTGGGCGACGGTACCGAACAAATACTTTTCGGAACCGTTCCATAGGCTTCCTTTCCTAATTGGGTACCGAATATAAAAATTCGGAACCGCCTATTCGCCCATTGCAAATGCAAACGCCATCATATCCTCGGATAATTCCGCCTCCCGCATCTGCTCCATCCCGTCTGCATCAACCTTTTCCGTAAAAGTTTCTGTACCGGAATGAGAAGCGGAAGCATATTCACTGAAACTGCTGCTGATCTGTTCTGCTAAACTTCTTTGCAGTTCTTGAAAGATTCCATTGAATTTTTTCTCTAATACCTCGTCCAGCATCTTCCCAAGAATATTCATATCCTCCCTCAATGCAATCGCAGAATCAGAATTATCCTCTGCCTTATCAGTTCCAGCCTGTATCTGCCCGTCAAGAACCGCCACAAACGCATCGGAAAGCAGCTTCCCATAAGAACCGTCCTTTCTTGTAATACCCTGCAAATACTCCCATGTCCTGCGCTGGTTTTCATCTTCCATGCAGAATTTTATATTGCTGCATTTATAAATCTTTCTCATTCCACAGCCTCATTTCTATACTGCCTGTCTGCGCTGTTTCTGCATTGCAAGATATTCATACCCTTTGGCATTGGCGCAGATGTCCTCAATAAAAGTCACATTTCCATTTGAGGCAATATCGCTGTAATGCCTGAGCAGACAGCCGCCTCCGCCGATCACATAGAGATGCACCAGATTCTCCTTATAACCATAATCAATCAAGCGTTTCAAAATATCCTCTGCATATCTGCCGGCAATACGCTCAATAGCCTTTGCCGTTTCATCACTCCTGCCCTGCAATCCGTTTATCAGCATCGGCTCGATCATCGCCTCTGGTATGCTTTCTCCGGCTGATTTAGACAGTTCCTTTTGTATTTCTTTCATGCAGATTGACACTCCAAACTTGTCCGTCACCAAACTTTTTTCTAATGGTCTGCCGTCAACTATCTGCATTACATTCATAGTGCCATTCCCTATATCCGCTATCATGTTAAAGCCTTTCATAGTTCCGGCATTGCATACTGCCGCAAATCCCTGCGGGAACACCTCCACTCCGCACAGATGCACCCGATAATTTTCTCTGCGGAATGAGAAAAACAATTCCTGCTCCTGCATCAGATATTTCTTAAAATCTGACGCCTGACTTTTCGCCCACGCAAGAGGAAGTCCGACAGCTAATATTACTTTTGCCTCATGCAGACCTCTGAATTTCAGTTCTTCCGCCAATCCTGCCAATGTGAGGATAAAGAAGTCCTGCGAATCCGTTTTATTGCCCTGATAAATCAGATGGTTTTCCCCAATTACATAATACTTATCTTTATATTTAATGTAATTCGTGCTGACAATCGGTTCTTCTTCAAAACATTCCACACCTGTCTTAAATACCCTGTGTGCTGTTTTTATATTGCCGTATCCATGATCCAGACCGATAATGATTTTTGTGTTATTAAATTTCTGCATAATAAATGCCCTCCATATTGTTATTAATCTTATTTCTGTGTTTTCAGTTTTCTCTGTTTACACCGTTTACAAATAGATGTAATTCTTGATTTTTCAACACTTCTTTGTAAACCCACCGTTTACAAAAATGTAAACACACTCTGTAAACAGAGTGAAAAAGAATTTAAAACGATAGTATCCGTTACTCCTTAAAAGGAATTTGTGCCTCATTCGACAATGGTGTAAATCCCTGCATATCAGTTTCACGCTTCCATCCACGCTGCAATCCATACTTGGTGAACCTGTGAGAGCTGACTTTCTCCCACCCGTCTATACAAGTATTCATAATACTGTTAATTTCCTTAATCTCCCATTGTTTCGGTTCTTCATATTCATGCCGCAGCGCCTCCCTATAAATCATCTCACTGCACACGTATTCTTCCGCACAGTCATCCAGCCACACCTGAATAATCCCCACTTTCGTATCTTCCGGCATAAACTGTTTCTGCATCTCTTTCAGATATTCTTCCATCTCTTTTGACAGCTTCAGCTCATGCGCACAGTTCTTATAGATAACCATTGCCTCTGCCCACGCCTGCACGATGTACTCCCTCGATTCCTTTTCGTCCTCAAGGATATGTTTCTCCACACGTTCCTGATGCACCAGAACAGGCGCAAACCTCCTGTTTCCTGTCCTATCCAGCGGAAGAAAATCAAGATTGTTGATGTACCGACAAAAATACACTGTCTTGGTCTGTCCTCAGCATAAGTCTGATATGGAATACGGTATGTTTCTTTCTGTCTGCTCAAAAATGATTTAATATCTTCAATACTCTTTGCATTGACAGTCGCAAGCATTTCCGACATTTCAATAATCCAATGCCCTTGCATCTTGCTGTAAACATTCTCATCATCCATACGCTTCAAATCATCCGTAAACCATTCGTCATTGACGGCAAGAAATCGGAAGAACGTAGACTTTCCCGCACCCTGACCGCCTACAAGACAGACCATAATCTCAAACTTACAGCCCGGCTTGTAAACCCGGTGAACCGCTGCCAGCATCAAAAGCTGCATGATTTCTCTTGTATACTCGTTGTCATCTGCGCCAAGAAAACGTGGGAGCAGACCTGCAATCCTGCTTTTCCCATCCCATTGCAGTTTTTCAAGGAAATCTCTGATAGGATGGTAACTTCTCTCGCTGGCTATGATACTGACAGCTTTATTAATAGCTTTATCATTGGAAATGCCATAATTTGTTTCTATGTAACGCTGGAGCTGGTACATATCCACATCCGTAATGCAACCAGCGTTCCTTTTCCAAAAAAGCGGCTTCACAATGTCAGTCTTGTTTGTCAGCTCATTTTTACAGATGGCATCTTTCAGCACCGGATCTCTGTATAGAATCGTCATGCAGTTTTCAATGGAAGATTTTACATAACCTTTCTGCGTTCTCACAAGCGATTCCAGCACATCTTCTACCGTACTCATTTCCGCATCAAGCGCTTCCCCGACAGCATTCCATGATTCGTTTTCTGTCTGCACAGACCTCTCCTGCAATTTCCTCCACCTTCTTCCTGTCTTTCAAAAACAACTCCCGTTTCTCTGAAACTTCACCCATACACAGAATATCCAGCCAATAGTTGATAAGCGGCTCTGCATGGAGCATCTGCGCAAAATCATCCGAAAAGACTATATCCGGCGGCTTTCCAATCAGGAAATGACCTGCACTGTCAATTTCCAAAATACAGTTTTTCAGTACCTCCACCGTCTGGCTACACCATTTTTCAAAACGCTCCTGAATATGCAGTATCCGCTCATGCTCTGCCTTTGCCCTGCGGATACGCTCTTTTTCCTGCACGCTTAACTCCGTCTTGCATTTTACATCAATCGGCAGGCTAAAATCCTCTACCAGCTTTAACGCCGCATCATACTGCGATAATCCGAACATACGGGAAACATAATCAACCGCATCACCGCCGACACCACAGGCAAAACAGTGATAATTCTTATCAATCTTCATGCTTGGAT
>JAMPFS010000111.1 GCA_023664325.1 Clostridium sp.
GAAGCTACAATATGGGCAGTGCGTCCATTTATGGTTATGGTGTTGTGGCATATTAAAATCAGGCAAAAGGGAACAGGGGTTTATTCCTTTGGCTCTTTTGCCCTACATATGATCATGGTCTTGTGGCAAATGAGGATTTTACAAAAGTTGAAAAATATCTAAAAAATCAAAGCTGGATAAAATAGGAACACACATTAACAAAATAAAGGAACACACATTAACAAAATACAATTTTTATCCGATATATAAGATAGCACGATAAAAAGGAGGTAGAAAACGTGGAAAGAGAAACAACCCCAAGCCAAAGCGAATGGCTGGTAATGGAGGTGTTCTGGGCAAGTGACGCATCATCTCTGACGGCAAAGGAGGTTATCAGGAAAGTGCGGGAAAGGACAGATATGTCACCGAGGATGGTAAGGGTTCTGTTAAACCGTTTATGGCAAAAAGGCGTTTTAAGCTATACCGTAGATGAGCATGATTTAAGAGTTTACCACTATTCCGTCATGAAATCAAAAGAGGAATGCCAAAAAGAAAAGAGCCGGAAGTTTGTAGACAGCTATTTTGAGGGTAGTCAGAAAAATGCAATGGCGGCATTGTTGCAAAGTGCAAAACTGACGGAAGAACAGCTTCAGGAATTGGAAGAAATCTTGGAGAAATGCAAAGATAAGGACAATGACAAGGAATGACGGTAGAGGAATTTTGGAATAGTGGGATACGTTTTTTGAATACATGTGCCGTCTATTATGTGATACAACTTATCAGATGTGCGCTGCTTTCATTTATAGTGTCTGCTTTTGTTTTTACTATGCGGAAAACGGCATTGAAAAACAAGGTATTCTTAAAGGGGGCATTGTGGAGCCTGTTCATTCCGGTATTGTTTGTCGGCAAGATGAAGTTTTTTTATGAGAACAGGATAGGCGTAAAGTTTTTTTCATGGCTAATGGCAATTTGCATGAATCATATGGGGATATGTTGGCTGTATTTGTGTGGTGTGTTCCTATATGCTGCGGTGCTGTCTTACAGAAGAAGAAAACTGAAAAAAATAATTGCAGGCATGGAAAAAAGAAAAGTGGACGGTACTGTTATCTATGTCACGAAAATGCCAATCACACCATCTACCATAGGAGTATTCAGACCCAAGATAGTCATGCCGGAAGTTATATTAAAAAAATATGATCGAAAGGAATTTCAAACAATTCTGCTTCATGAAAAGACACACATACGGTTAGGACATTTACTGTTTTATTTTTTGTGGGATATATTGCGGGCGCTGTTATGGCTCAATCCGTTCCTTGCCATAGGTACAAAGTATTTTCGGGAAGATATGGAAGAAATCTGTGACTGGGCAACAATTAAGCGGAGTGAATGGAAAGCGTATGATTATGGGCAGCTCTTGTTAAAGAGCATGAGGGTTTTGCAGGCAGAAAGCGAAGATTTTAATATGTATGCTACTTTTGTGGGAGAGAAAAACTATCTGGATTTGAAACACCGGATTACAAAAGTTGCGGAATATAAGCCTTATTGGGAAATGGGAACAGCCATTATCCGCTTGACATGTCTGCTGTTTTTAGCAGGAATGTTGATACTCATGCGGGAAATCTCATATCCAAAGTACATAGAGCGGATGGATGTAGGCTTGGTAAATGAAGCAGGGGAATACTTTAATCTGGCTGATAGTGATACTCTGGAACAGGCATTCCGTACAGACAGTCAATATGTGTACATTGACAGGTCTGCATTTCAGGATGTTCTTAGAGAGAACGGGGTTTATGAAGATATGGACGGTTTTTGGCTTGGGTTTGGAACCTATACCAAACTGCCGGGAATTGGGGACACCCCAAATGGGATATATGTGGATTATAGTGGAACCGAAACGGAGCTGGTAATTCCCTATGTAAACAAAGAAAAATTCTTTTTTGATTATATTTTTAAGTACATTATATGAATCAGCAATGTGGCAAGAAAATAGAATCTCAAACAAAAAGTTCAAGGAGGACAAAATTATGGCAATGGAAATTAGCAGTGCATATAACAATTATGCAAGTAACTACACAAATGGAACAGACAGTAAAAAGCAGGCAGAGAGCAAAGTGGATACGAAAACAGACAAAGTAAATTCATCATCTGCGATGAAAGCTGGCGCATCGGATTATCTTGCAGAATTGCAAAAGAAAAACCCGAAGCTGAACTTATTAACTGGATATAGTAATGGCACTCCGGGAAGCAGTAATTATCCTGAAAAAATCAATGTTACGATTGCACCGGGATTTTTAGCAAAAATGGAATCTGATCCAAAGCTGGCAGCAGAATATGAAAAAAATCTGGCAGACATACCAGCGGCTTGTAAATGGGGTGAATCCATGATACATGCAATGACAGGCAATACGGTATATGAGTTTCGGTTTTATATTGATGAAAATGGCAATATGAGCGCAGGAAGTGTTAGCGGACCCAGCGAAAAAAGAGAGATGTTTGAACGTTCAAGGCAAAAAGCAAAACAGCAAAAAGAGGAATTTGATAAACGTATAGATGAAAATATAAAAGCAAGTGTGGAAAAGAAAGAAAAGACAGAAAAGCTGGTGGCTGAGAAAAGAGCCGAGAAGAAAGAGCGGGAAGAACAGCTTGCAGAGCAGAGGGAAACAAGAAAAACAGAAAAGGGTACTCTGCATACGCATGAGGTTAGGATTACCGGAAACGATGTGCAGAGCCTTACGGAGAAATTGGTGGCGGCAAATGAACATTCTAAAAATTCCGCAGTATCTGGAATGACAGGAGTCGATATTAAAATTTGATTTTTTATTTTTAGAAGCGGAATTCGACAGTAACAAATTAAGGAGGACTCGAAAATGACAATTAACGGTATCAATGGAGCAAATGCACAAATGGGGCAGATGGGAATGAATCAGGCAACGGATTCTTACAGCCGGAATATCCAGAGTCAGATTGCCAATGCACAGAAGCAGTTGCAGGAACTTTCTTCTAATGAGGATATGTCGTTAGAAGAAAAAATGAAGAAGCGGCAGGAAATACAGCAGCAGATCAGCGACTTAAATATGCAGCTAAGGCAGCATCAAGCAGATCAGCGTAAAGAAAAGCAGCAGGCAAAAGGTTCTTCTATGGATGATATGCTTGGCGGCACGAGAAAGGCTGGAAACACGAAGGAAGGGAAAAGCACAGGGATTTCGCAGGCAAGCATGACAGCGTTGATTTCGGCGGACAGCTCTATGAAACAGGCAGAGGTGCAGGGAAATGTGGCATCGAGATTTGAAGGAAGGGCGGGCGTTTTAGAAATAGAGATTAAGCTTGATGAATCTCGTGCAGTGAATGGACTATCTGCCAATACAGAGGGTAAGAAAGCGGAACTTGCTGAAGTAGAACAGAAAGCAATGGATGTCACAGCGTCTCAAATGGAAACGCTTGGAGATGTAAATAAGTCCATAGAAGAAGCAAATAAGGCAGATGAACAATCAGATGACAAAGATACAAAGACCTCATCTTCAAAAGAAAAAGATGAAGAAAACGTATCGGGCGCAGATTCACAGGAAAAAGACGTATCAAATGCAGAAAATGGAAATGCACCGTCAGGTGTTTCCGTTCCAGCGAATACATCGCCAGATGAAACGACGGTAACACCACAGCCGAAAGCATATACATCAGTGGATATTCGTGTATAAGATTGGGTGGTCGTTCTGTAAGGCTTAAATGAGTTTGCAACAGCAAAAGGGAAGTACATATTTGGGAGGCGTACTACGTTTCATATAAATATGCAAAGGCAGTACGCTTTTCAGAATATGTGAGAAATAATAGGGATGTAAAAGCTGTTCATTGGCAAAGAACTTTGTTAGGAGTAATGCTGATAATAATTATAACAGAATTACAGGAAAGAGAAAATTGAGAGATAAAGAATATTTTTACGAAAATAGCCATACGAAGAAAAACTATAAGCAACAAAAGATAAAAGGGAACCGAGCAGAGCGTAAATTTTGACTGTTTGGTTCCCTTATTACATACTAGTGCGTGGGGCGGCTGTCAATGGAAGATGTGAAACGCCGGACTTAAAATGTGGGCAGTTCATCCTGACATTAGGCTTGTGAGTAATCATGGTTTGTCTGCTCCTTCTTTATGTATTATAGGCAGGACAAGCCCACCAAATAAAAAAAACGGTGATTTTGGTGGGCGATTTTGCTATGCCCGTAAGACTTAACAGACACTCTCCAAACCTGTTTTATGTTTGGAGGGTTTTTTTATTGTTTGTGAGCAGTGGCTTTTATTTATATTCAATTTGTCAAAAATGGGCGGGTAGCCTGTTAAAAAAATCCTTATTAACACATGGGGGAATTGTACCCCAAAAGTAGAAGTCAAATTTCCACATAATAGAAATAAAATATCTATAAACCGTAAAGGTGTGACAGCCTTTGCGGTTTTTCTTTTGTCGTTTTTTAAGGAAATACGCCGCAAGGCTGTTTCTGGTGTTGGATGCCGTTCACCGCCTGCCAATCTGGATTGGTTGGAATCTTCTTGACTTAGAAGTCAAGAAGCATCGTGGGTAAAACCCACTCAATTCAGATTGGAG
>JAMPFS010000112.1 GCA_023664325.1 Clostridium sp.
TGTATCCCAGTGGGGTGAATGCCATAATCACGATTATGGCGGTGAACAGTGCCGTAAGCACGAGTTCATAAGTCTTTTCATTTTTCATGGTACAATTCCTCCTGTTATTATTCTCATTCGAGATACAATACGGTGTCATCATACCACATTGATATTTTTTTGACAATAATTTTATTCTAATTCCCTCAAATTAGAAAGAATTATCCCTGTTATTCCTCGTCCCTTCCAAGTCTTTTCAAAGCCAGTCCATATGCCGGCTTAATCATTTTATCATATCTGGCAGAAAGATAAGTCTTATAAAACCTCTTTTGAAGTTCCGATATCGATTGCACCTGCTCCACAAAAGCCGTTATTTCTCCTATATCAATTCTCGGAACAATTCTAAGTAACGCCTCGTCGCACTCCTGATATCCCGGATTCATAAGAAAATCATGGTAATTTATTTTTCTGTCTGTCTGCTTGATTGCGGATGTCGGAAACTGATATACTCTGGCATTTAACTCCGCTTCGTTTTCCAGCACGCGCAGCATAACCTTTTCATCAGCCTGCGGGAGAAGGCAGCTCCCGCAATCATATACTGGGGCTAATTCTGCTGTCTGGGAAACCGGATCGACCAGAAATCCCCAGTTACCGTTATGCCTGTCAAAATTCCCCAGCAGCGCATCCACGACAAACACATTCCAAAAATGCCCTAAGAGCATTGCCGGATTGACAAACTGCTGTTTTTCTATCGTTTCCAGGATATCTGCCAATTCTGTCCCACTGCCGTTATGTTCGGAATCGATCACCGAGTTTTTGATGGAACAGAAATCATACAGGATTTTACCACCAGCCGTAAAATCTTTACAGGCACACACAATTTTTTCTTTGCCATTTACCCGATAGATGCCGAGCAATGTCTGTTGCGCAGATATTCCAAGCATATTGAAAACACTGCTTGCAATATGCTCACTGATGCAACTGTTTGTATAGGATAATTCCGTCGGCTTTTCTTTGCCGGAAGCCGGAAACTTCAACATATACTGCTCACCCGCATATTCAACCGCGATTTTCTTTCCGTTCGCACCATTATACGCTTTTGCAAATATTCTTCTGCATTCCGTAAAATCAACCATATCTATTACCCCAACAAATACTTTTTCCTTAAATAATCCGCATGCTCCGCCGTAATGACGCCGTCGGTAATCTCGGCTGCATTGATGCTTCCGTATAATTCTCCCCACAAGCAGTCTAATATACTCGAACCATGCTGTAATGCGGCTTTGTATGCGTCAAGGTCATGCTGTAAATATTCCGGCAGACCATATTCATATGCCTCTTCCCGTGTAGATTTCATCTGTTTTTCTTCCCACTGATCCGCCATTGCGCCCTCAACTGCCCTTCCATCAAAACTTATGCCACCGTTATTTTTATTATATTAGCATACAAAAATATCGTCAATTCAAACTCCTAAAAATAGAAACAAACCATCACACATATTAAAGTAATCCGGTTATGCCTCCCCAAACAATCTCCTTTTATAATCCAATCCAGCGATTGCAAATTCTTCTCCATTCCATTACAATTAAAAAAACGAGCTAACGCTCGTTTGCGAGATTTGCCTTCGGCAAACTCGGAATAAGCATAGGAATTTCCTAATACAGACAGGAGGGACTCTTCATGTACCATTCCCAAAAAATCGGCGTATTTATCTCACATATATTCGGAGCCTATCAGCAGGGCGTATGCCAGGGCATTATCGACAAAGCGTTGGAGTACGGATACACTGCGGAAATTTTTACCTCACTCGACGGAGAAAATCTCGGCGCATACGAGATCGGCGAGGAAAGCATTCTGCACATTCCCAATTATGACAGTTTTGATGGCGTTATTTTCGCCTCGAACACCTATATCTCTTCCGATTTAAAACATAAAATCCAAAACAAATTACAGTCCCTCTCCTGTCCCATCGTGGAAATTGCCGTGGCAGACAACCAGTTTCCGGCAGTCTCTTTAGAGAATAGTTCCATGGCTGGAGAACTGACTGCACATTTTCTTACCGTGCATCATGCCGACCGCGTCTGTTACCTTGGTTGTTCGGAAGAATCTTTCATTTCAGATCTGCGGGAAAACTATTATCGGGAAGCCTTGAAAAAGCATGGGAAAACACCTGGCGAAAAAGATATTTACCATTGCGTTTATGATGCCGCCGCCGTCAATGAGGCACTTGCCTTTTTCCTCGAAGCAGGAACGCCGCAAGCCGTGGTCTGTTACAATGACCGGCTGGCGCTATTGTTTCTTGCCGCCGTGCTTGCCGCAGGTTTCCGCATCCCGGAAGACATCGCCATAACCGGCTGTGATGACACACCGGAAGGACATAACACTTCCCCTATGCTTACCACCGTTTCTTTTCCGGTCTATGAACTTGGAACTTGCGCGGTCGAGAATCTGCTTACCTTGATCCATGGCGGCGATCTGCCGGACACAACTTTATTGTCCGCGAAACCGCTTATCCATAACTCCTGTGGATGCAGTTCTTCCGAAAATGCAAACTCTGTCTTTTTTGTCAGGGAATTGTCCTCACGAATTGAGGCGTTAGAAAGCTCCATTCTCGTTTCCATGAGCATGTCCGCTGCCTTACAGCATGTCTCTGATCTTGACTGCGGCATGGATCTTCTGGAACAATTTGTGCAAAAAATAGAAAACTGCCAAGAATTTTATCTCTGCCTGTACTCCGACTGGGACTCCGTTTCAAGCCATATTCTCGCTCTCACAAACACCAAAGAAACCCGGACAGACACGGATACGATCTCACTAAAATTTGCCTTCAAAAACGGAAAGAGACTGCCCGAATGCAGCTACCGGAAAAAGAACCTGCTTCCGGACTATATCTATAACAATTCCGACTGCGCATACATTTACACTCCTCTGTTTTTTGAGGATAAAAAATTCGGCTATATCGCTCTTTCCTATAAGGATAACCAGATTGACTACCATTTCCGGCTGGTGCAATGGCAGATCAACATAAACCAGATGTTACAGAGTATCTTTGAAGCCAAACGCACCGGAATGCTTGTCACCCGTCTGGAAGATATCTACATGAGAGATTCTTTGACCGGACTGTATAACAAACACGGCTACAATCATATGGAAGAACAGATTTTAAACCGCGCCGTTTCCGACAACCTTCCGCTCACTGCATTTCTGATCGATATAGACGAACTGAAAACAATCAATGACACCTATGGACACAGCGAGGGTGATTTCGCAATCCGAGTGTTGGGACAGGCATTGGAAAGCACCGCAGAGGAAGACGACTTATGCGCCCGTTTTTCGGGAGATGAATTTTATATGCTCACCGTCGGTCTTTCCGAGAAAGAAGCCAAGCTCCGCATAGAGGCAATCGAATCCTACCTCGATAATTACAACCGATTAAGCGGCAAAGAATACCGCATTTCCTGTAGCTGCGGTTTCTGCACTGCACTCCCTGCCCCGGACTTTACACCGGAGCACATTCAGGAATTGTTTGCCAAGGCAGATCAAAAAATGTATGAAGCAAAAAGAAAACACCACGCCGCACATACCTGACAACGGTTCAGCCATTTTTACCGTTTTTTAGCTTTCAATCTTCTGCCTCTGGATAAAACAGCTGAAGATTTTTATGACCTTCAATTTTATCACATCTTTTAAAACAATCTATGGCCTCCTCATGTTTTCCCAAAAAATGGTAAACCAGGCCCATATTGTTTAAAACTTCATCCTCTCCGCCCAGCTCTAAAGCTTTGTTAAAACATTCCAACGCCTTTTCATACTCTCCCATTCTCTTATAACATAAGCCTTTGTTGTTATATAAACCATGGAAATCGGGCTTAAGCAATATTGCCTTATCATAATTAACAAGCGCGGGAACATAACTTCCCATATCAGACAGAATATTTGCTTTTGTATAATAAACCAAATGATTATCCGGCTGTAATTTTTCCGCCGCATTAATTGCCTCAAGTGCATCCTCATAATCAGCAAAATAATCATCCTGTACCCCTGCCTTGTTGAGTAAAGCCTCTACATGTGTGGGATCAGCCTTTATAGACTGTTCAAAATAATATAATGCTTCCACCGGATTATTCATGTACAGATACGACAAACCCATGTTATTCAAGTATTCTGCGCCAAACGGATTAATACGCAACGCTTCTTGATAACATGTAACCGCCTCGTAATCCCTTCCCATATCTTGAAAACAGTTCCCTTTTACATACCAGAGTTCATCTGACATATATCCGTCATAGCTTTCAATCAACATGATAGCCTCTGATATGTTTCCTGCCTCTTCTAATTCCATTGCCTTTTTTATAATTTCTTCCATATTTATGCTCCTTTTAACTTATATATGGCAGTTTGATCCCTTGATGAT
>JAMPFS010000113.1 GCA_023664325.1 Clostridium sp.
CAAAAATGTAATCATCCCTTATTCAGATTTCAAATTTTCTTACTTACTTTGCTGCTCTATTCTCTGCTTTTTCTTTCTAATGATAAGCCGGTCACATACCGCCAATACACCGGGCAGAACAAACAAGATTAAAAGCGTGGCACACAAAGCTCCGATAGAAACTGTTTTTACAATCGCTGAAACGGTTGGTTCAGCAAAAAAGTTACCGACAATAGCTGTTACAAGGATCAGTATCAGTCCTGATGTCAAAATCGTATGCGTAGAACCCGTGTAAGCGGCTGTTAATGCTTCCTTGACAGGCAGGGTTTTGCGATTTTCACAGTAATAGTTTGTAAACAGAATCCCATAGTCGATCGTAGCTCCCATCAAAATGCACTCGACAATTAACAATGCCAAATAATATATACTGTCTCCCTGCAAACCAATTACAGAAATGGTTGCATACACGCCGCATTGTACAACCAACACAAGGATTAGCGGAATGAAAACAGATCTGAAGGTCAATGCTACAATCAGGAAAATTGCAATAGCAACCAACAGCGTAATAAAGAGTAACTCGCTGTCAAATATTTGCTGCATTTCATAGTTCATTACACTATTACCTATGAAATAAACATCTCCCGACAGGTTTTCTGAGCATTCCCGCATTAAATCAGAAAGGAATGCCGTTGTCTCAGGGGATTCCTCTGCATAGCCGGTATTGATAATCATACGGGCGTATTTCTCGCTGACAAGCTGTTCCTTGCCTTCCTCTAATTCATCTTTTGCTTCATACAAATCGTCACGCATTTCATCGTCAATCAAGGCTGTAAAGCGGGTATCATTCAGCACATCATTTACAAGATAGCCAAACAGCGTTTCTATCGACATGGTTTGTGCTGACAAATCTGCTTTATCAGCGGCAGCATACAGATACATCAGTTTCATAGTATCGCTGTTCAAATCATCGCTAACTCCTGCAAACATTTCACTCATTTCCGCTGCGGTATACTGTTTGCCGGATATTACTGCGTCTACCATGCTTTTAGCGACTGAAAGCATATTGGCAGTTTCTTCATCAAATACTTCCGAGAAATCGGGATTATTCAAAATATCGCCGTTTATAAAATCAATAAAATCCTTTACAGTGAGTTTCCAGTCGGAAGTATCTCCGTGACGGCTGATATACAGCAGGTAAAGCTGGTCTGCCTGAGATTTTTCTATCCCCATCAGGTTCGCTAAGCTGTCAGATGAATAAGCCGTACCGTTTACAGATCCGTTAATCAGCGTTTGCGCCATTTGTAATTGACCTTTCGCAGCCCTGTCCAATGCGGCAGACATGGTATCATCCGAAAGGATAAAATTGATCGTCTGTTGGACAGTCAGCTTTTTCCCTGATACATCCTGCCCCCAGTAAAGGACAAAAAGCTGCCTGACCTGCGTTTCCTCTATACCTAAACTTGCAGCCAGTTGTGTATATGTCAGTTTCTGACCGGATACAGCTAAATCAACAATCTGATTCAGCCCTCGCAGCTGCATTTTTGTGGTTTCGTCAAACATAGCGGAAATGTTCTCATCCGTCAAACACAAGTTGATAAATTCGGGGAGCGTCATGCTTTCCGTTTGGGCAAAGGCAAACAGTCCGCCGATTTGCGTCTCATCAATCCCGACAATCTGCGAAAGCTGTGCAGCAGTCAGCTTTTGTCCTCCTGCGGCAGCATTTGCAAGTTCATTCATTTGAATAAGCTGTGCTTTGCCCGCTTCATCAAATAAAGCGGAATACGAAGGATTTTGAAGCACATTATTTACGAGAAAATCCGTAAAGGCTGTAAAAGGAATCCCCTGATTGACAGACTGTGTGCCATAGTACATTGTGAATACCTGTTGTACCATAGTTTCATCCATGCCTAATATAGATGCAATCCCTTTGCTGTCATAAGGTGAAGTCATTTTGCCCTTATCTGTGAATACGGCAAGCTGGTTCATCTGGGATAAAGCTGCCTCGTCAAACATACTGCCGTAGGTTTTGTCGGCTGCAACTTCATTGATTACAAAATCCGCAAATGCAGGGAGTGTCATACTGCCGGTGTCAACGCCGCCGTTTTGGATGTAATAATACAGAAACAGATCTGCAATCTCGTTCTCATCCATATCAAAGAACGCTCCGAGTTCCTCTGCATTCATAGGAGTAGTAAGCGTATTTGCATCGGAAAACTTTTTGATCATATCCATATTTTCAAGCAAATCTTCTCCGATATAATCCGAAAAGGTTTCATTAGTCGCTATATTTTCCGAAATAAAGTTCAGAAAATCAGCGGCAGTCATAGCAGTTTCCGCATCGCTGTCTGTAAAATAATCATAATAGAGCATTTTAATGACGCTTTCATCAAGTACCATATCGCCGCCCATATCCGTAATTTCATCTGCCAGCTCCGTAAAATGGTACGGCTTTTCCAGCATTGTAAAATAACTCATAACTGATTTTGCTTTTTTGTCTTTTTCAAGCCAGCTTGTAAGTTCTTCTATTGCATTCTCATCTTCGTTTTCATACACCATAACAAGGGTGTTTGTTGCGGGGAAAATATCCGCAACCATATCTTCCTTTTGTAAAACATAGGCAATCCCTGTCTGCGTCTGCAACATATATACGCCTGCAAAAAGAAGAATAAAAATGATTCCCAAAGCATGACGGAAACGGTAGCTGAGTTTTGCCGCCCACTCCATCGGAATGTGCAGTTCTTTTTTTGCGGTCTTTTGAATCAGCTTGTCGCAAGCCAAAATGATTCCGGGGAGCATTGTCAATACGCAGACCATACTGATAAAGACGCCTTTTGCCAGTACAATTCCCAAATCCATTCCGATCTTGAAACTCATAAATACCAGCATGAGCAGTCCGACAACCGTAGTCAGCGAACTGGAAGCAATGGAAGAAAATGCGTGTGCCAACGCTTCCCGCATAGCTAAGTTTTTATCTGCATTTTTTTCTGACGGTAGCGGTTGATTAGGATAATGGAATAGTCCATAGACAGCACTAACTGCAGGATTGCGGCAATGGAAAAGGTGACGCTTGAAACACTGCCCATTATAATATTGGTTCCCATATTGATTACAATAGCAATACCAATAACCACAATAAACAAAACCGGTTCAATCCATGAGCCACACATGGCAAAGAGGATAACCAATAAAATAACCAAAGCCGCCGCTATAATCCATGCCGGAATATCCGGCATACTTGTATCATCGTTATGCCATTCAATCGAATACTCTGTGAAATTTTCATTCAGCGCTGTTTCGATAGAAAGTTCTTCTGCTGATTTATAATCATATTTCGTATTCAAAACAAACAAGGTGTGATTGTCCTTGTTGTAGTCCTCGCTTTCCGCTTCATAAGCAACGCTGTCTACATAGGGGATCGCTTCCAGCTTTTTCAGGACTTCATTCTTTTGCTCTCCGGTCAGGTCATCAAACATAACACGGATTGTCTGCGAGGTTTCCATATCGGGAAATTCTTCTGTCATGATATCTAAACCCATTTTCATAGATGAATCATCAGGAAGATATTTCGTCATATCCTCGTTAATTTCCACTTGCTGCATCATAAAAATACTGACTATTGCAACGGTCAACATAACAGCCAGTATGATATATCGCTTTTCAACGATAAATTTCGATACTTTGCTCAACATAATCTGTAAAATACCTCCTCATTTTTAGCGATTGACAAAATACACAATTTATACTATAATAAACACCTGTTGTTTTTGCAACCAACAGATTATCATACATGGGTGCAAAAGAGACATTTACCGAAAAAGTGTATATCTTAAAACCAAAATCGAAAATTTGTCGAGGTGTGATTATGGTTAGAAAAGAAAATCAAAGAATTATGCTTACAAAAAAACTTCTTAAAAATGCACTGGTAGAAATACTGCAAAATGAAAGTCTTTATCATATTTCCATTCGGGAGCTTTGCGAGAAATCCGGAATCAATCGCTCCACTTTTTATAAATATTATGGCAGTCAATTCGATCTCCTTTCCGAAATGGAGCAGGATCTGCTTCATGATATAGAGATGTGGCTGATTGAAGATGATATGCAAAATCCTAAAGTGTTAAGCAATCTGCTACGGTATATCGAAAACAATTTAGAGTTTGTCCGTTTGCTATTCAACAGTAATGTTGATCCGGAATTTGCTGGCAGACTGTTTTCTACGCCGCAAATTCAACAGATGTTAAAACAAATGATTGGCGCAGATTTATCACCTGATGAATATGAATATGCTTCCAGTTTTCTTATATATGGCGCTTATCAAATGGTACGGATTTGGATGAATAAGGAGAAACGGGAAAGCCCCGAATGGATGGCAAATTTTATTATTCACCAATTATCGGGAGATAGATAAATCTTAT
>JAMPFS010000114.1 GCA_023664325.1 Clostridium sp.
AGGCGTTAGCACAGATTGAAGATCAGAACTATGCGGCAGCGCTGCATAAGGAGGGATACCGGAACATCCGGAAATACGGAATCTGCTTTTACCGGAAAGAGTGTATGGTAAAAGAGGGGGCATAATACGAAAAATGCTGTGAAAGGCGAAAAAACAAAGTATATCATAAAATGGTTTCCTGAATATTTCACTATAGACCAGGTTACAATAATTTTAACAGTCTAACCAGAATAATTTTCAGGAGGTATAAAAATGAACAATTCTGACACTATTTATCTACTAAAAGAATGTGATTCCGGAACCAAAATGGCGGTCTCCTCAATTGACGAAGTACTGGATAAAACCAGTGATTCCAAGCTGAAGCAGCTTCTGTCAGAAAGCAGAAGCCATCATGAGAAATTAGGAAATGAAATCCACTCCCTGTTAGTCGAACAGGGCAGCGAAGAAAAAGATCCAAGCCCTATGGCAAAAGGCATGTCATGGATGAAGACAAATATGAAAATCAGTATGGATGAAAGCGATGCTACAATCGCAGATCTGATTACTGACGGATGCAATATGGGTATCAAATCCCTTCACAAATACCTGAATCAATATGCAAATGCCGACAATGTTTCCAAAAAAATATGCAACCGGCTGATTGATATCGAGGAGCAGCTTTGCAGGGGACTTCACTGTTATCTTTAGACTCTTTGACTGCCTTCTTCGAGCATATCGCTATCGAAGAGGGCTTTCTTGTCCGAAATTCTTTTCGCTGTATCCGACTGTCCGGGTAACAGTGTCTTGACATTTTCAAAAAATTCCATCTGATTCATACAGTCTGGGCAGCTTATCAAGAGTAACCGTATAATCACTGCAATACATGTTTTTCCATGCATTCTCTGAATTAAACGCATCTGTCAGGACAAAATCCTTACTCCATACCATATACCACAGCCACGGTGTTTTCGTTCCGGCAAGTTTAACCGGATCCGGCAGCACACCATTTTCCGCAAGCGCCACACCCTTATCCATATCCGTAATCCGGCGCAGCTCGTCATATTCTTCCCGGTAATCTCCATGTACATGAGGCTTTGAATATATATCCCTGGAAATAATGTCACAGTATTCATCACCTACATACCCTTCCGCAAGCGGACTGTTCCATACCCATATCAGGTTATTCAATTTGTACTTGTCCGTAAAATAATGATACATATAGCGATAAAGCTGTTTTGCGGTTTCCGGTCCTTTTGCTCCCCACCAAAACCACGTACCCTCCGACTCATGGAACGGACGCCATATAATTGGAATATGCTTTGCACAAAACCCTTTTAACAGCTCTGCCATCTCGTCCATGTCACTGCACAACGCCCTGTTTTCCTCTGTTCCCTGAATCAATGCTTTTTGGGCATCAAAATCTGTCTTTTCCGTATAAAAAGATTTATCAAAACCGCCAAGTGGCGAAAACCAATGCCATGTAAACGTAAGAAGTCCACCTCGTGCAGCCCATTCCCATGCCTTTTGGATCGTTTCCCGGTTCTCCAATACCTCGGCAATACATTCTTCATCCGCAGTTTCAATCCGGATATTTTGTGAGTAGGACAACAGTTCAAACCCACAAAGCGCCGGCAGCTTTCCGGTCATTTTTTCTATTGCTTTCAGTTCTGCCTGTTCCCTTGTCTGGGTATGCTGCCCTGAAATAATTCTCTTTCCCTCAATACTGTTTAAATAATCCAGTACGTTTTTTACTTCCTGTGTGGCATTTTTATTACATGGTGTTGTTATCATATTTCCCCTTCCTCATCAAATCCTGAATTTTCACAAGTCCTGCGCCTGATAAATCAGCACATCCCCTATCATTATCTCCGTGCGATCCACAGGTACAATCACTGCGCCACCACGAACAAATGCCACAATATCAATCTGATATTCTGTCTCAGCCGCTTTGACTGATTTTCCAACAAAGGGACTTTTCTCATCCACTGTAACACTGACAGTTCCCCTGACACTATTGCTAATACTGTTTTGATTCTGCAACTGGGTATACTGTTCCACGAAACCTGCGGAAATAATACCGGTTGGAATTGCTACCGCGCCTACTCCGAGAAAAGATATAATAATTGCCATCACCCGCCCTAATACCGTAACCGGGTAAATATCTCCGTATCCAACGGTAAGAATCGTAGACATGCTCCACCAAATTCCCGAAAAAGCATTCCGAAACACCTCCGGCTGAACTTCATGTTCTGCGCTGTACATACACAGCGAGGAAGACATCATCAACACCAGAATAATAAAAATAGAGGAAATAATTTGGTTTCTTTTCTCAGCCAAAACAGAGGTAATGACATTGAAAGAATCATAGTAGGCATTAATCCTGAATAAATGGAAAATCCTGACTACCCGCAACATTCTAAGGGCAATAAATCCCGATAAAAAGAAAAACGGCAGAATCGTACATAAATCCACAATTCCATCAAAGGAAATGAGAAACTGCAATACCGCTTTTCCTCTCGTTTTGTCGGGATAAAGATACTCTGCCGTCCAGATACGCAGGAGATACTCTATGATAAAGATAAGGATTGTAACCGCCTCCACCCCACGCAAAAGCACAGAGTACTGCATCACTTCCTCAAAAGTTTCCAAAAACAAAACCGCTATGTTCACAAAGATAACCATGACGATAAAAAGGTCAAATGCCCGGCTGACAAAATCCTCCCGTTGACCAATCTGTATAATATCAAAGATACGCTTCTTTCTTTTTTCACTTATAACCTGATTCATGACCGTTTCCTTCGCATCCGGTAATTTGGTTGAGTTCAAGCTTATTTGCTAAACCTAATGCGCATAAACTCTCTTTTTGCCATACACAAGAGGATCTTTACTCAATAATTCATATCCCTGGCTCTTAAATGAGTTTTCATCATAATTTTTATTTTTATCAAAAGTAACTATATTTAAATATATTGGTATCATAACTTGGTCTTGATTACCATTTATATATATATATGCTACATTATTAGGTCCATCAACAACATTATTCTTATTAAATGGTGAATAAATTGTCATGTTAAAAGCGGTTGAAAGTTCTTCACCATATCTATTTTGGGCAGTTATTTCGCCTAAATATTTTAAATACTCTGCATTATTTATTAATCCTGAATCTTTAGAAAGCATTAAATACTCATAATCATTTTTAATGTTAAAATCTAACTTTGGATTATTTTCAATTGAAAAATCATCCGTCGAACTACTAAAATTGTCCAAATTGGTTTTCCAATCTGGATCATTTACAACATAATATTTCTTACCATTTAACTTTATTGAATGAAATTTCCAATTTTCATCTCCAACAACTGGCTCTGGAAGGTCATTAAACACAAATGTAGGTTGCTCTGTTGTTGGTTGCTCTGTTGTTGGTTGCTCTGTTGTTGGTTGTTCTGTAGTAACTTTTTCTGTTGTCGGAGTTTGGGTGGTAACTTTTTCGGTTGTTTTTGCTTCTGTAGTTACTTTTTCTGTTGTTGGAGTTTGGGTAGTTTTGTTTGTATTTTTAGAATCTACTACATTGATTGTTCTTGTCTTAGTTGCTTTGTTACCTGCTTTATCTTTTACTGTATATGTTATTTTATATGTTCCTGTACTTGTAAATTTTGTTTTTTTATTATTTTTTACTGCTTTTGCTATATTTGAGAAATTCTTCTTTCCCTTCTTTACTGTTACCTTTAATTTCTTTGTTACATTTCCATCTTTATTATCTTTTGCTGTTGTTTTAGGTATCTTTACTGATTTATTTTTTTCTACTGTTATTTTTGATTTACCACTAAATTTTATTACTGGTTTCTTTTTATCTTTTTTATTTGTTTTTGCTTCTGCTACATATGGATTGGCATCCGGGCATATATTGGGTATGTTAGATAACACCAGGGAGAGTGCCAACAGTAATGCCACGCATGCTTTCACCGGTCTGGCTGGTCTATGTTCCGGCATATGGATATCTTCTTCATCATATCCGCAAAATTCAAAGCGGATACGCTCCTCTGCCTGCTCTATATGGCGTTCTTGCATTTTCCTTTCTGTTTCCATCTTCTTCCATGCTTCTTTGATTTTTCTTAAGATGTTTTTCATTCTCATTCTCCTTTCAGTGTATGCCCAAGCGGGAAATTTTCTATGGGAAGTATAACATAGTACATGATAAAAGACAATTATTTCATACAAAACCATTTTATGATATGCTTTGTTTTTTCGCCTTTCACAGCATTTTCTTAATCCTCAACCCTCTTTTACCATGCACTCCTTCCGGTAAAAGCAGATTCCGTATTTCCGGATGTTCCGGTAACCCTCCTTATGCAGCGCTGCCGCATAGTTCTGATCTTCAATCTGTGCTAACGCCT
>JAMPFS010000115.1 GCA_023664325.1 Clostridium sp.
CCTTTTATATACTACCCAATAAGTAACAAAACATATAGGAATTGCCGCCGCAATATCAAGCACCGAATGCTGTTTCAAAAATACCGTTGATACAGAAATCAATAAAGCAGTTACCCCAAAAGTAATCTTCCACCCTGTTGTTTTAAAATGTTTACTGTGCCAAGCACAAATCATAACCGCCACAGAGCCGATTACATGAATAGACGGACAAACATTGGTATTCGTATCAAACTGATAAAAACCCTGCATAAAATGAGTAAATATATTATTCCTTTCAAATACCACCGGGCGGAGTTCCTGACAATTTGGAAAAACTATATAAATCAACATTGCAGTCGAATAGGATATTATAATAAACCTCATTAGCTTTTTGAAAGATTCTATATCATATAAAAGCGTATAAATGTGAATCCCGACTAAGAATACAAACCAAAACAAATAAGGTATCACAAAATATTCGCAAAACGGTATTATATCGTCCAACATACAATGTATAGGATAATAATTCTCCCGAATCCATAATCTCTCTACCATAAGAAAAAATAATCCAAAAACAATCCAGTATGCCAAATATTTCAAATGTGCAAATTCCGGTGTATTTAATTTACGAAACCTGAATTCCCTGTAATCTACCATATCGCCCTTTTTCATACGTTCCATTACTCCCCGCATCTGAAAGAAAATACTGTCCTGCTTTTTCCTGTTTTTTATCAAGTTCCTTAAAAATAATTCCTGCCCCGCCAAGATACCGGTAGTTTTGCAGTGCATCTTCCATTTTCTTCCTCTGCGTGTCAGATTCCAGTATCCGAATACTCTGCTCTGCCAGTTCTTTTGCTGAATCTGATGTAACAGCCGCACCCATTTCCACGAAAAAATCCATATTATACTGCTCGCATCCGGCAACAGCATTCACAAACGCCATCGGAAGTTTCTTGACGGCTGCCTCTGTTATACTGATTCCACCGGGCTTTGTAAGTAACAAATCAGCAGAATCCATATATAATGACATTTGTCCTGTGTACCCTATAATATGTATTTTTTCATTTCGTTTGTACTTCTGTTCCAGCCTTCTTTGTAGTTGCCTATTCGTCCCACAGATTACAGATACCTCCATATTATCCGCTAATCCTTTTGAAAGCTGCTTTACGATTTTTGCAATGGGACCACACCCCATACTGCCGCACATAACAAGGAGATGCCTGTTTTGTGATCCAATCCCCAAAAGCCGTTTTGCATCTGCCTTATCCGTTCTGTCATACATTTTCCTGCATACAGGAATTCCGGCAGCAATAATATGTTCTCTTGAAATACCGCTTTTTTCAAATTCATTCACCAGACATTCGCTCGGAACAAAATAATGCTGCAGATTACAAAATTCCATTCCCGGATAACAGGTATAATCCGTAGCAATAAAAGCTGTTTTTGCCTGTATGGAATGACCTTTTAATATGCGGTTTAAAATCAAAGCGGAAAACAGATGTGTACAGATAATCACATCAAACTGTCCTTGTGTGATAAACTGATATATATGTTCCGCACCAGAGGTCAGCATTTTATAGATACCAGAATTTTCCTTAAATACAGCCGGATGCTTTTCACTATATCCATAGCCCCATCGGAACATTCCCGGAAGATGCCGGTACATAAAACAATGTCCCCATGACATAAAATCAGAAACTTGTGGTGAAACAAAAGTAAGCGCATCTTTTATCTCACAAGTTATATTTTGTTCATCCAAAAATTCTTTTACAGCCAATGCACAGGAATTATGCCCTTGCCCTGTACTGCAACTCAACAACAATACCCTTTTCATGGATTTTCCACCCTTCTTTATCTAATTAACATTTTTTAATTCCCTACATTTCACTTTTTTCATAATTTGAACCAATTTAGGACGGTTATAACGCTGAATAATACTGAATGGAATATTTCCTATCATATAAAGGAAAGCAATAATCCACCCACCTGCCCCTTTCCACAATAAGACACAGCCAAATCCTAAAACACCCAATAAATTATGTATCAGTTCTGCGACACAGGTTTCCTGTACCATTCTTTCAAGCTGCGCAGATGTTATTTTCTCTGGCAGCTTTTTAGACGGCATTATGTCTGGAAAGATTTTACTCATATCTGGCAATTTATCCCTCCATCTGTGAATGTGAAAAAAGTTATAAATTTTCCCATCTTTTTCAAATGAAAGAGGACGGTAAGGGAAATGCTCATAATGCATCCACTTTTTTGGTATCATTCTTCCAAGCAAAAAAAATACCAATCCGGCTGCTGCCAGATAAAATATACATTTTAATAAACCACCCATCTCAAATCACCTTAAAATCTATTCATCTTCTCAACAATTTTAATATCCCATTTACAATTTAATCTCAACTGAACCTCAATATTTGTTGAGATTAAAATTGGAGCTACAAAGACAACTTTTAAATGCCTCAGCAACTCCACATTTCCCTTTATATAAAATTTTGTAATACCTATTTCATTATGACTTAATATTTGTCAATATCACTAAACCTATTACAGTTACAACAAGCAAAATGTACAACACCTTTCCCCATTTTATTTTCATATATATATCCCTCCTGTCGCTCCTTCATCTATTTCAAGCTGTTTCATCGCTTTTCTGAACTGGAAATAAAACAAAACCACTGTAAATGTTACCGCAATAAAATCTGCTATCGGTTCTGCAAGATATACACCCATTGTCTGATTCTCCACCAAGTGAGGCATAATATAAATTAATGGCAAAAGAAGAACAAATTTTCGCATGACTGCAACCATAATAGACGCTTTTGCATTTCCAAGAGAAGTAAATGTAAGCTGACAAGCCACCTGCGCCCCGAATATTCCCATTGCTGCACAATAAATACGAAGCGCTTTGCCAGTAAAATCAATCAACTGAATATCCGGCGAAAAAATTCTTGCGAACACTTGCGGAAATAACATAACCAATCCCCAAATCAACACAGAATATCCAAGTGTACATATGAGCAATAGCCGGAAAGTCCTTTTTACCCTTCCAACATTCCCCGCACCATAATTATAACTGGTAATCGGCTGCGCTCCCTGCCCCAATCCCTGCATAGGCAGCATAGAAAACTGCATGACACTAGATAAAATTGTCATAGCTCCAACCGCAATATCACCGCCATATTTCAAAAGTGAAGAATTATAACAGACTACAATGACACTCTCACTCGCCTGCATGATAAATGATGCAAGACCTAATGCAATACATGGGAAAACCACATCTTTTTCCAACTTAAAATATTTTTTCTTTATTTGAATGACCGTCTTCTTACCCACAAGAAAATGAATCACCCATACTGTAGAGATCGCCTGAGAAGTGATCGTTGCCAATGCCGCCCCTCTCACTCCCATATGTAAGCCATAAATGAAGATTGGATCTAATATAATATTACAAACAGCTCCAATCAGTACACTCATCATGCCGGTTTTTACAAATCCCTGTGCCGTAATAAAAGCGTTCATTCCAAGTGTAAGCTGCACAAAAATAGTTCCCAGCGTGTAAATATTCATATAAGAAACCGCATACCCGATTGTATTTTCACTTGCCCCAAACGCTAGCAACAACGGACGATTAAAAAATAATAAGGCAATCATAATAATAACGGAAATCAGTATTTGCAGAAAAAAACTGTTGCCTAAAATTCTCTCTGCCTCAGTCCGATCTCCTTTTCCCATTGCCATAGAAGCTCTTGGTGCGCTACCGCTACTGACCAGAGCCGCAAATGCCGACACAATCATAATTACCGGCATACAGACACCAACGCCTGTCAAGGCAAGCGCTCCGTCACCCGGCATATGACCGATATAAACTCTGTCTACCAAATTATAGAGAAGGTTTATAATTTGAGCCGCAATCGCTGGAATGGAAAGTTTCCATAGCAGTTTTCCAACTGGCTCCATTCCCAAAAAATCATTGTTTTGTTCCATAACTATGCCTCCTTGTAATTTCCCAAGAATAACAGGCATACTGCAACTCAACCTCAACCAAACTTCAAGAATTGTTGAGATTTTTAACAGGCAGAACCACTGTAAACTTACAGCCGCCTTCCATACAGTTTTCCGCTTCAATATGCCCACAATGAATTGCAACAATCCGCTTTACTAATGCCAGTCCCAACCCATTCCCTTCGTTTTTATGGGAAGTATCAGCCTGATAGAATTTTTCAAAAATGCGCTTTATATCTGACTCTGCTATTCCATCTCCGCTATCTCGGACGGAAAAAAGGACATTTGTTT
>JAMPFS010000116.1 GCA_023664325.1 Clostridium sp.
CAGAGAAAAGTGGCGTTGGAGTCAGCACTCCAACGCCACTTTGTCTACAGTCTGAAATCCACGGAACTATCCGTGGATTTTTTAAATCATCAAATTATATCAAATAATTTTATTCCTCCCTCAAATGAACATATTTTGCCGCCTGCCGCCTGCGGTCATCTTCAATTTCTGCATAATGTTTTCTGGTAGTATTAACATCTTTATGCCCTAAAACATCCGCAACCAGATAAATATCTCCGGTTTCCCTATATAAAGTAGTGCCATACGTACTCCGAAGTTTATGCGGTGTAATATTTTTTAAGGTTGTTACCTGCCTAGAATATTTTTTTACCAGATTTTCTACGGCACGGACACTGATTCTTTTATTCTGCATGGATAAGAACAGGGCATTTTCGTGTCCTGCCACAGCAGTTACCGTATTGCGTGCCATCAGATATGCACAGACTGCTTCACGGACTTCATCGCCAAAATAAACGATAACCTCGGTACCCCCTTTACGGTGAATCTTGATTCCGTTATTCTTTAGATCTACGTCATCAATATCCAGACCAACACACTCAGAAACACGAATTCCGGTTCCCAGCATCAGCGTCAGAAGAGCCAGATCCCTAGTTTTAGTGCGTTCATGATACATTTGCTGTCTTTTAGTCAGACATTCGCCAGATTCGACTTCATCAAGCAGCATAGCAACCTCATCCACATCCAAGCGGATAATATTTTTATCATGAATTTTCGGCATGTCAACTTTAACAGCCGGATTTGTATCAATCATTTCATTTTTAAAAAGATAATTATAAAAGGAGCGGAGAGAAGCGAGCTTACGTTTTAACCCACGTTCATCATTAGTATGTGCAACCCCGTCTTTTTCATAAACCTTTAGATAATAAAGATATTCCTCAATGTCCATAGGCTTGATCTGGTCGAGTAAATCTATCGGAAAATCCCGGATTTCCATTTTCCGGCAGATGGGATTATTCTCGTGCAGATAGTCAAAAAAACAAATAAGGTCATAAGCATATGCCAGTCTGGTACGGGACTGTGTTCGCGGCTCAATTCCTATAAAAAACTGTTTACAAAAAGGCGGAAGGTCCATAAGCAGCTCCCTTAATTTTAATTCATTCTGAACGTCAACTTCTTCATGATATTCTCTTGGTTTATTCATAATTTCCCTGCCTTTTTCTCTATTTTCTTTTAAAGACTTAAACTTTCTTTGCATATTTTACCATAATAAAACCATAAAGAAAAGAGTTCCAGTCATAATAAAAAAGCAATAAAAATGCTTTGCAGGGGCATAAAGCATGTGAAATATTTATTCGCAAAACATCAGGTGTTTCACGAATAGTTGTGTATGTTTGATTTATAACTATTTGTGAAATAAGTGTTTTGCGAAAGCGGAGCAGTAATTATGCTCTGGTGGCGCGCTCTGTGCAGAAAATTTAAATAAATTACGATTTTTTACCAGCTAACAAAAATGTTAGGTGGTTTTTTTGTGTCCTGTCAGCCGTTCCCCCTTACTTGACAATGGCAACAATTTACCCCCATCTTAAAATTTTTTACTGTCAATGTTAAGAGAATAAGTTAATAAGGAGTTATCAAGAATGCAAATATATTATGATATTACTTTAAAAGATGAAGCTAATAATAGTTCTATATCTTATTGGGCTGATAGTTTTTCAGTTGATGAAAATAGGATATTAAGAGTAGAATCAGTAGAATGTGGTGACATTGCTGTTAGGATTGATGTTAATGAAAGACTGATTGTTCGTGATGTATGTGTCAAAGATGAATTTGATGAAATATTTTCATCAATATAACTTGATTTGTCATGGATGTTTATAACGTTAAAGTTGTTAAGTATGGAAATGGGATGTATGAGTTGCGGCATTATTCCAAGCTTGTTAATGCAGGCTCTGTCTTGGACATGGATACAGCTGGCGGTCATGATTATGCTTTTTCTTTCCCGGTCAGACATGAAAAGCCTGAACGTGAAAAAGATTATAATCCTTTTACTGATTGTTATGAATATCTGCCTGCTTTTGAAGAGGCTGACCGTTCAGCTACTAACAGTTTGAACCGTACGAAAAATGAAATATACAAATACTCCCGTCAGTGTGCCTGGGAATATTTCATAACGCTTACTTTTGACGGTGCAAAAACTGATAGGTATGACTTTGATGCCTGCATGAAAAAAAGCCGTAAATGGTTTGAACACCAGCGAGAACGGTTTGCACCTGATTTGAAATTTCTGTATGTGCCGGAAGAACATAAAAAAGGCGGCTGGCATGTGCATGGACTTGTAGCGGATGTCGGAAACATGTCCTTCGTTGACAGTGGACGCGTTTCCGTTGGCGGTAAAGCCTGTCTCCGTGATTCGTCCAACTGCAACTGTCCTGTTATCTATAACCTTGCCGGCTGGAACTTCGGTTTTTCCACGGCAACAAAGGTTACGGATTATAGAAGGGTGTCAACGTACATTACAAAGTATATTTCAAAGGAACTGGTTGCAAAGACACCGTACAGGCACAGGTACTTCCGTTCCCGTAACATACCTGAACCGGAAGAAAGCAACTATATTGTGGATTTTGAAGCTGACGGGAAAAGTTATGAAGAGTTTGTGGAAATGCTTGAAAATTCGCTTGGGCTGGAAGTCAGTTATGAAAAATCAGTCACTGGGTTATATAACAGTGTTGATTATAAATTCTATGAGGAGAGGAGATAGAAGCGCAATGGAGAAAGAAAGCATTAAACAAAAACCTTGTTCCGCAGTCCCTGTTTCAATCGTTTGTTCGTTCGGGACGCTGGAACAGAAAATTATCTGGGAAGCGGTTGTGCTCCCGGAAATCTCGGAATTGCTCCGGAAATATGCCGGCTTGCTTTGCAGTAACTGAAAACAGATTAAAGAATTTGAGAGGTGAAAGAAATGAAATTGATAGGTTATGTTCCAATGAAGAAAAGGACAGGGAAGGTCCTGTTTGTAACAGAAAAGGGCGCAAGCCCTGTAGTCGGTCAGTCCTGCGATAAGGTCTTTGTCTATGATGAATTATCAAACCGGATCACTGAAAACAGTATCGGTCATGATATTGTTATAAATTATTCTCGCGGTTACAACGGCAATGCTTACGTTGCTGATGTTGTAATAAAATAAAATCGAAAAGGGGTGATTTCATGAATGGTATGATTCTTGGTGATGGCACTGCAAGCCTTTCTTCCGGTGTCTCTGCGGCTATGACTGTCATAACGGCGGTCATGGAAGCAATCACTGGCAATCCGATTCTCCTTGCCTGCTTCTGCATGGGCTTAATCGGTCTTGCAGTCAGTGCCCTGCGCCGTATGAAACATTAGTACTCTGCACGGATGCCAAAAGCGTCCGTGCATCATTTTTTAGAAAGTTGGTGTTTTTATGAAAAAGTATTTTTTTCTGCTTATACTGCCGCTGGTTCTTGGGCTTATGCTCCATGAAACTGCATATGCAAGTGACCGTAAACCGAATACATATAAAATCCCCGTGCACCGCATTGATGCAGATGGTGACTGGGCTGGTGTGACCATTGAAGAGAAAAAAGGGGGCTGCATATTTGAAAATGATTCAACGCGATATGTGACGTACAATTGCAACATGATAAAGTACCAGCAGGGGGAAGATGATGTCCTTGGTGCCGGTATATATTGTGATGATACTTTTGATTATTGTGTGTTCACTGCTTCGGATGCACTTTCCCTTGATTCTGTTTATAATACAGATGAATATGTTCTCATGGTTTCAAACCAGCCTTTGGATTTCTATGAACTGCGTGACGGTGAGTATGCTGGTTTTGGTCGCGGTTCACGGACTTCTTTTGCCATCAATGATTTATCATATGTCGGAAGTGATGGGAAGACATATTATTATTATGTGTGCTTGTTCCGGACGTATGATTTAAATACATCATTTTGGTATCAAACCAATAAAAATGATTGGAATACCATTGAACCGAAAAAGAAACCGGATGTCCTGCATTTCCTTACTTCAAAGAAAGATGTTCAGGATTATTATGAATCTAATCTTAACACTTTTTCAGCTGGAAGTTTTGCTCCATGGGTGATTGAATCACTTATAACCGGTGATTTTACAAATGTCCGCATTGATGCGGGTGATAGTGATAATCCGGATGTTAATAAGCCTGGCGGTCTGCCGGGTAGTGAAGATAACCCGGAATTGGATGA
>JAMPFS010000117.1 GCA_023664325.1 Clostridium sp.
CCGTGTACCGAACGGTATGCACGGTGCTGTGAGAGGACGGCGGCTAGTCACCGCTTCCTACTCGATGTAGGCGATGTGGGGTCTGAAAATATTGCTGCTGTAAATATTGCCCGCAAATATACGTGTGAATTTACTTGTAAAAATATACTGGTATGTGTATAATAAAGAAAAAGCTATTGAGGAGATGATGTTATGCCAAATATAAAGCCGATTTCAGATTTGAGGAATTACACAGAAGTATTAAAGCAGGTTGATATCTCAAGACGAGTGTACCTTACACGCAATGGACATGGGGAATATGGTATTCTAACCATGGCTGAAATAGATGAACTTGACAGATATCGGGCTGCATATACACTTTTTTCCAAACTGAAGAAAGCAGAGGAACGGGCAGATAAAGAAGGTTGGATTTCTGCAGACGAATTAGAAAAAGAGTTGGAGGCAGCGGATTGAAGAAGTTAAAGTATTCTCCAGATGTCCGCGAGAAGCTAAAGCAGATTAGACGAGATGTGACGCAGAAGCTTGGGATTGATACAGCTAATAAAGTTATCAGGGAAATGACGAATTCCTTTCGGGATTTGCAGCAGTTTGAAAACAAAGGTGTATCCGTAGAAAACATTGTGGGTATTTCGTGTGATTACAGGATGTTGTATATTCAGCATAATTATGCTCTTTACCAAATAGAGGCTGATGCAGTAAAGATTATAGACATATACAATGAGAAAGAGGATTTTATGCGGAAGTTGTTTGGGGTAAAAACTACTATGAAGGAAACAGAGGATTATTGGGGAGAGTAGTGGCAACATTTTGGTAACAGAAAATCAGTAAACATGGACTCAGGCATAAGAAAAAGAAAACGCTATGGCGAAGAAAAAACTTCTGAAAAAGCATTAAACATAGATAATAATCTCAAACTTCCCACATCAAATCAGGGTATAAAGCCTTAATAAATACGGGTTGGGACACAAACCAGTTGATCAGTTGTGTTTTTACTTCACTCGTGATAGTGATGGCACGGTTTTTGATGCCATCACACAGGATTTTAATCAGCCGCTTCAATGCTGTGCTCAGTTTAATATCCTGGATATCGTCACAGCAGACATAAAACAGTTCGCAGATGGTCTTCTAGTCATTGCCATTGCGGCGCAGCCACTCCAGGATAATATATCTGGTAAAGACAATCGCCGTACTGCTGACTGTCATGTCATAGCTGAGGCTCTGGGATTCATCCCCGAGATCCAGCAGGAATGAGCTGATAGGCATATTTTTGGAATATGCGTTAGACAGGTGTGTTTTAGAAGAGGAAAAGGGCTGACAACACAGAATGAAATTGTCAAAGCCGAGGAATAATGTAAAGAAAACAATAAAACATGCAAAGAAAACACTTTACAAAGCTGATGAATACGCTATAATGGAATAAAACAGCAGGAGGTAGATACTATGGCGCAGACAAGTGTAAATTTCCGCATAGACGCAGATTTGAAAGAATCCGTAGAAGAAATCTGCCGGAAAATGGGCATGAACCTTACAACGGCAATCACGATTTTCTGTACAAAGGTAGCGCAGGAAAGGCGAATCCCCTTTGAAATTACCGCAGACCCGGATCCTTTTTACAGCGAGAGCAACATCCGATATCTGGAAAAGAAAATGGAAGATTACAAGGCGGGACGGTTGAAGCTTGCGGAACACGAACTGATAGAGGAATGAAGGGATTATGTAGATAGAGCGGATACAGTGGGATTATGACGCATAGGAAGACTATTGTGAATGGCAGAGGACGGACAATCGGTTGTAAAGCGTATCAATTTGCTGATAAAGGACATACGGCGGAATCCTTTTGAGGGCATCGGTAAGCCGGAGCCGCTGAAAGAGAATTTGAATGGTTTCTGGAGCCGCCGAATTGACGAAGAACACAGGACTGTCTATGCGGTGGAAAAAGATGTTGTAGTGATTTTTGCGTGTAAAGGGCATTATGAAGCGTGACAGAGGTTGTACCATGTGCGGTAATACGCTGTTTGCGTGAGTGCATTTTGAGTACAATATCTTTGAAAAAGTGCGATAATGGCGAATAAAAACAAAAATAGCGAAAATACACAGGTGTACATCAATGGAAAATGGGTAGGATAAATTCTTGTGAGAAGAGATGGATTTAAATGTATTATCTTCTGGATATGCACTTGAAGCTGAAGCAGTTTCAGAAAAGATTATTTACTTTGATAAGGAATTTGAAATTGTTAGGCAGAAAGATATATCTGTAGGTAATGTAGTTTTTACAAAATCGGGACAAGCATTATGTCAATCAATAGATGTAGACATGATAGAAGGGTTTTGGGAAACATATTGTTTGCCATTTTGGAAGGAACATAATAAAGAGGAAAATGGCAACACTTTGGCAACAGAAATCAGTAAGCTAAAATAAATTGTGTAATTTGAAGTAAAATATCGGTATTTTTGCAACAAACATTAAACAAAATAGTTTAGGGCACAGAGTAAATATGCCGAGATTGAGTGAGATTTTTAGCGGAAAGCCGGGAAGCCGCATAAACAGTGAGCTTTCCGGCTTTTGATGTGGGCGATATGGGGTCTGCAAATGTTGCCTGCAAATATAGCTAAAACTCTCCTTTTTTCGTGAGATTATCTTGATATATATGTAACTTTGTGTTATACTATCAAAAATTAATAATGAATATAGAAATGTTGGGAGATATAGAATGTCTGTATGTTACGATAAGTTGTGGAAAATATTGATAGATAGAAAGATGAATCGTACAGATTTAAAAGATGTGGCAGGGATTAGCTTTAATGTTTTGGCAAAAATGGGAAAAGGAGAAACAGTCTCATTGGAAAGCCTGCATAAGATTTGTAAAACGCTTGATTGTAATATAGGAGATATTATGGAATTTGCAGATGATGAAGCCGATGCATAGCAGTAGGAATGGGTTAGAGAGGTAGGAGGATGCATTATGCAAAGACCATTAACTTGCGTTGAAATTTGTGCAGGAGCCGGCGGACAGGCTCTTGGGCTTGCATTGGCTGGCTTTACTCATGTTGCACTTGTTGAATTTGAATCAGATTATTGTAAAACTTTGAAAATCAATCGGCCGGAGTGGAATGTAATATGTGCAGATGTACATGATTTTGATGGGACACCTTATCAAGGGATAGATTTATTAGCTGGCGGAGTGCCGTGCCCGCCTTTTTCAATTGCTGGAAAGCAGTTAGGAAAAGACGATGAGCGTGACCTTTTTCCGGAAGCGATTCGGTTGATTCGGGAAATGAAACCCAGGGCTGTCATGCTGGAAAATGTAAGAGGCTTTTTGGACTCTGGTTTTGATGAATACCGCAAACACATTCTTAAATCTATTGAAAAGCTTGGATATAGTACTCAAATCAAATTGTTAAACGCTTCTGACTTTGGAGTGCCGCAACTCCGCCCGCGTGTGGTTGTTGTTGGGATACGAAAAGATGAAAATGGATTTTTTTCATATCCAGAGGGGAAACCGGGCTGTGCGCCTACGGTTGGAGAATCGTTATATGATTTAATGGCAGAAAACAAATGGGAAGGTGCCAAAAAGTGGGCGCAAGAAGCGAATAAGATTGCCCCCACTTTGGTTGGCGGCTCAAAAAAGCATGGGGGTCCTGATCTTGGTCCAGTGAGAGCAAGAACTGCGTGGGCTGAAATTGGAGTAGATGGGCGAGGAGTAGCTAATACTGCACCAGAGCCAGATTTTGAGGGAATGCCTCGTCTGACCTGCAGAATGATGGCAAGGATACAGGGATTTCCTGATACATGGACATTTGGAAAAAAGAAAACAGCAGCATGCCGTATGATTGGAAATGCATTTCCGCCGCCAGTGGCACAGGCAGTAGGAGAAAAAATAAAGGAGTGTTTGGAATATGGATGCATTAATAGCGAATGCGAGATTTCATTTTCACGAGCGGCTGTTTGAAACAAATACGCTGACTTTGACTAAGGCGGGTGTGGCATCAAACGCAGATACCAGCAGCAGAGGATCAAAAGCCATAGCGGGCAAAATTGTAGATATTTTGGTGGGTGAACATCACCATACAGTTAATACTGTTGACAAAATTTCGGGGCAAACACTTGGAAAGCAGTTTGAATTATTGACAATGGAATTCCTGCAGGTAACATTCCCTTATTTACAAAATATTCGTCCCGGTAAATGGT
>JAMPFS010000118.1 GCA_023664325.1 Clostridium sp.
CAGTAATTTTCACATTTTTTCAATAACTGATAAACCGTAAACAGCAGATACCCCATCGAAGCAAACAGGATTCCCCACCATACCGGCATGATCACCACACTGTACAGCGCTTCCTTAAGCACCGTCCAGCCCCAGACCGCACTCCACAGCAGGGAAAGCGCGACTGCCAGATATTCCGAGTTAATCCACCGGCTGTACAGCAGGCGGAAACAGATACAGCAGGTCACGTTAAACGGAAAGAGAAAATGAAACAGCAATTCGCTGATGGTAATCTGCACGGTCACGGATACCACAGCAAAAAAGATGCTTAACATCAATACATCTGCCATGGCAAACAATAACATTCTTGCTGCATACACCTGCCGCAGCGAAAAATATGCTGTTCCCTCTATTTCCATTGCACTGCTGCTGCGGTTTTTCCACAGCTCCGGCACCAGCAAAATCGCAAACAGCGCCGCCAGTATCCCTGTCATCCGATGGGTATATGCCGTGTTGCCTGCCGAATACAGCGTTTTCCATAAAATCACCAGCACAAGCCCCTGGCACAGCCACCACCATTTTTTCATATAGCGCATCTGCCCAAACAAAAATTCCATGCGGGACATCGAATGTTCTTTTGCGCCTTCATAAAATGCCGTCTTCGCCCTCGACAGCGTTTCCTGTATTTCTTCCTCTTCCACGGATACTGTCCGGCTTTCTCCTTTCAATTGTTGTATAAATGGTTTCATATGGTTTCCTCCTTTCCCAGCTTCCTTCCCAACTGTTCCTTTGCCCTCTTGATTCTATATTTCACCAGCGGCAGCCCAATCTGCAAAATGTCTGCGATCTCCCTCAATTTTCTTCCCTGAAAATAGTGTAAAATAACCACTTCCGACAACTCATCGGGCAGTCCGGCAACCGCTGTTTCAATGTCTATCTGCTCTGCGATTTCTTCGATTGGATTTTCTTCCAGCTCCGGTAATTCCTCCATGACCGGCACGGTCTCTTTCCGGTACAAATCCCTGCACAGGTTGCCCGCAATCACATACAGGTAATTGACTGTTTTTCCCATGTGGCGGTAACCGGCAAGGCTCCGGAAAAACCGTTCAAAGGTTTCCTGCGTGATATCCTTTGCATCTTCCCCATCCCGGACACGATACCTGCAATACTGCAAAATAACGGGATAATACTGCCGCACAAAACATTCCATAGCTTCCTCATCTCCGTTTTTCATTTTCCGTACCAGAAAAAAATCCTTGTCCATGTTTTCCTCCGTGTTGAAAGTACTTTCTATATGGTATAACGGCAGCATATCCAAAAAAGATAGGGGTAATTAAAATTTTTTGTAAAAAGAACAACATAAAATTTATGCACGATTGGAGCTTGAAATAGCGCTTGCATAATTGGTCTGTTCAGGTATAATGAATCTGAGGTGATTTTATGTATGAAAGAATCGTACAATGGTGGAAAGAGCAAGGTGTCAAAGATTCATCAGATTTAAGGCAAAAACTGGATAATTTCAGGGTTCTTTTTGCCTGCAATTCTAATGGGATTGAAGGGAACACGATTGATTATCATACAACACGGGATATTTTTGAGGGTGTGCCATTGTCTAATTTTAATGGTTCCGCCAGAGAGATATTTGAAGTACAGAACCAAAAAATGGCTTTTGATTTTATGTTAGAGACTTTTGATAGCAGGGAGTGTGTGAGTATTCCGTTTATCTTGGAGCTTCATAAGATTATGTTATATGGGTGCTATGACCAAAACCGGTGGGATAAAGGAGAAAGACCAGGCTCCTTTAAAGTACATGATTATGGTGTTGGTATGTCCGAAGTGGGTTCTTATCCGGAAGATGTTGCCAGAGACTTAGCAGATTTGATAACGCAGCTTAACGAGGCTGCTGACAAAGGAGATGTTCTGGTAAAGGCGGCATTTCTTCATCTGCAGTTTGAAACAATACATCCATTTGCTGACGGTAATGGCAGGGTAGGCAGGGCATTAATGAATTATTACTTAATGCTCAATGATTATCCACCCGTTGTAATTTTTAATGAAGATAAAGAAGTATACTATCTGGGACTTGAAGTTTTTGACCGTACTGGTAAGTTAAATAATTTTGTAAAATTTTTGCAGGAACAGATGATAAAAACATGGAAATCAAAGATTGAAAGAACCGATTTACAGAAGTTGGATACATTTATTTAGTTTGAAGTGTATTGCAATATTTCACTCATCATCGCACGAATCGCCTTATACCCGATTCCTTTTTGCTTCCACTTATTTAAAATTTCTATTGCTATCTCCCATTGTTCCTGTGCAGTATTTTTTATTCCACAATATCCAACATATTCATTATCTGCTTCTATGGAAATTTTCATGCCTCTAGCCGTTAATGATTGATTTTTCATCTCGACCACCTTTCTGGTGAATTAAAATTCTACCGGATAAATGGAATACTTTTTATTCATTTTTCAACCACCCATTTACTGCTTCATGAGCCTTTGTTTTTGTTAATCCTTTCGGGGGTCATTTGTGTATAATCCATTTTCCCTTTTTTGTGGAACCAATATGCTCAATCAATCCAATTTTCTTCATCTTATTAATATGATATCTTACTCCACCCACTGAAATTTCCAGAATATTGGCAATCTCATGTACGGATATCTCTGGTCGTGTATCCAATATCTTAATTATTCTATTTTCTGTTTCTTTGTTAGTTTCTTTGTTAGTTTCTTTGTTAGTTTCTTTGTTAGTTTCTTCCGGACCCACCTGCAATCCGGCAACATTTTCCGTTGGTATTACTATCTCAAAGATATTATCCTCTATAAAAACAGGTGTTCCACCAGAATACAATTTTGTATATTTGTTGGTATTACGCATTCCAGAACCTAGTTCGTCAGCATATCCAATTTCCCTAAAAATTTTGGAAATCGGTGGATTCTTTGGAAACGGCTCAAATTTGTTAAGCTGTAATTCACCGTGACCGTGCGGTAAGTTGCTGTTTTTCGTAAATACCTTGTCCTTTTCAATGACAAATTGGGCGGTATAGGCATTGGAATAATCTCTGTGGGCTAAGATATTTGATATAATCTCTCTTAAAATCTTATCTCTTGCACTGACACTTTGTTCGCCATCAAGTACAAATGTATCATTCAAATGCTTTTTACCAAAATCCATTAATTTTCTATAACTGTCAATCAGGTTCGTTATAATTACTTCTCTATCATCATAACGGTCTATATTTTTTATTCGAAAAATAGCATCCGTTTTATACTGGGGAAGTACTGACATAATAGTACTATCTTTGCCAAATAACAATATTGCCGCCAGAGTAATTCCCTCTTTACCAGTATCCGGGTCTGTTAATATAAGCCCTGAGCTTCTTAGAAGTTCCTCTTCACTCATACCTTCCCATGCATGATTCTCTACTCTGGATACTGCCATTTTCTTTGCTTTACGTATTATATTAAAATCCAGAAAATCCAATCCTAAATTGGGATATACTTTATTTACAAAAAAAGTACTCTGTTTTCTGGCATACATTTTGTAAACCAATTCTGCATTATCTGTAATATCAATATCTCCTTCATGCGTTCTATCCCAAATGCGACCGTTTAAACGTCTAAGCTGGGTTCCCTCTGGAATCCATATATCAATAACTTTCTTTCCATCTATATCATATACTTCAGGAGTAAGATACATTGGTGGGTTTATTTTATTTGCATTATTGATTGTAGTTGTAAAATTTTTAAGCAGCTTATCCATTTTATCAGGATTGACACCACTTATTTCTTTCGTTTCATCGATAACCCCTAGAACAATATGCCCGCCGTTTCTATTATTAAAGGAGCAAACTGATTCGTATATATCTTTATTCAGTTCATTTTCAGACTTTTTGAATTCAACATCAATTTTCTCACCTGTGCTGATTAGTCTTTTGAGTTCTTCTATTGTCATCTGAACACCTCCGGTATCTTTTCTGCCTCTCCAATTTTTTAATACCTAAAACAAGCTTATCAAAACTGTTTGAATGCATATAAACAGTTTCTTTATTTCCATACTACTTTGTATTCCAACACATTCTCTTTATCCTCTAAGCTACCCAGTATAACCAGCTGCGTTAAATTGTAATGTAAAATCCTGTTTTTTAGCTTTAATCACCAATATGGTTTTAT
>JAMPFS010000119.1 GCA_023664325.1 Clostridium sp.
ATCTGGGAAACATGCCTTTTGGCATCCGGATTGAAACCAGAATCATTATTGGGAGTTTGTTCCCCGGCAATGATTCTGGTTTCAAGCTGGCTATTTTGCAAGTTTTACATCAAATTGGCTATTTTGCAAGTTTTACATCAAATTTACCATATGACTTCTTTCCGTTTTCATCATCTTCATACAGGCTCTTAGCCTCAAATGTAATCGTGTCAGGTAATTCTTTCAATGAAAAACTCTCGCTCTGTACAGCAGTTTTGCCATCAACGACAGTTTCCCCACCATAACCGGCACTTCCAAGTTCAACCATATTTCCGTTTTCATCTAACATATAAAACTCAATGCCGCCTTCCTTAGCTGTATTTTCCCAATTTTTATCGTTTCCGGTATAATGGTATTTAACATTGCATACCATTGACAAATCACTCTTTTCAAAAGTAACTTCATCAACCACCAAATCCATTCCTGCAATCTTACCATCTGACACCGGAAGATATTTTATAACCTGCATATCCGTTTTATCAGTAAGCGTAAACTTTATCTTATCTCTCAATATATTATCATAATTGTTTTCATCAGGATATACAAACACATCACATGCATAATCCAGCTTCTTTCTTTTTTCTACATTTTGGAACTGGATTGTGTATACCATAGTGCCATCAGCTTTCATATAATTGTCTATACTTTCACTGTCAGCTTTGCAATCCACACTTGCAGAAACTTTGAGGCATTTTTTTCCAATACTCTCTGCATACTTTGCAATCTTTAACCGTCCGTTTGCCTTAGCCCCCCTGATATCAAGGTTTGAAACAGGGTCAAGTTTCGGCTCGCAATCCTGTGGTATAAGAAGATACTTATCACTGTCTGCCGCCTTGACTTCAAGCTGCACAACAACCTGATTTTTGTCACAGACTGCTTCCGTAATCTCAAATTCCGCATAATCTGACAGCCTGTTTCCTTTCTCCTGAACCACCTCTGTTTCAATTAACCTGGCTGCATTATTTTTAACCTCTTTACTCTCTTTGCCAAACATTGATAACAAAGATAAATTCCCTGTTGCCGCATATGCAGACACACCTCCTGCTAACACTAAACCGCATAATGCTGCTGCCACTGCTGTTTTCTTAAAATTATGTTTTTTCATATTATAAACCTTCCCTCCCTGCTGTTCTAATACAGCATTTCTGATTCTCTCATCCATTTCCGCCGACATATTCATCTTGTCATACATGTCTCTGTAATCTTTTAATTCCATGCAAATCCCTCCTTACTCAATTTTAGCCTCAGCAAGTCCCTTCCTTTTTTTAGCCTCATTTTTACGGTAGATTCCTTGCAATTTAAGATATTTGCAATTTCTTTACATGTATATTCCTCGTAATAGTGTAGATAAATTACAATTCTTTGCTTGTCCGGCAGTGCCATCACCTCTGAGTAGACGCTCTTATCGGTCTCATCCCACTGCCATTGCAGCACTTCCGGCACTTCTGGCAAATCATCCATATTGACTCTGTTTCGGTGCCAATAGCTTTTAACCGTGTTCTTTGCCAGATTCACAGTAACCCGTATCATCCACCTTGTTTCATGCTCCTCCGTTTCAAAAGAAGGTGCATTACACAGTCTTTTGACAAAAACCTCCTGAAGCAAATCCTCCACGTCATCACTGTTTTTGAGATACGTGTAGGCAATCCGGTACAGCAGATTTTTATACCGTTCATAGACAACATTAAATTCATGAGCGCTCATTTTCATCTCCATCTCTCAACCTCCCTTCACTATATATACAACTGAAATTACAAAAAGGTCAATATTTTTGATTTTTCCTAATAAAGATTAGGGTGTCAAAAGGCATGTTTCCCAAATATTCTTAGCAATTTGCACACAAAATATAGTGGAAGGCGTTAATAGGAAAATAATTTCTATGAGTAAAAGTAAAAAATAGCAACTGATTCCATCTCTCAGTTGCTATTTTTGTAGTATAACAAAGTTTAAGCTTTACAATTTATTTGCCAGGTTTTACACGGTACACACAGCCTGTCACCTCTCCATCCCTGCCGCTCTCAAAAACATAACAATGAATGTAACCGTCCTTGTTTAGCACTGCGGAAGGGCTGACACCATATTTTCTTTCTTCTTTTGTGTGAAAATACTCCTTCACATTAAATACCATTTCACCATCACGGTATTTATACTCCGCATTGCCGTTTATGTCCGGGTGCAGCTTCTTGGCACTGCCTTTGATTAACTCACCTTTTTCCTTAATCTTCTTAATGTCCCATTTTTTCATCTCACTTTTCAAGTCAACATCCGGCAGTTCCTCGTCATTCCCTTCATCATCACCAATGATTACGAACTTGGAGATTTCAGCATTCTCCTCACCTGATACTGCCCCACTCTTCTCAACACCCACACTTTTATCATCCTCTTCTGCAGCCTCTTTCCATTTGGCAAGCAATTCCTCAGCGGCATCCTCATCCGCTTTGGCTTTATCAAGCGGCAGCTCAAAGAGTGCATTCACCTTGCCATATTTTTCATTGCGGCTTATCTCTCCAGTCGTTTTGTCAAAATTGTATGCATCCCTGTCATAGAATGTCCCACTGCTCACACCCAAATACACGCCCCTTTTTGCAAACGCCTCAAGGTTATCACATTCAACCATATAATACATAATACCATCTTCAACCATCGGCGTAGCGGCGCCACCCATATAGTACAGGTTGCAGTGTACCGGATTCTCCCCTTTTATATACGGTGAAACAAGAAAAGAACCTGTGGCATTTTCCAATTCCGGCATGGCAGAGCCATCCACTTTCCCGATAGAAATAACTGCATATGACCTGTCATCCCGCAATTCATCATTATACGTAAGTCCATAATCACTGATATTTTTACCGGATACAACACCCATAAGTGTAATTTGGTAATCCCCGCATGTCTGGCTCTGGCTGATGTCTATCGCATCCTGGCCCTGAAATGCATCGGTAAGCTTCTTATCATCTGTCTTTTCCACTACCTGCCCCGCATTTAATTTCCACGCTGCATATGTTGTTATGCTCCCTGTTACCAAAATGCCTGCTGCCAAAGCTGCAACAACCGGCACTGTCTTAAAAAATGGTTTTCTCATGTCACTATCTCCCTTCACTCTCTCAATAATCGTTTGGTTTAATCCGGCACTCGGTTTCTCCTTAATTGCAAAGGCGGATACAAGAATGCCATCTATCCTGCCATGAACCCCCACACTATCATTTGCCGCAGTTTTATCCATATCCGTTACCTTCCTATCTGCATCCCTATTCTTCTCACCCAAATCAATCCACCTCCAATTTCTTTCTAAGAATCTCCCTCGCCTGATACAATCTGCTCTTCACAGTCCCCTTTGGTATCTTCAATACTCCTGCAATCTCCTTCAACGGCAATTCCTCCATATAGTAGAGCCAAACCGGAAGCCTGTATTTATCCGGAAGCCCCTTCACTGCTTCCCTCACCAGCCTCGCCATCTCCCTGTCCATCACCTCATCTTCAAGGGAATAGCTTTCTCCTCTTGTGTCCTGCTTTTCCTCAGTCAGGCTCTCTATATCGGCTATCCGCTTTCGTCTCGCATATTTACGCCTTGCATTCCTGCACAGGCGCAATGCAATCGATAAAAGGTAACTCTTAGGATTATCAGACATCTCTATTTTGTTTAGGAGTTCCATCGCCTTCAGGAAAGTATCCTGATACAATTCATCCGCTTCCTGCCGGCTGTTCGTCAACTGCCGGCAAAATGCATAAATATCACTTCCGTAATCCTCTATGCATTTCTCGAGTTCTGCTACCCTCATAAACTTCTCCTTGCGTGTACACATCATTAAATGAACATTCACCTATACATTGTCACAAAAACGGAAATGGTTCAATATTTTTATATCACTATTCACACCCCTGGCATATGAAAAGGGAAGTATTTAACCATTCACAAAGGCGTAATGTTGCAAGGCGTGCCTGCTATACCTTTCCCAGACAGGGACAGAAGAAAAATGTTCGGGAGGAAACGGACTGCCCAAAATAACGATATAAGATGAGCGAGGCTCATCC
>JAMPFS010000011.1 GCA_023664325.1 Clostridium sp.
AAAATCCGATAATAGCGAAGTTTTTTGCAAATATTGGTTATGCGGATTCGCTTGGGTCTGGTGTGCGTAATTTGTATAAGTATACAAAAATCTATTCAAATGCGGAACCAGACATTGAGGAAGGTGATATTTTTAGGATATTGATACCAATAGATAATAGCAAAGTTGGTGGAAAGATATCAACGGATATTGAACATAATGGTGCCAACGAGCCTGAAAGTGAATTCAAAATAGATTCTGAATGGGCAATAGAAAAATTAACAGATGTAACGGAACGGAAGATCCTCGAATTGATAAAAACGAATCCTGAATATAAAACGACAGAACTTGCTGAAATTATTGGTATAAATAGAAAAACAGTCTCTTTGAGAATTAAGAAATTAAAAGAAAGAGGAATTATTGAAAGGATGGGTTCTGATAGAAAGGGATATTGGAAAATACTAATTTGATTTGTCGGTTACCTATAAGGGTAATAGAAAAAGTAACAGAAGTAACAGAAAAAGTAACAGAAGTAACAGAAAATAGCTGGTTTGAGATGAAAACTTATGCAGTAAAAAGTACTGTAAGCCATTATGTAGGTTGAGTTACAGATTTTATTTTTGGAGGAAAAAGTTGAGGAGAAACAGACTATCCATCTTCTTGCAAAGATTTGACGAATCGGAGGTGTTAAGAATGTCTGACTTTAATAGGCTTGTGGAACTGACGGATGAAGAATTAGTATTGGATATTGATGGAGAATCTAAGAAACGACAAAACATGCAGATTGAGGATGAGTTTCAAAAAACAGGCAATTATTCAGATGATGAGTTAAGATTTGTTGTTTTTTGCATAGAAAGTCTTGCGGAGGATATGAATGTTGATCCGGTCATTGTGCATGATGCATTAACCGGGGAGAGTGATATTGTGGATCAGTATATTATTCCTTGTTATGAAACGCTTCACACGCAAGGGAAAGAATATATTATTGAGAATCTAAAAGAAGTGATGGCGGAAAGAGGGATTGCGTTATGAGGGTATATCACGGTTCTTATGCAGAGGTAGCAAAACCGGATATCATACATTCGAGAAAAAAAGTTGATTTTGGTGTTGGATTTTATGTTACACCGATTGAAGAACAGGCAAAGAATTGGTGTAAACAATATATACTTAGGAACAAACCTGGTATTGTGAGTGTATACAATTTCGACGAGAAGGCTTATGAAAAATGTCCTTCTGTACAGTATGAGTCCTATTCCGAGGAATGGTTGGATTTTGTTTTTGAATGCAGGAGAGGACAGGATAAATCTAACTATGAGATTGTAGCCGGTGGAGTTGCAAATGATAAGGTGTTTGACACAGTAGAATTATATTTTGAAGGAATTATTTCCAAGCAGGATGCTATTGGGAGACTGGCTTATGAAAAGCCTAATTTTCAAATATGTTTGAGAACGCAGAATGTGATAGATGAGTATCTTGTATTTGAAAGGAGCTATTCATTATGAAAGCGAATCGAACCTTGTTACAGATAAAATATGCGAGGATAATTTCAGAATTTGCGAAGGAAAGTGGTTTGACTACGAAAGAGGCAATGGATTTTTTTTATCATTCAAAAGAATATGAGTTGATACGGGACGGGATATCTGATCTGCATTGTATGAGCACTGGGTACTTGGTGGAAGATTTGATGGAGGAAAAAGATGAGAGATAAGCGGATTATAAAACGGTTCATCTGCCTGTTGGCAGTGTTAGCTTTGATAAGCGGAATTTTTAATGATTTTACCATAGTTTCGGCAGCCCCTAAATTGAACAGGAAGTCTGCTACATTGTGGGTTGGAGATACCATTAAGTTAAAGGTAAAGAATACAAGAAAAAGAATCAGATGGACATCCAACAAAAAATCAATTGCCACTGTTTCATCAAAGGGAACAGTTAAGGCAAAGAAGTCCGGTAAAGCAGTTATTACAGCAAACATCGGCAATAAAAAGTATAAATGCAAGGTTACAGTAAGAAAAACCAGTATTAGTAAAAAGTCGTTAACCATAGAACAGGGGGAAAGTACTTCCTTAACATTAAAGTATCCGAAAAAGAAGGTGACATGGTATTCCAGTGATGCGAGGATTGCCTATGCGGATGGAAAAAAGGTATATGCATGTTCTGCCGGAGAGGCGGTTATTACGGCAAAATGTAACGGAAAGTCATATTCCTGTAAAGTATATGTGCTGCCACGGACAGAGATTAGTGATGAAACGCTTACGATAGAATATGGAAAAAGCGCTGCTTTGATGCTTAAGAATCCTAAGGCGAAGGTTGCGTGGTATTCCAGTGATACGAGGATTGCTTATGCGGATGGGAATCAGGTATATGCAAAATCAGTCGGAGAAGCAGTCATTACGGCAAAATGTAACGGTAAATCTTATGTTTGTAATGTAAAAGTAGTTTCGGGAGAAACAGAAGAACTGACAGAAGATGGGATATATACAAGTAAAGATAAAGTAGCATGGTATATTAAAACATATGGAAGATTACCAGGTAATTACATAACAAAGGAACAGGCAAAGGCATTAGGCTGGGAGGGTGGTTCCCTTCTTTCCTATGCGCCGTACAAGTGTATAGGGGGAGACAGTTATTCCAATTATGAACAAACCTTACCTGTCAAAACAGGAAGAAAATATTATGAGTGTGATATCAATACGTTAGGCGCATTGCGAAGAGGCGCAGAGCGGTTAGTATATTCAAATGACGGACTAATTTATTATACGCCTGACCACTATAATACATTTATTAAATTATATGAATGAGGTTAATGATCATGAAAATAGTATTGGATTTTGAAGGCATAAAGTCCAGAGAGGAATTACATCAATATTTAAAAGATGCATTGAGATTACCGGATTATTACGGAAATAATCTGGATGCCCTGCACGATTGTATGGGGGAGAAAAAAGAAACATTTTGCATAAGCATATATCATTTTGCGGAATTAGAAAAAGAGCTGGGTGAATATGCCAGGAGGCTTATTCAGGTTTTGACCGATATGGAATCCAAAATTGAACTGTTTGGAAAGGACATATGTTAGAAGAGAAAAAGATGCAGGAGGATTTTAAAGGCAGAAGGAGGGGCAGGGGAAATGAAACCAGGAAATGTTTCTGTATATTATAATCCCGAATGGGGATATATCATTGCTTCGGGTACGACCATGAAAGATACCATAATCGGGGTGGTAGTGGATCCGGTCGATACGAAAAAGGCGGATGTTTCCGAGCAGGAATTAGGGGAGGCAGTCCTTGCAGGGCTGGAAAAATCCCGTGCGGCATTGCCGGTTGAAAGAGAACAGGTCGAAAAGTTTCATTTCTGGCATGTAACAGGAATCCGGAATTTTGCGGCATTCAGTAAAAAGTTTCAATGCGTAGAGGCAGAGGAAGAAAAGAAGGCATTAAAGCTTGTGCGGCTAAAAAGAGAATCGGATGGTTCCTATGTACGGATCAAAAACGATGCGGGAATTGAGGTGCCGGTATCTTCGTTACCGAAACGCATCGGGCAGCTGGTTTGTTATTTATTTCAGCAGGAGGAAGAAAGCAGCCCAAAGGATGGGGAGAAAGCTGCCTTTTTGTCCATCAACCAAAACAGGGTGGAATACAGCCTTCCCTCAGAGGATTTTATAGATGCCGGAGACGGGCATACAGATGCATACCAGATTTACCGGAGCGAAAAAGATGAGGGAAGCTATATTGCATTTTTCATTGATAACGGCTATTCAAAAATCAGCCGCCGGGGAATTAAGAAACGCTGGAAACAGATTTATGGCAGGATGAAGGAATATCATTTTGAATGGAAAGAAGAGGGGCTGTTAAGGGCAGCGGCAAGTGCAAAAGCAGATAAGTCCAGTATAAACGCATATTTTTACCAGGATGGAGAAGATTTGCTGGAGATATTGACAGAGATCAGCAACAATATTGCAGAAGAGCAGCAGATGGAAATCGGGAAAGAAATGAAACGCATCGTGGAGTCGGTGTCAATCACATAGCTTTTCCTTTTAGAATATATCCATAGGTGATTGCGAAATATAAGCTTTTCAAGATGTCCGTTTTGGAAATTGGCAGTTTCGCAATTATCTAAATATGTCTAATAAGGGAAAAAACCAGAATTTTCGGGAGGCCAGGTATGTCCAGGGTAATTGTAGCAGGCGGCGGCGCTGCCGGCATGATGGCGGCAGTTTTTGCAGCCAGAAACGGAAAAGAAGTCATATTAATCGAAAAGAATGAGAAATTGGGAAAGAAATTATTTATTACCGGAAAGGGCAGATGCAATTTTACGAATGCCTGTGATACAGAGGATTTGTTTGCCAATGTGGTGACAAATCCCAAATTTCTATATAGTGCATTTTATTCGTTCTCCAATCAGATGGTGATGGATTTTTTTGAAGAAATTGGCCTGCCCTATAAAGTAGAACGAGGAAACCGTGTGTTCCCGGCATCCGACCATTCTTCGGATGTCATCAAAGTATTGGAACGGGAGTTGAAAAGACAAAAGGTTGAGATTTTCTTAAACACAAAAGTCGAATCCCTGATTATCGAGAAAAATATCTGTAAAGGTGTCCGGCTTGCAGGCGGCGGTCGGAAAGAAGGGGAAAATGCGCCAGACAGATTATATGCGGACAGTGTTATCATTGCAACAGGCGGTATTTCTTATCCAAGAACCGGAGCATGCGGGGCTGGCTATGATTTTGCCAAAAAAGCAGGGCATGCGGTGACCGACCGGCAGCCTTCTTTAGTACCAATTGAACTACAGGATGATTGCTGCCAGGAGCTTATGGGGATTTCCCTGAAAAATGTTTCGGCATCCATATATGCAGATGGAAAAAAGGTCTATTCCGAGTTTGGAGAGATGTTGTTTACCCATTTTGGCATCAGCGGCCCGATTATCCTTAAAGCAAGCGCATATATCCATAAATATTTGGCAAAACCGCTTACGCTGGCGATTGATTTGAAGCCTGCGCTGGATGGGAAACAGTTAGATGAGAGGATTTTAAAAGATTTCCGGCTTTTCCAAAACAAACAGTTAAAGAACAGTCTGGATAAACTGCTTTTGCAGGCGCTGATTCCGGTGGTGATTGAAAAAAGCGGTTTGGACGGGGAGAAGAAAATCAATGCGCTGACAAAAGAAGAACGCATAAGGCTTGGTGAAACAATAAAGAACCTTTCCTTTACGGTTAAGGGGCTTCGGGGCTGGGATGAGGCGATTATTACCAAAGGCGGTGTCAATGTAAAGGAGATTGATCCCGGCACGATGGAGTCAAAGCTTACAGGGGGCTTGTATTTTGCGGGAGAGGTATTGGATGTGGATGCCCTGACAGGAGGATTTAATTTACAGATTGCATGGTCTACCGGCTATTTGGCGGGCAGCAGCAGTTAAAGGAAGGATGGAGAAGGGAGGGAAAAATGAGTAGGAGAGGAAAACAGGTTAGCGGAATTGAGATGGGATTTGTGATCTGTCAGGCATTTGCAGGGATGATGCTTTTGGGGATACTTTTTTCCTGTCTGGGGGCAGTCCTTAGTTTTCATGGCAGTGAAGATTACCTGCCGGTTGAGATAACGTATTCGGCGACGAGATCATATACGACGAGTGAGGGGCAGATACACTATAAAAATACCTATAGTTATATGGTAGACGGGCAGATATACAGAAAAGAAGAAACCTCTTTGGTAGAACGGGAACCGGGAACGACAATTCAGCGCTATTATTGTCCGTCCAATCCCGATTATCTGTCCGAGTATTCCTCCCGGAAGGAATGGATTCTGGATATTCTTTCAGCATCCGGGCATGTTGTTGTGCTTTTTGTGATTTTTGAAGCCCTTGCCATTTTCTATCTGGTCAAGGTGCGGAAAAAGAAACGTGAAATCGAGACTGCCAATACAGCTTATGAAGAAAAAATCCGCCGTGACATGCAAAAGAACCGGGAGTTGTATAAAAATCTTGGGGTTCATATAGATGAACAAAAGCTGTTTATGGCATTGGAGCCTGTGCGGAAGCGGATTCGGAAAAACCAAAAGGCACTGGAACGGATGGACCGGCATGTCATGGCTATGGGGAATGGGCTGATCTTTATCCTGATGTATTCTTTAATTGTAGCCGTTGAACGACTTCAGGCAAACCGCATTCAAAACCAATTGGATACAGACCTTCGGGATTTTTATACAGACTATAAACGCAACATCGGGGAGCCGGTGCTGCGGCTTCTTTTGGAAGATGTGCAGTACAAACCGGGACAGGGCTTTTCTAAGGAAGAAATAATGGATTTTAAAGTATATGGGAACCGGCGTGCAAATTACCAGTCCGAAGATTATATTGAAGGTATTTATAAGGGCGTACACTACCGGCAGTCAGATGTGAAGATAGAACGGCCCCGGAATGAGAGCGAATTAAGTGCCATGACACAGGGGCTGACCGGCAGGATTTCCGTATATGATTTTAAGAAGGGACTTACCGGGGATATTTTGATTCGCTCACGGTTAAACAGTGACGGCGTGATAGGCAATCTAACAAAGGTGAACATGGAAAATGTGGCATTCAATGAGAAATTTGAGGTATATGCGAAGAGTGCGCACATGGTCTTTTATCTGCTGACACCGCAGTTTATGGAATATCTGCTGGGGTTGGATTTTATGGGAAGCCTTGTCCTGCGTTTTACCGGCAATCAGGTTATTGTGCTTCGGAACCATATTAGCGGTATCTTTGAGCCGGATTTGAAACGGCCGCTGGATATTCCGTATGAAATCGGCAAGAGTTATCAGGAACTGAAGGACATTCTGGATTTTATTGATATGTTAAATCTTGACAGGGTGGCAGAGGAAGCAAATGCAAGGGCGGCATATGGGGAGAATGTATCTTACGAGGAGCCGCAGGATGCAGAGGAAGAAAAAACAGTCTACGGTGTGGTGGATCAGGAGGATTCCATATTCGGAGGACCGGATATGGAGAAACCGGAAGATGTTTCGCCGGAAGAACCGCTTTTTGCAAATCCAGTCAATAAACCGTCTACAAGCGGATTAAAACTTAAACTGTAAAATTACCAGATTATATAAAAGGAGATGAGAATATGGCAAGTATAGCAATTGACGGACCTGCAGGCGCAGGGAAAAGCACGATAGCAAAAATGGTGGCAAAGAAATTAGGGTTTATCTATGTGGATACCGGAGCGCTTTACCGGGCGATTGCCCACTATTTCGTAACAAACCGGATTGATATTGAAGATGAGGCGGCGCTTGCGAAGGCATGTGAGGGGATTGCCGTGGCGATTGAGTATGAGAAGGATGTGCAGCAGGTATATCTCAACGGAGAAAATGTAACGCCGTATCTGCGGACAGAGGAGACGGGAAATATGGCATCGAGGTCGTCGGCAAAACCGCCTGTCCGTGCCGCATTACTGGATTTACAGCGGGATATGGCGAAGAAATATAACGTGGTAATGGACGGCAGGGATATCGGAACGATGGTGCTGCCGGATGCAGAGGTCAAGATTTATTTAACAGCATCCTCTAAGGAACGGGCAAACCGGCGGTACAGGGAACTGGTGGAAAAGGGGGAGCAGCCGGATTTTGATAAAATCGAAGCGGATATTATCGAGCGGGATGAACGGGATATGAACCGTGCGATTGCCCCGTTAAAGCAGGCGGACGATGCCGTGCTGGTGGACAGTTCGGATATGAATATTGACGAGGTTGTGGAGGTTATTTTAACTAATGCCCGGGAAAGATTGCAGAGATAGCGCATTATAAATGCAGAATGAATGTTTTGCAGTGCAAAAAGATAATGAAGGATAGGGGAAAAGATGGAGATTACATTAGCAAAAACGGCAGGCTTTTGTTTTGGCGTAAAACGGGCTGTGGATACGGCATATGAACAGGTAGACAAAGGAAACGTATATACCTATGGCCCCATTATCCATAATGAAGAGGTCGTAAAGGATTTAGAAAACAAAGGGGTCGGGATTATTGAATCCGAACAGGAGCTAAGGAATTTGGAGACAGGTACGGTTGTAATCCGTTCCCACGGCGTGGAGCGGAGGATTTATGAGATCATCCGGGAAAAATCTCTGGAACTGGTAGATGCAACTTGCCCTTTTGTAAAGAAAATCCATAAAATTGTCGATAAAGATAGTGCGGAAGGCAGGCAGATTATTATAATCGGCAACAAAAACCATCCGGAAGTGATGGGAATTGTCGGCTGGTGCAATCAGCCGCCTATTGTATTGGAATCCGTGGAAGAAGCCCGGCAACTGACAATTTCTCAGGATAAAGGGATTAGTCTGGTGTCGCAGACGACATTTAATCACAAGAAATTCAATAAGGTAGTTGAAATCTTTCAAAAAAAAGGTTATAATATAACCGTTTATAACACCATTTGCAATGCAACCGAAGAGAGACAGAAGGAAGCGGCTTCTATTGCAAAGCAGGTAGATGCAATGATTGTAATTGGTGGGAAGAACAGTTCTAATACACAAAAGCTATATGACATTAGCAAAAAAGAATGTGCGAATACTTACTATATACAGACACTCGTTGATTTGGATTTAGCTGCTTTTGAATCCGTTAGTAGGGTAGGTATTACTGCAGGGGCATCTACCCCTAATTATATTATTAAGGAGGTTCATGGTAGCATGGCAGAAGATTTTGGAAAGATGTTTGAGGAGAGCCTGGCTGAAGAGAACAGAATCAGCGCAGGGAAAATCGTAAAAGGAACGATTATTGATGTTAAGGATGATGAGATTATTCTTAATATTAATTATAAGGCAGATGGTATCATTACAAAGAACGAGTTTTCAAATGATATGAATATTTCATTAAAGGATAAGGTTCAGGTTGGTGAGACTATTGAGGCTAAGGTTATTAAGACAAATGATGGTGATGGACAGGTATTGTTATCCGTTAAGCGTGTAGCGGCAGAGAAAGCAAATGAGAAGTTAGAGGAAGCCTTTAATAATGAAGAAGTATTAAAAGGCGTGGTTACTCAGGTATTAGATGGCGGTTTGAGCGTTATGGTTGGCGAGGCGAGGGTGTTTATTCCTGCAAGCCTTGTATCTGACACATATGAGAAAGATTTGACAAAGTATAAGGATCAGGAAATCGAGTTTAAGATTACAGAGTTTAATCCTCGTAAGAGAAGAATTATCGGTAATCGCAAGATGTTAATCGAAGCAGAGAAAAAGGCTGCAAAAGAAGCTTTATTTGCAAGGATTAATATTGGTGACACCGTTGAGGGAAGCGTTAAAAATGTAACGGATTTTGGCGCATTTATTGATTTAGGTGGCGCAGATGGATTACTCCATATTTCAGAGATGTCATGGGGAAGAGTGGAGAATCCTAAGAAGTTATTTAATGTCGGTGATAATGTTAAGGCGATTATTAAAGATATTCAGGGTGAAAAGATTGCGTTAAGTCTCAAATTTGAGGAGACGAACCCGTGGCTTCATGCAGAAGAGAAGTATGCAATCGGCAATATTATAACCGGCAGGGTTGCAAGAATGACGGACTTTGGCGCTTTCATTGAGTTAGAGCCTGGTGTAGATGCTTTATTACATGTCTCCCAGATTGCAAAGGAGCATATCGAAAAACCATCGAGTGTTTTAACAGTCGGTCAGGAGATTGAGGCGAAAGTTGTTGATTTCAGACTGGAAGACAAGAAGATTAGTCTGAGCATGAAGGTTTTGCTTCCGGAAGATGAAGTGGCAGAAGAAGAGACGGTTACAGAAGAATAGTGAGAATTTTTGGTCTCGCTTTGGGAAACTGGAGCGGGACCGTTTTCTTTTTAAGAATAATAAAGAGGGGAAAAGGAGACAGCGAATGTCATACGATTATGAAAATTTCAAACAGGATATATATAAGTTAACCAATATTAATCTCACTTTGTATAAGGAAAAGCAAATGAAGCGCAGAATTGAGTCGTTAATGACGAGAAAAGGGTTTCATGATTTTCAGTCTTATTACCGGGCAATGAAAGCAGATGAGAAGTTGTTACGTGGATTTGTAAGTTATCTGACGATTAACGTGTCAGAGTTTTATCGGAATCCAAACCAGTGGGAATTGTTTGAAAAAAAGGTTGTACCATATCTGATACGTCAATACGGCAAGAAGCTTAATATATGGAGTGCTGCCTGTTCCACGGGGGATGAGCCATATACGATTGCAATGATTTTAGCAAAGCATGTACCACTCAATCAAATTCATGTTGTCGCTACCGATATTGATGAGGATGTGATTGCCTATGCCAAAGAAGGCTATTATGCGACAAGAAGTTTGGAACGGCTTCCAAAGGAGTTATTGAAAAAGCATTTTACCCAAAAGGAAAAGGGATACCAGATTCATGATGATGTGAAACGCTGCGTGGAGTTTCGGAAGCATAATCTGCTAGAAGACAAATATCAGCATGGTATGCATTTGATTGTATGCCGGAATGTTGTTATCTATTTTACAGATGAGGCAAAGACTCAGGTATACAAAGGGTTTTATAAATCATTGGAGAAAAACGGGCTGTTGTTTATTGGCAATACGGAGCAGATTATCAATGCCGGTGAGATTGGTCTTACTTCCGTTGATTCATTCTTTTACCAAAAACAGTAAAATTTTGTTATGTGGTAAAGGTTTTGAGGCATTGGATCACATAATCCGGCAAGGTTTGTGAGTCCTTTGATAAAACAGAATCTAATAATTGATAAGGTGTCTTATCCTCAGCATCCAATTGAAAAATATCGGTATTGTCTCTGGAAAAGCATGGTATAAAAGCATCTGTTTTCTTGATATAGCAGGTGCTTTTTGTGGCTTTTCTTTTATGTTCGGAATCGACAAAAGCAGCGACGCTTTTATGGATGGCAGTATCTTCTAAAGGAAGATAATAGTAGTTTTTATAGTCGTTAAAAAAGTGCTTTAAAGTATTCTCCATAACCGGAATCTGGAGATTGGCTTTTTGTGCAGATGCATTTAAGTATATACCGTCTTTGGAACATGCTATGCGGTTTGGAAGTGAGGCGTAATCAGGATAGTGAAATACAATGTTCAGTTTGTCTTTTTTGGCACTCACAGCCGTTTCTTTCAGCAGGATGTCGCCTGGCTTTAAGTGTTCAAAAAAAGTTTTGTTATTGAGAATTTGAGAAATTTGCGGCATACCAAGCAAATCATCATGATTGTGGAGAAGGAGGGTGTGTTCCCTGCTGTCATCCGGGCGGGCAGCATAGCATTGGTAGATATGGATTAATTCCTTGCCGGTATATGTATCATCACGGTTGATGCCGAGATATTGTTCGATGGAGACCTGCTTCATATGGTCTAAGTTAAATATTTTTTTGTAGGAACGGATTTCTTTCAAAATATCACACTGGCGCATGCTGACATCTGCGCAAAAGGCGGTGTGAAGCAGCTGCGCCTTCTGCTTCAAATAGGGCAGATCAAAGCCGGAGCCATTAAAATGGACGAGCATGGAGAAGTTTTTACAGAATGTATCAAAGGCGGAAAGCAGATCTGCTTCGCTTTTTCCATCTTCATTAAACCATTGGCGGATTTTTATCTGACCGTCTTCATACCACAATGCTCCAATGAGGTACAGCGTGGTATTGCGGGCTGAAAAGCCGGTCGTTTCAATATCAAAAAAAAGCAGCTTTTCACTTTTATGAAAATGTGTGAAATAAGCCGGAATCTCTTTATTCTGTGTGTTGATTGCTTCGGTATAGTTAATGATTTTCATAAATAATCTCCTGCATGATATCTTATAAATTCTATCATAGCATAATGGGAAAGAATGTGCTATAATGAAAATGATTTTTGATGCCCTTAAACAAGATATGGATCAGGCATTATAAAAACCAGGTAGAGGAACATATATGATAGGATATATCAAAGGAACAGTAGAAGGAATTTTAGAAGATTCTGTCTTACTTGAGAATAATGGAATAGGATATCGTATTTTTACTTCCGGAATGGTATTGGCATCTCTTTCCGGATTACATGAAACAATGATGCTGTTTACTTATCTGCATGTGAGGGAGGATGAATTGTCATTATTTGGCTTTCCGACGAGGGAGGAGCTTGATACATTCAAGCTGCTGCTGGGGGTGAATGGCATTGGCCCAAAGGCAGCGCTGTCTATCCTTACCGTGCTGTCGGTCAAAGACTTATCCCTTGCCATCATGTCAGGGGATACGAAAGCCATTACAAAAGCGAATGGCGTTGGGGCAAAGGGTGCAAACCGAGTGATTATGGAACTTAAGGACAAGCTGGACTTTGACGGTTTGTTTGGGTTAGAAGGCGTGGAAGAAAAAAGCGTTATTTCTGAGAATAATGCAGCAGGTGACAGTATACAGGATACTGTGCTGGCACTGGTAAGCCTGGGATATTCAGAGTTTGAGGCGATGAAAGCGGTTAAGATGGTTCCCGGGGCAGAGAGTATGGAATCCGGGGATTTGTTAAAACAGGCACTTAAGAAAATGTTTTAGAAACCGGTGAATCTTTATACCAGAGATTTCGGTGAACGATTGGAGTAATATGACAGATAGAATGATTAGCACGCAGGTTCTTCCAGAGGATGTGAAGATTGAAAATAATTTAAGACCGGTTATGCTTTCAGATTATATTGGACAGGAAAAGGTAAAGAATAATTTAAAGGTGTTCATTGAGGCTGCGAAGAATCGTGAAGAGGCGCTCGATCATGTGCTGTTATATGGTCCACCCGGACTTGGAAAGACAACGCTGGCATCCATTATCGCTAACGAGATGGAAAGCCATTTGAAGATTACGTCTGGTCCGGCCATTGAAAAACCGGGAGAATTAGCAGCAATTCTCAACAATCTGAACGAACATGATGTGTTATTTATTGATGAGATTCACAGATTAAACCGTCAGGTGGAAGAGGTTTTATATCCGGCTATGGAGGATTTTGCGATTGATATTATGATTGGCAAGGGGCAGGCTGCAAGAAGCATCCGTCTTGACTTGCCGCATTTTACATTGGTTGGGGCAACCACGAGAGCAGGAATGCTCACAGCGCCGCTTAGAGACCGGTTTGGCGTGGTGAACCGTCTCGAGTTTTATACAAAAGAAGAACTGACAAAGATTGTATTGCGTTCCGCAGATGTGTTAGAAGTCACAATTGATGAACAGGGTGCGCTGGAAATAGCGAGACGTTCGCGTGGAACACCACGGCTGGCAAACAGGCTGCTAAAGCGGGTGCGTGATTTTGCGGAGGTTTCCTTTGAGGGGCATATCAGTGAGGAGGTTTCAAAAAAGGCACTTGACCGGCTGGAAGTTGATTCTTTTGGACTGGATCAGATTGACCGGAATATTATTCTGACAATGATTGAAAAATTTGGCGGGAAACCGGTTGGACTTGATACATTAGCCGCAGCGATTGGAGAGGATGCGGGAACGATAGAAGATGTGTATGAACCATATCTGATTCAAAATGGTTTGCTCGCCAGAACCCCCAGAGGCAGGGTTGCAACAGAGACGGCATATAAGCATTTTGGCTTGGAACATCGGATGGCATAGAAACATATAGATAAAGGAGAATAAATATGGCAGATAAAAATGATATTCCAGTAGTAATTAACGGGCGTATTTACAATTTGAGCGGATATGAAAATACAGATTATTTGCAGGAAGTTGCCAATTATATGAACAGTAAGATTGCAGAGTGCAAGGCAGCAGAAGGTTTTCGCCGTTTGAGCGCAGAATATCAGAATATATTACTGGCAATCAATATCGCAGATGATTATTTTAAAGTTAAGAATGAGACAGGAAAGCTTTTTGCCAAAGATGATGAAAAGGATAAGCAGATATATGATCTGCGTCATGAGGTCATTGAAACACAGATTAAATATGAGTCATCCATGCGCCTGGTTGATGAATATAAAGAACAGGTGAATGCGCTTCAGCGTAAGATTATACAGATGGAGGCAGAGCGTTCCAGACAGGAATAGCAGGTGTTTGTATATGAGAGATGGAAAAAAAACGGAGATACTGGCTCCCGCCGGCTCGATGGATGCACTCCGTGCGGCAGTGTGTGCCGGGGCAGATGCAGTATATTTAGGTGGTAATCGGTTTGGAGCAAGAGCATTTGCGGATAATTTTGATGAGGATGCTTTGCTGGATGCAATTCAATATGCGCATATATATGGTGTTAAGGTTTATTTGACTGTTAACACCTTATTTCGTGATGAGGAAATAGAATCCCTTCATGATTATTTGCTGCCGCTTTATGAGGCGGGACTTGATGCCGTTATCGTACAGGATTTGGGAGTGGTTTCCTATGTGCATGAGACATTTCCGGATTTGCCCATTCATGCTTCCACCCAGATGACAGTTACAACACAATATGCATTTACAGTGCTTAAGGACTATGGAGTGACAAGGATTATACCAGCCAGGGAACTTTCCATAGAGGAGATAGCCGGGCTTAAGAAAACACCGGTGAAGGAACCAGGGAATCCGGAGGAAGAGAGCATATATGCCGGGACAAAGGATTCTGTGCCGGAGGTTGAGGTATTTGTACAGGGAGCGTTGTGCTACTGTTATTCCGGTCAGTGTCTGATGAGCTCCATGCTGGGTGGGAGAAGCGGCAATCGTGGCAGATGCGCCCAGACCTGCAGGCTTGCCTTTGATGCGGCGGATGCCAGAGGAAACCGGTTACATACAGATGGCAGATATATATTAAGTCCAAAAGATCTCTGTGGATTGGAAAGCATTCCTGCGCTGATCCGGGCAGGTGTGGATTCTTTCAAAATTGAGGGAAGAATGAAAAAACCGGAGTATGTGGCAGCGTGTGTAAGATCTTACCGTATTTGTCTGGATGCATGGTTTGACGGCAAACTGACAAAAGAGATGATTCATCAGCAAAGACAGGAAATGGCAGAGGTGTTTAACCGTGGTGGGTTTACAGATGGATATTATCAAAGACACAACGGAAAAGAGATGATAACCGTTCAAAATCCGGGAAATGTGGGTGTGGAAATAGGGAAAATTCAAGGCATGGATCGTAACAGGCTGGCGGTAAAGCTTTCAAAAGAAGTGTTCCATGGAGACATTCTGGTAATTGGTTCAAAGGAAGATCCGGTTACGCTTACCTGTAACACAGATGGGGAAAAAGGGGATGAGATTGTCTTAAATGCCCCGCATTCCAAAATACTGAAAAGAGGGATGGCTGTAAATAGAATGCAGAGCGCAAAGCTTATGTCAGAGCTTTCCCGGTATGGCAGTGAGGAGAAAAAGGTTTTAGTGTCCGGTAAGATTATCCTGAAAGCCGGTGAAACGGCGCAGTTGTCGCTTGCGGCATCTGTGAAAGGTGAAACATATACAGTGACAGTCGGAGGCGCACAGGTGCAGGAGGCGGCAAATAACCCGCTTCGTGAAGAAGTCATCCAAAAAAAGATTACGGCTACCGGTAATACGAGATACCGGTTTGAGAAATTTGAAGTTTGGATGGAGGAAGGGATCTTTTATCCATCCGGGGCATTGAAGGAGCTTAGAAGGAAAGGGTTAGAATGTCTGGAAAAAGAAATCTGCCGAAAAAGCTTTCGGGTGTATCAGAAAGGAAAAAGGCAGCGAAAAGAAATAACAGCGGTGGCGCAAAAGTCCGGTGAGGTGGATGGCAATACACTCAGCAGCCGGAGAAGGTCAGGGTTTGGCGGGAGACAAGACAATGGTGTGTCAATCCTCGTTTCCACGGCTGAGCAGTATGAGGCAGCCGTGAATATGTTCCATAACAAAATTTTAAGAAAAAATTTTGCTGACATTTATCTGGATTTGCAGTATTTTAAAAAAGAAGATATAATAGATTATGTGAACAGGAATCAAGATATCCATCATTTTCTTGTGCTGCCTCCTGTTTTGAGGGAGGAGAGCATGCCTGAGTCGGTTTCGCTTTTACAGATGATGCTGACAGATGAGGTTTCCTTTTTTGGCGTTGTCGTACGGAATTTGGATGAACTTGCATTATTGAAATGGATGGGCTATCAGGGTTTTCTGGTTACAGATTACAGCCTGTATGCTATGAACAGATGGGCTGTAAGGTGGCTTACAAACCAGTATGATACCATTACGGTGACGTTACCTGTGGAGTTAAATGAAAGGGAACTGCTGACAGTATCGGAAGAAATCTGCCATGCACAGTGGGTTACTTATGGGCATCAGCAGCTTATGATTAGCGCGCAATGTGTGTTAAATACCATAAGAGGCTGCGATAAGAGTCATGGCGCACTGTTGTTAAAAGACCGTTACAATAAGACTTTTTTTGTCAAATGTATTTGCAAATACTGTTATAACCTGATTTATAATGGGCTGCCTGCTGTTTTATTTGATGTGGGGGCAGATGCATTGAAGGAGCGGGTGACGCAGAGGCTTCATTTTACTGTGGAGAGCGGGAAGCAGACGGAACAGGTAATTGATACATTTTTATCGGAAGGTTTATACAAAGGCGAAAAGACAAGAGGACATTACAAACGTGGAGTAGAGTAAATGGCGGCAATTATTACGAATGTTTCCAAGTACATCATATTGTTATGGATGGCACTGTATACACTTTCCTGTTTTACAATTTTTAAACAGGAAAGTGAGGAAGAAAAAAATGAAAAATTGAATAAACAGATCATTTATATATTTTTAATGCATTTTTTATGTTATCTGACACTGGCGGTAAACCGTCCGGAGGAAATGAAAGAAATTATTATTTTTTATGGGCTGCAGATTTTAGTCGCAACGATTTACATGTATTTGTACCATTATTTTTATCCGTATTCTTCCAGGGTGATTACCAATAATATGAGTTTTTTACTGCTGATTGGATATACGATGCTGACAAGGCTTGATATTTCTCTTGCAAAGAAACAGTTTTTAATCGCAACAACGGCATTGATTCTGGTTTCAGTGATTCCCTGGATTATGGATCATTATAAGAATTTAAGGAATTATGGGAAAATATATGGAGTCCTCGGGATTGTGGCTTTGGCATCTGTATTTGTGATGGGTGTGGAGCAGTATGGTTCCCTTAACTGGATTAAGTTCGGGCCGATTACGTTGCAGCCTATGGAGTTTGTAAAAATTCTGTTTGTGTTTTTTATCGCCAGCATGCTGTCACAGAGCAGGGATTTTAAGCAGGTAATGATTACCACTGTTTTTGCAGGCATACATATGGGTGTTTTAGTATTGGAAAAGGATTTAGGCGGAGCGCTTATCTTTTTTGTTATATTTGTCTCCATGATTTATGTGGGAACAGGAAAGCTCCGGTATTTAGTGCTTTTTTTTGCCGGTGGAGGAGCAATGGCAGGTCTTGCATTTTTATTGTTTAAGGACAGGCTGTTTAACCATGTTTTGGTGCGTATCAATGCGTGGAAGGATCCGTGGGCAGATATTGATGGACAGGGATATCAGATTGCGCAGTCTCTGTTTGCCATTGGAAGTGGCGGATATTGGGGCTCGGGGCTTACGAAAGGCTCACCAAAGATTATTCCGGTCAGTGAAAGCGATTTTATCTTTTCGGCTATTTCAGAAGAATTTGGCGTGCTTTTTGGGTTGGCGCTGATTCTTGTCTGTTTTAGCTGCTTTATAAGTTTTATTAGTATTTCCATACGGGTACGGAACCGTTTTTATAAGACGATGGCGTTTGGTTTTGCGATCTGTTATATGTTTCAGACGTTCTTATCCATTGGTGGCGTTACGAAGTTTATTCCTTCCACCGGTGTAACGATTCCGCTTGTCAGTTATGGAGGAAGCTCGGTGTTAAGTTCCCTTGTCATGTTTGCCGTGATGCAGGGAATCAGTACAATAGAAAATAAAGAGGCTGGGAAAATTGAGAAAGAACGAAGAGAAATTGAAGAAAGTGCAGGGAAAATCACGGGGAAAAGGCAGAGGACGTAACAAAAAAGCGGTAGAGCAGGTACTGCTCACTCCGGAACAACAGGCATTTTTGGACAAGGAAGAAAAAATTGATAAGATTAATGATAAGATGAACAAACCAATCATTGGGTTTACTTATATCTGCGCATTTATTGTAATTGGTCTTATGGCATATATTTTACATTTTATGATTGCAGACAGTGATGAGGTGATTGCAAATTCGGCAAATCCCCGTCTTGACAGCTATGCAGAAAATGTGAATCGTGGAGATATTAAGACCAGTGATGGCAAGGTGGTGGCAACAGGAGATACACAAAACCGGGAATATCCTTATGACAATCTTTTTGCCCATGTGGTAGGATATTCCAAATACACAAAGGCTGGTATTGAGAGGATTGGTAATTATCATTTAACGGAAAGCCACTGTAACATTTTTGAGCGTATTGTAAATACTTTGCGGGAGGAGAAAAACGAAGGTGACACTGTGGTGGCGACAATCAATTATGAATTGCAGAAAACAGCTTATGATGCTTTAGGCGGGGCAGATGGCGCAGTGGTTGTCATGGAACCGGATACCGGTAAAATTCTTGCAATGGTGTCAAAGCCTGATTTTAATCCGAACGATATTGATGCCGTGTGGGAGGAGGCAAATAGCGAAAATTCAACGAGTTCTGTATTACTGAACCGCGCATCACAGGGATTATATGCCCCAGGCTCGACATTTAAAGTGCTGACAACCTTAGCATATATGCGTCAGTATCCGCAAAAATATAGTGATTATGCCTATCAGTGTACTGCGGCAGAGGCAATTTTTAACAGCGTAAGCGTGCATTGCTATGGGCGGGAAACACATGGGGAAGAGGATTTAGCGGCAGCGCTTGCCAATTCCTGCAATCAGGCTTATGCAGACATTGGAACCAGGCTTGATGTGGATGAGTGGAAAGAAATGCTGGAAAGCTTTTTGTTTAATAAGTCTCTGCCATATACGGACGCCAGCGCAGACAGCAGATTTTATCTGGATGGAAAGTCCAATCATGGATATATACCGCAGACTGCCTTTGGGCAGGGGGATACACTGATTACACCGCTCCATAATGCCATGATTATGTCGGCAATTGCCAATGGCGGGCTGATGATGAAACCGTATTTGATTGATGGTGTGGAAAGCTATCGGGGAACGAGGGTTAAGAAATTTTCGCCATCCTCTTATGATACCCTGCTGACTCCGAACGAGGTGGAAACGCTTACGGGATATATGCGAAAAGTTGTGAAGGAAGGAACGGCGGCGGCATATTTTAGCGGCGCATCCTATGAGGCGGCAGGAAAGACCGGAACCGCAGAGTATGCAGGGGGTGAGCATGACCTTTCATGGTTTGTCGGTTTTTGCAATGTAGATGCCCCGGACATTGTGGTAAGCATTGTTGTGGAAGAGTCGGATGTAAATGGCATCAAAGCGTCTGCCATTGCAAGAAGCATCTTTGATTCCTATTATCAAAATGTGTCAGAACAATGACATACATTCAGATGATATAAAAAATTAGTAACTTTACCTTGCCTTTTTGATTATATATTGCTATACTTTATCTAATTGAGCAACACACCAGGTTGCGTGGAATTTCCATGTGAGAAGTGAGAAATTCCGCAGTATAGGAGGAACTGCGATGATAGAAGCAACTAGCTGTGGCGGTGTGGTAATCTTCAGAGGTAAGGTGTTGTTATTGTATAAGAACTATAAGAATAAGTATGAAGGCTGGGTTCTGCCAAAGGGAACGGTAGAGGAAGGTGAAGAGTACAAAGAAACGGCGCTTCGGGAGGTAAAGGAAGAATCCGGAGTGAATGCGCACATTATCAAATATGTGAATAAGAGTAATTATACTTTTAATACCGCGTACGATGTTGTAAACAAGGATGTACATTGGTATCTGATGATGGCTGACAGCTATTACAGCAAACCTCAAAGAGAGGAGTACTTTATGGATTCCGGATATTATAAGTATCATGAAGCCTATCATTTGTTGAAGTTTCCAAATGAAAAACAGATATTGGAACAGGCATACAGTGAATATCAGGATTTGAAGCAGAGTAATTTATGGGGATCAAAGAAGTATTTTTAAGAGTGAGAAGGAGTCAGAAGGGATTTTGGCTCCTTTTTCTATCAAATGTATTTCAAATGGAGTGAAATGGAATGAAAAAGAAAATAATGAATCTGTTAGCAATACTTTGCCTGTTGGTTGCATTGGGATGTGGAGGTTATCTGGCATACTATTATTATGTGAATGCCAGGAGCGAAGCTGCAATTTCGGAACTTTCAGGTCTGGTGGAAGAAGATGATTCAGTAAACGGGAATCATACAGAAACTGAGCTTAATCTGGTAAATGTCGATGGGGTGATGGTTCAAAAAAAATTTGCAAAGCTCTATCAGAACAATCATGATTTTTTAGGGTGGATCCAAATTTCCGATACGCATATTGATTATCCGGTCATGTATACCCCTGGCGATCATGAAAATGGCGAATATTACATACACAGAAACTATGAGAAGGAATATTCAGCGGCAGGTCTTCCTTTTGTGGATGCAAATTGTGATATAAAACTTCCAACGGATAATATCATTGTGTATGGACATAATATGAACTCAGGAACTATGTTCCATGATATTTTGCAGTATGAACAGGAAGAGTTTTATCAAAAGCATAAAACGTTTCGCTTTGATACGATCTATGAGAATGCAGAATATGAAGTGGTGGCAATGTTTTATGGACAGATTTTGGATAAGGATTCAAAAAATTTCAAATATTACGAATTCGTAAATGCGGGAAATGAAGAAGAATTTATGGATTTTGTGAATAATGTAAAGGCGATGTCGGTGATAGACACCGGTGTGGAAGTGGAATATGGTGATAAGCTGCTCACGCTGTCCACCTGTGCCTATCACGTTGAGGATGGAAGATTTGCAGTTGTTGCAAAGAGGAAGCAGGATTAAATTATGGATATACAGTTTTTTAGGAAGAATTTAAGAAAAAAATTAAAAGAGCGGAAGATAACCTTGAGTTCCTTAGCAGCAAAGGCTGATTTGTCGGAGGATACGCTTCGTTCCGTTGTATATGGAAAATCCCAGGATATTAAATTGTCCACAGTAATCAAGATCGCAGATGTATTAGACTGTCCGATTGATAATCTGATCGGCAGGCAGTATTATTCAGAGACGGAGCAAAGGATTCATGAAAGAATGCACCGTTTTACAGGACATTCCATCCGGGTAATGGAGTATTTTTCTGAATTTGAAGAGGATATGACGTTAGAACATTCAGAGGAAGGCAAGATATTGATTCCCGTGTTATGTTTCCTTGGCAATATGAAAGACGGAATGTATGCCGACAGTCATACGACAGAAATGTTGGATATTTCGGCTTATCCAAATATTTTGCGGGAGGATGCGGATTTTGCCCTTAAAATCTTATCCGATTGTTATGAACCGATTTATTTTCTGAATGATATCTTAATCTGTTCCTGCAAAAGACATCCTGAATATAATGACATTGTGCTATATTCAGATCGAAATGGCAGAATGTATTTAAGAAAATATTTCAAAACGCATTTAGAGCCATTGAATGGCTTTGGTGAGCGCATCCTGTCAAACCGTTATCATGAGTTTAAAGTGCGGGGTGTTGTTTTAAGAGTGGTGAGGGAATTTAATATAGAACTGTACCGGTAGAATGTGGAGTCATTCCCAAGAAAAAAACTCCTTGATTATCAAGGAGTTTTTTGATGCCGGTGATGGGACTTGAACCCATACGATGTTGCCATCAACAGATTTTGAGTCTGCCTCGTCTGCCAATTCCGACACACCGGCATGCGGTAAAACCAACGAAAATTAGTATAATAGGAAAGTATTCTTTTGTCAAGAAGTTTTTTGAGAAAAGTTTTGTATTTAGTTCCAATAAATGATATAGTATTATGTAGAAAAATAAGGTGGTAATTATGGAATTTAATTGGCTTTTGGTGAAACAGCCTTTGCTTTCATGGTATACAAAGAATCATAGGGATTTACCGTGGCGGAATACAAAAGATCCCTATCGTATCTGGCTTTCAGAGATTATGCTTCAGCAAACCCGTGTGGAGGCGGTCAAGGGGTATTATGAACGTTTTTTGAAAGCACTTCCGGATATTGAAGCGCTTTCAAAGGTTTCGGATGATCGGCTGCTGAAGCTGTGGGAGGGTCTTGGTTATTATAACCGTGCCAGGAATTTAAAGAAAGCTGCCATACAGGTGATGGAGGAGTATCATGGTATTTTCCCTGACGAATATGAGGAGGTTCTCTCGCTTTCCGGCATTGGGGAATACACAGCCGGCGCAATCTGTTCCATCTGTTTTGAACAGGCTTGCCCGGCAGTGGACGGAAATGTATTACGGGTGGTAATGCGTATTCTTGACTGCTATGATAACATTGATGATTTGAAAACAAAGCGCCAGGTAAAGCAATGGCTGATGCCGCTGTATTCAGAGGGCGACTGTGGAAATCTCACGCAGGCTTTGATGGAGCTTGGCGCTGTTGTGTGTATTCCGAATGGCATGCCGGACTGTGAGAAATGTCCGCTCCATGCAATTTGTCTTGCGCATAAGAGGAAAACCTACGACAGACTTCCGGTGCGCAGGGAAAAGAAAAAGCGCAGGGTAGAGGAAATGACGGTATTTGTTCTGCATGATGGAGATCAATATGCCATCCGAAAGCGGAATGACAAAGGGTTGCTGGCAGGGCTTTGGGAATTTTATCATATGAGTCGGAAAATGACCAGGCAGCAGGCAATGGATTTTATCAGTGAACAGGGTTTTGGCCCGGTTCATATCGAACGGGAGGTACCGTATACACATGTGTTCAGCCATGTAGAGTGGAAAATGACAGCATATTACATATCATGCTGTAATCAAAAGAAGGATTTGACATGGATTCATCGGAATGAGTTTGATGAAAGCTATGCTTTGCCAACTGCATTCCGGTTTTTTTTAGAGAAGGAAGAATAATATGACTTGCTTGGAAGCACAATCAAAAATCATTGCATATATTGATTATAAACTGGAACGGGAAGAAAAGAGTGAGTTTTTAAAACATATAAAATGCTGTGAGGATTGTCATGAGGAACTTAATATATATTACACGATGATCGAAGGAATGCGCCAGCTTGACAGCAATCAGCCGTTAACCAGGGATTTCAGCGAGGCATTAGAACAGAGAATGGAGTCTGAACTCAAAAAAACAAAGAAAAAACGTGAGTTGTTTCAATCGTCCATCTTTCTGATTATTGTTGCTGTTGTTGGCTTTGGGATTTTTGGATATGTGAATTTTTTGAAGCTTTTGCGGGAGGATGAGCAAAAGAAGATAAAAGAGGCACAGGGGGATTATTATTATAGTGATACCTTTGATTCTGTTTTATTTGAACCGTATGCGGATACAATCGGGCTGAATCTGAATGTGACAACAGAGGAACCGGAATTAACTTTTTACGAGAAAGTCAGACAGTATGAAATGCTGAAGCAGTGACGGGAATGATGATGCGGGTTTAATATGGAGGAAAGAAAATGGACAAGCTTTTGTTAGTAGATGGACACAGTATATTAAATAGGGCTTTTTATGGTTTGCCGGATTTGACAAATTCAAAGGGAGAGCATACGAATGCGGTACTTGGCTTTATCAATATTGTGTTTAAAATTATGGAGGAGGAAAAACCAACGCATTTGGCAGTGGCATTTGATGTACACGAAAAGACCTTCCGCCATAATATGTTTGAGGCATATAAGGGAACCAGGAGCGGCATGCCGGAAGAACTGCGGGAACAGGTGCCTGTTATGAAAGAGCTGCTGCGCCTTATGAATGTGACGGTAATGGAGGCACCGGGATTTGAGGCTGACGATATTATCGGAACCATGTCAAGAAAAGGTGAGGAGGCAGGCATGGAGGTTTCTGTGCTTTCGGGAGACAGGGATCTGCTACAGTTAGCGACACAGCAGGTATTAATTAAGATTCCAAAGACGAAGGGCGGCAAAACAACAGTGGAGAATTATCATGCGCAGGAGGTCTTTGAGACATACGGGGTTACTCCGCTTGAATTTATTGATATGAAAGGGCTGATGGGAGATACATCAGACAATATTCCGGGTGTTCCGGGAATCGGTGAAAAGACTGCATCTAAGATTATTTCCACGTATCATAGCATTGAAAATGCATACGGGCATATTGCAGAGATTAAGCCAAAGAAAGCTATGGAAAACCTGCGGACTTATTATGAGCAGGCGCTTATGAGCAGGACATTGGCAGAGATTAAGTTAGATGTACCTCTTAGCCAGACAATAGAGGAGATGAAACTTACCGATCTCTTTACGAATGAAGCGTATGACTATGTGAAAAAATTAGAACTCAAAAGTCTTTTAAAATATTTTGAAGTGCCGGATGACATGGCGGAGATTGAATTTGCATCCCATATTATAAATGATTTGGGGGAGATGGAGATATTTTTTGAGTCACTTTATGAAAGCCGCTGCATCGGGCTGTTTCCATTATTGGAAAAGGGGGAATTTCTCGGTCTTGGCGTCACGGTAGAAGATGCAAAGGCAGATTTTATTGTATGTTCCATGTTCATTACAAAAGAGCTGATAGTAAGCCGAATGATGGACATAATTGAGAAAAACGCAGATATTGTCATTGTTACCCATGATTTCAAACGGCTCCTAAAACTGTTACCCGTTCCGTCCGGCGCAAAGGTGTGTGATGTTTCGGTGGGCGCCTATCTGCTGAATCCGAACAAGGACAGCTATGAATATGACGATATTGCAAGGGATTATATGAATCTGACCGTTCCCTCCAAAAAGGAACTGTTGGAGAAAATGCAGTTAAATCCATTTGTCCTGCAGGAAGAAAAGGTCAGTATGTATCTGGCTTATGAAACCTGCGTACCGTTTATGGCATGGAAGAAGATTGAAGAGGAACTGGCTGCTATGGATATGCTGAAGCTTTATGAGGAAATTGAGCTTCCGACGGTTTATGTGCTTGACCATATGGAAAAGGAAGGTATCCGGGTTGACGGAGATGCCCTTAAGGAATATGGGGAAAAGCTGGGGCAGCGTGTCAATGAATTAGAGGAAATTATTTACGGGGAAGCAGGCTGTGTGTTTAATATCAATTCTCCCAAACAGTTGGGAGAGGTTCTCTTTGAGAAATTGCAGCTTCCGGGTGCCAAAAAGACGAAGACAGGGTATTCTACGAATGTAGATGTCCTGAATAAGTTAAAAAATGATTATCCGATCGTAGCGAATGTTTTGGATTACCGTCAGGTTGCAAAGCTCAAATCTACTTACGCAGACGGGCTTTCCGCATTTATAAGCGGGGACGGAAGAATTCATGGAACATTTAACCAGACAATTGCGGCAACGGGGAGAATCAGTTCCACGGAGCCAAATCTTCAAAATATTCCAATGCGGACGGAACTTGGGAGAAGTATCCGTAAGGTATTTATTCCCAGGGAGGATTATGTCTTTGTGGATGCAGACTATTCCCAGATCGAACTTCGTGTGCTTGCCCATTTCTCAGGGGATGAGAAGCTGATTAACGCTTATCGGGAAGAACAGGATATCCATGCCGCCACGGCATCCCAGGTATTTGGCGTGCCGATGGATGAGGTGGATGATTTAATGAGAAGAAATGCAAAGGCGGTCAATTTTGGCATCGTGTATGGGATTAGCGCATTCGGTCTTGCAGAGGATTTGAATATTTCCAGAAAAGAGGCAACGGAATACATTGAAAATTATTTTGCAACTTATCCGGGGGTGAAAAAGTTTCTGGATAAAACGGTGGAGGATGCCAGGAAAACGGGTATGAGTAAGACATTGTATGGCAGGATTCGGCAGATACCGGAGCTTACATCTTCCAATTTTATGCAAAAAAGCTTTGGGGAACGTGTGGCAATGAATGCGCCGATTCAGGGAACTGCCGCTGATATTATCAAAATTGCAATGATCCGGGTTCATGAAAGACTGATGAAAGAGAAGTGCAAATCTTCTTTGATTTTACAGATCCATGATGAATTGCTGATTGAAACGCATAAGAGTGAAGTGGAGCTTGTTAAGAATATCTTAGTGGAGGAGATGATGCATGCTGCCAGTCTATTGGTTCCGCTAAGTGTGGGAGTCAGCGTTGGCGATACATGGTATGAGGCGAAGTAGGAGAAAAGGATATGCGGATTATAGGGATTACCGGAGGGATTGGTACGGGAAAGAGTACCATTCTTCATTTGTTGGAGGACAAATACCAGGCATATATTGTAGAGGCAGATAAACTGGCTCATGAGTTAATGAAACCGGGATGTATTGCATATAATAGGATAGTGGAACATTTTGGAACGGAAATTCTTTTAAAGGATCAGACGATTGACAGGGCAGGGCTTGGCAGGATTGTCTTTCAAAATGAACAGGAGCTTATGGCGTTAAATCATATTGTGCATCCACAGGTCAAACAATATATCACATCAGATATCGCAAACAAAAGGCAGGAAGGGTTTGTGAAAATATATGTCATCGAGGCAGCATTATTGATTGAGGATGGGTATCAGGATATTTGTGATGAACTCTGGTACATATATGTAGAAAAAGAAGAACGGATTCGAAGATTATTGGCAGGCAGAGGGGAAAGCCGTGAAAAGTGGGAAGCTGTTATTGCGAACCAGGCATCTGAGGAATTTTATAAAAAAAATTGTGAAAAAATTGTGGATAATAGTAAAAATTTGGAAAAAACGGCAGATATTGTTCATGATTTATTGTGCAAAACAATATGATGTGGTAAAATGACACTAATGAAAGATTTCGGATATATGCACGTTTTTGCGTGCTGTTAATATAGGAGAAGAGAAATGGCAGCTTTAACAAAATATCCAGAACCACTGGTTTTTGGATTGGATATCGGTACCCGGAGTATTGTGGGTACAGTCGGTTATCAGGATGGAAAGCAATTTAATATTGTGGCGCAGTGTGTCAAATACCACGATACAAGGGCAATGCTGGATGGTCAGATTCATGATATCCAAAAAGTTGGCGAAGAGATTTCTTATGTGAAAGAGAAGCTGGAACAACAGCTTTCCGGAAGAAAATTAAAAGAGGTCTGCATTGCTGCGGCTGGTCGTGTATTAAAAACAGCCGTTGGAAATGGTTATTATGAATTTTCTGAGAACACGGTTGTAAACCAGGAATATATACATTCGTTGGAAATGCTGGGTGTCGAGAAGGCTCATGAGCAGATGTTGGAGACGAATGATACAGACGTAAAATTCTTTTGTGTTGGTTATACGGTCATCAAATATTACTTAAATGGATTTGAGATTGGCAATCTCGAAGGGCATAAGGCACATAATATTGGGGCGGATGTCCTGGCAACTTTTTTGCCGGAAGAGGTTGTGGATGGTCTGTATGCTGCGGTATCTATGGCAGATTTGGAAATTGCCAATATGACGTTAGAGCCGATTGCTGCGATCCGTGTGGCGATACCGGAAAGCTATCGCCTTCTCAATATAGCGCTTGTCGATGTAGGTGCAGGCACATCCGATATCTGCATTACGAAGAATGGCACGATTATCGGATATGGGATGCTTCCGAATGCGGGTGATGAGATTACAGATTGTATTGTACAGTCCTATCTGGTTGATTTTGCTATGGCAGAGAAGATTAAGACGGCTTCTCCGACAAAGAAAATCATATCTTATAAGGATATCATGGGCATTGCGCAAAAAGTGACACCGCAGGAGGTGCTTGGACAGGTTGACCAGGTGATGGAAGATATTACGAAAAAGACTGCGGATAAGATAAAAGAACTGAATGGCGGTAAGTCGGTGTCTGCCGTTTTTGTTGTCGGCGGCGGAGGTAAAATCAAGGGATATACCAAAAAACTTGCAAAGCATTTAAAACTTCCCCAGGAGCGGGTAGCGCTGCGCGGGGAGGAGGTGCTTGGTTTTGTGAATATATTTGCCGAGGGTATCAAAAAAGATCCTTTGTTAGTGACACCGATTGGTATTTGCCTGAATTTCTATGAACAGAAAAATCATTTTATTTTTATACAGGTAAACCATGAGAGAGTGAAACTTTATAATAATGAGAAACTGACCGTATTTGATGCTGCGCTTGCATATGGGCTTACCAATGAAGAGGTATTTCCAAGACGCGGCAGAGACTTGAATTATACCCTGAATGGCAAACCTAAATTTGCAAGGGGGGTCACCGGGGAAGCGGCAGTCATCCGGTTAAATGGCAAAACAGTTGGCATGAATCATTTAGTGGAGGCGGGCGATCAGTTAGAGATTGAGCCGTCTACTGCCGGGGAACCTGCTAAAGCGGTACTTGGTGAGGTCACAGATTTCTCATCCATGATTACTTTTGAAGTGAATGGGATGATGTTAAGCTGTCCAAGATATGCAAGTGTCAATGGCAAGCTGCAATCGGAGTTTTATGAGATTAATGAGGGCGACCGGATTGAGATACTTAACTATTACACGCTAAGCCAGCTCATGCAGTTTATGGATATTGAGACACCACATGAGGTGTTTGTAAATGGCGCCAGGGCGGGAGCTGATACAAAGATTTACGAGAATTTTAAGGTCGCATGGATTGACAGGGAAGACATTTATAAGGCGCAGAAATTTGTGACAGAGGAGCTATTGCCGGACGATGAAACAACAAAAGAGTCCGAAGCACAGACAGAGGGTGATGACGCATCGGGTGACGATAAGGTTTTGGAAAATGTTAGTGAAGCCCGGAACAATGATGCGCCTACAGAGGAATTAAGCGGTTTGGAGAAGGGTGGAAACAAGGCAGTTGATATGAAGGTGACTGTGAATGGGAAAGCCATAACCCTGACCGGGAAGAAAGAATATGTGTTTGTGGATGTTTTTGACAAATACGATTTTGATCTGAAAAATGTTGGAGGAACAAAGATTGTACAGAAAATTGATGGTGTGGAAGTCGATCATTTCAGCCCACTTCATCAGGGAGCAGTAGTTGAGATTTATTGGAAGGAATAGCCTATGGAATCAAAGGTAATCAACGAAACCAAAAAAAATCAATTAATCATGCATAGAATCGTGTATTTTGTATTTCTTGCAGAAACGATTATTTCGGCTGCCTTTGGGCAGAGTGGGGAATGGTTTTGCTCCGCAGCAATTGCAGGGCTCCTTGTAATATGTATTATTTTAGAGGAGCTGATCGCGCATAACAGATTCTTTAAAAAGAACGAAGCGCGCAAGTGGACAAGATTAGGGCAATGCCTGTTAGCGTCTGCTATTTTCTGTTTCTGGCAGGGGATGAATACTTCAGAACTGATTGCTTTTACGTTGATTGTGATGTTTATGGTGGATTTTTTCCGGGTGGCAGAGGTCGATAAGGTTACGACCATATATTTTTATGTACTCTGTGTGGCGGTTCCGACATTGCTTATGACAATTGTCAAGACGATTAATGAGGATGGCTCGAATTGGATGTATCTTATTTTCGATATTGTCATGTTATTTACGGTTCTTGCTGTTGAGGCATGTGAATTTGTGATTCATATGGTTAAGAAAGACAGAATTATTCTTGACCAGCGGCGTAAATTTGCTGATGAGGTAGAGAAAAATGCAGATATGCTGGAAATCCAGCAGAAAATGAAAGATACAAATATGATGCTGAACGAACAGAAAGTGGAACTGCAAAATGCAAACCGCAAAATTCAAATGGCAAATCAGGAAATGCAGGTTCAGACGGATATTTTGCGCTATATTGCATCATCCTTTGACATGATGGAAATTTTGAACCAGATTGCAGGGATCATTATGGAAACCCGAAAACTGGAGTTTTGCGCAGTGTATATTGAAAAGGATGTATATCTGAATAAACATGCAAGTTACTCGGTAAAATGCCAGACAGAAGGGCTTGATGCCAAGCTCAAGGAGAATTTAAAGGACGCATATCAGCATATGTCTGAGCATAACATCAGGGAACAGGTTTTTCAGGAAGAGTTAAAAGGGGAGTTTCCATTTTTAAAAAATGAGAATATTCACTCTATGTATTTAAAGCTTTTAGAACATGAGGATAGCAGCTTTGGCTTGTTTGTGGTAGGTTCTGAAAAGAGAAATGCCTTTGCGGATAACATGTCCTTTTATGATGTTGTAATCGCACAGTATGATATTGTGGTTACCAATATCAGGAATTATAATGAAATGCAGCGTATGGCGCGCAAAGATGGTCTGACCGGCATCAATAACCGGGTTTATTTTAACCAGTTGTTTAAAGAGCGTACAGAAATGGTTGTTCGGAAAAATGGCTGTGTGAGCGTGGCATTATTAGATATTGACAAGTTCAAAAGCGTCAATGATACATATGGGCATCTTGCCGGGGATGAGGTAATCAAGAGAGTCGCATCCCTGACAGAGGAAGTGACGGAACGTTATGACGGTTTTGTGTGCCGGTATGGCGGGGAAGAGTTTGTGGCGGTTTTACCGGAGAAAAACCTTGATGCTGCAAAACCGGTCATTGAGGAATTGTTTGAAACGCTTTGCAAGCAGATTGTGGAATATAATGAATTCAGGATACCGATTAGCGTCAGTATTGGTCTGACTGCATATCCGGAGGTATGCAGCAATCCGGATGAATTGCTAAAGAGGTCTGACTGGTGTATGTATTATGCGAAGGAGCATGGCAGACATCAGATTAAGGTGGATGATGGAAATATTCAAAAAGCGTGAGAAAAGAAGCGAAAAAACAGAATGGAGGCTATAAAAATGAATGTATTTGTGGTAAACTGCGGAAGCTCATCTTTAAAATACCAGTTAATTGATTCTGAGACAGAACAGGTGATTGCAAAAGGGCTTTGTGAGAGGATTGGCATAGATGGAAGGCTTACACATAAACCAACCGGCAGGCAGGAAATGGTGAAAGAGGCAGCAATGCCGGATCATAAGGCGGCGGTTTCCTATGTGCTTGAGGCTTTGACAGATGCAGATTCAGGAGTCATTGCTGATTTATCTGCGATTGATGCAGTTGGACATCGGATTGTACATGGTGGTGAAAAGTTTGCAAACTCCGTGGTGATTGATGATGAGGTTTTAAAGGCGATCGAGGAATGTAATGATCTTGCGCCGCTTCATAACCCGGCGAACCTGATTGGCATTTCAGCCTGCAAGGCGCTTATGCCAAATGTGCCTATGGTGGCAGTATTTGACACTGCATTTCACCAGACAATGCCAAAGAAAGCATATCTTTATGGCATACCATATGAGTATTATGAGAAATATAAGGTTCGTAAATACGGGTTTCATGGAACATCCCACAGCTTTGTGTCCAACCGCATGATAGAGCTTATGGACAAGCAGAATCAGGATTCTAAAGTGATTGTGTGCCACCTGGGAAATGGTTCCTCCATTACAGCAGTCAGGAATGGAAAATCCGTGGATACAAGCATGGGATTTACACCGCTTGATGGTCTGATTATGGGAACGAGAAGCGGCAGCATTGATCCTGCTGTCGTACAGTTTTTGGCAAACAAGTTAGATGGCTCATTAGACGAGATGATTGCCATTCTTAATAAGAAGTCCGGTGTGGAGGGAATTTCGGGTGTATCCAGTGATTTCCGTGATTTAGATGCGGCAAGTATGGATGGAAATGAACGGGCAACAACGGCGCTTGATATGTTTGCATACCGCGCAGCGCAATATGTCGGTTCTTATGCAGCCTCGATGAATGGTGTGGATGCGATTGTATTTACGGCGGGAATTGGGGAGAACAATTATAAGATGCGCAAAATGATTTGCGATTATCTCGGTTATCTGGGAATTACCATTGATGAAGATGCCAATGCGAAAAGAGGCGAAGAAATCCGCATTTCAACCGCTGATTCGAAGGTGGCGGTATATGTGATTCCGACCAATGAAGAATTGGCAATCGCAAGGGAGACGGTAGCATTGGTAAAGGAATCCTGAGTATTCACATACAAATCACACGCTTTGTTTTGCATGGCTGGATTTGCGGCAAAAAGTGAAAGATTATGTTGACAAAGAATAAAAATCTTTGTATAATAGCTGACGTGTGAGTTTAGGAGATAAATATATGCGATTAAACTTATATGATATTTTATCTGTGGCAGGCAAAGAAAAGATAGAGAAAGCTGCATTTACGAAGCAGGAGGTTTCTTACTTTGGCGAAACGTTAAAGGTATCCGCAGAGGATGAATTTGATGTGGCGCTTACGCACAAAGAGAAGGGAATTGTCGATGTTGCGCTTTCGGGAAAGATTACAGTTATCAGAGCCTGCAGCCGTTGTCTGGAAGATGTTTCAAAGGAATATCTGCTTGATATCACCAGAGTGGTGAATGTTGAGACGTGTGAGGTTTATACAGATAATCAAGAGGAAAATGAAAAAATAAGTTACATCGAAGACTGTACACTGGATGTAGACATGCTCATTTTGGATGAGTTATATACCATACTTCCGATGAATGTTCTCTGTAAAGAGGATTGTAAGGGAATCTGTAAGGTATGTGGAACCAATCTGAATAAGAGCACATGTGATTGTGACCAGACGGTTCCGGATCCAAGAATGGCAGTTTTTAGTGATATCTTCAATCAATTTAAGGAGGTGTGAATATGTCTATCTGTCCAAAGAATAAATCTTCAAAAGGAAGAAGAGATAAGAGAAGAGCAAACTGGAAAATGAGTGCGCCTACTTTAGTAAAGTGTTCTAAGTGTGGCGAATTAATGGTTCCTCACAGAGTTTGCAAGAAATGTGGCAGCTATAATAAGAAAGAAATCATAGAAGCTTAAGAGAGTGAATAAGCTTAGAGTAAGGCTTTCTGTAATGTAATACAGAGGGCCTTTTGTTTGGATTATTATGGATTATAGAAAGAAAATGCTTGCATTTTCTGGAAATTGGTGGTATTCTTACAAAGTAACATAAAGGTAAGATGAGAGTGGGCAGTGTGTCCACTCTCTTTCATTTCAATATAGAAAGGTGGTCATTTATGACTAAAAAGGAAATTGAGGCAACCTGTGAAAAGCTTGTAACACCCATTATTGAGGAGCGCAGCTTTGAACTGGTAGATGTAGAGTATGTCAAAGAAGGCTCGCAATACTATTTGCGTGTATACGCAGATAAGCCTGGGGGAATTACCATTGATGACTGCGTGGAGGTGAGCAGAGCCCTTAATCCATTGCTTGATGAGTACGATCAGGAATTTAAAGATCCATATATATTGGAGGTAAGTTCGCCCGGACTGCTCCGACCGATAAAGAAAGATAAGGATTTTGCAAGAAATCTCGGGAAGATGGTGGAAATAAAGCTGTTTCGTCCGTTAGAGGGGAAACAGGAAAAAGAATTTGAGGCGGAATTAAAGGAATGTAATGATAAGACGATTACGGTTCTTACAGATGAGGAAGAAGAAATTGTGATTGACAGAAGCAACTTAGCGCTGGTTCGATTAGCATTTGAATTTTAAAATAGAGGAGGAATTAGAAAAAATGTCAGAATTAATGCTTGCTTTGGAGCAAATTGAGAAAGAGAAAGGAATTTCAAAAGATGTCATTGTTGAGGCAATTGAAAAGTCTTTGTTAGATGCCTGCAAAAAAGATTTTGGTAAAAGCGATAATGTAACAGTTAATATGAACCGGGAGACTGGTGATATTGAGGTGTATGCCGCCAAAACAGTTGTTGAGAATGTAGAGGATGATGCAATCGAGATTTCACTGGAAAATGCTTTGATGATGAGCAGTAAATATGCAGTAGGCGATACGGTAAATGTAGAGATTACACCGAAGAATTTTGGACGTATTGCAGCGCAGCAGGCTAGAAGCGTTATTGTACAGACAATTAAAGAAGAAGAGAAAAAGGCATTATATGAGCATTTTTACTGTAAGGAAAAAGATGTTGTAACCGGTGTGGTACAGCGTTATGTGGGCAGGAATATCTCTGTCAGTCTGGATGATAAGATGGATGCGCTTTTAATGGAAAATGAGCAGATCCGAGGAGAGCATTACCGTCCGACAGACCGTATCAAGCTATATATTGTGGAAGTGAAGGAGACAAACAGGGGTCCAAAGGTGATTGTATCCCGCACACATCCGGAGCTTGTAAAACGTTTATTTGAGAAAGAGGTCGCAGAAGTTGCAGATGGCACGGTGGAGATTAAATCAATCTCCCGTGAAGCGGGTTCCCGTTCCAAGATTGCAGTGTGGTCAAACGATCCGAACGTAGACCCTGTCGGAGCGTGTGTCGGCATGAACGGTAACCGTGTCAATACAATTGTGGATGATTTAAAAGGCGAGAAAATTGATATCATTACATGGAATGAAGATCCGGCTGTCTTTATTGAGAATGCGCTTAGCCCGTCAAAGGTTGTATCCGTTGATGTGGATTTAGAGGAAAAGAGTGCCAGGGTTGTGGTTCCGGATTACCAGTTGTCGCTTGCAATTGGTAAGGAAGGACAAAATGCAAGGCTTGCCGCAAGACTTACGGGATTTAAAATTGATATTAAGAGTGAGTCACAGGCAGGGGATGACTATCGGCACGGTTATGACAATGACGGATATGATGAAGACGGTTACTATGATGAGGATGGCTATTACGATGAAGATGGAGAATACCGCGATGAGGATGGCTATTACGATGAAGATGGAGAGTACCGCGATGAGGATGGCTATTATGATGAAGATGGAGAATACCGTGATGAATATGATGAGGAAGATTCGTATGATGAAGCGGATGAATATGAGGATAATACGGAGTCTTTAGAGTGACAGACATACATTTTCTTTCATTGGCGTAAGCTTATAGGATAGATGGATTGTGAAAAGTTAGGATGTGATAACATGGCAAAGAAAGTGCCGCTTCGCAAATGTGTGGGGTGTGGTGAAATGATTGCAAAAAAAAGCATGATCAGAGTGATTAAGACAAAGGAGGGCAATATAAAGCTGGACCCGACCGGCAAGGAAAATGGCAGAGGGGCATATCTTCATTTTGACAAAGAGTGTTTGGAAAAAGCTATGAAATCAAAAGGTTTGGAACGCTCCTTTAAAATGTCAATCGATCCTGTAATTTATGAAAATTTGAAGAAGGAGATGATAGACATTGAAGCAGAATAAGGCTCTTTCGATGCTATCCATAGCGACGAAAGCCGGAAAAACGGTAACTGGTGAATTTTCGACTGAAAAAGCCGTCAAGGAAGGCAGGGCATACCTTGTTGTGGTAGCATCCGATGCTTCGGATAATACAAAAAAGAAGTTTAACAATATGTGTGACTATTATCATGTGACAATAAAGCTGTTTTCAGATAAGGTTTCTATCGGGAATGCCTGCGGGAAAGAGTTTCGGGCTTCTTTGGCAGTCATTGATAAAGGACTGGCAGAGGCAGTGATAAAACAGATTGATAGTTTGGATAATTTGGAGGTGCTATAATTGGCAAAAATCAGAGTATATGAATTAGCAAAGAATCTAAATAAAAGCAGTAAAGAAATTATTGAGATTTTGAAAAAGAATGGCGTGGAAGTGACGAGCCATTCCAGTTCCGTGACGGAGGAGGATGCTGCAAAAGTAACAGAGCGTATTGCAGGCAGCAAACCGGCAGCGGCAGCAAAATCCCCGGCACCGGTTAAGACGGAAAGCGTGAAAGCGCATAAGGAAACCGAAAAACCGCAGAATGAAAGAAAAGCAGAGGCGGAAAGCCGTCAGGGTGAGCGCAGACCGGAAGGGAATGTCCGTCCACAGGGCGAGCGCAGAGACGGTGCAAGACCACAGGGTGAGAGACGGGAATTTGGCGGAAACCGTCCACAGGGCGAGCGCAGAGATGGCGGAAGACCACAGGGCGAGAGACGGGAATTTGGCGGAAACCGTCCGCAGGGCGAGCGCAGAGACGGTGGAAGACCACAGGGCGAGAGACGGGAATTTGGCGGAAACCGTCCACAGGGCGACCGCAGGGATGGCGGAAGACCACAGGGCGAGAGACGGGAATTTGGCGGAAACCGTCCGCAGGGCGACCGCAGAGACGGTGGCAGATTACGGGGTGAGAGACGGGAATTTGGCGGAAACCGTCCACAGGGTGACCGCAGGGATGGCGGAAGATCACAGGGCGACCGTAGAGATTTTAATGGATCCAGAGACAATCGTGGCGGTTTTAATGGAAGACCGGGACAGGGCGGTCAGGGAAGCCGGCGGGATGGTGGAAGAAGAGATGACAGAAGAGAAGAGAAAATCTCTATCCCTGCACCAATGGACCGCGCATCTATGGACCGCGACCGGATGGATCGTCATAACCAGAAAAAGGAAAGAGAAAAGACCTCTCAATTTGAGGATGGCGATAACAGAAAGAAGAGCCGTAAGAAAGATGAACATTTTACGGTAAAGGGTACAAAGCCGGTTAAAAAACCGGTTCAGAAACAAAAGCCTGTGGAGCCTGCCGAACCGGTAATCCGCACCATTGAGCTTCCGGAAGTTCTGACGGTACAGGAATTAGCAGATAAGATTAAGACACCGGTTTCACAGCTCATCAAGAAGCTGTTTTTAGCGGGTGAAATGGTAACGGTAAACACAGATCTTGAGTTTGAAAAGGCAGCAGAAATTGCATTAGAATATAACTGTATTGCCGAAGAAGAAGTTAAGGTTGACGTGATAGAAGAAATGCTGAAAGAGGAGGACGAGGATGAAAGCCTGATGAGTGAACGTCCGCCGGTTGTCTGTGTTATGGGACACGTTGACCACGGTAAAACCTCTCTTTTGGATGCCATTCGGGAGACCTCTGTTACAAGCGGTGAGGCTGGTGGAATTACGCAGCATATCGGCGCGTATACGGTGGATGTGAATGGACAGCAGATCACCTTCCTTGACACTCCGGGACATGAGGCATTTACTGCAATGCGTATGCGTGGCGCACAGTCTACGGATATTGCAATTTTAGTCGTTGCAGCGGATGATGGCGTTATGCCGCAGACCGTAGAGGCGATTAACCATGCGAAGGCTGCCGGGATTGAGATTATTGTTGCGGTGAATAAGATTGATAAAGAAAGCGCAAATGTTGAGCGTGTCAAGCAGGAATTAGTGGAATATGAACTGATTGCAGAAGATTGGGGTGGTTCTACTGTATTTTGCCCGGTTTCTGCACATACTAAGGAAGGTATTGATAACCTTCTGGAAATGATTCTGCTCACTGCGGAAGTGTTAGAGCTGAAGGCGAATCCAAACCGCAAGGCCCGTGGTATTGTCATTGAGGCAGAGCTTGATAAAGGACGTGGCCCGGTAGCTACTATGCTGGTGCAAAAGGGAACCTTAAAAATCGGTGATTCCATTTCAGTCGGAAGTTCTTATGGCAGGGTACGCGCCATGATTGATGATAAAGGACAGCAGGTTAAGATCGCGGGACCTTCCAAACCGGTAGAGATTTTAGGATTAAATGGCGTGCCTGCCGCCGGTGAGATTTTTGTGGCTACACAGAATGAAAAAGAAGCCCGCACGATGGCAGAGACCTATATTGCCTGTGATAAAGAAAAACTGCTTGCGGAGACAAAGGCTAAAATGTCATTGGATGATTTGTTCAGCCAGATCCAGGCAGGAAATGTAAAAGAACTAAATCTTGTTGTGAAGGCTGATGTACAGGGTTCTGTGGAAGCGGTGAAGCAGAGTCTTTTGAAGCTGTCCAATGAAGAGGTAGTGATTAAGGTTATTCATGCAGGCGTTGGCGCGATTAATGAATCGGATGTTACGCTGGCATCTGCATCCAATGCGATTATTATTGGCTTTAATGTGCGGCCGGATATACAGGCGAAGGATATCGCAGAGCGTGAAAAAGTTGATCTCAGGCTTTATAAGGTTATCTATAATGCCATTGAAGATATTGAAGCAGCCATGAAGGGTATGTTGGATCCGATTTTTGAGGAGCAGGTAACAGGACATTTAGTTGTGCGTCAGACATTTAAGGCATCCGGAGTTGGCACAATCGCCGGTTCCTTTGTATTAGATGGCGTCATCCGTAAAAAATCAAGTGTCCGTATCACCCGTGATGGTGAACTGATTTTTGAGGGATCGTTAGCCTCCCTTAAGCGTTTCAAGGATGACGTAAAGGAAGTGAAGAATGGCTTTGAGTGCGGTATCGTATTGGAGAATTTTAATGATCTCAAGGAGGACGACCAGATTGAAGCCTATGAAATGGTTGAGGTTCCCAGATAGGAGATGTAAATGAAACGAACTAGTATTAAGAATACACGTATCAATGGAGAGGTTCAAAAGGAGCTTTCAAGAATCATCCATTACGAGATTAAGGATCCGAGAATCCATGCCATGACGAGTGTGACGCATGTTGTGGTGACACCGGATCTCAAGGAGTGTAAGGCATATATTTCCGTTTTCGGGGATGAGCAGACACAGGAAGAGACTCTGGCAGGATTGCGGAGCGCTGCCGGATTTATCCGACGGGAACTTGCGAGAAGCATTAATCTCCGCAATACACCGGAGATTGCCTTTTATCTTGATCAGTCGATTGAATATGCGATTAATATGTCGAAAAAGATAGATGATGTCATGAAAGAACAGGATATGGATGCCTTTGGCGATACGGAAAATGAAACGATAGAAAGCGAATAAGCATGTCAGTATTACATGGAGAGATGGAGAGTTTGTATGAACGATTTTTTAAGGGAAATTGAGCAGGCAGAAAGTATTGTAATATTAGGACATATCCGACCGGATGGGGACTGCGTAGGTTCCTGTCTGGGGCTTTATAACTATGTGCTGGATAATTATCCGGGCAAATGTGTGGATATTTATTTGGATGTTTTCAAACCGGAATTTATGTTTTTGCGGGGCGCAGATAAGATTTTACATAAGAAACAGGACAAAACATATGATCTGTGTGTTTCCTTAGACAGTGGGGATTTAAACCGCCACGCAGAATATGTGACGTATTTTCATTCTGCCAAACGGACTGTGAGTGTAGACCATCATGTAAGCAATCAGGGGTTTGGAGACCTTTGTTTTTTGAAGACGAATTGTTCTGCCACGGCGGAGGCGTTGTTTACATTGTTTGATACGGACAGGATTGGGCAGGAATGCGCGGAGGCGCTTTATGTCGGAATCGTGCATGACACGGGTGTTTTTAAATTCAGCAATACAACCAGGCAGACGATGGAGATTGCGGGAATTTTGATTGAAAAGGGCGCCAGAAGCCAGATGGTCATTGATGGAACTTTTTATAAGAAAACATATAAACAAAACAAAATGTTGGCAAAAGCTTTAGATGCGGCTTATTTGGAACTTGGGGGCAAGATGATTATCTCCTGCCTGACGAAGGATGTTTTTGATGCGTACGAGGCAACCAATTTAGATACGGATGGGGTTGTGGATGCCATTCGTATCACGGAAGGGGTAGAGTGCGCGCTTTGGATGTATGAATATCCGAAAAAGGGAACTTTCAAATGCTCATTGCGTTCCAATGAGTTTGTAAATGTAAATGAAATTGCAGGCAGTCTTGGCGGTGGCGGACATATCCGGGCTGCCGGCTGTGAAGTGACAGGCTCGAAGGATGAAATCATTGCCAAAATACGAGAGATGGTGCGTTTGCAGATGCAGGGCAGATAATATGGGATATATTTGAGGTGGAAAATGTATAACGGAGTCATAAATGTATATAAAGAAAAAGGATTTACTTCTTTTGATGTAGTGGCAAAGCTCCGTGGTATTTTGCATCAGAAAAAAATCGGGCATACAGGAACTTTGGACCCGGATGCAGAGGGCGTGTTGGTTGTCTGTCTTGGCAGCGCAACAAAGCTTTGCGAAATACTTACTGATAAGGATAAGAGCTATGAGGCAACATTGCTGCTTGGAAAAACCTCAGACACGGAGGATATTTCCGGCAATATTCTTTCGGAATGTGATGTGACGGCATCGGAAGAAGAGATCAAAGAGGCGGTTTTATCTTTTGTGGGTGAGTACGAACAGACTCCGCCGATGTATTCGGCAATTAAGGTAAATGGCAGAAAACTTTACGAGTTGGCGAGAGAGGGCAAAGAGATTGAACGGGCGAAAAGACCGGTTGTGATTCAAAGGATTGATATTTTATCCGTGGATGTGCCAAGAGTAACTTTTCAGGTAACCTGTGGAAAGGGAACTTATATCAGGAGTCTTTGCCGGGATATTGGTGAAAAGCTCGGCTGTGGAGGCTTGATGGAACAGTTAGTCCGCAACAGCGTTCATTGCCGGGAGACAGGCATAAGTTTTGAAAAGGAAGATGCTTTCACGCTTGCCGAGATAGAGGAACTTGTAAAAAGTGGAATGATGGAAGAGAAAATTTTATCAGTTGATTCCATGTTTCCGGAACTTCCCCAATTTAAAATACAGGCTGAGTGCGAAAAAAAGCTTACCAATGGAAACATATTAAAGACAAGAGAATTGTGCATGCTTTCACAGGCGGCTTTCGAGGGGATGAATGTAAGGAGTTATGAAAAAAATGGCACGCAGTGCCTTGTATATAATTGGGAAGGCGCATTTATGGCAATATACCGTTACGACAGCAAATTAAATGCATGGAAAGCGGAAAAAATGTTTTTATAACAGGAAAAGGGCGGAAAATGTTATATTTAAAGAACGAAGATGCAAGACAATTTTATACGATGGGAACAGCAATAGCGCTTGGTAAGTTTGATGGCATCCATTTAGGGCATCAACTGCTGATTAATGGGCTGATAGAGGAAAAACAAAGGGGTTATCAGGCGCTTGTCTTTACTTTTGGCACTGCGCCGAATGAGGTATTATTAGGCGGCGCAAAAAAGAGTATCTATACTGCGGAAGAAAAGGCATTGTATTTTGAGGAATTAGGTGTGGATGTGCTGTTAGAATATCCATTCACAAAAGAGTTTTCCGTGCTGTCACCGGAAAAGTTTGTCATAGAATGTCTGGTGAAGCAGTTAGGCGTACGTTCCATTTATGTGGGGGAAGATTTTCGCTTTGGACGGGGAAGAAGCGGAAAAGTGTCATTGCTTCAATCGCTAGGTGAGCAATACCAGTTTGAGGTGCATTCCATCCCGAAAAAGACAAAGCATGGAAAAGTAGTCAGTTCCACGCTGATTCGTGATTTGCTTGAATCCCATTTTTATGCGGCAAATGATATGCTTGGCAATCCATACTTTGTCTATGGTGAAGTGGTACATGGAAAACATTTGGGAAATACGATAGGTTTTCCTACCATGAACCAGATGATTCCCAACCAGAAGCTTTTTCCGGCATTCGGAGTATATGCGAGCAGGGTTCAAATTGACGGAGTCATATACCAAAGCATCAGTAATTTGGGAAAGAAACCAACGGTTGAGGGCAGCCATCAGTTAGGATTGGAAACGCATATATTGGGCTATAACGGGAATCTATACGGCAGGATGTTAAAGACAGAATTATTATATTTTATAAGACCGGAGGAGAAGTTTCCGAATGTGGAGGCTTTGAGAAAGCAGATTTCCAATGACATTTTGATGATGCTGGAAGATGAAAAGTAACCTTTGTCAAGAAAAAAGTGTTGACAAGATATCTTTTGTTGTATATACTAGTCAAGGCAAGCGTAAAGAAAATTTGCTTTACATGTCAGAAGGAAGTGTGGAATACATGGAAAAAATCGTCAGACAGGCATTATTATATGACTTTTATGGTGAGCTTTTGACAGAACATCAGAAGTCCATTTATTCCGATATTGTGCTGAATGACCTATCCTATTCCGAGGTGGCAAAGGATGAGGGAATCAGCCGTCAGGGTGTGTTCGATTTAGTAAAACGCTGTGATAAGATTTTAGAGGATTATGAGAGTAAGCTTCAGTTGGTTGAGAAGTTTTTAGATACGAAGGAACGGGTGAACCGTATTCACGAGCTTGCAACGGATCTTAAAGCGATGACAGACCGGCAGGATCTGAAGGAGAAGATGAATGAGATTGAATTAATCTCCAGGGCAATCTATGAAAGTTATTGAGGAGTAAAATATGGCATTTGATAGTTTATCCGATAAAATGCAGAATGTCTTTAAAAAATTGCGGAGCAAGGGCGCACTTACCGAAGCAGACGTTAAGGAAGCCATGAAAGAGGTAAAACGCGCATTGTTAGAGGCGGACGTAAATTTCAAGGTCGTAAAGCAGTTCATTAATTCTGTAAGCGAGAGAGCTGTCGGTGAGGATGTGTTAAAAGGTCTGAATCCGGGGCAGATGGTAATCAAGATCGTAAAAGAAGAGATGGATAAGCTTATGGGATCCGAAACGACAGAGATTAAGCTGCTTCCATCCAATGAAGTGACTGTTATTATGATGTGTGGTCTTCAGGGTGCCGGTAAAACTACCACGGCTGCAAAGCTGGCTGGCAAGTACAAGGAACGCGGCAGGAAGTGCCTGCTCACTGCCTGTGATGTGTATCGCCCGGCAGCCATCAAACAGTTGGAAATTAACGGTGAAAAACAGGGAGTGCCTGTATTTACGATGGGAGATCAGAATTCACCGGTTGATATTGCAAAGGCTGCTGTTTTGCATGCAGCCAAGAACCAGATACAGATTGTATTTTTAGATACGGCAGGCCGTCTTCATGTAGATCAGGAGATGATGGATGAATTAAAGCAGATTAAGGAGAATGTTTCCGTTGCATATACCATTTTGACGGTGGATGCCATGACAGGACAGGACGCCGTGAATGTAGCAACGAATTTTAATGAACAGATTGGGATTGATGGCGTGATCCTCACTAAGTTAGATGGCGATACCCGTGGTGGCGCAGCGCTTTCAATTAAGGCTGTGACAGGCAAACCAATTTTTTACGTTGGTATGGGTGAAAAGCTTTCCGATTTGGAACAGTTTTATCCGGACCGCATGGCAAGCCGGATCCTCGGCATGGGTGATGTGGAATCCCTGATTGAGAAAGCGCAGAGTGCTATTGACGAAGACAAGGCGAAGGAAATGGAACAAAAGATGCGTAAGGCATCCTTTGATTTTAATGATTTTTTAGATAGTTTAGAACAGATGAATAAGATGGGAAGTATGCAGGATATGCTTTCCCTGATTCCGGGTATGGGAAACCAGCTTAAAAACGTGGAGATTGATGAGAAACAGATGAATCGTCCGAAGGCAATCATCCAGTCAATGACGATGGCAGAACGTTCCAATCCGGATATCATTAATCCAAGCCGGAAACGCAGGATTGCCAAAGGCGCCGGTGTGGATGTCAGTGAGGTGAATCGTCTGATTAAGCAGTTTGACCAGATGAAAAAGATGATGAAGCAGATGACGGGTATGATGGGTGGCAAACGTGGCAAGCGTTTTCGGATGCCATTCGGATTCTGATGGATGAATTGGATGTTAAACCTAATGGGTTAGACATATATTTACAGCAGTACAGTTGTACAGACTATAAAGGAGGTGAAAGGAAAGTGGCAGTAAAGATGAGATTAAAGAGAATGGGATATAAGAGACATCCTTTCTATAGAGTGGTTGTTGCTGATGCACGTTCTCCAAGAGATGGTAGGTTTATTGAAGAGATTGGTACTTATGACCCAAATCAGGAGCCAAGCGTAGTAAAGATTAACGCAGAGGCAGCCAAAAAATGGTTAGCAAATGGTGCGCAGCCGACAGATACTGTAGCTAAGCTTTTAAAGCAGGCAGGCATTGAGAAGTAAGACTTGGGAGGTTATTCGGTATGAAGGAATTAGTAGAAGTAATCGCAAAATCCCTAGTTGATCACCCGGAAGAGGTTGAGGTTATTGAAACTTCAAAGGATGATGCCATTTATGTTGAGCTTAAGGTTTCACAGGACGATATGGGTAAAGTAATCGGTAAGCAGGGTAGAATTGCAAAATCTATCCGTACAGTTGTGAAAGCGGCTGCTTCAAAGGGTGATAAAAAGGTAATCGTGGATATTAAATAATCCAGAGTTTGAGCTGCCAAAATGGCAGCTCATTGTGTTTTGAGAGGAGAATGGAAGAAATGGGAGAAGACTTGTTACAGATTGGCATGATTACCTCCACTCACGGACTTAAGGGTGAGGTAAAGGTATTTCCTACAACAGATGACAAGAACCGGTTTCGGCAGTTGAAGGATTGTTTTATTGAATATAAGAATGAAATGGTTCCGGTAAAGGCAAAGGGCTGTAAGTTTTTTAAAAACATGGTAATTTTGCAGTTTGAAGGAATTGATAATATAAATGACATAGAAAAGTATAAGCAATGCGGAATCTATGTGGACAGGCAGCATGCCGTTTCGCTGGGAGAAGACGAATACTTTGTCACGGATCTGATTGGCATGCAGGTTGTTTCAGATGACGGAAAAGAGCTTGGAACATTGAAGGAAGTTATGCCGACCGGAGCAAATGATGTATATTTGGTAGCGGATGAAAATGGCGGGGAGCTTCTTTTGCCGGCAATCAAAGATTGTATTCTTTCCGTGGATATGGAGCATAAAATGATACGGATACATCTGATGAAAGGGCTCGTGTAAGGATATGTGAAACTAGTTACATAGCAGGAGGAAGAGAGGAATGCATTTTCATATTTTAACATTGTTTCCGGAAATGGTATTAGACGGTCTTAACGCTTCCATTACAGGACGTGCTGTAAAAAATGGATATATTACAATCGATGCAGTCAATATTCGGGATTTTGCCGGAAATAAGCATGGACATGTGGATGATTACCCGTATGGTGGCGGCGCAGGTATGGTGATGCAGCCCGGTCCCGTATATGATGCATACCGGTATGTAAAGGAACAGATTGCGAAAAGAAAACAGAACGAAAGACGGAACACGGCAGAAGAAATGCAGACACACCGGAACAACGGGGATTTGGAGGCGGAAAAACCGTTACGGGTGGTTTATTTAACACCGCAGGGAAACGTGTTTCGCCAATCCATAGCGAGAGAGCTGTCAGAGGAAGAAGATTTGATTCTCCTTTGCGGGCATTACGAGGGAATTGATGAACGGGTGCTTGATTTGATTGTTACCGATCATTTATCCATTGGAGATTATGTGCTGACAGGCGGGGAATTGCCGGCTATGGTAGTCATTGATGCAGTTTCCAGGCTGATACCGGGTGTTCTTGGCAATGGCGCCAGTGCGGAATTTGAGACGTTTCATGAGAATTTGTTAGAGTATCCACAATATACAAGACCGGAAGAATTTATGGGCAGGAAAGTTCCGGAGGTATTGCTTTCCGGGCATCATAAAAATATTGAGACATGGAGGAAAGAACAGTCGGTCAACAGAACAAAACTGCGCCGTCCGGATTTATGGGAACAGGCGGGAACGGAGGAGTGAGATGAGTGATTGGACGGATGATTACCAAAAACCGGAATATATAAGGATTTCAGAACAGATTTACCGGAAAAAAGAAGAAAAAAAGGATTTCGAGCGTGCGTTAGGTGAGGCAAAACTGCAATACCGTTATATCGCTATCCGGAAAAATATCATGCAGCATAAAGCTTTGCTTCAGTTTATTCTTCTGGTCGGCATTTACTTATTGGCGATTTTCTGCATGGGGAACATATTCTCCGTGTTCCTGGCACTTCTTTTATTGCTTTTTGATGTATATTTGCTTATTAAGGAAGTAAAGACAGTCATGCTCCTGATCTTGAGCTGTAATACGAAAGTTACATTGGATTTCGCAGAACGGCATGATATTAAAACCTTTCCAAGAGAAGAAAAACGTGTTACAAACCAGATAAAAACCTTACAGCTTCAAATCGATAAGATTGGACAGGAAATCATGGATTTGGAGCTTAAAAAGAAGAAATTCATTGAAGAGCAAAAAGAACGCGAGGCAACCCTGCGCAAGCACGGTGTCCTGTTTGATGAGAAACCGGATAAGGCATCATCAGGAAGCTTTTCCTTAAAAGAAACGACAATGTCTTATGTAGATACCAGCGAATTATATGAATATTACATCCGGGATGAGCGTTATGAAAATGAGTATTTAATGAAGCTGAATGGGCAGCTGCAATATATCGAAAAAGAAATCAGCCGGTTGCAGGAAGATTTTGAAAACGCAAAGAGCAAAATCCGGCTTTTTGTGATTATATTTGTTGTAGTTGCAGTTATACAGAGCAGCTTTGAGGGAATTCTTGCATCTGTAACGAATATTATTTGTTTTACAGCCAGTATATGTGGTATACTTTATTTATACAAAACCTGTACACAGCCAATCATCATGTATTTGATTGAACAGGAAAACAATATGACAAAGGAATATGCATTTATACATAATTTAGTGCCAATGAAGACGGAAAGGGCGGATTTGTTAGAGGAAAAGGAACGCTGTGAAAAGGAGATTGCGGAGATTAAGAAAAGGAGGGCGGAGCTTTCCTTTGATTAGCGGGCATGGACAGATAAAGAGGCAGGCTGGATAAAAAAATCCGCATTTTTACTTGCATTTTCTTTGTATCTGTGTTAAATTATATGAGTTGTTAATTTTGATGGTCCTCTGCAAGTGGAGTATTGTCCGTAAATTTATCTTGCAAGAACGTCATGTATTATAAGGAGGTTCATGATGAACGATATTATTAAGAACATTGAAGCTGCACAGTTAAAGGCAGAGGTTGCAGAGTTCAGGGTAGGAGATACTGTCAGGGTATCTGCAAAGGTAAAAGAGGGTAACAGAGAGAGAATCCAGGTGTTTGAGGGTACTGTTATCAAGCGTCAGGGCGGAAGCAACAGAGAGACATTTACTGTTCGGAAAAATTCAAATGGCGTAGGCGTTGAAAAGACATGGCCGTTACATTCTCCAATCGTGGAAAAGATTGAGGTTGTAAGACATGGTAAGGTAAGACGCGCAAAGTTATATTACTTACGCAACAGAGTAGGTAAGGCAGCGAGAGTAAAAGAGTTAGTGAAATAATTCTTAGGGATGACAGGGGCTGGAGTAATTGTTTACTCTAGCCCTTCATGCGTTACTTTTTGAAATTTTCTTAAATTTTGACAATAAGTATTTTGTATCTCCAAAGAATCTGGTAATATAAAACTGATCTGGTATCGGTAAAAGGCAAAGCGGATTTGTGTTAAAATAGCCGAAAATACTGTATTGCATGGCGGATGGAGAAAAAGATGAGAAGACGTAGAAGATATAAAAGCAGTTATGACCGGGATGAATTTGATGTCAAGGATTTTGTGTCCAGAATCGGGCAATGGGCAATTGCCATTTTGATTGTTGTGATTCTGGCATACAGTATCGTGACATTTGGCATACAGTCCGTGACAATGGTGGGGCAGAGCATGACACCGGCTTTGACGAACCAGGATGTCCTGATGCTCAATAAAGCAGCATATCTCTTTCGGGAGCCGCAGCGGTATGATATCATTGCCTTTAAGTTAAAGGAAGATACGGACGGTTATTTTAATATCAAGCGGATTATCGGGCTGCCCGGAGAGACGATACAGATTAAAAATGGTAAAATATTTATAGATGGAAATGTTTTAAAGGATCTGCCCTTTGATGACCTGATTATGACAGAAGGATTGGCAGCTTCCGAGATTATACTGGATGACGGGGAATATTTTGTTATGGGGGATAACTGTAATAACAGCGAGGATTCCAGATATGTCAATATCAGTAACATTTCAGAGAAAGAAATAAGCGGCAGGGTTTTTTTCCGGATTTCACCGAGAAGTGAATTTGGAACTGTTAAGTAGAAGGAGAATGATATGAATATACAGTGGTATCCCGGGCATATGACAAAAGCAAAGCGCATGATGCAGGAGGATATAAAGTTAATTGATATTGTGATAGAACTGCTTGATGCAAGAGTGCCGCTTAGCAGCAAAAATCCCGATATTGATTCCCTTGCGGGAAACAAATACCGCTTAGTGCTTCTTAATAAATCTGATTTGGCAGATAAGAACGTCACGGCCAAGTGGGAAGCATATTACAAAGAAAAAGGCATCCTGACGGTTACCATAAATGCCAGAAACGGTCAGGAGATGAAGACGGTTACCGCAAAGGTGCAGGAAGCCTGTAAGGAGAAGATGGAACGGGACAAAAAGCGTGGTATTATGAACCGTCCAATCCGGGCAATGATTGTGGGGATTCCGAATGTTGGAAAGTCAACCTTTATTAATTCTTTTGCGAAGAAAGCATGTACCAAAGTAGGAAATAAACCGGGTGTTACAAAGGGAAAGCAGTGGATTCGCATCAACAAAAATATTGAGCTTTTAGACACGCCGGGTATTTTGTGGCCGAAGTTTGAAGATGAGGTGGTTGGTGAACATTTGGCTTATATTGGCTCCATCAATGATGAGATCCTGCAAAAGACAGAGCTTAGCTGTAACCTGATAGAATTTTTAAAAGAGAGATATCCGGGATGCCTCACAGAGCGCTACCAGCTATCGGAGGAGCAGCAGGCGGCAGATATCTTAAAAGATATCGCTGTAAACCGTGGCTGTCTTTTAAAGGGAAATGAATTAAATTACGAGAAAGCGGCAGCAATTTTGCTGGAGGAATTTAGAAATGGAAAGCTTGGAAGAATTTCGGTGGAGCAGCCTGCTTAAGGAGGAAGATAAAAATGGCAAAACAAGCAAAATATGGTCCGGTAAAGGAAGAGATTAATTTGGGAAAAGAAATAATAGGAATGGTTTTATATGTTGCATTTGTTATGCTGGCTGTATGGCTGATTATTACTTTTGTAGGACAGCGTACTGAGGTGAGCGGTGATTCCATGAATGATACACTGCAAGATACCGATAATCTGTGGGTCAGTAAAATTTCTTATTATCTGCACGATCCGGAACGTTTTGATATTGTGGTATTTCCGCACTCCGAAGAGGATGGTACTCCCGTCTACTATATAAAACGGATTATTGGAATGCCGGGAGAGAAAGTTCGCATTGATGAGGATGGGAATATTTATATAAATGACGAGATCCTTGATGAGGACTACGGAAAGGAGACGATCATTCCCAGCATGATTGGCAGGGCATCCCGTAATGTCGTACTGGGAAATGATGAATATTTTGTGATGGGGGATAATCGCAATGACAGTAAAGATTCCCGGTTCGCAGAGGTTGGAAACATTACCCGGGATGATTTGGAGGGAAAGGCGGTATTTCGGATCTGGCCGCTTTCTAAATTTGGCAAGGTTGAATAGAAAGTAAAACAAAGGGTTGTCACGAGTATGCATAAGAAGAGTGTGTGGAAAGCTGGCAGCCTTGTTTTATATAGGAAGGTGAGAAGTATACAAATGAACATTGGAGAAATCAAAGACTTATTAAAGAACGCCAAAACCGAAGAATTGCCGGCATTGATTGAACGGTTTGCAAATGATGAACGAACCGGTGTGAAGAAGCTTGTGGCAGGCGCAAAGAAAAGGATAGAAGCTTTTGATAAAGAGGTTGAGCGGACGTATCGGATGAAAGAATATGAACGAAAATATGATAATTGCCGATATATATGTGGAGTAGATGAGGTTGGACGCGGGCCGCTTGCAGGCCCTTTGGTGGCTGCGGCTGTTATTTTGCCAAAGGATGAAGACATTTATTATCTCAATGACTCCAAACAGCTTTCGGAAAAGAAAAGAGAACAGCTTTTTGAGGAGATTATGGAAAAAGCGATAGCGGTGGGAATTGGCTTTGCCGATGAAAAATGCATTGATGAGATTAATGTATTGCAGGCGGATTATGTGGCAATGCGGGAGGCAATCCGCAAACTCCGTGTGAAACCGGATATCCTGTTAAATGATGCAGTGACGATACCGGAGGTTGAGATTGCCCAGGTGCCAATTATCAAAGGGGATGCAAAGTCTGTATCCATTGCTGCTGCAAGTATTGTGGCAAAGGTAACAAGGGACCGGTTTATGATAGAAATGGATCAAAAGTATCCCGGTTATGGCTTTGCCGGAAATAAGGGCTATGGAAGCGCACAGCATATTGCCAGGATTAAAGAAGCCGGGCCAACGCCGATCCATAGGAGAACATTTATTAAGAATTTTATATGACAATTACGACAACAATCAGGCGGGCAAAGGAAGGAGGCTGGACAGATGAATATAGAAACCCATTTAACGAACAATTATGATGCCGGAATCCAAAACCGTGTAAAGGCAGAACAGGGGAAAGAAACAGGAAAAACAAATGATGTCCGGCCTTTGGCGGATATAGCCAACTTAAAGGAAGGCGCAGTATTTAAAGGAGAGATTTTAGATATTGCCGGAGATAAGGTTACGATTGAATTAGAGACACAGGCAAAATTGCTGGCAAGACTACAGGAGGGAGTGGAGCTCGGTGTCGGTGACAGACTGCTTTTTAGTGTAAAAGAAAACCAAAACAATCAGATTTTGATAAAGCCAATGTTTGATTCCCTGTTAAGCGCACAGACGCAGACATTGGAAAAGGTATTGGATGCTGCGGGGCTTTCGCCGACAGAACGAAATTTCACAGCGGCGAAAGAGCTGATGGATGCCGGAATGCCGATTGATAAGGCAAGTATCGTGAGGATTCTCTCACAAAGCATGAAGTTTGAGGGAACTTCCATGCAGACATTGGTTGCCCTGAATAAAATGAATATTCCGGTCACAGAGGGAAATATTGCGCAGTATGAGCGGTATCAGAATTACAGCCATCAGTTGACAGGCGACATTGCAGCGGCTGCTGACAGCATTGCAGATTTTGCCTCTGCCATGCCGGAGGATACCTCTGCGGAGAAAATGTTGGCGCTGACAGGGGAGATTTTAGAGATTTTTTCAGCCGGCGGTGAAGAGAAAGCTGACATGGTGGAAAACGGTCAGGAGCAGCCGGTTCCGGCACAGTTACAGGAGGCAAAACCTTCAGATGATACGGTGAAGGCGGCAGACCATCCGCTTCCAGGCGGTGAACTCATATCAGAAACCGGTAAGGAAAGCATAGATGCGCAAAAGAGTATGCAGACGGCTGGCAATACGGAAGCTGCGGATACGATTAAGCAGGAAGAAACTGTAAAAGAAACATCCGTAGAGCGGGATACATCCGCAGGCAAAGAAACATCCGTAGAGCGGGATACATCCGCAGGCAAAGAAACATCCACTAGTATGGCGGCATCTACCGGCGGGGAAGTGTCAATCAAGCAGGAAACAGAGAGCGCTGTTCATCATAATCCGGTGGAGAAATTTGGACTTGACCGGGAATCCCTGCAAAATTTAAGCCGCACGCTGCAAAAGGCAGGTGTTTTGCCGGAACAGGCACGGGCAATGTTTCAAAATGCAGAGTCACCAGCGGATCTGTTAAAGCAGATTACAAAGACATTGATGCAAAACAGTGCAGATATGCCGGCAGTTCACGCCGTGGTAACTTCCAACGAGTTTAAGAAAATGCTTTCGGATCTGGTAAAAAATAACTGGTCTATGGATCCAAAGTCGATGAAAGATCCCAAAGAGATTGATGAGTTATACGAAAAGATCGCAAAGCAGAGTAAAGCTTTTGAAGATACATTATCCGCAAAAGGCGGTAACAGTGGGCAGTTCCAGCAAAATTCCCAGAGCATGCGGCAGAATATGAATTTTATGGAGCAGATTAACAACCAGATGATATATGCGCAGATGCCCCTTAAGCTTTCCAATCAGAATGCAAATTCGGAGCTTTATGTCTATGCTGATAAAAGGAAACTTGCCCAAAAGAAAGACGGAATCAGCGTCATGCTGCATTTAGATATGGATCACTTAGGCATGACAGATATTAAGGTTACACTGACAGGATCCAATGTCAATGCCAGATTTTATCTAAATGACCAGCAGAGTGTGGATCTGGTGGCAGAGAATATGGAACAGTTGGCGGAACAATTGAAAAGCCGTGGATTTTCCCTGACAAATGAGGTCATAAAACGTCAGCCGCAGGAGTCGATCAATAAGGTTGTGGATGAAATTATTGATGAAAATGCAGAAAGGAGCATTAAGCGGTATACGTTTGATGTAAAAATGTAGCAGGCGGCTTTTGTATGGAGGGTGGAAAAATGGCACATGATAATCCGAATAAAAAGAAAAAAGCAGTGGCGCTTACCTATGACCCGACCAATATGGCGCCACAGGTTGTGGCTTCCGGAAAAGGCGAAGTTGCAGAACGCATTATTGAAAAAGCAAAGGAAGCGGATGTTGCAACCTATCAGGATGAGGGGCTTGCAGATACACTGTTAAAGTTAGAGATTGGGGATATGATTCCGCCGGAACTTTACGGTGTTGTGGCAGAGATTTTAATTTATGTGGATCGGATGGATAAGATTAAAAGCAAACTGAAACGCTAAAAGGGGAAGTATGATAAAAGACCGGAATAACAGAAGGCTGGGAGCAGCAGCGGAACAGGCTGTCAGGACATATTTGGAGCAGCATGGCATTACCGTGTTGGAGATGAATTACCGATGCAGGCAGGGGGAAGTGGACGTGATTGCGAAAGATGGGGATTACTATATATTTATAGAGGTAAAATATCGCAATTCGATCCGCTATGGCATGCCTGAGGATGCAGTGCATATAAAAAAACAGCATAGAATCAGCCGGACTGCATTATATTATCTATATAGCCACGGCATGGGGGAGGATACCCCTGTCCGTTTTGATGTGGCTGCAATCATGGAAGACCACATTCGCTACATAAAAAATGCATTTGATTACTGCGGATAGAGAGGGAAAATGATGACAGATCAATACCATTTAAAATACATTCATAACAGAGCAACCACAAAGATTCAGGAGATTGATGGTGTGCCATATCTTACATTTCCAAAGCTTTCGGAACATGGGGAGAGTGTGATACATGGGTTTTCCACCCGTTTGGGCGGCGTTTCCCATGATCATCTGGCTTCTATGAATCTTAGTTTTTCCAGAGGGGATGAGCGGGAAAATGTTTTGGAAAACCACAGGCGTTTTGCTGCGGTCTTGGGATATGACGAGAACAAACTGGTGTTTTCCGACCAGGTGCATCTTACGGACTTTCATAAAGTGACACGGGAGGACTGCGGGAAAGGGATAGTACGGGAAAGCGATATTAAGAAGATTGACGGATTGGTGACGGATATACCCGGTATTCCCATCATCACTTTTTATGCGGACTGTGTGCCACTGTTTTTTTATGATCCGGTAAAAAAGGTCATTGCGATGGCACATTCCGGCTGGCGGGGAACCGTGGAGCGGATTGGGGCGAAGATGGTCTGTTATATGCAGACGGAATATGGAAGCGATCCGTCTGATATCATCTGTGCGGTTGCGCCGTCTATATGTCAGAGCTGCTATGAGGTGAGTGGAGATGTGGCAGAGCATTTTCTTTCTGTGTTTGGCACAGAAAACGGGAACGAACTGCTTTATCGGAAGGAAAATGGCAAGTATCAGTTGAATCTCCACAAAGCGTGTGAGATTACATTGTCAGAGGCGGGAATACTGCCGGAACATCTTGATATTACAGATTTGTGTACCTGCTGTAATCCACACTTTTTCTATTCGCACCGGGCAAGCGGTGGAATGCGTGGAAACCTTGCAGGAGTGATGATGCTAAAGGAAAGCGCCGTGACTGGGGGACAAAAATGAAAATCAAAGTAAAAGAAATGCCTTATGAAGAGGTGATGAAGCGTTCCGGGAGAAAGTATCGGAAACCTAAGAGACCGAATCTTTTGTTTCGGACGGTCATGCGGCTTGCCTCTATACCGGATTTGGCGATGACGCATTTTTCCTATCACTGTGTCGGAATGGAGCAGCTTGGGAAGAAAGAGCCATGCCTGGTATTAATGAATCATTCCAGTTTTATTGATTTAGAGATTGCGGAAACGGTGATGTATCCAGGACCTCTGAATATTATCTGTACATCAGACGGTTTTGTGGGAAAGGAATGGCTGATGTATCAGGTGGGCTGCATTCCTACTAATAAATTTGTGACAGATGTAAGGATGGTAAAGGATATGGGGTATGCGCTGCATACTCTGAAAAGCTCGGTACTCATGTATCCGGAGGCAAGCTACAGTTTTGACGGAACTGCAACCCCACTGCCGGATTCCCTGGGGAAATGTCTGAAGCTGTTAAAGGTTCCGGTGGTAATGATAAGAACGTATGGCGCTTTTGCGAGAGATCCGTTGTATAATAATTTGCAGGTGCGCAAAGTGAAAGTGTCTGCCGAAGTCAAATACTTACTGTCACCGGATGAGATCGAGAAGATGAGCGCTGCCAAACTGAATGACTGCCTGAAAAAAGAATTTGACATTGATAATTTCCGGTGGCAGCAGGAACAGCAGATTTCGATTACGGAGCCGTTTCGGGCGGATTATTTAAACCGGGTATTGTATAAATGTCCGGCATGTAAGGCAGAGCGGCATATGGAGGGCAAGGGAATCCATTTAACCTGTAAGCATTGTGGAAAGAAATATGAATTGACGGAGTTAGGGTATTTAAAGGCAGTAGAGGGTGAAACCGAATTTCGCCATATACCGGATTGGTACCAATGGCAGAGGGAAGAGGTTCGCAGGGAAATAGAGAACAATACCTATGGTTTGGATATTGATGTTACCATCTGTATGATGGTAGATATGGAATGTATTTATAAAGTAGGAGAGGGGCGGCTTATACATAATAAGGACGGTTTTTTGCTTACCGGCTGTGACGGAAAGCTTTCGTATTCCCAGAGTCCTAAAATGTCATACAGCCTGTACTCGGACTATTACTGGTATGAACTGGGGGACATGATCTGCATTGGAGACACGAAGGTGTTATATTACTGTTTCCCGAAAGAGGGCGAAGATATTGCCGCAAAGACGAGGATTGCCACAGAGGAGCTTTTTAAGCTTGCAAAGAAAAAGTAAGGGTTTACAAAAACATTTCTCTATTGTAAACTATATATCTGGCACCAATAATTGCCATAATAAATAGAGATTTGAATTGTGGAGACGTGAAAAGGAGGATGACAATGAGTAAACCAATTGTTGCCATCGTAGGAAGGCCGAATGTAGGGAAATCTACATTGTTTAATGTATTGGCTGGTTCTAAAATTTCCATTGTTAAAGATACACCGGGAGTTACCAGAGACCGGATTTATGCAGATGTGAGCTGGTTGAGTTATAATTTTACAATGATTGATACCGGTGGTATTGAACCGGAAAGCCAGGATATTATTCTTAAGAGTATGCGTGCTCAGGCGCAGATTGCCATGGATACCGCAGACGTAATCATGTTTTTGGTGGATGTAAGGCAGGGTCTGGTGGATGCAGACCACAAGGTGGCAGATATGTTGAGACGTTCCCATAAACCTGTGGTTTTAGTTGTGAATAAGGTTGACAGCTTTGAGAAATTTATGCCGGATGTATATGAGTTTTATAATTTAGGTCTGGGGGATCCGTTTCCCGTATCGGCAGCTTCGCAGCTTGGTCTGGGAGAACTGTTGGATGAGGTAATCTCGCATTTCCCGGAAGGCGCAGATACCGATGAGGAGGATGACCGTCCAAAGATTGCGATTATCGGTAAACCGAATGTCGGGAAAAGTTCCATCATAAATAAACTGCTTGGCGAGGAGCGGGTGATTGTATCGGATATTGCAGGCACAACACGGGATGCAATTGATACTGCGATTGTGAGAAATGACAGGGAATATGTGTTTATTGATACAGCGGGGCTTCGCAGGAAGAGCAAGGTGAAAGAAGAAATAGAACGTTTTTCCATTATCCGTACTGTAACGGCGGTGGAGCGCGCCGATGTCTGCGTGCTTGTCATTGATGCGACAGAGGGTGTGACGGAACAGGATGCGAAAGTTGCAGGAATTGCCCATGACCGTGGAAAAGGCATGATTATTGCAGTAAATAAATGGGATGCCATAGAGAAAAATGATAAATCCGTTTATAAATTCGAGGAGGATATCCGCAGGATTTTATCGTTTCTCCCCTATGCGGAAATTATTTTTATTTCGGCAAAGACGGGGCAGAGATTGCAAAAGCTGTTCGATAAGATTGACATAGTAGTTGACAATCATGCGCTGCGGATTGGAACAGGTGTGTTAAACGAGATTTTAACAGAGGCGGTGGCTATGCAGGAGCCGCCATCTGATAAGGGCAGAAAACTTCGTTTATACTATATGACAGAGGTTGCTGTAAAGCCGCCTACTTTTGTGATTTTTGTAAATGACAAAGATCTGACACATTTCTCTTATACAAGATACATTGAAAACCGTATAAGAGATGCTTTTGGATTTAAGGGTACGCCGCTTAAATTTATATACCGGGAACGAAAGGAGAAAGGTTGACAGGAAGAATGGAGATAATTGTACGAATTCTATGTATTATGATTGGTTATTGTTTTGGGTTGATTCAGACGGCTTACCTGTATGGCAAAGCTCATGGAATTGATATCAGGGAACATGGAAGTGGCAATTCCGGCACAACAAATGCGCTGCGGGTGCTTGGCAAGAAGGCAGGGCTTATCGTGTTTGCCGGTGATTTGTTTAAAGCGGTTGCCGCCTGTGTGATTGCAAGGATTGTTGGAACCATTTATTTTCCGGATATCCTCTATCCAATGATTCTTTGGGCAGGGCTTGGCGTTGTGCTTGGACACAATTTTCCGTTTTATATGAATTTTCAGGGAGGCAAAGGCATTGCAGCGACAGCGGGGGTTATACTGGGATTGCTGGATTGGAGAATCATTTGTGTCTGTCTGGCAGCGTTTTTACTCTGTGTGATTCTGACAAGGTATGTGTCGCTGGGCTCCCTGGTCGTAGTGACTCTGTTTTTTGCAACCTTTGTATTTTTAGGGTATCACGGTGGAATTGTCAATCCGTCCGGTGGCGCAGATGTGCCATATGCGGGAGCAGAACTGATTGAGAGCTATGTCATCATTTTTTTGTTTGGCGCACTGGCATTTTACCGGCATAAAGCAAATATTGTAAGACTTTTACATGGTGAAGAGAGTAAATTATTTGAGAAGAAGGAATGAAGTCAGGAGGTATTTTTAAATGAGAAAGATTTGTGTATTGGGTGCCGGAAGCTGGGGAACGGCGCTGGCAATTTTGCTGTGTAATAATGGACACAGTGTAACGGTATGGTCGATTGATCCGGAAGAGGTCTTGATGTTAAAGGATTATCGGGAACAGAGGGATAAACTTCCGGGAGTGATGGTACCGAGTACGATTGAGTTTACAACAAATATGGAAGTGGCAGTACAGGGCGCGGAAATTGTTGTGTGTGCAGTTCCGTCACCGTTTGTGCGCTCAACGATAAAGAGCGCATCACAGTATATTACGGAAGGCACGGTTATTGTAGATGTGGCAAAGGGTATTGAGGATAAAACCTATAAAACCATGACAGAAATCATTACGGAAGAGTGTCCGCAGGCTAAAGTTGGCGTACTTTCCGGGCCGAGCCATGCGGAGGAAGTGGGAAGGGGAATCCCAACTACGATTGTAGCAGGTTCTAAAGAACGTGATGTGGCAGAGTGTATCCAGGATACCTTTATGAATGAAACATTCCGTGTATATACGAGTCCGGATGTCATAGGGATTGAGCTTGGGGGAGCTTTAAAAAATGTAATTGCATTGGCAGCAGGTATTGTGGATGGTCTTGGATTTGGTGATAATACAAAGGCTGCACTGATGACAAGGGGAATCGCAGAGATCATGCGGTTAGTGACAGCATTAGGCGGCAGCCTGGAGACGGTAGCAGGATTATCCGGAATTGGAGATTTGATTGTGACATGTACATCAAAGCATTCGAGGAATCGAAATGCAGGTTATCTGATTGGACAGGGAAAGTCTTATCAGGAGGCTATGGATGAGGTAAAAATGGTAGTAGAGGGTGTGTATTCTGCAAAGGCAGCCTTAGCGCTTGCACAGGCAAATCATGTTTCCATGCCAATTGTAGAGGCGGTCAATGAAGTGTTATTTCAGGGAACAGATGCGAAAGAAGCTTCTATGCGGCTGCTTATGAGGGACCGGACGAAGGAATCCCAGAATCTGGAATGGAAGTAGATTCTTAAGAAAATGATGATAATCAGACCGGAAAATGCATGTTTCCAAAGGAAATTTTTCATGGAAACATGCATTTTTTGGTATGTTTTGTCTGTCCTTCGCATATATTCTTTTTAGGATCATTATACTAACCTATTCCTAAAGGAGGATAATATGAAGGAGCAGTTTGATGTATATGAGGATATAAGGCAGCGTACAAATGGTGAAATGTACATAGGAGTGGTTGGCCCGGTAAGAACCGGAAAATCCACATTTATCAAGCGCTTTATGGAAACACTGGTACTTCCGAACATGGAGGAAAGCGCAGAAAAACAGCGAACGATTGATGAGCTGCCACAAAGTGGTTCCGGCAGAACGATCACCACAACAGAACCGAAATTTATACCCAAACAGGCAGCGCAGATTACAGTAAATGATAATGCGAGTATTCAGGTGCGGCTTGTAGATTGTGTAGGTTATATGGTAGATGGCGCAACCGGCCATCTGGAAGAAGACAAGGAGCGCCTTGTCAAAACGCCGTGGTATGATTATGAAATTCCGTTTACAAAGGCAGCAAATATCGGAACAAGAAAAGTTATGACCGATCATGCCACCATCGGTATTGTCATCACCTCAGATGGTTCGTTTGGTGAGATTGACCATGACGGTTTTGCCAAAACGGAACAGGAAATTGTTTCAGAGATGAAACAGCTTCGGAAGCCTTTTATTGTCATTTTGAACAGTACAAAACCACAAAGCAATGAAACAAGAGATCTGGCAGAGCAGTTAAGCGCTCAGTATGGTGTGAAAGTGCTGCCGGTTAATTGTGACCAGTTGAGAAGCAATGATATATTAGAAATATTAAAACATATTTTATTTGAGTTTCCAATCAGCCAGATTCGGTTCTACATTCCGAAATGGGCGGAAACATTAGAGGGAAACCATCCCATTAAACAAGCAGTGGTTGAATATGCCAAAACTGTGATGAAGGAAGTTACCGGAATGCGGAAAGTCTATGAATTGCCGGAACCGGAAAGTGACTATATCAGTGAGGCTTCGGTTGTCAATGTGAATTTAAAGGATGGAAACATCCATTTAAAAATCGGGATTCCTGACGATTTTTATTATGAAATGTTATCCGGTTTACTTGGCTCAAAAGTGGAAAATGAGTATGACTTCCTGACCATGTTAAAAGAAGTGTCTGGAAAACGGATGGAGTATGAACATGTCGCATCGGCTATGGACAGTGTAAAGATGAAAGGTTATGGACTGGTGATGCCGGCAAAAGAGAGTATTAAATTAGAGGAACCGGAGCTGATTAAGCACGGAACCAAATATGGGATTAAAATCAAAGCAAATGCCCCATCCCTGCATTTTATCAAAGCAAATGTGTCAACTGAGATTGCGCCGATTGTGGGAACGGAGGAGCAGGCGAAGGATTTTCTTACAAATATGAAGGAACAGTTACAGTCATCACCGGAAAGTCTGTGGAAAATTAATATATTTGGGAAAACAGTGGAGCAGATGGTGGAGGAAGGACTTGTTTCAAAGTCGAACAAAATCAATGATGACTCCCAGATAAGACTTCAGGATACAATGGAAAAGATTATCAATGACAGCAACGGAGGAATGGTTTTCATTATTATTTAAATGTTTGCGTTTTAGGAAAATTTATACTATAATAGCTAATGGCTGTTGCATTGTTTTTATTTTGTATTTGTGCAGCAGCCATTAGTCTGTGTTAGATAGGAAGAAAGCTATGGGAATTGCGTATAAGCTGCAGGTGTTTGAGGGCCCTCTTGATTTACTGCTCCATCTGATAGAAAAGAATAAAGTAGATATTTATGATATTCCGATTGTGACGATTACAGAGCAGTATTTGGAGTATGTGAATGATATGCAGGAAAACGATATGGATATCATGAGCGAGTTTCTTGTGATGGCTGGCACGCTTTTGCAGATTAAGTCCAAAATGCTTCTTCCAAGAGAAGAAAAGGGCGAGGAAGAGGAGGAGGATCCAAGAGCAGAGCTCGTGAGACGTTTGCTGGAATACAAAATGTACAAGTATGCGGCTGTTGAGCTTAAGGATATGGAATTGGATGCTTCCAAGAATCTTTATAAAAAACCGACCATTCCAGACGAAATTAAGGAGTACAGGGAAGATGTGGATCCGGCGTCCTTAGTGGATGGCATCACTTTGCGTATGTTGAATGACATATTCAAATCTGTCATGCGCAGGCAGGTGGACAAGATCGATCCAATCCGGTCAAAGTTTGGAACGATTGAAAAAGAAGAGGTAAATATTGAAGACCGGATGATTCAGATCCGGGAAGAAGTCAGAGGTTTAAAGGGGATTAATTTCCGTACTCTTTTAGAGGCACAGCCAACGAGAATGAACATTATTATTACCTTTATGTCAATCTTAGAGCTGATGAAGGTTGGCGCTGTTACGATCAGACAGGATGAGATCTTTGGCGAAATCGTGATTGATTCGTTGGACGAGATTGATATAGATAACGATCGGAACCTGACAGCAGCCGAACTTGCGAAACAGGAAAATGATGGACTGAAGGAAGCTGTTGCAACAGTAGAAAACCAGGAAGATGCCATAGGCTTGCAGGAGTAGAAAATGGAACAGGATATAAAAGTAATAGAGGGAAAAATCGAAGCAATTCTTTTTACATTGGGGGAAGCGGTAGACAGGGAACAGATTGCAAGGGCTTTAGAGATTGATGTGGATACGATTGTGAAGATTATTCATAATATGATGGATAAATATGACAGTGCAGACAGAGGCATTCGGATTATAGAGATTGAAAAAGGATTTCAGATGTGTACAAAGGCAGATTATTATGACACTTTGGTAAAGGTGGTAAACGTGCCAAAGAAACATATGCTGACAGATGTTTTGTTGGAAACGCTTTCCATTGTGGCATACAAACAGCCGATTACCAGACAGGAAATCGAGGCAATACGCGGGGTGTCCTGTGTACATGCGGTCAACAAGCTGGTAGAGTATCATTTGATTGAAGAGGTTGGACGGTTAGAAGCAGTGGGAAGACCAATTTTATTTGGAACGACAGAGGATTTCTTAAGAAGTTTTGGCGTGCAGTCTACGGATGAGCTGCCACTGATTACGCCGGATAAGATTGAGGACTTTAAACAGCAGGCATTAGAAGAAGCGCAGTTGACATTTGCGCCGGTGAAGGATTAACTTCAAAGTGATAATTTGATATAAGGTGACATATATTTTACTAAGAAAATATAAGAGTAAATATATGTCCTTTTTGGGTTTTAAGAAATGGTTTCAAAAATATGGATTTGATATCAAATTGTTATGGTTCTTTGTATTATTTCTGGCAGTTGGCGGTTTGTCAGTCTGTCTTACGAAAGAAAACAGGGGAAGTCATGAGAAGAATGAACTGTATTCTTACCGTCTCGAATATAAGGGAAATAAGGATGTAACGGCGGCAGAGGTTTACACAGATCAATTATCAAAGTTAAATGCCCGTTATGCGCTTTTGATGGATGCTGCCAATTGCAGGGTGTTGTATGAAAAAAATGGATATGAACAGGCACCAATGGCAAGCACTACTAAAATTATGACATTGATTATTGCACTGGAAAATGGAAATTTAGACGATATTGTGACGGTTTCATCCTATGCGGTGAAAATGCCCAAAGTCCGTCTGGGAATGAAGGCAAAGGAGCAATACCGGTTAAGGGATTTATTATACTCTTTAATGTTGGAATCGCACAATGATACGGCTGTGGCAATTGCGGAGCATATAGGCGGAACCGTGGAGGGGTTCGCTGCCCTTATGAACGAAAAGGCACAGGAGCTTGGCGCATATGAAACGCATTTTGTTACACCGAATGGCTTGGATGCAGACGGTCATTATACCACTGCCTATGATTTGGCGCTGATTGCAAGTTATGCGATTCAGAATGAGACGTTTTTAGAGATTATACAGACACCATCGCATTCTTTTCATGAGCAGACAACAGGCAGAAATTTTACGGTTCATAATAAAGATCAGTTTTTAAATTCATATAGCGGCGCAATTGGCATTAAAACCGGATTTACCGGGAAAGCAGGCTACTGCTTTGTAGGCGCTGCAAAACGGGAGGAGAAACAGTTTGTAAGTGTTGTGCTTGCCTCTGGCTGGCCGCCAAATAAGAGCTATAAATGGAAAGATACAAAAGCGCTTATGAATTATGGGATGGATTATTTTCATAAAAAGGAAGTTTTAGCAGAGGGTACTGCTTTTCAACAAATATCGGTTTTAGACAGCATAGAGGAGTCTCCGGTTACCCCATATGTAAAGGAAAGTGTTTCCCTGCTTTTAAAGGATGATGAACAGGTCGATTTTGATATAAAACTGCCAAAAAAATTATCGGCTCCTGTAAAAAAAGACCAGACAATCGGAGAAATCACAATTTATGTCAATGGCAGTGTCTACAAGGTGCTCCCTCTTTTTTCAGACGGAGAACGGACAAAGCTGACCTATCAGTATGTATTGGAGCAGATTGCGAAGCAGTATTTCAGGATTGTAAAATGATGGTTTTTTGTTATATACTGAAGCTAGTCATGAGCAAAACTTAAGTTTCCGCAACTGTTTTTTGGAAATAGTGAGTTTTGCTCATAGTTGTACGGCAAGCACTTAAGGAGGAAAAACAAATGGATAACAAAATGGACTATTTACAGAAATATCATAAGGATGTTCAGGTAATTGCATCGGCAAATGGACAGATCTTAATATTATGAGGGCGGAAATCCTCTCCAATGCCAGCCGTCAGGCAATTTGGAAAAATTCTGGACAGACTTTCCGGCCACGGTTCAAAATTTTTATCAGAATGTACATGATGGATTTTACGATTATGCAAGCGGAAGTATGGGATTGTATGCGAAAAGTGACATTTTGTGTTTAGGAGATGAAGAATGGGGAATCATTGAGGGAATGGAAGATTCCCTTGACATTCAACTGGAATCCGCCTTTGGCTTTTTTGGCAGCGGAATGGGCGTATATGTTGTGATGGATGCATCCAATTGTAAAGACAGTGATGCGACATTGTGGTACACCACAAAACTGCCGCATTATCATATTCCGTTCTGGGATATTGTAGACGAATGGATGGTGATTGGTTTTCAGGGGTAAAGGGATGTTAAAAGAATTACAAGAGATAATAACCAAAAACAATTATATTGAAAAGACGAAAGAATCATTTTGGAAAACATTTAAGAATTATCAGGTGGAATGTCTGGAAGAATTTAATGAGGTATTTTGTCCCTACCGTGCAGAGAGAATGAATATTATAGCAAATGACGTCTCCTTTCTGGTGCATAACTGGCCGGATGAGGATTATTGCTGTATCGTGATTAATCTTACGATTGAGTATAATGATGAAATCGTTGGCTATTATGATGTGCATTATACGCTTGACGGTGATGTAGATGATGATTTTTTTGTTATATACTGAAGCTTTTGATAGCAGTTGCCAGTTATATTGTTATACTATTTGGAATTTTGCTGCTAATATAAGAAATGCGGCATCCGGTTATCGAAAAGATGTTAGTGCCAACCGGAATCCATAGCAGGACATAACGGTGGGAGAACTGCTGGAATGTGGGCAGATACTTTATGATGAGGAGGATATGAAATGACGATACAGGAGAATACGGTTATTCAACCGGTGCCAAGTGCGGAACTGCTGGCGGAGAAGGAGAGAAAATGGAGGTTGGTTTTGCCTGCGGACTATAGGGATTTTATTATAAAGTATAATGGCGGGATACCAAATGAAGCCTCCTTTGAATGTGGCGGCCGCAGCTATGCAATAACGCGATTTTTGTGTATTTTGCAGAATGTTCAGGAAAGCCCGCATGGTATCTATGATATTGGTGCCGTAGAATCCCAGATCGGAGAACGGCTGACGGATAATGAGGATTTAATTGGCATAGAGGTACTGCCGATTGCAGAATTATTTGCCGGAGATTATGTATGCCTTGATTATCGGGAAGATCAGGGGAAACCGTGTATCTGCGTGTGGAGCCACGAGGAATCGGGAGATTTTGAACCGGTGACATATAAAGTGGCAAATACGTTCTCTGAGTTTGTGCAGGGGTTAGTGTAACAATGATGAGTGAACACTGAAAAGCTTTGCGAGAGTCAAAGCATACTGTTTGAAGGCAAAAGCAATCATGAGCAAACAGGATAAAAACAGTGATAAAACAGGGGTTCAATCGTCTGCATGGAGGTACGATATGCCATTTGTAAATGAAAAATTAACGGAAAAACAAAGAAAAGAGTTTGTAAGTAGAGGAATAAAAAGACCATGGTCGGAACGAATAGCAAATCCTATTTACAGAACAATAGATGTAGAAAGAAATATGTGTCTTTGGAATTTAGGTAATTTGGGAAGAGACTTTTTTGAGCATTATATGTTTTTGTTTGAGTGGAATGGAGAAGAACATTATGTAATTATGGAATATGTAGATCCAAATCCTAAAGAAGATTATATTATATGGAAAATTTCAAAATTTGAGAAAGAAAGTGTATCGAGTAAACCCTTTGCTGAAGATTTAGAAGAGGCATTAATAAAATATGGCTTAGATGGAAGTCCAGAGCAGTGGGGGGATACTAAGATAGTCGTTGATTTTAAAGGAGAGACCATATAATTTCTTTCAATATTGATTCATTCATCAGGATATAGTATAGAATAAAAACGATACTTGAAAATGTCTCGAAACAATATAAAATTAAGGACAAAGGGGATATAATTAGATTTGCATAGTAAATTTAGATGTTTTGAATATAATAAGGTATACATGGTATAGTGGTTGAAAAATTGAACTTATTGCTGCAACAATTTATGGATTTAAAAATCTGTTGCATTTTCCCGGTATTCTGCTATACTATGATATAGAAGTAAATGTTTGCCGTTTTTATGCAACGGGGTATAAGAAGCATAATAAGTAATTTTGCCACTTGCCGATGGTGTGGGGTATAAATGATTCGGTATGTAAATGATTGCCACTTGCTATACAGGTGGGATATAAGTAGTATAGTTCGTAAA
>JAMPFS010000120.1 GCA_023664325.1 Clostridium sp.
ATAAAGTTCTCCGAAAAACGGTAAAGAAAAGTCCCTATCATCTTCCCTTGAAATTCCCTGCGTACAATAAACTCTTTCATAAACCAGTGCATACCATAATCACCAAGCCAGTTTATCGTTGCGATAACTCTTTCTTTATGGCGTACAACAAATGATTTTGTACTGTTATGGATAGCAAGGGCAATCTGTTCCCCTTCAGGACAGCTCCAGCCAGCCATTTCCACGCTCATCCAGCACACAGTCAACTGCTTCTTTGACATCCGGCTGGTCAATATAAATTATGACAGGATTCAATGGCTTGATGATTTCTGCTATTTCTGAAATACAGTTCTGGGAACCTGAATCATCCATGCCAAACCGCATCATCGTTTCACACATCGGATTCTGTAAAAAAATGCAGTTGAAAACATATATCGTGTCTTTTTTGCAGCCTTCCGCAAATAAACACCACTTTTCAAGTATCTTTTTCCTCTCTGTTTCAAAATCAGGGAAATCATAATCGGCATAATCAGCCGGGTGTTCCCGGACACCCTCATCAACACAGATAACCTTTTTCCCCTTTTTATTCAGTTCGTCGGCAATCATCGCCGCTGTTGTACTCTTTCCGCTGCCCGGAAGTCCTTCTACTATAATTAGATTTGTTTTCATGTATTCCTCCCACATAACATATCTCTCTAATTTTACAAACACTGATTAAGTCATGTCAGAAAGTGATAATCGGAATAGTCCACTGTTCCCTTAATATCCTGCAAAGCTCCATCCTGCAATTCTTTAACCATAAGGCACTCCGGATTTGGAAGATGGACATTCTCTCCCGCAATAATTCCATAGCTGCAGGAGGTTTCAAAACCTCTTGGATTGTAGTTCCGTGGATTACCCTCTACAATTATCGCCTTATATCCCATTTCTTTTGCTTTTTCAAATCCATACTCTATCAGTTCTTTAGAAATATGCTGCCTTTGTAGTTCAGTCTTTACCACCACAGGTGACAACAATAATAACTGATTTTCGTATTTTCCACTCAAATGGAATTTTGAAAACATGGCATAACCAATGATAGTGTCTTCCTCATTCAACATAATAAGATCCAATTCCGGCAGATAGTATTCTTTACTTCTTATTTCTTCAACAAGATTTCTTACGGTCTTTCCTGATTCTTCTCCCTCCGATTCCGTGAACACCTTTTCCACCAGTTCTAAAGAATTTTTCAAGTCCTTTTGTCCGTCCACGCTTCGTATTGTTCTATTCATTCATTTATCCTCCAATGCTATTATTTTCTACAAATCCTTGTAACTTTGCGTCTATATGTCTGGCTCTTTGATAATTTTATTCTTCCCACAAAACCGGAAGTTGTCACTGTTATATTCGGTCACTCGTTGTATGTTCCGCCTGTATTTTCTTTATTGAGAGTTCCCGTGGTTTCAATCAAAAGGCATTTGACTAATTCCTTGCAAACGGGACGATGTTTCGTTCCTTTGGGAATAATTATAAAATCCCCCTCACATAAATGTGTCAATCCATCCTCAAATTCAATGTCAAACTCTCCCTCAATACAGTAAAACATTTCATCGGAATTTTCATGTACATGAAAATCTAAAGTTCTATTTTTCGCTTGCAATACATTTAACATATGATTATTCAAAGTGCCTACTCGCTTATAACGGAATGGTACATCAATCAAATTTACATTCTCTTTCAAATTCACTTTTTCTATCATTTTTTCTCCTATTCAAGCTGGAATTTATCACTTAAATTTGAATTTATTTCTTCGTTTTACTCATAAACGAACAACTGATTGCTACAAACAGTCCCAATAAAATCCACGGTAATGTCGCTTCCATAAAATCTACAACCATATTTTTTCTCCTTTCAAACATCGATTTTTCGCTTTGTTCATCGGCTCTGCGTCTGGCTCTATGATGATATTCTATTTTCTCCAACACGTAGTATCAGCATAATTACTATAATTTGTATGCCATATACAATAAGAGTTTTTGGTGTCGGAAAATTGTTAAGGGAAGTCAACGAATACATTCCCCCTAAAACGGTATTTCCCCAAGCATGAATCAGGACTGTCACCCAAATGCTTTTTGTCAGCCGGTAGACAGCCGCAAGCGTTAAACCTAATGTGATACAGTACAAGGTAAAGGCAATAAAATCCATTTCTCCCTGTGAAGTATTCGGAACCAGCCATAATGGCAAATGCCAAATACTCCAAATTACTCCCTCAATAAGAGCTGCTACAAAAAATGGAAATCTCTTTTCAAGCAAAGGCTGAAATACGCCCCGCCAGCCTATTTCTTCCAACCCGCCGCCCAAAATCATCATTGGCATAAAAAGGATAAACAAATACCACGGATTTCCTAAATAGTCCTCCTGCACTACACAGGCAAAAAACTGAATCAGTGCAAAGGCTATAAGCAACACAACTGTTTTTCGGATATTTACAGTATGGAAAATCTGCATACAAAATCCCTTGAATGATATACCGCTTTGTTTTTTCTTTGCGATAAATGCCGCATATGCAGGAGCCATCCCTGCACCAAAACCAATTACCATAAAATGTAAAGCAGTGGCAGCATTTCCTCTTAATACATCAAAACGGTACATCGCAATCAGCAAAAATTCCGTTCCCCAAGCGATAGCAAAAGTGAAAAACAGATACTGCCAAAACATACTCCTGTCTTCTTTTGTCATGATTTTTCCTTTCTCCATATCATTTTTCTGTGTCAGCATATCAGAAAATTTCTGATTCACGGAAGCCATGTATATGGCTTCGCATCTAACTTTTCTTTACAGCCAAGCCGTTTTGCAATCCAGTCCATAAACCACTTTTGAATATACTTTCCCCATTTTTCAGACTGCCGGATTTGTTTTTCAGACAAATATTCCGAACTGGAAAACCGTGAGATAATTTCCTCGTTAAAATACCCATATTGGGCGAACAAACTCCCAACCTCAACAAAAGGTGCAACCATTTTAGCTCCCATTCTATTTCCAAGAAGCCCAACACCGAACATATCGCCTCGAATAAAAGTTCCTCCATATATACAGCCCAATTTGTCTGGCAGTGTTTTCAGGAAATCCACGCAGCACCGGCTCTGTGACGCTTCGGGAAATCCACCCTGTACGATAAAAGATAACCGTGTCCCTGGCTGTCCTTTTGGCGACAGTCCCGCTAAAAATTCAAGCATAATTCCGGGTATGTTTTCAACATAAAGCGGCAGGGCAAACAATATATCTTCGTTATTTTGAAAAGCGTCCTCTGCTTTATCCCATTGCGACCAATCTGATAAATACCAGACCTCTGCTGTATTGCTGCCACTTTGGAAACCTTTGCAGAAAGCGTCAATAATCTTCGCTGTATTGCTTTTTGCCTGTGGACGTGCAGCGCCGCTTATAATAGTTAAGTGCATAATGATACCTCCTCATATTTTTCAATCGGAAATGCGCCTATGCTTATCCCGTCAAAGTTCAAAGCGAACCGGCTCAACCACTGTTCCATATACTCCGCATCCGCAGCACCGGAATATACAAGCCCAAATCGAAACTTCTTTCCATATCGTGGAACATGGCGCATCTGCCCATCTACAATATGGGTATACATTGTTGCAAGCGGCAGCATCCGATCAACAATATTTTTTGCCTTGTAGCTGATAAAGCCTAATGCAGTATCAGAAATAATAATTGCCGCATCATGCTGCAGGCAGGCTTTCAATATCTGCTCATAATCGTCTTTCAATGAGCAAATACCCGGCGTTCTCAACCAACAGGCATTACAGCCAATACATGGATTTATTTTCATTCTTTTGGTATGGAAAATCTGATATGCAGATGCTTTTTCAGTCAGATAATTTACAGCT
>JAMPFS010000121.1 GCA_023664325.1 Clostridium sp.
AAAACCATGAACAGAAAAGAAATGTTTTATCCGGATTTAATAAGGGATATTCTGCCGATCCGAACAGTGGAGATGAATTATTTATCAAAGAAGCAGAGATTATAAAAGAAATAGCAGATAAAGAATCATGTGTCATAATCGGAAGGTGTGCAGATTATATACTGGAAAACAGAGAGAATCTTATAAAGGTTTTCATATACAGTAATATGGAAGATAAAATCAAAAGGGCAGTTACATATTATGGACTTAATACGGACAAAGCGGAAAAGGAAATAAAGAAAAGTAACAGGGAAAGGGCAATTCATTATAAACATTATACAGACAGAGATTGGACGGATAAATCCAATTATGACATATGTGTAAACAGTGACCTTTTGGGAGTTGAAAAAACGGCGGAACTGCTCTGTGCAATGATAAAGGAAAAGCTAAATCTTGTAGAAAAGTAGAAAGGATGATTTTATGAAAAAGAGTATGAAAAAGATATTAATCGGAAGTGGTGTAGTAATAGGAGCAATTACTGCCGCAAGTGCGATTTCTTATGTAATTACAAAAAAGCTGGTGGGGATTGCATTAGACCGTAATGGAAATGAAGTTACAGAGTCCTCTAAAAAACAGATTTCTGGCAATCCGGAAGGAAATGCGTTCGCAAAAGTACGGGAAACAGCAGCAGAAAAGTTGGAGTGTAGTGTTTTCGATACAGTAGAGATAACTGCTCAGGATGGAATAAAACTGGTTGGGCATTGGCGGTTCTGCAAGAATGCAAAGCGTATTATTATCGCTATGCATGGCTGGCGATCTTCATGGGCAAGGGATTTTGGGTTAATATCTGATTTCTTTTATGATAATGACTGCCATGTTCTGTATGCAGAGCAACGGGGACAAAATAACAGTGGTGGTGAATATATGGGATTTGGATTGACGGAGCGATACGATTGTCTTGAATGGATAAAATGGGTAAGCAAACAGGAGTATGGGGAGCTTCCAATTTATTTATGTGGCATATCAATGGGGGCATCTACGGTATTGATGACAGCAGGATTTCAACTTCCTGAAAATGTTCATGGAATCATAGCGGACTGTGGATATACTTCTCCTCATGCCATATGGAAACACGTTGTGGAAAATAATTTGCGTCTTTATTATGACAATATGATGAGCAGTATTGCTGACGAGATGTGTCGGTCAAAAATCCAGATTGGTTCTAAGGATTATTCCTGTCCGGAAGCATTGGCAGAATGTAAAGTTCCTGTACTTTTTATTCATGGAACAGATGATGATTTTGTTCCTGTGGAAATGACATATGAAAATTACAAAGCCTGTATATCGCAAAAGCGGCTTCTGATTGTTCCGGGTGCAGGACATGGCATGAGTTATGTGATAGACAGAAAATTGTATGAACGAACGCTCAAACAGTTTTGGGAGGATTTTGATTCAGGGGATAAATAAAGGATAAAAGAAAAATATATTTTATGTACAGCCTCTTGACAAGTGTCCTAAATAGGACTTATAATTCGAGGATAAGTCCTATTTGGGACACTTATAGGAGGAGTGGGTAATGGATAATAATGCGAAAGAACAGCTTGAAGTAATCAACCAGCAGATTAAGGAACTTGTAGGGATATATCGAAGCATTGTCAGTCGTTCCGGGATTTCAGAAAATGAATTTTGGATATGGTACACGCTAATTATTATGGATGGAGAATATTCGCAACAGGATATTTGTAGCAGCTGGTCGCTGTCAAAGCAGACAGTAAATACGATTATTACACATATGGTGCAAAAGGGACTGGCATTTTTGGAAGTAGTACCCGGTACCCGGAACAGAAAAATTATTCATTTAACAGAGGAAGGGGAAAAATATGGAAAAAGTATTGTAAGACCTGTTTCCGAGGTAGAAAGCAGAGCATTTGACAGGTTTCCGGAAGAAGACAGGCTTGCCTGTATTACTGCATTTGGCAAATACATCAATATTTTAAAGGAAGAAATTTATGGGACAGAAAATAAATAATACATCTAATAAATATGAAAAGAAAATAATCACGATTCCCAATATCCTTTCTTTTTTTCGGATATGCCTAATTCCGATAATTATATGGTTGTATGGCATAGAACACAATGATATATGGGCGGGAGGAATATTGATTTTGTCAGGAATAACGGATATGATAGACGGTTTTATTGCCAGACGCTTTCACATGGTTAGTAATTTGGGAAAGGTTCTTGATCCCATTGCGGACAAATTGACACAGGGGGTTATGTTGATATGTTTACTTCTTAGATTTCCGCTAATGATAATGCCATTTGTTTTATTGATTGCAAAAGAGATATTTATGGGTGTAAGCGGTATTTTGATTATACAAAAGACAGGTATTGTAAATGGTGCAGAATGGCATGGTAAAGTAGCAACCTGTTTTCTATATGGCATGATGATACTTCATGTGTTTTTAAGTGAAATTTTGCCAGTTATTTCTCTGATTTTAATTTTAGCCTGTACACTGATGATCGGAATTTCTTTTGTGCTTTATGGAATCCGCAATATGAGAATTATAAAACAAGCGACTGAGAATAAATAATGAATTGAATTATTAGGAAAGGAACAGGTAATGTTTACGGTATTGGTGGTGGAAGATGATAGCGAACTTCGTCAGCTTTTTAGCCGGGTGCTTTCGCAGAATGGTTATTTTGTCAAGGAGGCGGAAAATGGGAAAGCGGCTTTGGATGCTTTGGAACAGGAATATATTGATTTGATCATTTCAGATATTATGATGCCTGTCATGAATGGGTATGAGCTTGTGCGGTCTTTACGGGATGCAAATATTCAAATCCCTGTCCTTATGATTACGGCAAAAGATGCTTTTGATGATATGCGTCTTGGCTTCTTATCCGGTACTGATGATTATATGGTAAAACCTATTAATGTAGGTGAGATGGTTCTGAGGGTTGGCGCTCTGCTTCGCCGCGCACAGATGATTACGGATCATAAACAGATGATAGGGGATACAGAACTGCTTGCGGACTCATTGACAGTAATAACAGGCGGCGTTTCCTATGTATTGCCGCAGAAGGAATTTATGGTTCTTTATAAAATGGCGTCCTTTCCGGGAAAGATTTTTACCAGACAACAAATTATGGATGATGTCTGGGGATATGATGCGGAAACAGATCCACATACATTAGATGTGCATATTGGGAGATTAAGGGAGCGTTTTAGGGATAATCCTGATTTTCAAATTATAACAATTCGTGGGGTAGGGTATAAGGTGATGAAAAAATGAGGACGAAAGACGGAAAATGGAAAATCAGCATTGACCTATATTTTATTACAATGAATATTCTTGTATTTGTCGGGGTATCTATTGTGTCTGCCATCATATCAGCATTGATTTATTGGGGATTCCACCGTTTGATTGAAATTCCGGAGGCAATATACACGATTATCATAAGCATTGTTATGGGTGGCGTTGTCACAACTTTTTTGTATCAGAAAGTCCTTGCGCCAATCAATCATCTGGGCAAGGCAATGGAACGGGTGGCGCAGGGAGATTTTTCAGTAAAACTCAAGGAAGAAAGCAGTTTGGAGGAATTGCAGAGGCTGTATGACAATTTTAATGTAATGGTAGAGGAACTCGCAGCAACAGAGGTCTTGCAGTCAGATTTTGTGTCCAATGTTTCCCATGAGTTTAAAACACCAATCAGTGCGATTGAAGGGTATGCCATGCTGTTGCAGGGAGAAGATGAGCTTCCGCTTGAAGCGGTTGAATATGCTGAAAAAATTTTAAGCAATACGAAACGACTGTCAGGTTTGGTAAGCAACATTCTCCTGCTGTCCAAAGTAGAAAACCAAATTA
>JAMPFS010000122.1 GCA_023664325.1 Clostridium sp.
CTCCATCTTAACCCAAGAGTTAGTTTCTGCTAACCATTATACATAGCTTCCATTTTATTTTCTACTCCTGTCCGGCTTTTTTTGCTCCATCTGACATTCAGTTTCGTGGCGCTGTACGAAACACCCCTCCGATATGGCAGCCGCCTATTCAGAACTGTTTAAGATTTATAAGGAACTGAAACGGCAGAATGAAATCATTTTTAAGGCAGAAAAACAACGAAATGTTTGGAGCTTGAGCGTGACGAACTGAAAGGGCTTACAAGATTTACCATCAATCCCAAAGTGCCTACACAGCTTATGGGGGAACAAACAACAGAATGGGAAAGCTCTATAGGACGGACAGCCACAATGTTATAACTGCATATGCGACCTTTGAAACAAAGCGCTGATTGTGATCGTATAACAAATAAAATGCGCTGCCGCTGTCAGTATCCACGAAATCGGGAAACTCAAAAACAGCACATTAAGACTTGTAAACTGTCCAAAAACCGTATGTATCCATATGATGCGGAAACCACAAGCGCCGATAAGTGTCACGATTGTCGGAGTCATTGATTTGCCAAGCCCACGCATTGCTCCCGCAAACACTTCCATAATGCCGCAGAACATATAGGGAAGCATAATGATTGTGTTCCTTATCATCCCATAATCTACTGCAAGAGCTTCATCGAGGATAAGCGGTAAAATGAATTTGCCTGCCGCAAATACAAAAGAGCCAAATACAATTCCAATCATACTTGTATAGAGCAGATGCCATTTTAAAATTTGGGGGATGTTGTCTTTCCTCTTTGCCCCAATATTTTGTCCTACAAAACTGATGGCAGATTGCATGACTGAATTTGTGGAGGTATAAACGAATTGCTCCATTGTTGCCGATGCGGAACAGCCCGCCACGGCTGCTGAACCGAACAGATTGATTGAGGATTGGATTTGTGTGTTGGATATGGAAAAAACCATGTTGTTAATGCCTGTAGGAATACCAATCCATAGAATTTCTTTTAGAATAGTCCAGTCAATCCCGATATCCCGGAATATAAACCGAATGCCCGTGTTGTCCCTTGACAAGTACCGCACTATGAGAACGGCTGATATCCATTGTGAAATAACTGTACCAAGTGCAACTCCTGCCACATCAAGATTGCAGACGAGGACGAAAAAGACATTCAGGATAATGTCCGCAAATCCTGACAGGGTTAAATATGCAAACGATCGTTTCGAGTTTCCGTTTGCCCTGAGAATTGCGGAGCAAAAGCTGAAAACTATAGTTGCGGGTGCGCTGAAAAAATAAATTTGGAGATAGAGCGCTGACCGGTCAATAATATCTGCGGGAGTTTTCATCCATTCAAGGCAGATGCCACTAAGAGAGAAACCAAGGGCAAACAACAGCATACCGAAAATAGCGCCGGCGGTAATAGATGTATGAACCGCCCTTGCCGTTTTATCTTTGTCCTTTGCCCCAATCGACTGTGCAGTTACCACATTTGCCCCGACTGAAAGACCGAGAAACACATTAACAAAAAGATTGACAAGATATGTGGTAGCGCCTACTGCCGCAAGAGATTTGTCACCGGCAAATATGCCCAAGACCACCATATCATCACAGGCGATAAAGAGGTTTTGCAATAGCCCCATTGCAATGATCGGCAGCGTGAAACGAATGATATTTTTTGGAAGATTTCCGTTTATCAGGTCAACCGTATCCTTTTTCATAATGCCTCCACTTCTCGGACAACAAGCTTATGTTTCCGTTTATCGGTTCTATAATGAACAAGGAACATAGTGCAGATTTTCCTGCCTGTAACAACACCGCATTCTTTTAGAGACTGCATTTGCTGCAAAACGGCAGGCTTGCTGATTTCTATACGCTCTTGCACTATGTTACTCATCCAGCTATGCAACAAACATTCTATCATTTTTTTAGTTAATTTTCGTTGATTATCCTCTCCTTTCCCACAACCGCCCCAAGTGCGATGAGAATAACCGCTAATACAAATAATACAATAAGCGGCAGTGTCCAATTTCCCGCCATATCATAAATCTTTCCCATACAAGTCGGTCCAACCGCCGCCAGCAAGTATCCAACTGATTGTGCCAGTCCCGATAATGCAGATGTATCATTCGCATTTTTGGTATGAAGTCCAAACAACACCATTGAAAAGCTGATACACGCACCCGAACAGAAACCACAACACAAAACAGCTATAACCAAAGAAACTATATGATCGGAAACCAATAAGAAAAACATTCCGACAATATAAATAATGCCAAGGCTTATCCCCAATTTTGACTGGTTTTTACTCTTTCCTGCTATAATTGGAACAATAAGTGAACCGGGAACACCAAGCAGCATATATGCAGAATTAAAATAACCTGCAACCGTTGCCTCAAACCCCCTGCTTTGAAGAATTGTCGCAAACCAAGCAACAAAGCAATAAAAAAGTAATGACTGTACTCCCATGTAAAGTGTAATCCACCAAGTCATACTGTCTTTTGTTATAGAAATGCTTTTTGCATTATCCGTTTCTTTTTGGGGAAACACTATCTTACGGTTTGGAAACCATAATACAATGCTAATCACTGTAATAGCTATCCAAAAAAACAGGGCGTTCTGCCAACCATACATTTTGGCAAGCGGCACACTGATTCCGCCGGAAATACCCGCAAAAACAGACATTGCAGTAGTATATACGCTTGTCATCACTCCTACCTTATCAGGAAAGAATGCTTTAATCATCGCCGGTATCAGGACATTTCCTACTGCAATGCCAATTCCAATGATGATTGTTCCAAGAAACAGTCCGAAACTGCCCAAAAAAGACCTTACTGTTATTCCTCCTGCAAGAAACAATAATCCGACAAGCATTGTCCTGCCTGCCCCTGCTTTTTTTGCAAAACCGCCAACAAGTACCGAAATGATACCAAAAGCAAGCAGCGGAATCGTTGTCAGCATTCCCGCCATGCTGCTTGAAAGATTAAGGCTTTCTTTTATGATATTTACCAGAGAGCCAACTCCAGTTATGGTTGCCCTCAATCCACACGATGCTGCAACAATCGCTGCAAATAAAATAATCTCCTTTTTTTTATTCAAAATAATCTCCTCCGTTATTTTATTATACTTTCAACAAAATAACGGATATGTCTTTTAGCGGCAAAATGCCCTCCACATATTCCATAGAAAATCCTAACATAAAATTTAGCATATTTTTCTCCTCAGTTTCATTTTATACGACTGACATTCTACCATAATCATCTCCTTTTTTCTATCATTTTTCTATTAAATTTCTTCCTCTCTCCGCTTAGTCCTGTCAACAGTCTTATTGCAGCTATTGGTTTTATGGATTAAAGTTTCAGAATTTCTTTTATATTTTTCCTGCCCCTAAAAACACTGCCGCTTATTTCAATGCCCTGAAATATTCCTGCCGCACGGCTTTTGCCTCTGGCACAAATTCCATTGCTCTCCAGCAGTGCATCATTCCCTCACCGATATGTACATTCAACTCCACGCCATGCTTTTCATATGCCTTTTCCATATCAGGGAAGTACGCATACATGACCTCACATTTTTTAGCCGCTCCATCCTGCGCATCACAATTTTTCGCAATCCGGCCGCATAAGATAAGGTCGCCCCGCCTAATTTCTTTTCTGAATTTCAAATTCGCCCTTTCATTCATGCTGTGCCCGCTGCCCGTAAAATGATAGAAAATTATCTACATTTTCCTTCCAAATATATCTGCATACCTTCCTTCTGTATGCCAAATACTCATCGCCAAAAGCTGTACTCAGGAAATCTTCTTCCACATTCACAATCTGCAGATG
>JAMPFS010000123.1 GCA_023664325.1 Clostridium sp.
ACATATTATTTATGCCCTGCAGGGAAATAACTGTGATGAAAAGGTATTGAAACAAGCACTGGAACAGACAAGCAGGAAAAGAGGGAGCGGTCATGTGCTTGCAAACTATTCAGGCATCATAGAAGAAATTAGAAATGATGGACAGATGCAGACATTCTGGAAAAAGTATCAGAAAGATTTTGATTATGCAAAGGATATTTCTTTTGATGATGCGTGTAATTCCGTTTTGCGGATAATGAATCTGATTTAAAGCCTGTCTTATGCTAACGCATAGGGCAGGCTTTTTGCCTCTTGTTTTTGTCTCCTTAAAAGCTGTTTACGGTAAAATGAGAGAAAAAAGGAGGCAGACAAGAGATGAAGCAATATGGATATGTGCGGATTTCTTCTAAGGATCAGAACCCGGAGCGGCAATTACTGGCAATGCAGGAGCAACAGATTTCAGATGCAGACATCTATATGGACAAAATGTCCGGACAGAATTTTTCGAGGCCGGAATACCTGCGGCTGCTGGGAATATTGAAGAAGGGAGATGTACTTGTGGTGAAAAGCATTGACCGGCTGGGGAGGAATTATGGGGAAATACTGGAACAGTGGCGGAAAATCACAAAAGAAATTGGAGCCGATATACAAGTGCTGGATATGCCGCTGCTCAATACAAATTCGTCACATTCTGATCTGACGGGAGTGTTTATTGCAGATCTGGTACTACAGATTTTAGCTTATGTGGCGGAAACAGAGCGGGAATTTATCAAGCAGCGGCAGGCGGAAGGGATTGCGGCTGCAAAGCAGCGGGGAGTGAAGTTTGGAAGGAGAAAAGGAGGTCTGCCGGAAGAGTTCGAGGAGTATTACCGCATGTGGAGAGTTGGAGGAATTTCCATTCGCGAGGCAGCAAAAATCCTGCATATGAGCAGTTCGACCTTTTACCGCAGATGCAGGGAAAAGGAAACTGAAAATAAAAGGGGCGAATAAGGAAGAAAATTGTTTCAAGTGGTAGACATTCTGAAACGGTCTATGATCACATCTAAAATGTTCCATAATATGAAAAAATCTCCATAAATCCATTATATACGTCTTGTTTCAAAAAGTCTGCTTTGTGAAACGGTGTCATGGATGAACAAAAATTTTTATATGATACGAAGGAGGGTAAAAAATGAAGCAACGAAAAAAGCAAATCTGGAAGGTAATATCTCTTATTCTTTCACTTGTGACTATTGGTTCGAGTTTTTTCTTCCATTATGACGGCAAAAATTCTAAGGAGAAAGAGATCGTAGAAGCATTGTCTGAACGCTATGAATTTGTTGATAAGGGAATGTCTTATGAACGGGCGCTTCAGGAGGTGGACGAAGAGATAGAAAAATTGAAATTAAATAATGAAACGCTTCAGGAAGACATGGAGGAATCAGGAAAGGAAAATGAAGGGCTAAAGATAGAAAATGCCAATTTACAGAATCAGATTGCAATGCTCCAAAATGAATACGAATGTTCTGAAAAAATTACTCTTGCTGAGTCATATGCAGAGTCAGGCAACTATGAAGTGGCAATTCCCATATTAAGCAGCATTTCAGAAAAAACAGAAGATGTGGTTGCGCTGCTCCAAAACTATACTATGAACTATGAAAACAAAATTGTAGGTAATGCCGAAGCATTAGCAAATGATGGAAGATATGATGAAGCTATAGCACTGATAGATGAGGCATTAGAAATTGTTCCAAGTAGTCAAGTGTTAAATAATGAAAAAGAGAATGTGACTCCAAAATATTTGGTCGAAACTGTTGAATGTTATAGGGCTGAAAATTTATGGCTCTTAGACAGTAAAGAGTATATCAAAATGGGTGGGAAAAGCTACCAAAATGCCATATTCACACAATCGTCCGATATAGCAGGATCTATGTTTAACAGAGAGTATTCTGCAAATGCGTTTTATAATATAGATGGCGAATATAGTCAATTATCTGGAGTTGCCGGGCATATTGATTTTAGTGGAAGCGGCACGATTGGTGAGAATGATGCAGGGCAGGTTTATAGTGCGGAAGTCACAATCTGGGGAGATGGAAAGGAGATATGTACAATCACTCTGTCCCCAGAAGATACGGCAAAAGAATTTAATTATCCTGTTATCGGAGTAAAAATATTGGAATTCAGGGTGAAATGTAGCGGAAATTCTAAAATAGGTATAGCAGAAATTCAAATACGTTAAGGCTGTGTTTCACTTGGGTCTGGGAAAAAGGCATTGAAATCCACATGAAACAGCTGTGCCAGAGCACATAATTCCGATACCCGGATATTGTATGTACCACATTCAATTTGGGAATAGCTGCTCCGGGAGGTATCAAGTCCCTGCAATTGCAGGTATGCGACTACCTGCTCCTGTGTTAAATGCGACTGTTTGCGCAAGGTGCGTATGTTATTGCCAATAGAAATATCCTGCTTAATTTTCTGAGACATACCAAATCCCCAATCTTGTTGCAAGTAATACATTGCAAATATAAGGTTGGCTATTTGGTTTATTCATTTTCATATTGTAACAGGTATTCTGGGGTAGTTCCCAGTAGGTGTGCAAAAATGCTAATTTCGTAATCAGGGATAAAGCGAGTGCCCAATTCAAGCTTGATAATTGCGGTCTCAGTAATGAAGTCATATCCGGCAAGCTGTGCCATGATGGACAGTTTCTTTTGTGTGATATTTTGTTCCTTGCGTAGCTGACGGATACGCAGACCGCAGATATTTTTTCGCTCATCATTATACCAAAAAGCTTTCAATGTATTTTCTCCTGACTGTGTATATTGAAAATGCTTAACAAGCATTTTCATGTTGATTATAGATGATACAAATGATAAAATGATGCTTAACAAGCAGGTTTTGAGGAAAGGTACAAATTTTAGGAGGACAAAATGGAATACTATCACTTAACAACGCCACAGCAGAACATCTGGAATCTGCAAAAATACTATGCGGACACGGCAATCGCCAATCTCTGCGGAGCTATATTTTTCCCGGAGAGGCGGGACAGCGCGAAGCTGCAGCAGGCGGTCTGTCAGTTCATACAGAGCCAGAGTGGCATCCGTCTGCGGTTCTGCGAGAAAGGCGAGCCATTGCAGTATGTGTCGGATGAGGTGGATGAGGTGATTCCTGTCCTTATATTTCAGTCAAGGGAAGAAATGAATCAGTATGCAAAAACTTTTGCCAGAGAACCAGTCGGATTGCTGGACAGGCAGATGTACAGGTTTGTAGTGTTCCATCTGGAGAAGGAAAACAGAAGTGGTATTCTCGTGACATTAAGTCATCTGGTAGCGGATGCATGGACGTTTGGGCTGATGGCAAATCAGGTGGAACTGGCGTATCACAGGCTGAACGGGGAAACGGAGTCTGCACTTTCGGAAGGGGATTATATTGACTTTATACACTCTGAGGAACAATACCTTGAGTCGGAACGATATGAGAAAGATCAAAGGTATTGGGAAGAGAAATATGCGGTTTGCCCGGAAGAATGTCCTGTAAAAATGCGTTCTGTACTAACAGATGCTGCGAAAGCGGAACGGATTACAAAAACCCTGCCTGTTTCTCTGGAAGAGAATATTGCGGCATATTGCGGGAAATACCCGGTCACGCAGGCGGTACTGTTTGAAACGGCATTAGTGGTTTATCTGTTTCACGTTAATCCTGATATCCAGTCGGTTACAATCGGGGTTCCGGTATTAAACAGGAGCGGTAAAAAGGAGAAGACAACTGCCGGAATGTTTGTCTCCACCATGCCGCTTACGGTGGAAGT
>JAMPFS010000124.1 GCA_023664325.1 Clostridium sp.
TTTCACCGCCGGACAGAGTAGAGCCTCCTTCGCCAATTACCGTTTTATAACCATCGGGCAATGTCATGATAAAATCATGGCAGCGGGCTTTCCTTGCGGCATCCATAATTTCCTCTAAATCAGCCTTTGGATTGCCAAAACGAATATTATTCTCAATACTGTCATGGAACAAATAAACTTTTTGAAACACCATAGAAATATTACGCAGTAAACTGTCACAAGTCATTGTCTGCACATCTTTATTACCTACTAAAACTTTGCCACTATTTACATCATAAAATCGTGCAATCAGATTACAGATTGTTGTTTTCCCACTTCCAGACGGTCCTACAATGGCTGTGGTGCTGCCCTGTGGTATCTCAAAGCTGACATTGCGTAAAACTGGCTTTTCATCATAAGAAAAACATACATTTTCAAAAATAATATCCGTTTTATCAAGTTCTACTTCCTTACCATTCTTGTCAATAATCTGTGCCTGTTCAATACGCTCCAGCTTGTTAAGCGTTGCATCAATAATCTCCAACACATGAGCCGCACTATTCATTGATTCTACGCTTCCGAAAATCATAAAAGAAAACATATCTAACATAAGCATGGTTGGAAGCGGCATATTTCCCTTGAATGTAAATAACGCAGCAACAGCGACAATCGCAACAGACGCCGCTTTTAATGAAAATAGATGCAGACAGTTGAATGGCATATATTCCGTTTCGATTTTGATATTGATTTTTTTGCTGTCGCAATATGCCCTGCGTATTCCCTCAATCGAAACCCCTTCCTGCTTAAATGCTTTTACAACCTGCATTCCCCTAAGATATTCAATCGTGCTTTCCACCATATTATCCTGCGCCTTTTGATGAACAGGAGCATTTTTCCGGCTTCGGTTTTCAAGCATATATAAAAAGAAAGCCGAACACAGAACCCCAACAAGAGCAATCAGTCCCGCTGGCAGATTGTAAAAGAATAAAAAACAAATAAGTACAATAACCGTAATATAGCCATTTACAACCGTATTTACCATATTCATTGAAAACATTTCCATGAAAGAAAGGTCTGTTGTAGCCGCAGCAGAAAGTTCCCCCATATTATTCTTGCTGAAAAATCCAAGAGATACCCTTTTCAAAATATCCCCAAGCTGAATACGTTCATCGGCAGTCGCTTCATATCCCACACTTTCCTGCGTAACAGCTCGTAGGTATGAAAAAAGAAATCTGCCAAGCACAGCGGCGGTCATAGCTATAAACGCAAAGCAAATGTCTTTTCCGTTTAGTGGTCTGGAACCGTTAAAATCATCTAACACAGCAGATAAGCCGTTTGCGGCTAACATAATAGGAAATGCAGTAAAAATACTATGAAAAAAGGCATAAACAAAACCAACATAGATACGTTTTCTATATTTCCCTGTCCAACGAATCAAGCGTTTTACAATCCGAAACATTTTTATTGCTCCTTTCTAAGTGAATTTGCAGACCAGTTTTTTGCACCAATATGAGCTTCCCACATATCCCGATACAAAGAATCTCCTTCTAACAATTCCTGATGTGTTCCAACATTCGTGACTCCCCCATCTTTTAAAACAATAATCTGATCCGCATTTTTGATTGTAGACAGTCTATGTGCAATCACGAGCAATGTCTTACCTTTTGTCAATGCAGCAATCGAACGTTGTATCTTCTCTTCATTCTCCTGATCCGTAAATGCAGTTGCCTCATCTAAAATTACGACAGGCGCATTTTTAAGTATCATACGGGCAATCGAAATACGCTGCTTTTCCCCGCCTGACAGTCGATTGCCGGCATCCCCTGCGGTTGTGTCATAACCATGTTCCAACTCCCTGATAAACTCATCACAGCAGGCGGCTTTTGCCGCCGCATACACTTCATCATCACCAGCCAGCGGGTTTCCAAGCCTGATATTTTCTTTGATTGAACAGTTGAACAGAAAATTATCCTGTGTAACAAAACTGACAATATCCGCAAGTTGTGACAAAGGCAGTTTTCGTATATCAACACCTCCAATCGTTATAGAACCATCTGAAACATCCCAAAAACGGGCTATCAAACGGGCTATTGTAGACTTGCCCCCGCCGGACGGTCCGACCAACGCAGTGAACTTTCCTTCCGGAATAGTCAGGTCTATATGTGAAAGAACTTGTTTCCCGCTATCTTTGTCATAGGAAAAAGATACATTCTGCAACTGAATCTGAAAACTACCCAGTTTGGCAGGCTGCACTACATCCGGCAATTCTTCTACATTCAAAAGTTTATCAACATCATGCACAGCATACTCTATTGTTTTTGTTTCATTGATGTATGTTGTAAAATTCATTAACGGTCCGACAATACCTAATGATAAAATCAAACACATAACGAAATCCTGCGGAGCTAAGGAGCCATTTTTATACAAATACATTCCAATGGGCAATGTGCCTAAAAAAGTTGACGGTAAAACAGCAGAAATGAAATTCATCAATTTCCATGTACTTTGATACCATTTCAATGTATAGTCCTTAAACGAATCCACTGCTTTTGCAAATTTCTCATAAGAACTGGAAGACTGATTAAACGCCTTGATAACTTCAATCCCTTCTACATATTCAACAATAACGCCATTGACATAATTATTCGATTCCATGTAATCTGCATACAGTTTATTAAAATTTTTCATCATAAGCCCAAAAGCAATGAGGGCAAACGGAACCGTCACCAACATAGCAAGAGCCATCCGCCAGTCAATAAAAACCAAATAAGCAAAAACAGCAACAGGCAGCAACAGGTTAGAAATACATTCCGGTATCATATGAGCCAATGGCAGCTCAATCGTTTCTACCCGATCCACCAGCACACTTTTTAATTTGCCTACGGTTTCCCCCAATACAACCCCTAACGGTGCTTTCATCAACCGCTCGGCAAGACACAGGCGGATATTTTCCAAAATCGTGTATGCCGAAATGTGAGAAAGACTTGTAGAAATTCCATAAAAAAAGAAACGCAGTGCGTATGCCAAGACACCAATCAAACACCATTTCCAAATCTCTGTCATTACCGGGAAACCGCCTATAAAAATCGAAATGATTTGATAAACGCTCCAGTATGGTATCAATCCCGCAGCCACACTAATCATCGCAAACAAAACAGATAGGACTATTTTTGTCTTACATTGTGATGCAAAAGAAAAAACAATAGAAATCCAGCTTTTTTGTTTCACAGCAACTACCTCCTTGCAAAAAAATAAGAAGTACCAATTACTTTGATACTTCCTGAATTATCCTATTTTTTATATGCGCCTGCTACTCTACACAGATCAAAAATACTCCATTTAGATTTTAATTTTTCTATATTCTAAAGGTGATTTTCCTTTCATGCTCTTAAAAGCTGCCGAGAATTTACTGATATTCGTATAACCTACCTTACCGGCAATCACCGTAACCGGTTCATCTGTCTGTGTAAGCAGTGATGCCGCTAAATCCATACGATAATTTTTCATATAGGTAAAAATTGCTGTTCCATATACTCCCTTGAAACATTTCTTTAACGCAGAAACAGAAATATCAAACTGATCTGATAATTCCTCCATAGTATAATGCCTTGCAGGGTTTTCAACCATGAGGGACATGATTGCCTTTAT
>JAMPFS010000125.1 GCA_023664325.1 Clostridium sp.
GCACTGCGGGAAGGTTTACTCACTTTTACATTGCAATTTGCGGAAACTCAAGTTTAAGCAATAGACACCAACTGCATTTTGTGATATAGTCTATATAATTGTGAAATAATTATACCCTAGGAGGATTCTATATATGAAATCTACATTGAAAAAATTTACTGTTTTAGGGCTTGTTTTTGTCCTGGTTCTCTCCCTGTCCGGATGCAGCCTGTTTGACAGTAAGGCAAAGGTTTATTCCAGATATGTAACCAGTCTTTTGGATATTAATTATAAAAATGTTTCCAAAGATTACATGACCTTAACCGGTGTATCCCAGAAGGATGCCGAAGCCGTCTATGTTGCCAATATGGATTATCAGGCGCATAACCTGATGAGTTATTACGGTGTGAAAGAAGTGGACGACGGAACCATACTCTCAGAATTTTACTATCTGGCACAGTCTATCTTTTCCAATGCCAAGTATGAGGTTACTGATGTAAAGGAAGACAAGGACACCGGCAGCTATACCGTGGAAATTACAATTTCTCCATTAGACACTTTAGAGGTTACTTATGATGAAGTGGTTGCCTATATTGAGAATTTCAATGCCAGAGTGGACGAGGGCGACTACAATAACACCACGGAGGTTGAATACGAGACAGAATTTGCAGAAGGTATTATTAATATTCTTAACTCCACCACTGCAAATCCGGGCTACATGGATCCGGTTGTCCTGGAAATCCCAATTGAGCCTTCCGATGATTATTACTATATCACAGATGAAGATTTCTTACTGATGGATTCTTATATGCTCTATATCCGTGAAAATGACGGCTCTGCCCTTCCAACAGATGAAAGTTCAGAGGATGGAACAAATGGTGAAGATGCCGATGCTTCTGAAGAGTCTGTTCAGTAGTATTATATAACACAAAATAAGCCTTTGATGGATATACTTATCAGTCTGTCCGCCAAAGGCTTATTTTTATATTTCTTTATTATTTAGCATCTTGCGCCAGCCGTTTTAAACAGCATGCAATCGCTTTAACGGATCTCTGCCCCATGTGGGAAATCCTTCTCACTGGTAATCAGTGATAAATTACCCTCTGCATCCTCTGCGCACAGAATCATACCCTGTGACTCAATACCCGCAAGCTTCGCTGGCTTTAGGTTGGTCACCACAACAACTTTCTTTCCCACCATGTCTTCCGGTGAATAGTTTGCCTTGATTCCCGATACAATCTGCCTTACCTCACCGCCAACTTTCACCTGGGAGCAAAGCAGTTTCTTTGATTTTTTAACCTCTTCACAGGAAATCACCTGTCCAATCTGGAGCTGGATTTTATCAAAATCATCAATTGTAATCTCCGGCTTCTTCTCCTCTAAATCAATACCCGGATTGTCATCCACCTCCGGCTCCGGTTCCGGCTGCATTTCCTCTACCTTCGCCATGACCTCGTCCATATCCAGTCTGGCAAATAGAATCTCCGGATTATCCGTCACCTTTGTTCCCGACTTATATGTGCCAAATTTTACAATATCATTTACTTTGCGCTTTGGTGCATTAAACTGCGCCAAAATCTTCTCCGAGGTTTCCGGCATATATGGCTCTAACAGGGTTGCGCCAATAATGATACTCTCTGCCAGATTGTAAAGAACAGTGGCAAGACGGTCTTTCTTGTCCTCCTCCTTTGCCAAAGCCCACGGCATCGTCTCATCAATATATTTGTTGCAGCGCTTAAACAAATTGAAAATCTCTGTCATGGCATCTGCCACACGCAGCTTATCCATTGCCGTTGACACACGGATTCTCGTATCTAATGTATAATCAATTAACTCCTGATCCACATCCTCTTTTACTTTTTTGTTATTTACCTCACCGTCAAAATACTTATTTGACATGGAAATCGTACGGTTTACGAGATTTCCCAGGGTATTGGCAAGGTCAGAATTTAAACGCTCCACCAAAAGCTCCCACGAAATGACACCGTCATTTTCAAATGGCATCTCATGAAGAACAAAATAGCGAACTGCATCCACGCCAAACAGTGTCACAAGATCATCGGCATAGATTACATTTCCTCTGGACTTACTCATCTTCCCATCATTCTGGATTAACCACGGATGTCCGAATACCTGTTTTGGAAGCGGTAAATCAAGCGCCATCAGCATAATCGGCCAGTAAATGGTGTGAAAACGAAGGATATCCTTACCAATCAGATGAAGGTCACATGGCCAGTACTGCCCAAACATCTTATCATCCGGTTCATCCACCTTATATCCCAAGCCGGTAATATAGTTAGTCAACGCATCAATCCACACATAAATGACATGCTTCGTGTCAAAATCCACCGGGATTCCCCATTTAAAAGAAGTCCTGGATACACATAAATCCTGAAGACCCGGCAGCAGGAAATTATTCATCATCTCGTTCTTACGGGATTCCGGCTGAATAAATTCCGGATGTGTATTGATGTAATCAATCAGCTTACCCTCGTACTTACTCATACGGAAGAAATATGCCTCCTCTTTTGCCGGCTGCACTTCCCGTCCACAATCCGGGCATTTGCCATCCACAAGCTGCGACTCTGTGAAAAAGGATTCACAAGGCGTACAGTAAAGCCCTTCATAATAACCCTTGTAAATGTCACCCTTGTCATACAGCTTTTTGAAAATTTTCTGCACCTGCTTCTCATGATCTTCATCCGTTGTACGGATAAATTTATCATAAGAGGTATTCATCAAATCCCAGATTCTCCTAATCTCCCCTGCCGTTTGGTCTACGAACTCCTTTGGTGTAATACCTGCTTCCTCTGCCTTTAACTCAATTTTTTGTCCATGCTCGTCTGTACCCGTCTGGAAACGGACATCATATCCTGCAAATCTCTTGTATCTTGCGATACTGTCTGCGAGGACAATTTCATAAGTGTTGCCGATATGCGGCTTACCCGACGTGTAAGCAATCGCTGTCGTAATGTAATACGGTTTCTTTGCCATTGTTGTTACCCTCCTGATTCCTTTACATAGTTACTGTTACCCTGCTTAAGCTGCGTGGCGCTTTTGTTCCTTCCCATGAATCCCTTCACATCCCGCTGCCTTTCTTTTCCCAAAAACAATGCGGTAATGATGAATTTTCTTCCTAAGAAAAAAAGAAAGCCCGCCCTTAAATCATTATAAAGGCGAGCTGTTATCTCACGGTACCACTTTAATTCATCTGCATATCACTATGCCGACCTTAATGACTGGCGACAACCAGTCTGCACTATAACGGGTGTACCCGTCTTATGCTAAACACTCCATATCGGAAATCTGTTCCCGTTATGATTATCGTTCCGGAATGCTCCCATCATATACATACCCTTAAAACTGTGTCTCACACAAGAAGCTCCAAGACCATCTTCCATCCGTTCCGTCCTTGCCTGTTCTCAGCAACCCAGGTTCTCTGTTAAAGACATTCCAAATGTACTCTTCTCTTCCACGCTTTTGTCTTTTATAGCTGTTTTTATTATAGGTTCTTTCATGGATTGTGTCAAGGACAATCAGTCAATCACAGCTCTGAAAGGAAAACTTTGTTTATAGCCTGCCAAAATTACGAAATGTTTTT
>JAMPFS010000126.1 GCA_023664325.1 Clostridium sp.
GATTTTGAGAAGCAGGAAAGACAGAAAGAGGTTGCGGAACTGGAACAGACAATTTACGGCAGTAAAGAAGAACTGTCTGATATTCTTCATCAGCAGATAGCGGCAGGGCGGGAAACGGAGCAGATACGGAAAGAAAGTGAAGCGATCCGGCAGGAAGTGTCAGAACTTTCCGCAACAAATCTTCTGTTGAAAGAGCAGACGGAAACTTTGGCAGAAGATAAGGAAAATCTGTTATCTGAAAATGAGAAATTGGAAAAACAGCAAAAAAAGTTACAGCAGGAAATTAGCAAAATGGCGCAGTCTAAGGAAGTCATGGAGCGCAATATACACGCCTATGATGAAGATGCGAAGTGGCAGTTGCCGGAGCCGGGTGTGTTGATGAACGCAAAGGCTTATCGGGATAAAAAGGTTTTACCGCTTGTAGAGAAATTGAAAGAAGTAGTAAAAAATCTGACAATCAAGTGCGTACAGCTTACGGAGCAGAGTAAGAAGCTGACCGCCAAAATGGACGGACAACAAAAGCAGATTAGCCGCCTGACGGATAAAGTTATGGAACAGAGTGACACCATAGAACGGTTGCAGGAGAAAGCGGCAGATTTGGGGCGTTTGGAGCGTTATTTAGGCAGGGAACAGGTGCAGTCGATAGTAGAACGGTCAAAGGCATTAGAACAGGCAGAAAGGGCAAATAAACGCCCGAAACGTGCCTTTGAAATGAGCCGATAGGAAAGGGGATTGATAAGATATGACGGATATGGAGAAGAAAGTCATGGTGCGGCTGCGTGCTAAAATAGTGGCAGAAACAGACCTTTACGAAACGGATAAGGAAGTACGAAATCTGATAGATTGGGTGTGCCTGTCAGAGCAGATAAAGGAAAATAATAATACAATCCGTAATCTGACCGGGGAATATAAGAAGATAGAGCCGGATTGCCGGGAGGGAGTGCGGGCGAAGCTGGAGCGCATGAAAGAACTTTGTAAGGAGCGAAATAATCTGTATGAGAAGCAAAATGACTTGAAAGGGCAGAAACAGCAGATAGAGAGGGCATTGGAGAGATAAATGTTCATGACATAGATGAGAAAATATATTTTCACATTTTTCTTAAGTGCAGTATTCACATGGTGCTAGCACCATGTGAGATTGGTGGTTAAAGAAAAATATTATAGTAGAAACCAAACAAAAATGGATTGTGAAGCGAAAATGAAATAATAAAAAAGGTTGACAAACAAAGAATTATTGAAATGCTTTTGCATCGAAATCTCAAAGTGCATACAAATACAAGAAAAAAGTATTGCGATCTCAATATATTTGTGCTAAGATTAAAAGAAAAAGGTGGTACTAAATTATGTCCTTCTCGTATAAACCGCTGTGGAAATTGCTAATTGATTGTGATATGTCAAAAAAGGATTTAATGAAAGCAACAAATATTTCTAAGTCTACTATGGATAAAATGGGACGTGGAGAACAAGTTTCGATGGATATTATTGATCGTCTTTGTAATTATTTTGATTGTAAAGTTGATGATGTTATTCAACATTATCAGGATGGGGAGGATGCTTGAGTGGATAAAATGAATTATGAAAATATTCATTTATACTGTGGTGATGCGATCAAACTATATAGCAAATGGGAAACGCCTGTTGTCATAATTTGCGATGGACCGTATGGGATAAATGGATTTCCAGGTGATTTGGTTTCATATAAGGGGCTTGCAGATTGGTATGAGCCACATATAGAAAAATGGAGTTCTTTTGCTACACCATTAACAACATTATGGTTTTGGTGTACCGAGGTCGGTTGGGCGACTGTTCACCCTGTGTTAGAAAAATATGGGTGGGATTATGTTTCTTGTTGCGTATGGGATAAAGGAATGGGGCATGTAGCGGGAAATACAAATACTAAAACGATTAGGCATTTACCTGTAGTTACAGAGGTGTGTGTTCAATATGTAAAAAAGCCTATCTTTATGGTAGAGGGAGCGCAAATGACGATGAAAGAATGGTTGCGTTTTGAATGGGAACGCACAGGACTTCCATTTTCAAAAACTAATGAGGCTTGTGGAGTAAAAGATGCTGCAACAAGAAAATATTTTACAAAATGTCATTTATGGTATATGCCGCCTGCAGAAGCCTTTGAAAAGATTGCAATATACGCAAATACATTTGGAACAGGTGATGGGAAACCATACTTTTCTTTAAATGGTAAAACAGTTATAACGAAAAAAGAGTGGGCACAAATGCGTTCAAAGTTTTATTGTCCTATTGGTGTGACAAACGTATGGCAGGTTCCACAGTTGAGAGGGCGCGAACGCTTGAAAATTAACCAAAAGGCGATACATCTAAATCAGAAACCATTAGAACTGATTAAACGTACAATAGAAATGGTTTCTGATGTGGGTGATGTGGTTTGGGATCCATTCGCTGGATTATGTACAACAGCGGTTGCTTCAATTGAATTGGAACGAACTTGTTTTTGTGCAGAAATAAATCATGAGGTATACAATATAGCGACAGAACGAATAAAAAACAGTTTACAAGATGGTTTTCAATGCGCACTCTAATTTTTGGTCATCTTTTGAAGATAAAATTTCACTCCATTGCTTGATTGTCATACCATGAAAAACAGTGTTTAAAACGTGCAATTTAAATTGTTCAATTTCTTTGTGCTCTATACGGTCAATTTTGGCATAATTTGTATCAAGCCTATAAACAAATTGTCCGTATAAAGTTCTTAGAAGTCGTTGATATTCTGGGGTGGGGCTGTATTTTTGGGCATCTTTTCCCCATGTTTCAACAACGGAAAAGGCAGCTTTAGCATCGCATTTGTCTGATTGCAGTTTATAACCATTAGTGTTAGTTTGTTGCAAATTAACAGTACGTTCAGAGGTGTCTTCTGGTTCAAAAACAAGGTAGTCAGGTGGTCTATGGTAGTGAGAATCCCTGGCTTCTGCAACACTCTTACCGCTAACTACAAGGACATCAATAATTTGAGGTTTTCCCCAAATAACGTTTTCTGGAAGCCATGCAATTAATGCCATATCTATATTATCTTGTGCAAAAATTGTTACACTATCTTTGAAGCGTGCTGTAATTTCTGTTGCAAATGGGAACCATGCTTTAATTTCAATGCCAGGGTTTGGTTGAATTATACTACTTTTGAAAAGTGCATCAGGGAAGCCGGGATCTTGCCTTATCCATTCACCTGTACCGTTCCAATCATGCTCATTTAATAAGTCAACAGTAGAAAATTCAATCATATTTCCCAACAAGGGAGATAACTTTGAAATAACTTTTGCGAGTTGTTTTGCGTATGCCAAAGTTGCTGGACGTTTGATGTCCAAGACATCAATCAAATGGCTGTCTAAAGAAGTTAATTCTTCTTTGGCAGCATTAAGAATGTCCTTATTGTTCATTAAAATTGCTCCTTTCGATAATTAATCAATTTTAGTATACCATGAAAGTATGATTGAGAGAAGTAGTGATTTTGGAAAGTACTATTTAGGGTTACTGTTCAGAGGCTAGCTTTAGCCTTTAGTAAAAGTGACGAAATTTATATTT
>JAMPFS010000127.1 GCA_023664325.1 Clostridium sp.
AAGTGGAGGATAAAGTATGAATACAAACAAGTTACAAGCAAAAGACCTTATCAATGTTGGAATTTTTACAGCTATTTATTTTGTCATCTTTTTTGTGGGTATGATGTTGGGATATATTCCCATATTTATACCGTTACTTGGATTTATTTGTCCAATACTGTGTGGTATTCCCTTTATGTTGTATCTTACAAAGGTGAAAAAATTTGGCATGGTTTCTTTGACCGGGATTATTCTTGGGCTGCTAAATATGCTCATTGGCAGCGGTGTTTTGGTATTGGCTTTTGGAGTAGTATTCGGTATAGTGGCTGATATTATTTTAAAAGCTGGAAAATACAGTAGTTGGAAATGCACTTTGTTAGGTAATGGGGTATTCTCGCTATGGATTATGGGGTTTGTCAGCCGTATGTTTCTTACCCGTACAGATTTTTTTGAATCGCTTATCAGCAGTTACGGACAGGAATATGTTGACACGCTTATGTCTTATACGCCTAATTGGATGTTTCCGGTATTGTTTATTGTAACTTTTATTGGCGGCATACTGGGAGCTTTATTAGGAAAAGCCGTATTGAAAAAACATTTTGAAAAAGCAGGTATTGTATGATGCGTGATTTGGCTTCCCTGCCCTTTGAGAAAAAATCCGTTGTTCCGATAGATCCACGGACTAAAATATTTCTTACCGTTACAGTAAGCACGATTATGATAGCCGGAGGAACAGGCGGAATGATGAATGTTATCCGTCCTTGTCTGATGGCATTGCCCATGTGCCTTTTGCTGTTGTCGAAACGGTGGAAAACGGTATTAAAGTTTTCAATTACATACTTAGTGCTTTTTTCAATGGAAATAACTTTACTGCCGTTATTGACGGGAATGTGGAATTTTTTGCTTGGGGCTGCTGTTGGAATCTATACACATATGCTGCCGGGATTTATTATGGGTTATTATCTTATTGATTCAACAACGGTAAGTGAATTTGTGGCTGCAATGGAAAGAATACATATTCCGCAAAAGGTTGTGATTCCGCTGTCAGTTGTATTTCGGTTCTTTCCTACTGTGAAAGAGGAATATGCCGCAATCGGAGATGCCATGAGAATGAGGGGGATTACTTCAATCAGAAATCCGGTCAATATGCTGGAATACCGTATTGTTCCCTTGATGGTATCTGTTGCTAAAATTGGCGAGGAATTATCAGCAGCGGCATTAACAAGAGGGCTTGGCGCACCTGTCAGGCGGACGAACATATGCAATATAGGATTTGGGGCGTTGGATATTGTATTTGTTATGGTTTGCATCGTCTGCTGGATTGGATTTGCTGTCTGAAAGGAGAAGTTTGATTTGATAGAATTGCATAATGTCAATTTCCGCTATGCTGGCGGTTCAGATGCAGGAGAACTTACGGACATTAACCTGACTATCCCTTATGGTCAGGTTATCCTTTTGTGTGGGCGGTCAGGCTGCGGAAAAACAACTTTAACACGCTTGATTAACGGTCTTATCCCCAATTATTATGAGGGCGAATTAACGGGGGAAGTTTTGCTGGATGGTAAAAATATCAGTAAAATTCCCCTTTATCAGACTGCTAAATATGTGGGGAGCGTATTTCAAAATCCCAGAACACAGTTTTTTACTGTGGATTCAACAAGTGAGCTTGCTTTTGGCAGTGAAAATCAGGGTGTGCAGGAAAATGAAATTGTGGAGCGTATCATAAAGACAACGGAATTATTTGGTATATCTGAGCTGTTAGGAAAGAGTATATTCAAGATGTCAGGCGGCGAAAAACAAAAAATTGCCTGCGCCTCTGTTTCTGTTACAGATTTACCGATTGTTGTTTTGGACGAACCGTCCTCAAATTTGGATATTTCTGCTACGAAAGATTTACAGCACATGATTGAAGTGTGGAAATCACAGGGAAAGACAATTATTATTGCCGAACATAGATTATTCTATTTAAGTAATTTGGTGGACAGGGTTATTTATTTGAAAAATGGAAAAATCGTTTCGGAATTTTCAATGAATGAAATTCAAAGATTGGATAAGAACGAACTTTTTGAAATGGGATTGCGCCCATTTGATTTATTTCAATACCCTGTAAAGCAGACTGAAATGACAGATGATGAAATCTTCTCATTATCGGATATGTATTTCTCTTATAAAAAAGAAACTGATGTGTTGAATATTCCAGTGCTGCAGTTGCCACGTCATGGCGTGATCGCCTTAATCGGGCATAATGGGGCTGGTAAATCTACATTGGCGAGGTGCCTGTGTGGACTTGAGAGGAAGTGCAAAGGAATTGTAACCATTGACGGAAAGAGGTATAATAGAAAACAAAGACTGCGTTATTGCTATATGGTTATGCAAGATGTAAATCATCAGTTATTTACAGAAAGTGTTGATGAAGAATTGCTTTTAAGCATGGTAAAGCCGGATAAAATGCAAATAGATGATACATTGAAACGATTAGACTTGGATTCTTTTGCAGAGCGACACCCTATGTCGCTTTCCGGTGGTCAGAAACAGAGAGTTGCTATTGCAAGCGCACTTGTGTCTAATCGGGAAATACTTGTTTTTGACGAGCCTACAAGCGGACTTGATCTGCTTCATATGTATGAAGTTGCAAAGAGCTTAGAGCAGCTTCGGCGTATTGGGAAAACCTCAATCGTCATTACGCATGATTATGAATTGATTGTAAGCTGCTGTACTTATGTTGTGCATCTTGAGCATGGCAGAGTAGAGGAACAGTATGCCCTTGACAGAGAAGGAGTTATGAAACTCCAGAATTTTTTTGCAGAGGAGGGAACGGAATGCATGGAACGGATCAATTCTTCTCAAATCAGAAAATGAAGCTGCTTTGCCGTGATGAAGCGTGTTCTGTATATCAAATGAAAAACGAAACGGGAGATGGGACAGCAACTTATTATCAGGTATATCCGGGGATTTATGTGCTTTTTAATGATTTTCATATGATGAGTTGCCCGCCGAGAAAATTTGACAATGAGCATATTATTACAATTAACCATTGCAGAGAAGGCAGGATTGAATGGGAAGTATCGAATGGCGCATACCTTTATCTGGCATCAGGGGATATTATGTTAGAAAGCGTGACAACAAAAAATGAACAGTGCAGTTTTCCGTTGTGCCATTATCATGGAATTACGGTGACTATTTCTGTTCCTGACGCAAAGGAGATGTTGGAGGATTTATTTGCCATATTTTCTATTGATATTGCCCAGATTGAGGAGAAATTTTTACTGGGGCAGCGTCCGTTTATTATGCATGGGGATTCATTTCCTGACCATATTTTCCATGAGCTATATCAAGTGCCGGATTCCATTCGGAATGAATATCTTCGTGTAAAGGTTTTGGAATTGCTTGTTTCGTTAAAAACAATAGATGTAGACAGCATTGGGGAAGAAAGACCGTATTTCTATAAATCACAAGTCGAGAAGATAAAGGCAATCATGTCCCTCATGGTTGAAAATCCTGCAAGGCATTATACTATGGAGGAATTATCAGATCAGTTTGATATTTCTGTT
>JAMPFS010000128.1 GCA_023664325.1 Clostridium sp.
AGCCGCAGTATTGCACAGACAGCAGACCGTATCCTGCAGGTTTCAGACGGAGAACTTACTGATTTAGGGAGGTGTGGGGAATGAAAAGCTATTTAAGCCTTGTGACTATTTCGGGAAAGGTGCGGAAACGGCAGAACCGTATGACGATTTTCTGTATTATCATTTCTGTATTGCTTGTAACTGCGATTTTCAGTGTGGCAGATATGTTCATTCGGAATCAAAGCGAGGGGCTTAAGCAGAAGCATGGAAACTGGCATATCCAGTTGGAAAATATCTCTCAGGACACAGCAGAAGAAATCAGCCAACGTCCAGATGTTGTCACTGTCGGCTGGTCGGAAATATTTAATGCAGATGCAGAGCAGCCTTACTATATCGGAGAGAAAAAAGCTGCATTATACGGCACGGACAGTATTTATCTGGCAGAGCTTGTGAATGCCCTTGAAGAAGGCAGTCTGCCGCAGAGTGACAATGACATTATGCTTAGTTCCAATGCGAAACTTGCGTTAGATGTAAAGATTGGCGATTCTGTGACAGTAAAGACACCTTCGGGGAATACGGATTTTACGGTATGCGGTTTTGGTTCGGACGATGCCGAGTATTATCAGGATCAGACATATCTGGTTGCTGCCTATACGACACGAGATGCGTATATTTCAATTATGGAGCAAAACAATATTCCAATCAATCCAATCTGTTACATTCAATTTCAGGATGTGTCAAAGGCATCCAGTATTATTGCGGAAATCAGACAGCAGTATCATTTGCCGGAGGAGGATATTTCGGAAAATACGGCAATTATGGGGCTCGCCGGACAAAGCAGCAATGAATCCATGCATAATATTTACGGAATAGCGGCAGTCTTGTTCGTTTTGGTATTATTGGCTGGCGTACTGATGATTTCCGGCAGTATGAACAGCAATGTAGCACAACGGACAAAATTCTTTGGAATGATGCGCTGTATTGGTGCAAGCCGTCAGCAGATTATCCGGTATGTACGGTTGGAAGCGTTAAATTGGTGCAAAACGGCTGTGCCTGTTGGGTTAATCATAGGTACGGCAATCGAATGGGGCATTTGTGCATTGCTCCGCTATGGGATTGGCGGTGAATTTGCCGCTATGCCGGTATTTGCCCTCAGCCCTGTTGGAGTAATCAGCGGTGCGATGGTTGGAATTGTAACTGTCTTGCTGGCGGCGCAGTCACCTGCGAAACATGCATCTAAGGTTTCTCCGATGGCAGCGGTTTCCGGAAATGCGGATATGGCACTTTCTGTACGCCATGCAACAAAACGGAAGATCAGAAAGGTTGAAAGAACATTGGGCATTCACCATGCAACAGCATCTAAGAAAAACTGGTTTTTGTTGACAGCCAGTTTTTCACTCAGCATTATACTGTTTCTTTGCATTTCAGTAGGGTTGGATTTTGCGCATGAGCTGCTTCCCACAATGCGTTCATGGCAGCCGGATATTACCCTCACCGGCTATGCAAATGAGCGTGTACTGGAACAGAGTCTGGGTGATGCTATTAGTGGAATTACAGGTGTAGAGCATATTTGGGGCGCTTCCTACATGGAGAATGTCTCAGTTAATTCTTCGCGGCAGGACATTGACCATGTAAATATAACGTCATATAGCCAGTATCTGCTTGACTGTGCAGAGGACAGCCTTGTGCAGGGAGATTTGTCAGAAATCTATGGGGACAGTGACAAGGTTATGACTGTTTTGAATAAAGATAATCCGATAAAAGTTGGAGACACGATTCAGATAGCGGGACAGGAGGTTGAAGTTGCATGTGGCATATCCAGCGGGCTGTATTCCAGCGAATATAGCGTGATTTGTTCACAGGAAACCTTTGCCCGGCTGACAGGGGAACAGAATTACAGTACGATTGGAATACAATTAAGCAGCAAGGCTACGGATGAAACAGTAAAGCAAATCAACAGTCTTACGGAAAGCAATGTTATTTTTGCTGATCAGCGTCAGAGTAATCAGGAAAATGCTAATACTTATCTGGCTGTAAAATTTCTGCTGTATAGTTTTATGGCAATCATTGCCATGATTACGCTGTTTAACATTATCAACAGCATTTCCATGAGTGTAACTGCCCGAATAAAGCAGTATGGAGCTATGAGGGCGGTTGGTATGGATGGGGAACAGCTTACCCGGATGATTGGTGCGGAAGCCTTTACTTACGCTATCTCTGGGCTTATAGTTGGCAGTGGTATAGGAATTGCTCTAAGCCGCTTTTTGTATGTGAAATTGGTTACACGGTTTTTTGGAAGCCAGTGGAGTTTGCCGATTGTTTTAATTGCTATTATTCTTATATTCGATATTGCTTCTGCTGCGTTAGCGGTATATGCACCCGCAAAGCGGATCAGAAATATGCCGATTACGGAAACTATCAATGAATTATAATACTAATAAATTATGAAAATCTGCTGCACGACGGAAAAAGGAAAAACCGTTGTGTAGCAGAAGAATACTTTTTTTGAAGGATGAGGGGGCTGTTGTGTGGCAGTTTGCGTTTCTTTTATTTGTTATTTCAGTCTGTCTGTTTGTGGGGATTATGCTGCATGATTCCAGAACATTGTGGAGCGGAGCTTCATTTTCGATTATGATGATATGTCTGTCGGTATTTCTGTTATTTGTCTTATACCAATGTTCAGAATGGTTGGCAGCGCATGATTTAGTGATTGGAATACTGATTGTTATGTGTATTTTGGCAGTGGGTAGTGTTGTTTTGTTTCCAACAATTCTGATTCTTGTGTTTTTTATAGAAGGAGTAAGGGTTATTAGACATGAAGGAATAAAACCGACAAATTTATTGTCGATATTGTTTTCTGTTCTCTTATGTATCTATCTTGTGGTCTTTCCAGTAATTGGAAATTTGGGTAAGAATACATTGGGTACAATGCTCTATAAAATTATTAGTTTCATAGCAGTATATATATTATTGTTGCTGGCAGTGTATTCACTTTCCGCAGTGCTCAATCTTCTTCACTTAAAAAAGAAAAGAAACGCAGATTACATTATTGTACTGGGGGCAGGAATTATTGGAAGCAGGGTTACGCCGTTACTTGCAGCACGAATTGAAAAAGGAATAGAATTGTTGTGCTATAATCCAAATGCTGTACTGATCATGTCTGGCGGACAAGGTTCAGGAGAGGATATTCCGGAAAGTAAAGCTATGGCAGATTATGCGATTGATAAAGGAGTAAGTACGGAAAAAATCATTTTGGAACAGAAATCTGTGTCCACAGAGGAGAACCTGCGGTTTTCAAGGGAACTGATGAATAAACAGAATCCGCAGATTATTGTTGTCACAACTGCTTATCATATGTTCAGGGCGCTAATACTGGCAAAGCGGCAGGACATAAAATGTGTGGGTTTTGGTGCAAAAACAAAAT
>JAMPFS010000129.1 GCA_023664325.1 Clostridium sp.
GCTTTCAATTGTGTTTATCGGGCTTTTTTGTGCGCTGTTTAGCAGCGATGGAATTTATATGTCTTTATATAAAATATCAACAAGTTTTTATTTGTTTTCCACCTGTGTTTCATTAGGTGTGGATATAGCGCGCTGGTTTTTTGACGGTAATATATGGGTAGATATTATAGTGCGTTTTGTTATAATGTTTATAATGCTTTTTGTGACAGCATTTAAAATCAGGAAACCGTTTTTGGAGGGACTTGATTTTCTTATTGAGGAGATGGATGCGTTTATAATTGTCCTTATTCTTATGACAACTTATGTGGGAACGATTATGGCTTATTGGCCTAATATGCAGGGATTTTCGGTTTTCAATATGACTCGTGCAATATACGTTTTTTCTATCATAGGAATTTTGCAGTACACAGTGTTCCGTATGTATTTCCATCTTGGGAAAGAGCGTTATTACAGGAGTGAGAAAGAGCTTTTAGAGCTTAATGAGCAGTTGTTGTCACATCAGCTTGAAATAGTGAGGGAATCAGAGGAGCAGGCAGCGAGGGTGCGTCATGATATAAGACATCACTGTCTTTTGATGGAAGAATATATAAAAAAGGGCGAAAAAGAAAAGTTTTTTGATTATATAAAACAATACAGGGAAGATATTGAAAGCACGAATGTGCAGCATATATGTGCAAATGAGGCGGCAGACAGTATATTGTCTGTATATGCAAACCATGCAGGGCAGGAAAATATAATAGTGTCAATGGATGTGAAACTAAGCCGGAATATACCTGTTCGTGATATAGATTTAGTTGCAATTCTTGCAAATGTATTTGAAAATGCAATACATGGCTGTATACATTCAGGCAAGACAGAGAAGGAGATTAAAATACGTATTAATCAAAAAGGAAGTAAGATTGTTATACAATTTATAAATACGTGTGCAAATGATATAAAATTCCGCAATGGAATGCCCGAATCGGAACATGGAATTGGAGTAAAAAGCATTGTCAGGGCTGTGTCTGAATATCATGGGGAGATAGATTTTGAGCTGGATGACGGAATGTTTGTGACAAAAATTTTAATGAATTATCCAAATATATCCCAATAATTTACCTGATTATCCCCAAACCGACAATAAATTACAATAATCTGCTATAATCTTAACCGCATTGAATGCATTAGGTTTATAACGAAATAAAGGAGGAAAACTGATGAGATTGAAATTTTGGCGCAAAAAACAAAAGCATGAAAAATGCGAAAAGCACAGCAAAAGAAATTTCAAGACTTACGGTAAAAGGGCGGTAAGTCTTTTGTTGTGTGCAGGTATGGTCATTCCGTCTTTGACGGGGCTGTCTGTAAAGGCGGCAGAAGTACCGCCGACTTATCTGAAATCATCCCGCATTTCTGCTGACAATCTGCCGGCAGGTGATGTCTTGTATTTTGGCACGGCCGGTGCAAAGGTGAAGGAGAAGGGCAGCTATGCGGTTAAGGTTTACCGTGACGGTGATGATATTGAAAAAAAGGCAAGCGTAGAGCTTCGCACAGTTGATATGACAGCAGTTTACGGCCAGGACTATGAACTGCTTATGGAGAATGTCAGTGAGACAGGAGACGGCAAGAGCCTTCTTGAGAAGTATTCGGTGGGCAGCCAGAAAAAGTCAGACATTATAGAGCCTGCGTTGTCTGATGACAGCATATTTGAAGAAGAAATTATAAAACTTCAGGATGTTTCATCAAAAACTGACGGTGAGAATGCCTCAGAAGACAGCGGGTCAAAAACTGACAGTGAAACAGCGTCAGAAGACGGTGAGTCGAAGGCTGACAGTGAAACAGCGTCGGAAGACGGTGAAACAAAGAAAGCAAGCAGCGTGAGCACGCTTGCGAAGGAAAAAGAGGAGCAGACAGGAAGCGAGACAAGGGAGCTTGTCGAAAGTGAGGAGAGCAGCATTGCAGAGTCGCTGCAGGCATCCCTTATGGGTTCTGCTATGGAGGATATGGAGTATTCAAGCGTATGCAAGCTGGATTTTGCAGCGGGTGAGCGTGAAAAGACTGTCATATTCAAAATTATTGAAGATGATGAGAGTGAGGGAACGGAAGGTTTTACATTAATGCTTGCCAATCCGACAGATACAGAGGTTTATGAGGTTGGAACATCTTCGATTTCTATTGAAGATAATGATAAAAAGGTAAAATCAGAAATTTCTTTTACAGAGAAGAATTATAAATCAAAAAATGGCAAAGCCACACTCACTGTGAAAAGGACTGGCGCAGAGCAGTCAGTGTGTGATATGACGATTGTCACAAGCGGTATCACTGCAAAGGCAGGGACAAACTATGCAGAGAAAAATGAGGAGTTAGCCTTTGCGCCATACGAGACAGAGAAAAAGATTGAGATGGATGTAGCCGGAGAGGGCGAGTTTAAAGTTATCCTCAAGGATTTTAAGGGCTGCAAAGAAGGAAAAAATACAGAGGCATTTGTTGAGATTGTAAAAGAGAACGAAGATAAAGACAAAGCTGACGCAGACAGTGATAAGCCTGAAAGCAGCAAAGCGGACAGCAGCGGTAAGACAGGCAGCGCATCTGCATTGAAAAAGGTTAAGAAAGCGGCAAGCGGTTCCAGTAAAGAGTTTACAATTACTATTTACGGTAAGGACTATACGGTGCGTTACAATGAAGGTGATGTTACCGGAAAGATTGTGGATACAGGGTATGACATTGAGCTTGAGGTGGGTACATATTATTTTGCCAATGACACATCTAATGGCGGTATGTTTACGTATAGCACAGATAACAGGACAGGAGATAATCCGAGTACAAAAAAATGTACATATAATGCAGGCAGTCCGGGATATGGAAGGATTGAGTGGTATGACTGGCGCACATGGAGAAAAGGACAGATATGGACACAGTCTACACGCACGATTCCCGGTGTTTATTACCAGTATTTTGTGCCTGATTGGGAGTCAACATCAAGTTTTGGCGGCGGACAGAAACAAAAACTTGAAATAATTGGTGACTCTGCAAGTGAGAAAAAAGAGGGCGGCAGTTTTGGAAGGACACAGAGCAGAGGTGCTGTCGATAACATGAAAGATGAAAAACTTCAGGCAAAAGTATACGCAATTGATGAAGAAAAAAACAAGACTCCAAAAAATTATATTAATTTTTATGGAATCTGTGCAATGTACAGGAAGTTTAACATATCTGTGCTGCCGTACCCTGATATGCAATTTCTGGATGGTACAAGAAATAAGATAAGTGCGCAGCCTGTAGCTGTTTCGGTAGAATGCGGAGCGAAGTCACTGACTAATAGTAATACGCATGACATATATGCAAATATGGACGCAGAGCAGTCCAACATTGTGTTTAAAACTGAAAATGGCATGGTTAATAACGTAAGTGACATATATGCC
>JAMPFS010000012.1 GCA_023664325.1 Clostridium sp.
TGATTTTCAGTTCATTAAAATATTTCAGAATAATCACGGTTTTGTATTTTTCGGACAGCAAATCAATTGCCTGATATAAATCCAGCTTTTCCTCACTGGACACCATACCGTCATCTGCTGCGATCTGCATATCGTCCAAATTTTCACTATACCGTTCACTGCGGTAATAATCCGCAATCGTATTCCTCAGCACTCTGGTAATCCACGTTTTAAAATACGCAGGATTTTTCAGGGAATGCACGGAACGGAAACCGCTTAAAATACATTCACTGACCATATCCAGTGCAATCTCCTGATTTTTCACAGAGAGCATGGCTGTACGGTATAAATAATCTTTATATTCCAAAATCAACTCACCGTATGCCTCGGCATTGCCATGAATCGCTTTCACAGCCAGCTTTTTTTCTTTCTTGTCCTCTATCAACTCCTGTCACACCTCTTTTCTATGAGTATCCGCCATACGCAAAACTCACTATTTCCAAAACCCAGTTGCGAAAACTTAGGTTCTGCTCATGGCTATAAGTATTCCGGAATCATCTTATTTTTATGATACATTTATTAGTCGTGCCGAAACGGAAAAAGGTTACAAAAAAAGAATGCAAAACCATATTTTTTATGGCATGCATTCTTAATCCTTTTAAACCATGTGTTATTCCTGCTTATATCCTTTCTTTTCTTCCACTCTATCCGCAGTTTCCGTCTTTGGCGCTTCATAGCCTGCAAAGTACAAAATGCCATCCACATTCTGATATAACACAATCTGTTCCGTCTCTAAACGCTTTTTCAGCCAGTTGGTGATTTTCTCCATATCCGCCTTTGCCAAAGAGTCCGAAACTTCCAAAACCACCATAACCTGCTCCCGGTATTCCGGCTGTTTTTCGGTATCGGCTGCATTTACGGCATCCGTTACAGTTCCATCCTGTGGCGTGCGAATATACCCGGCAGAAATCTCCGAAACCTCCGGGTAAAGCACTGTCAATTCCTCCTTTAGCGCCGCAATATCAAACTCCTTTTCCTGATAGGCGCTCAAATCGGCTTTCGTTGCAATCAACTGACTTTGCAACTGCTGGTATTCCTCCTCATTTTCCGCAGTAAGCTGGCTCGTCTCAAGCTGTATATACTTCTCCAATTCATCTGTTGTGATACCCGCCTTAACCTCCGTCTGCTGTACCCGCAGTCCCAGACTGTCAATATGGTAATTCTTCATTGCCCGTTCCAGCCCGCTAATGGTATCCTGGCTCAATGCCGTTCCGATTACCGCTACATTTAATTCTTTCTTTTCCTCGTCCACATTGTACTGCACGACCTGCGTATTATCAAACTGAAATTCCTGACTGACAAAATTTGCCACATTACCGTCAAAAACCGAATTTCTCACCATGTCCGCTGCCAGAAAAAGCGATGGCACGATCGCTGCGACCGCCACAAGCACAACCCTTTTTACCGTCTGCTTCTTCGTCTCCGCATTTGCCTTATTCCTTGACGGCAGGCGCAAAAATACCGTAATCAGCATTGTGGAAATCGCAATAAAAATGCCGTTGATGCAAAACAGATACATTGCCCCCAAAAAATACCGCAGATTTCCCATTGCCAGTCCATAGCCAGCCGTGCAAAGCGGCGGCATCAGCGCCGTTGCAATCGCCACACCGGGAATAATATTGGACTTTTCTTTCCGGGTTGTGCCAATCATCCCTGCCAATCCACCGCATATGGCAATGATAACATCCCATATCGCAGGGCTTGTCCTCGCAAGCAGTTCGGAACCTGCCGTGGTAATCGGAGTCAGGGAAAAATAGATCGTGGATGTCGTAAGGGCAACCACAACCTCAAAAAACAGAATCGTTGCCGAGCGCTTTAACAGATTCATATCATAATTGGCAACCGCAAAACCGATGCCCATAATCGGCCCCATCAGTGGAGACACCAGCATTGCGCCAATGATCACCGCCGTGGAATTCATATTCAGTCCAACCGATGCAATAAAAATAGCCAGTATCAGAATACACATATTCGTACCGCGCAAAATGATTCCCGATTTGATACGCTCCTCAATCTCTTCATATTCCGCCTGATCTGCCGCCAGATTAAATGCCGCATGGAACAGCCGCCGGAAACTGTATGTATTAATACCCGAATCCTCGATATGCTTTTTAATCTGCTCGGTCTGTCCGCTTAAATGCTCCTTATAAGCCTTCTGCTGTTCACTGAGTTCCTCAACCTTCTCACTGATGCGCTCCCTGCGGGCTTCCTGCCTTGACCGCACATTTTCTCTATGCTTTCCCATGTTATCCTCCTGTACTTCTCGCTTGACATCTCTCTTACAAATACGCTGATATCACTTGCCAAAAAATTACATTCTACAATACGATATATGTTAGCACCTTTCACAGAAAAGTCAAGAGTGCGAACCGCCCTCCCAAATTGTCAAAATTTTCCGCAAAATATCATTGTTAAAAAAAGAAATTTTATATAGAATAAAAACAAATGAAATGACAATTACTTAAAATGAATGCGAAAGTGAGGATTTTATCATGAAGCCATTCCGATTATCTACCTTTTTATTTATTTTACTATCTGTATTTGTTTTGACAGGCTGTGACGATATGGACGACCGCCGTGAAGATGCGCTTGAAGACAGGGTAAAACAATTAGAACTGCAAGTTGCCGAGCTGCAAGGTCAGATGGCAGGCATTTCCGCCACCTCCGGCACGACCGAAAGCCCTGCCAGTGAGTCCGCAACAGATGCGCCTACCGAAGAAGCTGCGCCTTTGCAGACCGAGAACCTGGCAGATACACTGGAAACACTTACCAGCGCAGTAGATGAAATAACCGCTAAGGCAGATTCCGCCATTCCGGAATCCAATGCAGAGGACATGCGAAATCAGTTCTTCGCCCTCAAGAATGAATTAGAAGCTGTGGATAGACGCCTGGATAACTATGATGACTATCTTGAACAGCAATACCGTCAAAAAGCCTTATCCTATGCCGACTATCTCGCACAGGAGCGGAATCTGGATAACCTGGAAGATAAACTGGATGCCTCAGAGGACAGACTGGAAAAGACTTTTGGAATTGACGATTAGTCAATTCCTGATTTCTATCCCACCAGCCACTTGTACTTTTCCACACTGTAAAGCGGAACCAACGGAATCAGAATCGGTGTCTTCTTCACATAAGCCTGATACTCCTCATCGTCACCATAGTTCCGGTTCTGCCGGATTTCCAGCCGTCTTGCGCCGCCAAACATAATATATACGATACATGCCCAGCCGATAATTGCCGCTGCCCACTGCCATGCTCCCGTCAGGGTATTCATACCGTTGACAAGCACCCCTGTCCAGAACAGGATTTCGCCAAGATAATTCGGGCAGCGGACGATTTTATACAGCCCGCTGTCGCAGAAACGGTTCGGGTTTTTCTTTTTGGCAGCAGATTTTTGCATATCTGCCAGCGATTCCAGAGCAATACCACATATCATAATGACAATGCCCGCATAGGCGAATCCGTCTACGTCACCACCATTTCTCAGCCGAAAGAATACCGGGGAAACCTGTAATGCATAGAGCAGGGAACAGCTAACCCAGATACTTACCTTTGCCACCAGCTTCATATCGGAACCGTCCTTGATTTCTTTTTTCATCGTACTCCGATAGGATGCACTCTTAATTTCACGAATCAGCAGATAGCCGCCCAACCTGCATCCATAAATAATGAAAAGCACACAGGCAATGACCGTTGCTGCGCTTAGCCGGTCAGCAAAAAGAACCAGCATTGCCACCCCAATACCCGCTATCGAAAATCCATACCCCAATGAAATAAAATACACATACTTATAAAAGCCTACGGCACTAATCACCAATGCCACAACCACCAATATAAGAAATGCTGATGTAAATGCTTCTGTAAAACCCATTTGTATTACCTCCTCTAATCTTATTTTTCAAAATGTCTGCTTGTCGCAGTATCACCGGCTTTCGACACCTTTATGCAATTCCCTTCAAATGCCCTGCCTGCCACAAAGCAGCTCCTCCCACTCCACATTGCCTTCCATATAGCCAAATGTCTCTTTATCGGAAAACCCTTCCAGCAAATCACTGTAAAGTTTTTGCACCAAAGAATCCGAGATCTCTTTAAACTGCATATGCTCATACAGCCAGGAATCCGTAAACCCGCCTATCGACTGGACGGATGCAAGCAGTGACCGGACAACCGCAAGTGTTTCTTCTGCATTTTTCTCCTGTACGGCAGGCTCTAGCTTACAGGAAACCTCTCGGTATTCTCCCATTTCAAACAGCCGGGCAAGACCACTTGCCTTTTCCGTATATTTCTTCGCCTTTTCCGTGTCTCCCGCTTCGGCAGCCAGCATATACAGGCTGTTAAACACCAGACTCAAGACCTGGCATTCGGAAAACAGGATTTCCTCATACGCCTTATATGCCTCCTCGATACGGTTCGTCTTGCTGTAAATCAACGCCTGCATCTGCTTGCGCTCAGTTCCCTCCTCTGGAAAATAATGCAGGTACTCCTCGGCTTTCTCATATCGATCTTTTCTCACATAATAATGGAACAGCGAATCCGCTGCGCTTTTCTGCACCTTTGTGTCACTGCTTCCCAACGCCTGCTGATACCATTCTAAGATTTGTTCCTCATAAGCCTCGGCCGCTTCATCTTCCGTACATTGGAAAAATAAATTTCTGGCATCTAAAAGCACCGCCATCTGCCAGATTAACCCGTGGCAGTTCGGATATTCCCGAATGATTCCTGATACATATCGGAATACCTCCCGATAATCCTCCTGTTCCAGCCTCCGGTCAACCTCCTCTATAAGCCTGTTGATTTCCTCCTGTGTCAGTTCCTCCTGAAAGGATAACAACGTTTCCAATGTGATCCCCAGCAGTCTGGCAATCGGGGCTAACAGCATAATATCTGGCTGTGTCACGCCCTTTTCCCATTTGTTCACGGCAGGAGTGCTTACCCCAAGCCGCTTTGCCATCTCCTCCTGTGTCATATTTTTCTTCTTTCTGTATTGACGGATTACTTCTCCGATCTGCATAAAGCATCCTCCTAAACCATCATTTTCTGTAAATACCTTACCTGAAATCATCCTATCAGAAAATGCCCGTTTGCACAATTGAATTGATTTTAACTTTTATGTAAATAAATTAACCAGACTGCAACAGCCTGTTTTTCTTAAAAAACTGCCGGTAAGTGCGTTTGGCTGACGGATGCATGGGACACATCGGAAAAACATATCGCATAAACAAAATAGCCGCTGCCGCGAGCAGAATTATAGTTTAAAAGGCATATTACGAGTCTCTTTCTCTCAAATATAGTGTATATTCACTCGGGTCAAATTCATCTCCGTACCCATGGTCAATCGGCTTCACAAAACCGTATTTAAAATAAATATGCTTTGCGATCTCGTTATCTTCCTCCACGCCAATCGTAAATTCCGTATAGCCCCTTGCCTCCATCATCTTCAGCACATAATCGAGAAGTTTTTGTCCAAGCCCCCTGCCTCTGTATGTCGGCTCCAATCTGTATGCTCCCAGATAAACCCTGCGCCCGGGGATTGTTTCGCTTTGCAGTTCATGGCTGACATAGTGTACCGTCACCTCCCCAATGATACCTGTTCCGGTTTCTATCACAAAAATATCCATTTCACGATTTGCAAGCCGGCGCATACATTCTGCCCTATATTTCTTCCAGGTTTCCTCATCATCAGGAAACAGTTTTTTCAAGCGGTCAAATTCATCTTTGCGGATCATTCTATACTGGATATCTTCTGCAAAAGTGCTTCTCATCAACTATTTCTCCTTCCTTTTCTCCTTCCCGTCATACACCAGCACATCACCAAAATCCACGTTAATCCGGCATATTCCGGTTTCCCGGCAGCCCCGTTTCAAATCCATCGCTTTTGCCGGCATCCGTATCCTTTTCGACCAGCCCATAATGCGCTGTGAACACCTTGTCATATTTCCCCAATTCCGCTTCTACACGTTGAATTGTCTTCTTTGCCTGCTTTTTGTCCATTGTATAGGGGTGAAGCAGAATACGACCGCCCGCTGTTTTGAAGGCATCTCCAGTAAACAGATATTTCTCATCAACCACATACATTGCCGAGCCTTTTGTATGCCCGGGTGCCAGAATCATGCGTACCCTGTGGCGGCACAGAGGTCCCCGCTGTTGTCCCTGCGGTTTGTCCACCTCCGCTCCAATTGACCGATAATCGGTAATGACTTCTATGGTCTTGTGTTCAGACAGGTACACAATTTTATTCTCGCCAGGCAGCGAACCAGGCGGACATGCCTGCATGTCCATTTGACGGCTGCCGCGGGGTATTTGACTGGAATCCTGCATTTGCGGCAGCTTGTTTTTCTTAAAAAACTGCCGATAAGTGCTTCCGTCTATCATCTGCTTTTCCTGCTCGCTCATATAGATTACCGCATTTGGAAACAGAACCACGGAAGCGACATGATCGTAATCCGTATGTGTCAGAAAAACACCTTTTACCCGCTGCCCGTCTATGGACAGCCTTTCCATTTCCTGTTTCACTTTCCCTGCATCAGATCCCGCATCAATGACAATCCAGTCTTCCCCTGCCGGAATAAAAAATAAATTGTTGATTCGGTTGTGAATTGCGATAATATCCGTTCCCGCTATTTTTCCACTGGCTAACGGATGCATGGTACACATCGGGAAAACGTATTGCATAAACAAAATAACGGCTGCCACGAGCAAGATTACGATTATGGCTTTGAAAAGCATATTATATCTCCTCCATAATAGAAATTAAGCTTCTTTCTTACGGTTTCTCTGAACAACAGCACTCTTAAAGCTGTTCTTCTGTAGGTCTCTGTCCGCTTTCAGCAGTCTTTATCCGGGAATACATTTTCATATCCAGTATCCGTCCATTCTTCACGGCATTGCTTTGCAAAATCCCTTCCAATTGAAAACCCGCCTTTTCCAGCACCCGGCAGGATGCCGCATTTTCCGCAAACGGCTCCGCAAATATGCGGATAATATCGGTATGCCGGAAAATGTAGCTGCAAACTTGTTCTACCGCACTGGTGCCAAATCCTTTTCCCCAATACGGCTCCCCGATATAATAACCCATTTCTGCCGTCCGAAAATGAATATTCTCACACCGGAACACACCAATACTTCCAATTACCTGCCCGCCGGCAGTAATGGCAAATGGAAACGTTTTCGTATCATCTGCCGAAAGCATTGCTGTAATAAATTCTTCCGCATCCTTTACCGTGTATGGATATGGCAGCCCATCCCTTAAATTGTCCAGAATATTTTTATTGTTCAGCAGTTTTGCCAGATTCGCCGCATCCGCCAGTTTCCATTTACGAATTTCACACTCCAATATATCACCCCTCCATCGTCTGTTTGAGCAAAACAGCCCTGCTTCTCCACATGGTTTCAAAAAATCCACATGCTTTTCCTTCATATTTGTGCCAACACTTTTTTCTGTAACGCTTGAATAAATCCACGAACTATGTTATAGTATAGAAAAGGAACAACCGCCCACAAGGGGTTGACCAGGTAAAGAAAAAGAAATAGCAATGCCACCCTTCCACTCGGCAAAGTATCAGGGTGGTTTTGCTATGTAGGATTACTTACAAAACGCGAAAACGAATGTAAGCAATGCCAGAATGAACATGCCAAAACCTATAAGGTCTTGAAAAGTGAACAGGGTTTCCCTGTTCTTCTTTTTTCGGTTCTTCTTCATAGGCATCACCCCCATTCTTTTGGAATGAGGCCAACGCACCCTGTAACACGATTGCTCCATACGATAATTGTAACACGTTCTTTGGGTTCTGAAAAGACCGCAATTTTATCCAAGCCTTTCCCCACCAGGCCATCATATAATACACTTATCACAAACAAAGGAGAGAAAATGATATGAAGAACCATGTATTTGAGGCATTTAACAACGGCTCCCTGAAACTGCCGGCAAAATCCGTAGAATTTGCAGCGATTGACTGGGCAAAACATCCCACTTTTGAAGGGGTAGAATTGAAACACATCATCACGGGCAAAGACACAAACGGACAATTCAGTTACCATCTTGTCCGCATTGCCCCACACAAAAGCATCAAAAATCATATTCACGAAACACAATTGGAAACGCATGAAGTGATTGCCGGTTCCGGCGTGTGCATCAACGACGGTGCGGACATTTCTTATGAACCCGGAACCATTTCCCTTATGCCCGCTGGCATTCCGCATGAAGTCAGCGCAGGTGATGACGGGCTTTACCTATTTGCAAAATTTATGCCGGCATTATGTTAATGCCTGCTTATACGCACTCGGCGTAAGCTGGACGATTTTGCGGAAGCACCGATCAAAGTGGCTTTGGTCACAAAACCCTGTGGCATAAGCCGCTTCGGTCACGCTTTTTCCCTCTTCCAATAAAATCTGTGCTTTCCGAACCCTGCACTGGATCTGAAACTGATGCGGTGTCAGGCCGCAAGCCGCTTTAAACTTCCTTATCATATGATATGGGCTTATCCCGATTTGCTTTTCCATATCCTCGATCAAAAAAGCGCTCTCCGGTTCCTTTAAAATGATTTGCTTTAACCTCTTTGAATCGCTGGTTTCATGCTCCGGCTTATCCGGCTCTTGAAAAGCCGGTATACAAACACTTATCATGGAGTAAGCTGTATCCCCTAACGGCTCCACTGCATGGCGGATATCCGGCATGATACAAAAATACCCGCCTGCATGATACAGGCATTCCCGACCGTCAAAGACAATGCGGACTGCACCCTCCACAACATGGCAAAACGTGATATGCTCCGCATGGGTGTGCATGGGATATGCCTGCAAAGTGTCTCTATGGTAAACGTACACGATATTCTTTTTCCTGTGGTATAAGACATGATTTTGCATGTTCATTTCTCCATTTTATCTCTTTCTGTTTTCTTCTGCTTTATAATGTTTTTTCTCCAAATCTATTCCATACTGCTTTATCATCTGATAAGCGCTCAGCAATCGTAACATCCACGATATTAACCACATCTGCTGTTCCATTTCTCCACATTTCTTCAACAAACTGGCAATATGTAGATATTTTTAAACTTGTATGATTCTTTTGTAACCTTCAATTGAAATACTCCTCTTCATCCATCACTCAGCCCCGCGCCCTGCCACTTACCATCGCTGTATATTTTCTCTCCTGTACTGCCTTGCCAACAGGCGCAGACAGGATTCCGGCGGCGACTGCGATAATCCACACATATTTCCAGCTGACAAGAAATCCAACCAGATTAATTGCAGCAATCACAATCAGCCAATATAGAAACTGAAACTTTCCATTCGCTTTATTCAATTCACCCGTGATATCCACACCGTCTGATGAATGTGGCGCATTTTCGATAAATTCGGCGGCGCCAGCCGTACCGGAGCAGGCACGGAAATCCGCACTGCACTCGGCGGCAGCATTTTCATAGGTTTTATTGTCCAGAACTTCCCGGACAGCCGCCCGTATACCTTCGGCAGAATCATCCTTTAACATCGTTCCGGCACCGATTTCCGTCACTCTTCTCGCTACGGCAAACTGCTCACTCGTTTGCGGATAAAGCACCATCGGCGCAGCCATATACAGGCTTTCCGAAACGCTGTTCATTCCACAATGTGTCAGAAAAACATCTGCCTTCGCAAGAACGGCAAGCTGATCCACATAAGGATATATCTGGATATGATCCGGCACCGTTCCCAGTTCTTCACGGTTTATCGCATTTCCGCAGGAAATGATGACATCGATATTCTGGTCTTTGAGCGCAGCAATGCAGTTTTTGTAAAAATCCGGACGGTCATTAATCACCGTTCCCATAGAGATATAAATAAGCGGCCGCTCCTTCTTTTTATCCGGCAAAATGTTTGAAAATACGGACGGCCCGACAAAAGCATAGTGGTCGGAGAAGCTCTCCGCATACGGCTGAAATTTTCGCGAGGTATACACAATGGAATCCGTGTTATTGTCACTCTGAATCAAAGAAAAAACGCTTTTCACATGGAATCCGTATGGCTCCAGCTTTTTCAGTTCCTTAGAAACCCTCGGAAGCCCAAAAATCATGTCTGCCATCTCTCCCGGAGTGTTCTTCATGTATGTAGAGGACATTTGATTATAGGCAAAGGTACTGGTAGACACGACCATTGGCACATGATGTTTCCATGCGTTCAGTTTCCCCCAAAAGCAGACCGAATCCGTATAGACCACATCCGGCTGGAAGGATTGAAACTCTTTCTCCAAAAACTCATTCATACTGAGCGTAATGCGGATATCCTGCACCGTCATCTCGGTCGTGGATACGCTTTTTAAGCCAGCCTCTTCCTTCTGTGTCAATTCCGGCAGGAAAGAATCACAGGATATAAACTCCGCCCCTGTCGCTTTGATTTTCTCCTCAAATTCACTAAATGAATAGAACCGAACGGCATTCCCACGCCGGACAAGCTCGGCGGCAACCGGCAGCATGGGATTCGTGTGTCCGTGTGCTGGAATACAAAAAAATGCAACTTTTTTCAATTTCATTTACCTTCCTTTCTGTTGTTCGAGGTCATTTACATACATTGCAATATGCTCTACCCTCATCATTTACCCCCTGTTTTTGATACCGCTTTCCATATTTTATGATACAGTTTAATAATATTGCCAATCAGTATAGCGGAAATGATACTGCCTTCCCGCACGCCCTTCAGCTCCCCAAGAAAACATACTCCTATCACAACGGAAACCAGAATATACATAACGTCAAAAAATATTATACTTTTGTTCATCTCATGGATACTCCTTTGTGACTTGTATTATACACGAAAACTTCCCCATTTCCAAGAGAGAACTAGCCATGAGCAAAACTCACTATTTCCAGAACCCAGTTGCGCAATATAGTCAATATCGCAAACAGGGTATTGGGGAGCCGTCGGTACTTAGGTGCTATATTTTAGCACCTTATGTACCGCTACGAGCGATACATAGCGCAAGCGTACCCTGCTGTGATTTGTCTATATTGTACAACGGACAGTTGTGAAAACTTAAGTTTTGCTCATGGCTAAGAGAGAAAGATTATTCACTCCGCCCGCAGCCCATGATAATCGCAAATACATTTTTCCCGTCCTCACGCCGATATGCGAGCTGTCCTCCATGCTTTTCCACAATGATTTTGGAAATCGCCAGGCCAAGCCCCGTACCCCCATCGCTTTTTCTCGTCTTATCTCCCCGCACAAAGGCAGAAAACATCTGCTTTGCCAGTGCATCGTCAATGCCCTCGCCGTCATCGGTTACCCGTATATGCAATTCCGCATTCCGCTCTTCACACAAAACCCCTATCGTGTGACCGCTTTTGTTGTATTTGGCGGCATTCGACAACAGATTTCCGACCACCCGTGTAAACAGCTTCACATCCAGCCATGCCACAATTTCCTCCTCCGGGATATCAATGATAAAATCAAAGCCCGCACCCTCAATTTCATCATAATACTCCGCACAAATCTTCCGCAAAAATTCGCTGGCATTTACGCTTTCCCGATTCAGGTTATAGTCTGGATTATCCATTTTCAGCATAAAAAACATTTCTTCGGTCATCACCTGCACCCGGTCTGCCTTTACATCAATCGTATGGTAGTATGCCTCCTGTTTTTCCTCCGGCACCAGCCCCGCCTCCAGCGCATTCGCATAGCTCTTTATCGTGGCAATCGGCGTTCGGATATCATGGGAAAGTTCGAGAAGCATTTGATTTTTCTGCGCGATAAGCCTTGCATTTTCCTCCTTCTGCATTTCCAGTTCCCTTGTCATCACATTAAAGGTGTCCACAATCTGCTCAAATTCCGCCTCTGTCTTGATATCGAGTATCACCCCGCTTTCCCCGGAACGAATCCGCTCCATTCCGGTTACCAGCTCATCTAAAGGAAATTTGATCTTCTTCCGCAGGTAAAGGCTGAACGGCAAAACCTCAAACAGTAATAAAATCAAAAACAGCGCAGAAAAGGCACTGCCTTTTTCATACGCATCGGAAGTATGGTCTCCGTTGACAACAACGGTCATATGCGGCTGCATGACATTCCGGCTGTATATGCACAAAACATATTTATCCAGCTTTTCTACCTTATGGATAAAGCCAAAATAACCCTGCCTGTCCGAAACATTCATCTCAAATTCGATCGGGTTTTGCTCCTGTATTTCCGTAATGGCAGCCAGCTGATAGAGATCATCTGGCGTATACTGATATATATCTGTCTGTTTATCCCCATGCACCTTTACGATCTGATAATCCGCATCAAGCTCTTCCACCCAGCCGCCAATCCGTTTCACCGCATCGATATTTCTGACATTTCCATTCCCATCAACGATATTCTGCGGCATCAGGCTATCCAGTGTGCCTCTGCCAAACAAAACCCCTTCCAGCAGAAGGCATGCCACAAAAGTCACCATTACAATAACCAGAAACAGAAAAAAACTTCCGATCAGTTTGGTAAAAATGCTCTTTTTTAACCGTCTTTTTTTCATGATAACTTCCATACCTTCATTTCTTTTCAATCTTGTAGCCCAGCCCCTTTATCGTTTTAAGAATCCGTGGCTCTTTAGGGTTATCCTCAATCTTCGCCCGCAGGTTGCTGATATGCACCATAACGGTATTATCGTCTGCCACGTAATCTTCGTTCCATACATAGTCAAAAATCTGCTGCTTCGTAAAGATTTTTCCCTGGTTCCTCATCAGCAGTTCCACGCCTCTGCCGGGGCTTCCTCTTCCCGGTAGTCATAATTCCTGCGGAGCTGCGCCTTGATTCTTGCCACGACAACCATCGGATTATACGGCTTCGTAATATAATCATCTGCGCCAAGTTCCAGCCCTAAAATCTTATCATAATCCTCTCCCCTTGCCGTCAGCATGATGGCAGGCACCTTGCTCTCCTCCCGTATTTTTTTCAGCACCGAAAATCCGTCCATAACCGGCATCATAATGTCGAGCATGACCAAATGCGGCTGTTCTTTTCGGAATAGCTCCAATGCTTTCGCTCCGTCACCAGCTTTAATCAGCTTTATCTGCTCCCGCTCGGTATATAATTCCAGCGCATCGAGCAGCTCCATTTCATCATCTACTGCCAAAACCCTGTATTCCATTCTTTCACCACCTTACCATTTCTAACCAATCGTGAAACTCCTGATATCCCAAAACCGGCTGTGATTTGTCTGTATTGCACAACGGAATAACTATTGCAATCCCAGCTTCTCATATATTACATGAATCAGCGGTCTGGAAAAATCATAGCCTGCTTTCCATGTACTGTCAAGGCGGTCAAGAATCATGCACTGCGCCATGCCGCTGTGATAATATTTGGAGGAGCCGTTGACATAGAAATCAATGCTGTCCATATAGTCCTCCTCAAACCGTTCCCCGTCTATCTCCCGGCAGACCATTGCCTCGACATAGCAGGCGCTTCCCTCTACGCTTGTATAATAATTTTCCAATCCCTGCACTGTTTCATCCAATAAGGCATTTCTTTTTTCCCAGATATCTTTATATTGCGACATGAGCGTTTTGATTTCCTCTTTGTCCTCCTGCTCCGCCGCCTCTTTTAGCAGCCTGGCTCCCTCCCCGTACAGTGCGGCAGCTTCGCTGTTCCCATCACACGCTTTGACAATCAGTTCTTCTCCATACCCCTCCTCGTCAAAACTATGCCCGCCGGTGAAAGCAGAAATATTTTCTTCAAAACGGCTAAGCTGCCAGCAGTGAAATGCCTCATGCCAGATTGCCGCAATCTGCTGCTCCTCATGATAACCGGACTGCGCCTCCCCGTTGACGGCGATTCCCACCACGTCCATCAGCTCCGACATCATCTCCTTTGTCGGGACAATGACTTCATAATGCCCATTTACCTCATACGCCGTGGCGACAAAGGTATCCAGTACCGGTTTTCTCTTCTCGATACGGTACGAAGGTTCCGAAGGGGTAACGACATAATCCCGCTTCCCGTCACAAAATGCCACCGGATAATCGGCAAGCGCAAACTCCTGAAACCCAATCTCATTTATCTTCTCCTGCAATTTTACTGCACGCTCATAACACATTTTATCGGCATCACTCAGGCCATAATTTCCGGTCAAAACCACTCCGGCTGTTAAAACGATGCCCAGTAACAAAACCGCTATTCTCTTTTTCATCACCGATACTTCCTTTCCTAAAGTTAAACTTCTCTTCGCCTGCACAATGCAAGAAATACTGCAAAAATATAAATCCAGAGCAGCCCCTTTAACAGCAGATGCACATCCACAGCGCCACCGGTCAAAACGGAGCCTGCCTGCTCCTGTATTCCGTGAAGTTCCGGCACGATATATAAAATCCCTTTCAGCATTTTTCCGCCAAAGCCGCCTATGATACTGTTCAGTAATTCCAGCATATTGTAAAAAACACCTGCCAGCGCAATCACGGCACTAACCGTTCCCGCAAAGAATTTGGGCAGAACGACACTCAGCCAGCTTGTCATCACACATACAAGCGCCACGCCGACAGCAGATATCAAAAATGCCGGCGCCAGCCTCCATATGCTGCTCCCCTGCTTCTGCGACAACATAAACAGCAAAAATGCAGCATACAAAATCGCTTCTGCCAAAAGGCCTGCCATGATATTGGCTATGGTCAACATTCCATGGTACTTCGCCTGGCCCACCTTCCGAATCAGGACAAGGTGGCTGGTCTGCCGCTCATACTCATTTGGTATCGTGTCCAGGCTTAAAACGACTGCCAACATGCAGCTTATCACATAGAGAACTTTCAGCAGAACCGGCGCCAAAATCCTGTAATCGGTAACCTCCTCCCCATTTATGGAAATGCTTCCCGTTCCCGTGCTAAAAAGAAGCAAGATCAGTACGCCAATCAGGCTGACAATATAAAGAACCTTTTTCCGTATTTTTTCCTTTAATGCCGTCACTGCAATGATCATTCGTCCACTCCCCCTATCCGTTCGATAAAAATATCCTGCAGGCTTTTGCCATCATGCTCCCCGTTTTTATCCCATGTTTCCAGCAGTTTCCCGCTGCGCAGGATAATCCCCCGGTCGCATATCTGTTCAATATCACTCAGGATATGCGAATTTAACACGATCGTTTTCCCTGCCTTTTTCAGCCTGCCGATCAGCTCGATAATCTCAATTCTTCCCATGACATCCAATCCCGCCGTAGGCTCGTCTAAAATCAGCAAATCGGGATCTCCCAGTAATGCCTGCGCAAAAGCCAGCCGCTGCAGCATGCCCTTTGAATAATTTCTGACCTTTGTTTTATCCTCCTCAAGCCCCACGGCTGCCAGCAGCTTCGCAATTTCACTGCCGCTTTCCTTCTTTGGTATTTTCTGGATTTCCGCATAATAGGCAAGGATCTCGCGCCCGGTAAGAAACAGGGGAAAGTACGGCGTATCCGGAGAATAGCCGATTTTTACCTCCCGCCGCAATTCAATTTCCCCGCTGTCCTTTTGCGTAAGCCCGAGTATCATCTTAATTGTTGTTGTCTTGCCTGCCCCGTTGCTGCCAAGCAGCGCAAAAACCTCCCCGTCCTTCACACAAAAACTAAGGTCATTGACAACCGCCTTTCCGCCATAAACCTTTTTCAGATTTTTACACTCCAACATGGTTTTAGCCTCCTCATCATTTTCTCACTGTTTGTCTCTTTCGCTTATCATACGCCTCCATGTTAAAGTCCGCTTAAATGCAGCCTAAAGATTACCTTAAAATTATTTGACACTGCCGCAAATTCTATCGGTTGTAAAATTGACACTTACTGATTATAATAAGTAACAGATATTGTAACCAGTGTACTGACATGTTGATATTTGGTAAACCTACTTGTCTAATTATCAATGATACAGCACACTAATACAGCGAAATTTAAGTTTTGCTCATGGATAATCATAACCAATCAGGAGGAATTTTCATGGAATACATATGGTACATTATTGCAGCCCTCGGTGCGGGAATCGGTACCGGTTTGGCAGGTCTTTCCGCCGCCACGGTTATGGTGCCGATTTTCATTGTTTTATGTCCATCCTTTGCAGGAGAAACGGGTGCCTATCATGCCACAGCAATCGCTTTGGCATCTGACATTCTGGGTTCTGCTGTCACGACGGCGGTTTATATCCGCCATAAGAACATCGACCTGAAAAGAGGCTGGATTATGCTTAGCTGTATCATCGGCATGTGTATCGCAGGAAGCTTTGCCGCATGGGCAGCCGGCAATGTTGTATTGGGGAGCTTTTCTTTGTTTCTGACATTTTTTATTGGTATCCGGTTTTTGATCAAGCCGGACACCGAGAAGAAGAATACGGTAGAAAAGGGGGCAGGGCTTGGCTGGAAAGGGGTGGCTGTCTCCCTGTTTTTCGGACTGACGATTGGATTTGGAACCGGTTTTGTAGGCTCCGGCGGCGGCATGATGATGCTGGTGGTCTTTACTGCTTTTCTGGGCATGGACAGAAAGACTGCCGTGGGAACCAGTACATTTATTATGACTTTTACTGCGCTGATCGCATCCATAAGCCATATCCTGATTGACCCTGCGATTGCACTGGAACGGTGGAACGTATTACTGATTTGTATTGTGACGGCAACGACTGCCTCCCTTATTTCAGCCCAGTTTGCCAACAGGGTGAATAACCGCATTGTCGGTCGGGTGACGGGTGTTATTCTGACTGTGCTTGGCGCTGCCATGCTGGTTTTGAATTATTGGCGGTAAGCGAATCCTGTTAATCGTTCTTATCAGCATCATGATATACCAATTTTATAAAATACGCCCTCTGGCAGCATACCTGCAAATAAGATAAGCCATCCCTTTTACAGCTCCAGACTATTTTCATTCAAAAGAAAATCATAAATACTCATTGTTGTAATTCCGTCCTCATCTCTTGTAACTTTCATAACATCTTTTACAAGTATAATTTTCTTAAAAGAGTCATTGACACTTACGAGCGAAGCCTTCTCCTGCATCCGCTTCTCCTTTGTTGGCATACGAAATGCAGACTGAATGTAATAACGCTTACTCCCCAGATTCGCTATAAAATCAATTTCCAAATAGGTTCTCTCTGTTTTACCTTCCTGATTTAAACCTCTTTTTTCTACAACACCCACATCGACGAAATATCCTCGGCTGCGCAATTCATTATACACAACATTTTCCATGATATGCGTTTCTTCTATACTGCCGAAAACCCAATCGCGCATTCCGAAGGCCTACATCCTCAAAATAGTATTTCAGCGGAGTGCCAATATACCTCCTGCCCTTCACATTATAGCGATTGGCTTTGTTTATGATAAACGCATCTTCCAAATACTCAATATACTGTCGAATCGTATTTGCACTAATACCGGACTGTATTACACTCCTGAAAGTTGCCTCAATCTTCGGAACATTTGTGAGTGAACCAATTGCAGATGCCAAAACATTAACCAAATCCTCCAGTTCCTGAGATTTTTCTATGTGATGCCTTTCAATAATATCCTTTAGATAAGTTTCCTCAAATAATCTGGTTAAATAATTTATCTTCTGTTCTTCTGTCTTCATTGTCACGGTAAGCGGCAAACCGCCATAGATGACATACTCTGCCCAGCCGTGGTATATATCGCCTTCATATGCCTGCATAAACTCCTTAAAATTTAACGGAAAAATGTGAATTTCATCACCTCTGCCCCTAAACTCCGTAATGATATCTTTTGAGAGAAATTTGGAGTTGCTTCCAGTCACATACACATCCACATTTTGAATGTGGAGTAACGAATTCAACACTTCCTCAAAATCTCCTAATAACTGTACTTCGTCCAATAAAATATAATACGGCTCATCATCTGCAATACAGGATTCTATATACTCTAAAATAACATCCGGATTCCTAAATTTCTTATTTTTTCTTTGATCTAATTCAATAGAAATGATATGCTTTTCATCGTTGCCTTGTTCTAATAAATATTTTCTGAAAATTGTAAAAATCAGATATGATTTCCCACATCTTCTTATACCGGTCACGACCTTTATCATTCCATTATGCATCCTGTTAATTAAGTCGTTCAAATACTTATCTCTTTTAATATCCATTCCTAACTCCTCCATTGAATATTTTTGACATAATTGACAGTTTTATTCAATGATATTATACGTTTTATTTAATTATATTTTACTGCCTGTTTGAACGACCCTATGAACATTTCCTATCATTTGCTATAACTCTATCACAATTGATATTGCATAAAATTCCCATTCTTCACAAACCCGAAATCCGTATACAGGAGTACGCCCATATCCGATGCTGTAATCTGAACCGTACCGCACCCATACTCTCTTGCCTCATTTACCACCCTCGATAACAGCTCTTTCGCAATGCCCATTCTGCGGTATTCCTGCGACGTAAACATACTCGAAAGCAAGCCTATCCTTCCGCTCGGACAACTAAAATATGGTGGCTTCTCCACAAAGGACATCCCGCTTGTACCGATAATCTGATCTCCGTCTACCGCAAGCCATGATACAAAAGTTCCGTCTGCCATATTCATTCCTCCGATATTCTTACTCAAATTTTAGTATCCTTTACCCGAATATCTGTGTGATATCCTGATACCGATTCATCACCCGCATAATCTCAACCGCTTGTCTATCAACCTTATACAACACAACATAATCATTCCACACCACATATTTATAATCTGTCTTAAAACTCACACGCTTGGACAAATCTGTACCAAATATAGGGAAACTGTTGTATATATTCAATTTGCTTATAAATCTCCTGTACTGTTTCTAATGCTTTCCTGGTATTATCCTCTGCAATAAAATTCTTGATACTTTTCAAATCTTGCACTACTACCGGATTAATTCGCAGTTTCATCATAAATTTACTCTCCAACTTCGGCTTTTAATTCATCCATTGTCAGCCACCCGGTGCCGTTTTTAACAGCCTCTTCTGCCTCATGCAGTTTCTCTAACAACTTCTTTTCCGCCCTGTCACGCTCATAATCCTCTATGTCCATTACCACAAATCTGCCTCTTCCATTTTTTGTCAAAAATACTGGTTCTCCAATTTGGCAGTTTTTTAACACTTCATTATAATTTCTCAAATCAGATACTGGTAATATGCTTGCCATAAACACACCCTTCCTTTCTCATCAAACTCCCCGCAGGTATCTACAATATTTCTTGTCCTAAATTATATCCCAAAATGCTGTTATATTCAACGAAGAATATTACAGCATTCGCCATATTCACAAAAATTTCCATTCTCACCCCTGCTCCTCCATATATGTCCGGCACCGTTCCTGGATAAAGGAAGCCGCCTCCCTCTCATCCCGCTTTCCCTCAAAATATAGCTGTGCCTCTTCCTCAATAATTTTCATCATTTCGATATCGTAAGAAACTGCCTCATGCGTGTTTGCCACAAGGCTGCGAAAGGCTTCTGCCTCCGAAGACGATAATACCTCACTCTCTTCCATATCCTCCTGCGGATTTGACAGCTTTGTGAGCAAAAGGTCAAAACAGTCCTGCCGAATCGGAATGCAGTTGAGCCCATTACTGAAATCCGTATATTGTTCCTGATATTCCCCGGAAAGCAGCATACTGAGAAATTCCCATGCGCCGTCTTTTGCGTTTGACTGTGAACAGATGCCAATCTGGTGTTCAAACGAAAAATAGCTCTCCCCGCCTTCCGTTCCCGGGTATCCAATGTATGCAAGCTCCCCGCCAAACAGCTTTTTATAGGATGCAATTTCCTGCGGGGCAAAATCTGCCTCATCTATCCACAAAACCTTTTCCTGTAAAACCGCCTCGTTCCTTGTCATATTCGGCTCCAAACGGTTATCCTTTGAAACTGCACGGTTGCAAAATGTCAGGATATCACAAAACGCCTGACTGTCAAACCTGCATTTTCCACTCTCCCAATCGCAAAATTCCGTAAAACTGCCCTGCAGCAAAATATTTAAAAGGTCTGTTTTCGTATCTGCATAAAACAACATTTTATCCGGATTCTGTTCATGAAAAGCAATCACCTTCTCCATAGACCACCCCGCAGGTTCCTCTTCATATCCGGCTTTGCCGATTAAGGTAGAAATGCCAAAATCAGGCGAAATATAATAAAGTTTCTCCCCCTGCTTCATGGCAGCAAAAGCCGAATCGACAAAAACCCCTTCTTGAAATTCATCTGTTTTTTCCATATAACCCGTTAAATCTTCCAACAGCCCTTTGGAAGCATACCGCCCGGTCAGGACACTCAAATCCAAAAGATCCGGCACTTCTCCCTTTGCAATGTCTTTATTCAGATTCTCAATGGCTTCGTCCGCCGTAATTCCATTATCCTCATCAAAATATTCTTTCATCGTAATCTGGTACTTCCTATTTGCCTTGTTAAATGCAAGCACCGCCCGTCTCATATTCTCATCAAATTGAAATGCGCCAAATGTAAGCATTGTCTTCTCGTGTTCCGCAGATGCATCCGCTTTCACATACATTACAATATGATTGCCTATCTCGGTTTCCGGCTTATAAATCAATAAAAAATCATCCATTCCTGCCGAAACGGCATCGCCGATATCCTCACTGATTAAATTTGATTTCTATAATTCAGCAGGCAGGTTGACTGTTTATTTTTGATATCATAGCCATAAATCCCTTTATCATTCCGGTAACAAAAATCATATTGCGCACTGCTAAATACAGCATTTTCATTTACGGACTCCCCTTTCCGCAGGGAAATCGTCTGTGTGACTTTACCCTGTTCCATGTCCATAATCTGAAACCGCTGTTTTCCGTCACTGTTCTCCGCTGCACAGACCATTTGATTTTCTCCTGTCAATGCCATGCCAATGGCATAACCCTCGATATTGATTGCATGCACCGGTTCTAAAGATTCGTCAAACAGATATACGCTATGCTCTGCCATAACCGCAATCTGCCCCTGAGGCATCACGCATGCCTTACCTACATACTGCCCATCTACCAGTTCATTCATATCCTTCCGCACCAGTTCCTTTCCAGTGCCGTCCACTTTCACAAATACCTTGATATCATTCGCCTCTGTGGAATCATTTGAAGACAGCCAAATGGAAATGGTATCATCCTCATTCATCATCAGACCTGTAATCATCACAAGCGGTTCCTCTTTCGTCAAATCAATCGGTATCTCCTTTAAACCGCTTCCATCCTGATTTACCGAATATACCCGGTTCAGGCAGTAATTTTCCCCATCCCCCGCTACTTCTGCATATGTGGTAAAATACACGGCATCCTGATGAAAACAGATCCGATTGATAAAGTCCTGCCTCCAGTCACTGACCACAAACTGTTCGGAATAATTTTCTCCCTGGTCTGCCTGATTTTCTCCGAAACTGCCGCAGCCGGTCAGACTCCATAATATAACCTGCAATAGCAGCAAAACAATTATATTCTTCTTTTTTAGATATTTCATGGCACACTCCTATCTCGTACTGTTTGATTGCTGAAAATGCAATCCGTTTCAAACCACCTGACAGATTCTATTCTCCTGTTTCCACGCAACCCCCTGCTCCGTGACACATACGGCAGGCACTTAATTATCTGCGATTATACCATGACACTCTAAAAAGAAGAATACTTCCCCCTTGAATTTCATTTATTTTTAAGACATATTTCATTTACTTTTAAGACATTGAAAAAGGCAATCCGCTTACCGATTGCCCCTTTCATCCCCAAAATTATTTGCAAATGATTCCATCACTTCCCCCGTTCCAGCTTTGCCGCCCTTAGCATATAACTCAGATTATTGACCAGCATAATCACACACACGCAAAGCAGCGGATAAATACCGGTCTTGAAGATAAACATTCCCATAAAAGCCAGAATATACAGCACAATACAGGTGTAATTCGTATCCATAAATGCCTTGTATGCCGCTTTATAGGTAATCAGCTTCTGCGCCTCGTCGAAGCTTGAAAACCAGACCTCGTTAAATTTGAAATCAAATACATTGCCCTGTTTTTCCGGATTTAATTTCTTCTCAATATCCACAATTCCTTTGGAAACAAGCATTGCAACGGCAAATATCACAAAAAACAGGATAAAATCGGCAGCTAGGATCACGGTTTCACAGCCGCCGCTTTTTCCATAAGAATGAGATTCCGTTATCCAGATTACACAGCCAAAAAAGAAAATATCCATAATCGTCATCACATTGGACAAAATCAATGGCTGATTTAATTTATCTTCCAGACGATCCCACAAATCATCATCCTCCGGATTATCCTGCAATGTCTGATACATTTTTTTGCAGGACAGATACAGCAGGCATACTACAATCAGGGAAACAACCGCCAACACCAGATAAATCGGCGGCACAGCTGCCGTCAGGCTGTCTTTCCATGCATCAAGCGCTGTTTCCAGGCTGCCGCTTTTCTCCGCCCTTTTTATCCACCTTCCTGCCTGGTATCCCGCTCCGTATAACACTGCCATCACCACAATAAAAATAATATATATCTTTTTGTCGCTTTTTTTATTCTTCATTTTCTCCGTCCTCCGTATATTCAAAAATATCTTCTACTTTACAATCACACACCCGTGCAAGCTTCAATGCCAAAGTCACCGACGGCGAATAATCTCCCCGCTCAATCTGGCTGATGGTCTGCCTGGAAGTCTGAACGAGGCGCCCCATTTCCTGCTGGTTGACACCAAGCCTTGCACGATACTCCTTTAAATGATTATTTAACGGCATCCGTTTCACCCCCGCCTTTCCGCACAAAATCCAGTGTATCAACCTGTGTGCTTTCCTCGATGCTGCACAATCCCACACTGCCCCATAGAAAACCGAAACAGACTGCCATCACCATTTCCTCAAAAATTGTCCAGCCCAGAATAGCGCCAAACGCAAACCATCCGAGCATCTTGGGCCAGTCCAGATTGGATTTGCCTTTTATCCTCTTCTGGTACAGCAGCTTACCATTCCACTCTACGCCTGCCACCTGTCCAAATACCTGGATATAGTCCGTTAAATCCGCCTTTATATCTTTTTCAATCTCTTTTTTGCAATCACTTACATCCTCTAAGCAGACACATTTTTTCAAAAAGAGTGCCGCTGTAGACGAGCCATACCAGAACTTTTCAAATTCATCCAGATTAAATTCATGGTCGCCCAGTTTTATTTCCGTCTTCGTGTTGACGAAGTAGTTCTCCCGCCTTTCAAAGAGATAAACGCCCACCAGCTCCTTTTTCTCATATATGCCGTAAACACGTCCGTTTTCCGCCAATATACCGGCAATCTCTGCCTTTAATTCCTCTACGTCCGCAATGCCGGAAAGCCTCTCACCGAAGCCCTGCCTGTTCAGTCTCCGCTTATTCAGCGTGTGGATGCCCCATTGCTTTTCTGTACTGATATTCATACTCTGCACCAAGCCGCAGGCAAAAATGCCTGTGTTTATCCTTTCTTCTTTTTTCAACCTTTCTTGTCATTTTGACAAGTTTATTTGTCATGCGCACAATGTATTTATATCACATGACAACTATCCTTGTCAACACTTTTTGACAAGTTTTTTTGTCAAATGCTTTTTTGCCAAAAAAACAGCGGAACAGCCTCTACTGTTCCGCCATAAAAATCTATTCCTAATACGTGATTGTGCAACGCAGACAATATCAAATCACCTCACATAACTGATAAATACATTTCCGCTATCCTCCACCTTCTTTTCAAACTCTGCACGCGACTCTACAATATCTTCCCTCTCCAATGGATTAATATAGCGGATTCGCTCTCCATTGTAGCTGGTGACAAGCACGTATGTGCCATCTGCGAACCGGGTCATAACCGGCGCATCCTTGCACAGATAGTAAAGACCATTTTCAAAATCACAGCCTGTAATATCCGTTCCCTGTCTGCCGGTATACTTTAAAATCACTTCCTCAATCAGCATGCCATCTGCCAAATCCTGTTTCATCATTGTCATATCCGGATTTTTCTCCTCATATATACCCATCATATATATGCAGGCAGACAGCGTATCCGCAGTATCTTCAACCGTATACAGTTTCACCTTATCTGCCACAGTATGATAATCTTTGACTGCTATTTTTCTCCACACAATGACACCATTTTCATCCAACACTACGCCTGCATTTTCAAAGGCAATGCGCACAGCCTCATTGAGACTCAAATAATCCGTCACATATTTCCCCTGACCATAGGCATAGAATTTTTTATTGGTATGGTCAAATGTAACCTTCACCGTGGTATCTTCCTCATTTACCGCCTGCCTTGTAATCATCAGCTTCGGTATCTCTGTCACATAAATATAATTCGGAAATTTCATATAAAGCTCATTATATGCATCATCTGAGAATTTGTATACCGTAGACAGCCTGTCTGTATTCTCGTCTTCTTTGTATGTGATAAAATCCTGTGTCGTCTCCTCAAATACGCCATTAATTTTGCGCACCCTGTCAAGATACACCACGCCATCCTTCGCAGTCGCTTCAATCACATAGACACCGGTGGAGCCATATGTTTTCACCACTCTGCTATCCTGGTTAATAATATCAATCGTGGAAATCGGACAAATAACGGTTTTATCCAGCCTTGTCTCAATATCGCCCTCCCTGATTCGTCCTAAAAGCAAGTCTGTCTCTACAAAACCAATCGCTTCTAACCGTTCACCGCTGTTTGCCATGATTTCCCTGCTCTCTTTCGTATCCAGATTAAGCACCGTCACCTGATCCGTATTTTCCGGCAGCAGCGCATTTGGATATCCGATTAAATGATTATCATCTGAAACAGCAAGATGCTCATTTAAGACATCCTCAATAAATATCTCTGAAATCTTTGTCCGGGTATCTACTTTCACAATACAGTCGTTATCAAAATAGTAAAATTCCCCTGCTTCATTCAGATACATGAGAGTCTCCATATCCTCCTCTAAAATGTCATACGGCTTATTGTTCTCGATAAACAAAACCTCCTGCATCCGGTCTTTTTCCGCCGTAAATTGATAAACCGCAATTCCAACTTTTCCCTCATGGACGCCCCGGTTCATATAGCCATATACGGCAAACACAATATCTCCATTATCCTGCAATGCTAAAATCTTGATATCATGCGCATCATAGGTAACGCGGCTGTCGGTATAATTATCGGCCTGGCTAAAGCCATATACATTGGTAATCGTACCCCCATTATAATCGTAGTACCATAACTGTCTCGCCTGTGTAAATGCAATTTTTTTCTGTTTGCCGGCGGTCATAAACTGAAATTCTTCATCATTTGCAATGCCGATTTTAAACATATTACTGCTGGGATCCACATTTTCTGTCATAAACAAAGCTTCCTGTGTCCGGTTATAGTCCAACAGATAAATATTATCCTCATCTGCCGTGCGGACACGGTAATCCTCTGTCACATAAAAATTTTCCACGACCTTATTTTCCACCGCAGCGATCATATACTTCAACTGAATAACCGCATAGCTGTCATCAATCTCTTTAATACTGGCAACCGGCTTGGTAATTCTCGTCGGGTTCAGGTCAGCAAAAGTAATGGTATAAAAACTGGAATGGATATCCACATTGGATAAATATTCATTATTGCCATCCTCATTCGGCTCTATGCTTTTGGAAATCACACTCTCTGCTTCTTCCTTATCAAATAATGCATTATTAAAATTTTTCACAAAATCCAGCAGTTCATCTGCATGAAAGTTATTCTCAACAACAACTCTGGTATAGTACCTCACAGCCGCCTCTTCACCGTCCATCGCTTTAAGCACCAGCACATACTCCTGCTGTTCCTCCAATGCGGTGCGGAACGTGATTCTGACTTTATCATATCCATCGGAATAGTTCAGCTCCGATACCGAACCATCCTCAATCAAATTTCCCTGATACTGGCTTCTCAGCTCATATTCATAGGCTGCATATTCCTGACTGCCCTGATTTAACCAAAGTTCGATGGTCTGTCCACGATCCATCGGGGTAATCGTATCCCGGAAATACGTTGTATCAACTTTACCGGTATATCCATGCAGCGTATTGATAAAATTATCATGGTAACGCACATACACAATGGGAAGTGTCGCCTGCTCCATCTCCACCGACACTTCCTCTACTCCCCGGTTATTCATTCTATTTACAACAAAAATGGTTCCGATAAATATCATGATAAGAACCAGTATTTTGCCCAACACTCTTCCGTCCATAATATACTCCTATATTTATCTATTTTTCACACATAAACAGTGTTGTATTCTTATTTCATATAATTCTATATCCGTTTTGCATCTGTTTTGTATCACGCACAGTTCCACCATCCACCCGCAGACGAATGTCTTTACATAGAATAATGTATGCCCCTGTTACGCTCTGAAGATGCATTTCCCTGATTTTGCGCCGTGGCAAATTTTCGGCAGAAACGGTCATGTCTCCTTCTTCTCACATACATTTCCTGACACACCATAACCTGTACCATATTCTTTATCTGGCATGTTTCTTTCTCATCTTCCTTTAAGGAAAGTTTTTTCCATATTTCACCGGCAATCCGGTAAATGGTTACCGCATCCGGATACTGTGCATACATCGGACTGCCCTCATACTCTAACCGATCCAAATATTCTTCCAACACAGACGCAATAAGCCTTACTTCTTTCGGATACAATCGTTTCATATACTCATAATCCCGCATGCAAAGCTCTTCCTCCGCATAAAAATCCGGCTCTTGTGGAAAAAGAGAATCCAAATCATAATTCAAACCTGGCATATTCATAAATAATCTCCTCACAGACATCTTCCATACTATTAGAATATGTCTATGAGGAGAAAATGTTACCTGTTATTCATCGCCAAAGGAAATTCCCAGCGTTCTTGCATTCTGTACAATGCTGTCATCCGGTGATACATATTTTAACTTTCCTGCGGAATCGGAAAGCGCTATGTCTGTCACATCATTGTCTTTGAGTACCACAAGACGTCCATACTTCTCATCATGAATCAGCTGCGCTGCATAAGCGCCAAACCTGGAGGAAAGCACACGGTCATATGCATTTGGGCCGCCACCTCTCTGTGTATGTCCCGGAACTGCAATTCTTACCTCACATCCGCAGCTATCCTTAATCTGGTCTGCAATTTCATAGGCAACGGAAGGATATGGACGGTTTGCAATCTTTTCCTTTCTCTTTTTCTTTGGAAGGGCTGCATCCTCTTTGGAAATAGCGCCCTCTGCCACAGCAATAATGGAAAATCCCTTGCCTGCCTTGCTTCTCTTATCCAATGCCTTACATACACTCTTAATATCATATGGAATCTCCGGAAGCAGAATAATGTCTGCTCCGCCTGCAATACCGGCATGCAATGTGATATGCCCTACCTTATGCCCCATAATCTCAACTACAAATACACGGTTATGGGATGCAGCCGTTGTATGAATACAGTCAATTGCCTGTGTCGCAATATCAACAGCAGACTGGAAACCGAAGGTCATATCCGTTCCCCACAAGTCATTGTCAATCGTCTTTGGAAGACCGATTACATTTAATCCCTCGCCGCTTAACAGGTTTGCCGTCTTCTGGGAACCGTTGCCGCCTAATACAACAAGGCAGTCAAGCTTTAGTTTTTTATAGGTATCCTTCATTGCCTTTACCTTGTTAATTCCGTCTTCTGTCGGCTGATCCATCAGCTTAAACGGCTGTCTTGAGCTTCCCAAAATCGTACCGCCCTTTGTCAAAATACCGGAAAAATCCTCTGCCTTCAACAGCTTATAATTATTGCGGATTAATCCCTTGTACCCTTCTAAAAAGCCATAAATCTCAACATCCTTATACATGTTGCAAAGCCCCTTCACAACACCCCTCATTGTAGCATTCAATGCCTGGCAGTCGCCACCACTTGTCAACATTCCTATCCTTTTCATATGCTTACCTCCTTATATTGAGCACTTAATGAGCAGCTTGGCTGCGAATTTAGTGCGAAAATACATATATGTATATTTATAGTTCCACCCGTCCCTCTAAAGCACGGAGCAGTGTAACCTCATCAATACACTCCAAATCACCCCCCACCGGAATCCCCGATGCAATTCGTGACACTTTGATTCCTGTCGGTTTTACTAATTTACTGATATACATGGCAGTAATTTCACCTTCCACACCGGAATTTGTGGCAATAATCAGCTCATCCACATCCCCTCTTAACCGTATAATCAGTTCCTTTAACCGGATATCATCCTGACTGATTCCAAGCTTGGGGGAAATCGCGCCATGCAGCACATGATACACGCCATTATATTTGCCCGTACGTTCGTATGCCGTCAAATCCCTCGGTGTTTCCACCACCATAATGATTTTTTTATCACGGTTTTTTGAAGCACAGATCGGGCAAATTTCCTGATCCGTCAGGGTAAAGCATTCCTTGCAATATTTTACATTCTCTCTGGCAGTTATAATAGAATTAGATAGTGCCTTCACCTGGTCAAGTGGCATATTGATGATATGATATGCTAACCTCTGGGCTGATTTATGACCGATACCCGGAAGCCTGCCCAATTCCTCTACCAGAAGATTTACCTGTTCACTGTAAAGCTCCATTAGAATGGTAATCCTCCAAGTCCGCCCATATTGCCGGTAATCTTAGACATCTGTGCATTCTGGTCTTCCTCCTGCATGCGAAGCGCCTCATTCGTTGCCGCCATAAATAAATCTTCTAACATCTCTACATCATCCGGATCTACCGCCTCCGGATCGATATGAACCTCTGTAAGCTCCTTTTTACCGGAAATCGTAACTTTGATAACCCCGCCTCCGGCAGTCGCTTCATAAGTCTTTTCCTCTAATTCCTTTGCCTGCTCCTCCATCTGCTTTTGCATTCTCTGAGCCTGCTTCATCAAATTATTCATGTTGCCAGGCATTCCTCCTGGAAATCCTCCTCTTTTTGCCATCTCTATATCCTCCTATAAATTTTATAAAACTATTACCTTTTTAATCTATTTAAAATTTCACTAATATCAATCCTCTATCCTGATATGAAAATCTACTTTCGCAAGGTTAATACTGGATAAACCACTCTCCTCCAAGCTGTCCTTCACCTGACAGGCAATCTCCACTTCTTTGCCTGTCATTTCAGCAATTGCTTCTTTGAGAGCCTGCCTTGTCTCCTCTCTGGAATACTTTGCATATCCCATCTGACCTTCCCTGCTATTGTCAAAAGAAAGCATCAGTGATTTATTGTCAGAACCTTTGTTAATACTTGCCTTCTCCAAAAACTTAAGTGTCGGTGCGCCAAGCTTTAAGCGGTATTCCGGATTTTGCTGTATCTCCTTGACACTCTTCACAATCTCCTGCAAATCTTTATATTCCGCCGGCTGCAACGCATTCTGAAGCATTGCCTCCCGGTTGATGTCCTCCTTTGCTTCCGGTTTTTCTGCGTGTGGCTCGGTTTGCGAAGCAGCATTCCCAAAAGTTGCTGCCAACTGTGCTTCATTGAAAGCGAACGCTCCCCGCTCCACCTTATCCTCCAACACCCGGATCCGGTCTAAAACGGAATCCATATTGTCCTCCATTTGCGGCACAGTAAGCTTAATAACTGCCAGCTCCAGTGTCACTCTTTTCTGGGTTGCATACCGGATCTGGTTCGACATTTCCGAAAAAATACGGATATACCGCATTAACTGGTAATCTTTCACCTTTTCCGCAACCTGCTTCATACTCTCCAGATTCTCCGCAGAAATATCTAATTGGTCACTGACATGGTCTGAGGACTGCAACAGTAAAAGATTTCTCATGTACCATGTAAAATCCACTACAAACTGGGAAAGTTCCCGTCCCTGCCATACAATCTCATCAATCACCTTAAGGGCTTTCATCGTATCGTTTGCGGCAATATGTTCCATAAGACGGTTAAATACATCCACATCCACGGCACCCAATACCTCTAACACCTTCTCATAGGTCAATGTCTGACCGAGATAAAATGCAATGCATTGGTCAAGAAGGCTTAATGCATCACGCATAGAACCATCTGCTGCTTTCGCAACATACCGGACTGCTTTCTCCTCCGCATCAATTCCCTCCCGCTTCAAAAGTTCCGCCAGCCTCTCATATATTGTCTCTAAGCTGATTCTTCTAAAATCGTACCTCTGGCAGCGGGATAAAATCGTAATCGGAATCTTATGGGATTCTGTGGTCGCCAAAATAAAAATCACATAGGAGGGTGGTTCCTCCAAAGTTTTCAGCAGTGCATTAAATGCTCCAATCGAGAGCATATGCACCTCATCTATAATATATACCTTGTATTTCCCCTCCGTTGGAGAATACTGTACCTCATCCCGGATATCCCGAATATTATCCACACCGTTATTGGACGCTGCATCAATTTCAATCACATTCAACGAACTCCCTGCACTGATTGCTTGACAGGTAGGACATTCATTGCACGGACTTCCATCTTCTAAGGGATGCTCACAGTTCACCGCCTTTGCGAACAGCTTCGCCACGGTTGTCTTACCGGTTCCCCTCGTTCCACAAAAAAGATATGCATGACCAATCCGGTCATGAATAATCTGATTCTTCAGTGTCGTGACAACATGCTCCTGTCCCTTTACTTCTTCAAACTCATCTGGTCTCCATTTACGGTATAGAGCCATATATGACATATTTTTCACATCCTAACTACAATCTTGCATCCCGCCGAAATGCTATGGGTTCGACTGTCTTTGCAAAACATTGTTAATTTCTCTCGCTAAATGGGAAAATGGTATCTAACATCCTCAGATTTTCAAACCTTCCCTTTGCAGATATTTCCCCTGCCATAAATCCCCGCTGGAACGTATTCTTGCCAGCTAATATTTTACTTAATACCTGTGTAGTGGTTCGTAAAATCACATCTGCCTCTTTCGTGGCTGCAAAAAATGCCTTCACCTGCTCCGGCAGCGCTTCTATATGCAGAATCTTATTCCTGTCTGAAAGGATAATGGCATAAGAGGCTGCAAACCCTGGCTCCGGATGGTAATTTTCAAGAAAAATGCCAATTAATTCATCTTCCGCTTCATCCGCTTTGCTCTTCGCTCCGCTTTCCTGAGAAACACCGCCATCCCCTTCCCCGGTCTTATCTGTTTTCTTCGCAGAATTTTTCTTTTTATTCGCTTTCTGATTCTTTGTGCTTGACCGTTTGTTATTTGAAGGTTGTTCCGCCTCGTCCTCGTCATTTCCTCCAGAACCACTGCTTAACATCTGTTTAAACATGGCAGACAGTTCTTCAATATCCTCCTTTTGCTGTTTTACATAGGATTCATCACTGACAAACTTAGATAATTGCTCACTTTCCTGTGGCGTCAACTCAATCGTCCTCGTCTTAAGCAAATTTGTCTTTACTGCTAAATTACTGGTTGGCAGACTTTGAATCTTTTGCGAAACCGTACGGTAAAGTGTCTCTACTTTCCGCTCAATAATCTGCCTGTAACTCTCGTTTTGTTCAAACTCCTCCAAATTCTCAACATAAGCCACAAGTCCGGTAATCGGAATCCCGCCTAATGTCTCCCATGCCTTGACAAGACTCAACTCTGCATCACGCTCACCGTAAGTCGTTGCCATGACAACCGGCAGCATATATTTATTGCTTAGTTCCTGCTTATCTGCATATAACCAGCACATATCCAGAAACTGCTGCATATATCCGCCAATTCCAAACCATTCCACAGTCGCTGCCAAAATCACACAATCCGCATCCTTAAGCGTTGACGGCAGCGTGGCAATGGCATTCTTATCCTCAAAAATATTATACCGCTCTACCTCTACCCGGAGTTCCTTTAACACCTCTGTCATTCTATTTAAAACATAAATGGTCGGATCCTCAATCAGACCTCTTCCGCCATAATAAATGTTAATTTTCGTAAAAATCACCTCTTCCCGGTTATCACCGTATCATTTTTATACCTATAATTATATTTATTATACCATTTAACAGACAAAATGGGAAGTTGTATTCACTGTTTTATTTTGATATAATAATTCCAGCAAGCAACCAGCTATCTTTGTCTGCAACCAGCTATCGTGGCTGCTTGCAGACAAAGATAGTTGTTTATTCTCGCAAAGCAACGAGCCAAGCGGACATGCTTGCATGTCCATTTGGCGACTGCTGCGGGGGATTTGACCTGCTGGATAAACAAACATGAGCTTGTAGGACGATAGTCCGGAAAGCGAATGATTGTTTTGCAATTGCACAAGCACGAAGTGCGAGCAATTGCAAATTATTATATCCCTGCATGCAAAACCAACACATGGAGGCAAAGTCAATGATACAATCTTTACGGAACCTATCCGGAAGTACCAGATACAGCCATCAGCAGATTCACCCAACTGTCTGTTCTGCAAAAATGAAACTTCTGGCAGTTTTTTTCATGCTATTGATTACCGCTGCCCTTAACGGTCTGACCGCCTTTGCAGCAACCACTGATAAAACGAAAACAAACAAATCTGTCAAAATCACAATCTCCGCAGCGGGCGACTGTACGCTTGGCGTGGATTCCAGATACAACAATACCTTCAACGATTATTATAAGAAGAAAGGCTCTGCTTATTTTCTGAAAAAGGTGAAAAAAGTATTTTCCAAAGATGATGTCACTATCGTCAACTTAGAAGGTCCTTTTACCAATGCTACAAACCGTGCCAGCAAAACTTTCACCTTCAAAGGTCCTGCAAGCTATGCCAAAATTCTTAAAAAAGGTTCCGTAGAGGTTGTAAATGTTGCAAACAACCATTCCTTTGACTATGGAAAAAAAGGATATTCCGATACTCTGAAAACCCTGAAAAAGAACAATATTAAATACTGTCGCAATAGTTCTATCGCTTACAAAACAGTAAAGGGTGTCAAAATAGCCTTCTTAGGCTTTAACAAATTAGAGGGCATCACAAGTTCCGATGTAAAGAAAGTGATTCAAAAGGCAAAAAGGCAGAAAGCAAAAATCATCATTGTAAGCTTTCACTGGGGCATCGAAAAAGACTACTATCCTATTTCCACGCAAAAATCTATTGCCCATGATGCAATCCGCTACGGTGCAACCCTGGTTCTCGGACACCACCCGCATGTCCTTCAGGGAATCGAACGGTATCGGGGACGTTATATTGTATACAGTCTTGGTAACTTTTGCTTTGGCGGTAATACAAATCCCTCGGACAAAGACACCATGATCTTTCAGCAGACATTTACCATCAAAAATGGAAAGGTTGAAAAAAATAAAGATGTCAAGGTCATTCCCTGCTCTTTGTCCTCATCTCCCAATCGGAACGATTTCCAGCCAAAAATTCTGACCGGAAAAAGCAAAAAAAGAGTCCTTAAAAAAATCAATAACTTAAGCAAGGGCATGGGTGTCAACTTCAAATAACTAAATAACAAGGAGAGTGTGCTTTGAAAGTAAAAAAAATTTTATTATTGCTAACTTTATTATGTGCTGTTTTTCTACAAACATTGGGAACAAATCCTCTAATTAGTGAAGCAGCTGATTCAGGCAAATATTTTACATCCGGAAAACTTTATTACCATACCATTTCTAAGAATAAAGTAGAGGTATGCGGCACAAAACAGACAACAGGAACTCTAATTATTCCAAGCCATGTTACCTATAAGGGCAAAAAATATAAAGTAACCAAAATCGCCAGCCATACATCCAATTATCAGGATACCCCGGTTACAGAACAGACCACGGATGGTTCTTCTGTTGCTGTAGAGCTTCCCGGAGATTATTCTTATATATACAAAAGGAAAGACAGAAAATCATTTCCGGCTAATATAGATTACCTTTCCAGTTCAAATATAACAAAAGTTGTTTTGCCAAATACACTGACCTATATCGGCGAAGGTGCCTTTTGTGGTTGCAACCAGTTAGAAACGGTGGAATTTGCAAAAAAATACAAAAAATTAACCATTGGGAAAAATGCCTTTGGGCAGAATAAAATAAAATCCCTTTCCTTTCCGGATGGAACCTATGAATTAAAGGAAAATGCAGCAGGAAAAGCCAGTGCAATCTATATTCCATCTACTGTCAAAAAAATTGGCGCTGGTGTTGTAAATGCCAGTACAAAAAAGGTTACCATTAATAAAAAAAATAAGTACTATAAAATGAAATCTTCTATATTATATACAAAAAACGAAAAAACATTAGTCGGTATTTCTGGCAAAGCAGCAACCACTATCAAAATATCCGGCAAAACAACAAAGATCGGTCCGAAGGCTTTTGCGGGAACAAAAGTGAAAAAAGTTATTCTTAACAAAAAGATTACAAGTATTCCAAAGGGTGCATTTTATAGCTGTAAAAAGCTTGTATCAGTCAATGCTATAGATAATGTAACATCTATCAGCTATGCCGCATTTGCAAATTGTCCAAAACTGAAAAGTATTGGAAATACCGATAAACTTACAACCATTAGCCGGGCAGCTTTTTGGGGAGATAACAATCTGGCATATAATATTTCTGCTACCATAAAAAATATTGATGATTATGCTTTTAGTGGAACTGCAACGAACACCTCTTTAAAACTTACTGTAGCAAAGGGCAATCCATCTTATTTGATAGAAAACCAACTACTGCTCAAAAAAAGTGGAAACAAAAAGACAGTTATTATGCAGCTTGCCGATATTGCCAATGTAATCGTACCGGAAAATGTAACAGATGTTGCTGTTGCTCTTGGTGGTAACAAATGCACCTCTATCACTTTACCTTCCACCTTATGCTCCCAAGATGGACGGGTTTATGCCCCCGGCGGAACCATTCTTTACCAGGGGATAAATGTTCCACAGTTTGGAACTGATTTTAATATTGGTGTTTCATATGACAAAGTAACCACTGTTATTGTGCCTATAGAATCTTTGCAAATGTATAAAACTACCATCTCCGATCTCATTTGGGAGCGAGAGGATTACGAAATATGGGATGAAGATATCACCATTAAAGGGCAGTAACAGATTTCACCACATAAAACTCACATTGTGCAAAAGCCACCATATCTCCCTCCTCTAATCGGTACTCCTCGCCACTTGCGAGGAGTTCTCCATTTAGATATGTACCATTCGTTGAATTTAAATCCAGTAGATATAACCCATCCGGCTTATACATCAACTTTGCGTGCATCCTGCTGATTCCCCGCTGTTTTAAAAGATAGTTACAACCTTCCTCCATACAGCCGATCACTATGCTGTTTTCAATATGAACCGGTAAATAACTTCCCGGTACAATGGGTGATAAAATCAACTTATGTCCATAATCTTCCTGAACTATCGCTGATTTTGTTTCCTGTAAAATCTCTTCTGACGTAAGCACTGTCGTCTCCCCATATCTTTCTGTTTTTGGTCTGTTTACATATTCCACGTTCATTCCTTTTGCATCTTTTTCCGATTCATAATCCCCATTCGGTATTCCGGCATATGCCAGTCTCGCCTGCGCCTTATCTTCCCGTTTTACTTTATTTTCTTCAAAATATGCCTGCATCATTTCATCCGGTGTTTCCTCTTTTGACAGATTCATATAAAATATAGTCAGCACAATCATTGCTGCCATTGTGACAAGCAGATATTTTACATAGCCATAGGTAAGAATATTAAAGAGGAGTAGTCCAATGATTACCAGATTTAAAAGTGCAGTTATAATCAGCATCCACTTGACAATTTTCTCTGCATAGCCTTCTTCGGATGTTTCCTCATTTTCACTTTTTTCTTCCACACCCCATAAAAATGTCTCCTGTGGGCTTTCCGCTTTTTCTGTTTTTCTATCCGCTTCCGGCTTTTGAGCTGTCTCCATCCTTTGATTTATCGTTCTTTTAGCCTCATATTCGGAGTATTCCTGCTTCTTTCCCGCCTCTCTTAAAAATGCCTGTAAATTCTCTAAACTGCAATCCGGTTCTGTCACCAAATTATAAAATTTCAAAAGATACATAATCGCTGCTTCGTCCTTCTTATCGGTCTGCTCAATCCATTCCGCCAACAGTTTCTTAAGCGGTATTTCATCCTTTTGCATCTCCGGATAACTGCAAAATTGCAGCTTACCCGTATCTGCTTCAATAAATATGTAATCTGGATTCCATAATATATGCCCGGCATCAAACAGGAACTCCTCCGCTGTTTCTAATACCGCCACAACGCTTGCAATCATATTGTAAAGCCTCCGCATGGTAAATGGTAAATGACCCATAACGGAACGCAGTGTAGTCCGGTATCGCAGCCGGTAATACAATTCGCATCTTTCGTTTACCTCCCGCACCTCATATGGCACAATATATGGAACTTCATGATATTGCATGAGCATGCCTTCATAATTTTCTGTACATTCCTTTGGGCAGGAAATTACCATATAATTCTGCATTCCCTCTTTTCTATATTCCACCTGTAACAAGCTGCCACCTCCTGATATTTTCTATTGCATCGCTGGCATCCCTGCGAAGTTCTGCCCGTATTTCAAACAGTTTTCCGGTACTTTTTATGCTTATTATCTCTGTATTTCCACTTTTGCTGACAGTACCTGCCACACTTTCGTTTGTCCGTTCGGATTCGTATAAATACTCCGCCATGCCATACATATCCCCTGCTGTTTCCGTAAGAAAAAGGAACAGCATAATATAAAAGTAAATACACCCTAATAAGATCGGAATCAGCAACGTCATTTCAATTAGGGCGCTCCCCCTGTTATTCCCCTTCTGCCTCCTTTGCACAGCTTCCTGTTTCATTTGTTTTCATCCCCTTTTCTATACTTTAGGCATTACTCCCACTCTACCGACTTCCGCATCGTGAACAGGGACTAAGCCCTGGTACCTCGCTTCTTTTTACCCGCCTTACACTCCTTTTTAACCCGCTGCATGCTGCATTATTATGGTAAACATTTGTTGTCCGTGTAAGGTAAATCTTCCCACTTGTATTCTGTTCTTTTCCACAAAAACCGCATGGCACATAACCGGTTTTCCGGCTGCTTGCAGCACTGTGTACACTAAGTGACAAATGCGTACAACTCCGTCTCGTATGATAGACCGACTGCTCCGGCGTGACATAAACATATGAATCCATTTCCCGCTCTTCCTTACTGTAGCCTAGAAATGCCTTCTGCTTTATCTGATTGGAAAGCGGGATAGACATGCTGCCTAATAACGGCACATTAAATACTCCCCGGTAATCGGCATTCGCCAAAAATATTTTAGGATTGTCCTTATCCGTTTTTATTGTCAGAAAAATTCTATTTTTTCCGCCCGCTATCATTTTTTCTACATAAATATCATCGCCAAGATATTCACGAAATTTTTTTATAAGCATTGCGGAATTTACCAGGACACCCCAACCATCCTTCTCGGTTTGCAAGTTACCATTTGAATCCGGTTCTTCGGAATCTTCCCGGCTTTTAGCCGCTGCCCGATCTGCGCCCTGCGTTTTTAACCGATCCTCCAAATATGCATACTGTGCCGTATATCCCGCTGCCTCTGCCAGACTTTGATGAATATGCGCCTCCGCTATAAAAAGCATGTAAATATCTGCCATAGCAAGCATAAAGAATAAGAATAGCGGAACCGTCAGGCAGGCTTCTACTGTGGCAGAACCTCGATTTTTTTCCCTCAATTTCTCCTCCTTACATTCCCAATATAGGCAATTGCGGAACTCCTGATTTCCAAAATCTAGTTGTGCAATATCGACAATATCATAAGCAGGTGCTTTGGAGCCGTTGGTACTTAGGTGCCGTATTTTGGCACCTTATGTACCATTACGTGCGACAAGCAACGCAAGTGTGCCTGCGTTGATTTGTCAATATTGTACAACGAACGTCTGGAAAACCTGCGTTTCGCAATTGCCTATTTCAATATACCCTTTTAAAAACCCTTATATGAAACAGTTTATGGTTCCTAACGAACCAGCCTGGAGATAGTGCTGAATTTTAAGAATAAAAATATGATATGAATGGGTTATCTGCTTCATATAAGGGCTTGTAAAAGGGTACATGCTTTTTCTAATACGCTATCTTCCCGTTAAAATAGTACCTATAAACCGCCTCATCTGCTCCCTTTACAAACATGTCATTTATTCGTATGCTTCCCTGAACCGAAAGCTCTCCCACACAATTACAAAATGAGAACGTTTCGTCTGCTTTTTGCAGATTCATTTCTATAAGATCTAACATCCTGGCATAGCAGATATCCAGATCTTTTCCGTGTTTTTTTGCCAATAAGATTAATAAATAATCCTCATATTTCATGCCTCCCGTTTTTGATTCGGATGCGGATGGCTTTGTCAGATTCTTTAAGTCCGTCTGCCAGTTTGCGCTGTTCTTGATATATGCAATTTCCCCACCGGCAAGCAGTGTCCGCACATCACATAATGCCTCTCCATATGCCCAACAGCCCAGCAGCAGATATTTTACAACTTCGATCAATGCCTCCGTGCCTGTGGCAGTGCAGATTGCTGCTGCCAATGTCAGCGCTTCACTCTTTTTTGCCTCATCTGTAAGCAAATAGGCATAATTTACCGGCATCCGAAGCCACATCATCTCATTTACAACGTCTTGTAAATTATCATAATCGTTATCTTTTCCTTCCAGAATATACTCCACTTCGCATTTTGCTACAGAATCCCCTTTTTGATTTACCGCATTAGAAAAATGGCTATCCACATAATCTAACATTGCGGCTTTTTCCAGTAATCCATTCCCCTGCTTTTCTTTTGTGCTTTGCTTCAAAACCTGCTTCAGAATCCCTATATCCTGAAAACTATTATTTTGCTCCTGTTTGTTTTGTTTCTCATACATGGAAGACGGTGCTTTTGTTAAATCCATCCTTGCATCAGACAATGTCATTCCGGCAGGTTTTATAAAAGAAAGCGTTCCAAATTTCAGAGCTTCTTTCATCATATCTCTTGGATCGGTCACCTCCACCTCTGAAGCCTTCTCTTCCGTAAGGTTCTGATCCGTGGAATCCTCTGTTGTATTTGGAAGTGCCACGCCATTCGTTTCCGTTTCCTGCGAAGCTGCTTCCACATCCACTTTCTTTTCCTCTAATTTTTTATAGACATCTTTTGCCCTATGTACAATTCCCGCCGTTTTTTCATAGCTTTCAATCTGCTGCTTCAAAAGCCTCATATCATCATCCAAAATATTTTTCTCGTCTGTTACCGCCATCTCCTCTACCGTATATACATATATTTTTCCCGATTCCTCATTTAAAGAATACTCCACATAATCTGTCATCTTCTCCTCTAACACTGCTTCGCTTCCTGTTCCATATGTGGGATCCAGAAATAACAAATGATAGCGTTCAAACAGTTCCCGGTTATAATCTGCCATGATACTTAACCGAGCACTTTGAACAACAGCGGCAGCTTTTATCCGCCCCATATATATTCTTCCCACTTCAAGTGCAGAGAAGGTGAAAAACATTAACACGCTGATAATCAGTGTAAAAAATATGGTTGTCTGTCCTCTGTTGTTCATCATGCCCTCCTGATCTGCTTTTAAAAAAGTTCAATAAACGATTTCATTTTTTATTTTTGTTGGTATTTTTATAACAATTTGTAACCATTTAAAACACTGGTTCTAAATTACTACATTTGCTCAAATCTTCTTATTCCTTTGCCGTCACCTCCTCTTTCGCTGATCCGCATCCTGTCAGCAGACACTTCCATATTCAACATGAATACCCGAAGTGCCTCCCGTTAAAGAATGGCATTGTCAATAAATCTTTTTTGCATCCTGGTTAATGGATTTCCAGATATTATTTACCAATGTGGTAATCTGTTCCTTAAACACCAGTACCATTGCAATTAGCACCACAATGATAAGTATTATTTCTACAACTCCCATACCGGACTCATCCGCCAGAAAATCCAGCCAAATATCCTTAACCCTGCCCATATACATCACCTCCTTTCATATGCCGCCTACATAGACAATTGCGAAACTCTCGGTTTCCAAAACCTAGTTGTGCAAAATAGATAATATCATAAACAAGGTGCTTTGGAGCCGCCAGTGTTTAGCGAGGTTTTTTCGAGCTTAGCACTGTTGCGAGCGACAAGCAGCGCAAGCGTACCTGTGTTGATATTGTCTATTTTGTACAACGGAAGTTCGCAAAACAAAGTTTCGCAATTGCCTAGATTGAAAAGGTAATGAAGGGAGGCGGTTTTATCACAGAGGAAGAATATTTTGAATATCTGATGGATACCTACGGCAATCTTGTCTACTCGATCTGCTATAAAACCTGCGGCAATCCCTTTGATGCCGAAGATCTGGCGCAGGAGGTATTTTTAGCGGCTTACCGAAATCTTTCCTGCTTTGACCGGACTTATGAAAAGGCATGGCTTTGCAAAATAACCTCCCGAAAATGCCTTGATTTTCTGAAATCTGCCACCCGGCGGATACTCCCGGCAGAGGACACGTTTTTGGAGGATTCCTCCTCTAAAAATCCGGATACCGACAACAGCCCTGTGGAAGAAGCGCTGCTCGAGACGGAGGCGCGCCATCGGCTTTTAGCTGCCTGCAAGCAGTTAAAACCACCTTATGATACAGTTGCAAGACTGCACTTTTACGAAGAACTGACCGCTTCCGAGATCGCAGCGGCACAACAGGAAAATGTCAAAACAGTACAAACCAGAATATACCGTGCAAAGGCAATGCTGAAAAAGGCATTACGCCCCGAGCATAACTCACAGTCAGAAAGGAGTAAAGCATGATGGATGAAACATTTTTAAAACTATTACAGGAAATGGCAAATATGCCTGATGTTCCGTGTGATTCCCGGGAACCGGAAAACCCTGTAAACGTTTCCGCAACTGCTGCCACTCAAAAGGCAGAACAATTAGACGATTATGTGACCGATACTTCTTTCGGAACAGATGCCACAATGCCCGCCTATCTGAAATCTCAGATTATAGACCGGGTTCATCAGCCGGATATCCGGCATGCCACGGAACGTTCCACTCCCAAAAGCCCCATTTCCAAACGGCTTGAACTCTTTATTTATAGCTGTAAGGTGGCTGGTGCGGTGGCCGCCGCATTCGCAATCATGATTGCCTCTGCCGCAACACAACAATGGAGCCGGGAAAATGACAGCTCATTTTCATTTGGCGTTTCAAATATGAGCAGGCAATGGAATAGCAAAACCACAAATACGGAAAAAGATACAATCCGTATAACAGAAAGCCTTAGCAAAAGCAGTTCCGCCTTCACCGGCTGGCTGCAAAACATATCCGATTTTCTGGTGAATAGCAGGGATGATGGATTCGATACATGACAAATATTCTGTATCGCATGGAGACAAAACTTTTATAAATAGGATTGGAGGTCTTTTTATGACAAAACAAAAAAAGGGATTTTTATTATTTATCTGTTCACTTCTCCCGGGTGCCGGGGAACTTTACATGGGATTCCGCAAAATGGGGATGAGCATTACACTGCTCTTTTGGGGCATCATAGCCTGTGCCACTATCTCAGGGTTTGATGAACTGACATTTCTTCTGCCGGTTCTTTGGCTTTACAGCTTCTTCAATGCGCACAACTTAAAAAGCTTAAGCAATGAAGAATTTCTGGCAATAGAGGATCACTATATCCTGGTGGACCTTTTAGTAAATGATGCCGAGGTACAAAGCGGCGCCATCATCAAAAAATACCGCGGTCTTCTGGCTGGAATACTGATTTTATTTGGCGTATGCGGTCTTTTAAACGTTATCATTGACATGTTATACGGCTTTTTGCCTGCTGATGCGCTCGAAATTATCCAGAATATCAGATATATGATTCCTGGCTTTGCAATATCGCTCGCTTTGATTGTACTGGGCATCAAACTGATTTTAGGAAAAAAGGAGGAACTTTTGCATGACGGAACCGAAAACAGCAAATGAAAATCCACAAAAGCGAACTGTCTCCCCCAACGAAGCGGTGGCAGCTTCCAACAAAATTCCACCCGAAAGCAGGCGTGTACACCGTGTAGGCTCCATATCCCTGGGAATGATCCTGATCCTTTTAGGCATCTTCCTGTTACTGCGCCTCATGATTCCGGCACTCACCTACACTGTCATCCTCGACTTCTGGCCGGTAACGTTAATCGTGCTTGGATTGGAAGTCCTGTTTGCCAATTGGCGCAGTGACCGGGTTACGTTTCAATTTGATGGCTGGTCTGTGTTCTTTCTGTTTCTGATATTGGGCTTTACCATCTGTATCGGAATACTGGATACGGTTCTGGCATACTGGTCACAAAATATTTGGCGCTGTTTTTAGTATTTGTATGCGTCATAAAAAATGTGATGCGTGTAAAAAACACATGCATCACATTTTTTATTTCTTTTTTCACGCAGATTTTTGTCACATTTTCCAAATCATTCAATTTTATCAATGTATCAGGAATACATTATTGATACCGCCATCCATTCTCCTTGAGCCATCTGCGCCTCGCCATGCAGTCCGGCATATACTCCTCCACCTTGCTCCAAAAAGCCTTTGAATGATTCGCTTCTATCATGTGGCACAGTTCATGTACCACAATATAATCCACCATTTTCTCAGGCAGTAAAATCACCTGCCAGATATAAGCAATCGTTCCCTTACTCTTCGTACAGCATCCCCAATAGCTCTTCGCCGTTGTGATTCTGATTTTTTCATAACTTACGCCAATCTTTTCACAGTAGGCATCAGTCTTTGCTTTCATCAGGTCATAGGCAAGTTCTTTTCGTCTTTCCAGCGGCAGCTCCCGGAGATGCTCCTGCTCCAAAAACTCCTCCTCATAATCTTCATACCGCTTCGCCTGCTTATAAATCCAAAACTCCTTTTGCTTTATAAATTTCTCGATTTCCTTATCTTCCATAGACAGCGGCGCCCGCACAAGAAGCCTGCCTCCACGCGCCACCTGAATCTGGAGCCCTGCTGCCTTTTTCCTTGAAACAACAATATTCAGATGTATATCCTCAATATCAATGGATTCCTTCATATCCCCTATAATAATTCCTTTAAAATCTGGTTTACCATACCAGGATTCGCTTTTCCTTTCATTGCTTTCATGGTTTGTCCAACTAAGAAACCAATTGCTTTTTCCTTTCCATTTCGGTAATCCTCAACCGACTGTGGGTTATCTGCAATAACCTGTTCAATCGTAGCGCGGAGCGCGCCCTCATCATTGACTGTCTTAAGCCCCTTTTCCTCGACATACTTATCAGGATCGATATCCTCCGCAAAAATGACCTCAAATACCTCCTTTGCAACACTGGAATTAATCGCCTGCGAATCTGCTAGTTGAATGAGCTTTGCAAGATTCTTTGCAGAAAAGCTGATATCATCTGCATCCATTTCCCTTTCCTTCAACAACCGCATCGTTTCCACCATCAGCCAGTTAGACACCTTTTTCGGATTCGCTCCCAGTGCCACTGTCTCCTCGAACAGATCTGCCAGCTTCTTTGTGCCGGTCAGAATATCCGCATCATATTCCGGAAGCTCAAATTCCTCCTGATAACGAACCTTTTTCTCTTCACGAAACTCCGGCTGCTTACTCTTAATCTCCTCCAGCCACTCATCGCTAATCAGAATCGGCACCAGATCCGGATCAGGGAAATAGCGGTAATCCTGGGCATCCTCCTTTGACCGCATTGCATAGGAGTATTCTTTCGTATCATCCCATCTCCTGGTTTCCTGCATAACCTCTTTTCCCGCCTCCAATAAATCAATCTGGCGTTCCCTCTCATTTTCAATTGCTCTTGCAATTGCCTTAAAGGAGTTCAGATTCTTCATCTCCGTACGGGTTCCCAATTCCTCTGTGCCTGCCTCACGGATAGACAGGTTAACATCTGCCCGCATGGAGCCTTCATTGAGTTTACAATCCGAAGCCCCAAGATACTGGATTGTGGTTCTCAGCTTGTCAAGGTAAGCAATAACCTCCTGCGCAGAACGCATATCCGGCTCCGACACAATCTCGATGAGCGGTACGCCGGAACGGTTGTAATCCACTAAGGAACTGTCCGTATATGGGTCATGAATGAGCTTTCCTGCATCCTCCTCCATGTGTATCTCATGGATTCCAATGTATTTTTTCTTTCCTTCCACCTCAATCTCTACCTTACCGTTCCGGCAGATTGGATAATATAACTGCGAAATCTGATAGTTCTGTGGATTGTCAGGATAAAAATAATTTTTCCGGTCAAATTTACAATTCTTTGTAATGGTACAATTTGTTGCCAGACCAACGGCAATTGCCTTATTCACCACCTCTTTATTGAGTACCGGCAGGGAACCCGGCATTCCGGTACAGACAGGGCATGTATGCGTATTCGGCGCGCCGCCAAAGGCGGTAGAACATCCACAGAAAATCTTTGTCTTTGTCGCTAATTCCACATGCACTTCCAAACCAATGACTGTTTCATATACTTTCTCCATGATTACGCCTCCTTTTCCACTGCAAATGCAGGCCGTTCATACGATCTTGTCTGTTCATATGCGTAAGCTGCCCGGATAATACTCTTTTCATCAAAATGTTTTCCCAGCAATTGCAAACCAATCGGCAATCCATTGCTGTCTCGTCCGCAAGGGAGGGAAATACCCGGCAGCCCGGCAAGATTCACTGATACAGTATAAATATCGCCCAAATACATCTTAATCGGATCGCTTAAAGATTCTCCCATCTTGAGCGCTGTGGTCGGCGCAACCGGCCCTAAAATCACATCATACTTCTCAAATGCCTTATCAAATGCCTGCTTAATCAATGCTTTTGTCCGAAGCGCCTTCATATAATACGCATCAAAATATCCGGAAGAAAGGACAAAGGATCCAAGCATAATGCGTCTCTTTACTTCTGCGCCAAAACCCTCGGAACGTGTTTTTTTATACATATTGTGAAGATCGCTAAACTCTTTTGTCCGGTAACCATATTTCACACCGTCAAAACGCTCCAAATTGGAGCTTGCCTCTGCTGAGGCAATGATATAGTAAGCCGGAATGGCATACTCCACCAGGCTTAAATCAAATTCCTCTACGACAGCCCCTTTCGCCTCTAATGCCTTTACGGCTGCCATCACATGCTCTCTTACCTCCAAATCTAAGCCCTCTCCAAAATAATCTCTTGGAATCCCTATTTTCATCCCGGTCACATCATCCACAAGCGCTTTCGTGAAATCATCATTTGCTTCTTTGACAGAGGTGGAGTCCCTGTCATCCTTTCCGCATATTGCCTCCAAAATAACCGCACAGTCTGTCACATCCTTAGCAATCGGTCCAATCTGGTCTAAGGATGAACCATATGCAATCAGACCATAACGTGACACACGGCCATAAGTGGGTTTGATTCCGGTCACGCCACAAAAGCCAGCCGGCTGGCGGATGCTTCCACCGGTATCGGAACCCAACGCATATGGAACCTCCTCTGCTGCAACCGCTGCCGCTGAACCTCCGGAGGATCCTCCGGGAACCCTGTTCAAATCCCACGGATTTCTTGTCTCTCCATAATAAGAAGTCTCGGTAGTGGAACCCATTGCAAACTCGTCCATATTCGTCTTGCCAAGTACAACAGCTCCTGCTGCCATAAGTTTTTCGACTGCTGTCGCCGTGTATGTCGGCTTGAAATTTTCAAGAATTTTGGAGGAACAGGTGGTTAACATCCCCTCTATGCACATATTGTCCTTGATTCCAACCGGAACACCTGCAAGCGGGCCTGTCAGTTTTCCCTCCTCTATCAGCTTCTGTACTTCTTCCGCTCTTTTTAAAGCGCCTTCCCTGTCAACCGTGACAAATGCATTGATATCTTTATCCTTTGCCTCAAGACAATCCAGATATGCAGCAGTTGCCTCCACAACAGATATCTCTTTATTCTTAATCTTCTTGCCAAGCTCTACGGCAGTTAAACTCATATCCATTCTCTATCCCTCCTAATCAAAGGTCTTTGGAACCTTGTACGCTCCATCCTTTTGTTCCGGCGCATTTTTCAACATATTCTCTCTGTCATCTTCATTTACCACCACATCTTCACGGAATACATTGTGTACAGAAAATGTATGGCTCATCGGCTCTACCCCATCTGTATCCAATTCATTTAACTTGCCCACATACTCCAACATGTTTGACATATCCTGCTTTGCCTGCTCCTTTTCCTCATCCGAAAGCTCTAACTTTGCAAGGATCCCAACATAATCAATTGTCTCGTCTGTAATCTGCATTTTATTCCCTCCTGGCTCTATTATTCTATTACAATCCCATGCCTCTGAAAATCTCATTGATTTCCTGTTACCGGAACTTTTCTATGCAATATTTCCAAAATTGCCCAGAAATCCAATGTTTAGTTTAATAGATATTCTTTCCCATGTCAACCAATTCGTCCATTTCCTTTTAAAACAAAGTTTTATTGCAAAATATCCCAAAATCACATATATTAATAAATAATTTTGTTCCATGCTTGAAATACCTCGGCAAATACGATAAAATAAGAAGAAAAACCTACGGGGAGGTATCACATGAGATTAGTAACACGTTCCGATTTTGACGGACTTGCCTGCGGCGCATTATTACTGGAGGCTGGCATTATTGATTCCTGGACATTTGCACATCCAAAGGACTTACAGGACGGTTTGGTTCCAATTGATGAGAATGACTGTCTTGCAAATGTTCCTTATGTGGAGGGCTGTGGTCTTTGGTTTGACCACCACTCCAGCGAGCATGAACGTCAGCAGTTAGAAGGCAAGTACAAGGGGGAGAGCCGTATCACTCCTTCCTGCGCCAGAATCATTTATGATTATTATGGAGGGCAGGAGCGTTTCGGTCATTTTGATGAGATGATGGTGGCTGTTGACAAGGTAGATTCCGGCAATCTTACAATTGATGAAGTTCAAAATCCTACCGGTTGGATTTTAGTTGGTTTTTTAATGGATCCAAGAACCGGTCTTGGAAGATGGCGTAACTTTACGATTCCAAACTATAAGTTAATGGAAGAGTTGATGCAGGCATGCCGCACAATGAGTACAGAAGAGATTTTAAACCTCTCCGATGTAAAAGAGCGTATCGACGTATACTTTGAACAGACAGAGAAATTCAAAGAAATGGTGACAGCGCATACCCGTGTCGAGGGTGATGTTATTATTTCTGACTTACGCGGAGTAGATCCCATTTATTCCGGCAACCGTTTCATGATTTACAGTATGTATCCTGAGCAGAATATTTCTGCATGGATTGTAAACGGCAAAGGCGGACACGGCTGTTCGGCTGCGGTTGGATACAGCATCCTGAACCGCACCGCAACCTTAGATGTCGGACATCTTATGTTGAAATACGGCGGCGGTGGACACAAGGCTGTGGGAACCTGTCAGTTTACAGACGAGAATATGGAGACCGAGCTTCCGAAAATGCTGGAAGAATTAATCAAGGGTTAAAAGAAGCAACATCTGACATCATCAAAGCAGGTTCCGCTATCTCCCAAACTGCTATATGCAAAGGGATACAATGCGAAACACTCCATGAAAAAACGGGATGCCATACATTTTGGCATCCCGTTTTTATATGTATTTTCAGGATTCCTCCCACTCTTCATCCTCAGGCTCATCCTGCCAGTCCTCAGACTGAAAGAATTGTTCCATTTCATCTTCTATCCCGAAATCCTCATCCGTTTCCGGTACACTCTCCTCCTCGGATTCTTCCAATTGCGCCATCTGTTCCCGCTTTCTCTCCTCTTTGGCAATCTGTTTTTCCCGGAACTGCTCATATGCCGACCGGATAAGGCTTCCCACTGTCCACGTCCTCCGATTCCAGATCCGGTATAAGCATACCACAAGGCAAATCACAGGAAACAGCAATAACATGCAGCGAATTATGAGTAAACGGATCTGCTTATCCACTATTACCCGCGCGATATTTTCCCAAAAAGGATATCCCACACTGTTCGTTCTCATGCTTCTGTATCTGCTGCCCGCAAAATTTTCAAATAATTTCATGCTTTGGAAGCGGTTGCTGTTTTCAATCACTTCGCAGCTGTCAAAATTCAATGGGTTCTTCTCCGCATCCTTGAGTGTGTCAGAATCATCCATTTCCTCCTGTCCACATGCGGATTTCAATGCATAAAAGGCATAATTGCTAATCGGGTTCGGCATGACCGCCTCATAACAGGTGATCTTTAATTCCTCCTGCTGTTCCTTTATGGTGTCATATGTCACATATATGCGGTTGTCGGTTCCATAAGCTGTCTTATATAAAGAATCTTCATCGACAGCCACTACGCCTGCCACCACATAAATGCGGTCTCCAATCCAAAGCTGCATGCCGACAATATCATTCGAGCCAAACAGCGCCCATGCGAGATTTTCATCTAAAATCACTCTGTCATGGTTTAAATCCTCTCCTGAAATATATCCTCCGGATAAAAGAGGCATTGGATGGAATAAAAAGAAATCATTTCCAACACCCACTACTGTGACAGACAGTGTATTGCTGTCCTTGCGAACCTCTGCCTTACACTCTCCGCTATATGCATCAATCAGCACCCTTCCGGAAGCATCCCTGTCATAATAAGAATCGTTTGACAGCTTTTGCAGCAGAGAATTCCGCATTCCCTTCACCTCATCAGACTGCACATTCCGATCCGGTGAAAAAAAGGCGCTGACCTGGGCATAGGTTTCATCTTTATTTGTCCAACGGCTGGCTGCCTGCTGTGAATAAAGCGGTGCAGTTTCCCGATGCGCCACAACCGTTACCAGCAAAAAAACCATGAGAAAAATCCCGTTTACGACTAGGAGAATACATTGCTTACGATTCAAATTCCATTTAAGCTTCTTCATAATAATCTCCTATCTCTTACTCTGCCAGCCTCACCTGCATACCATTCTCCAACGGTTTGGACGAGGTCGTCACTACGTTATCATATTCGTACACTCCACCCGTCACGCCGGAAGAAGTATCGTCTGATGCCTGCACCTCCACATCTGCGCGTTTTACTTTGTAACGGTTGCCAAGCGGTGTTCCTTTCACCGTTACAATCAGGACAAACTTTCCCTTGCTGTCCTCACGGATGGCATTATTCGGCACAACAGCATCATACCGGTTGCTCTTTGTGCCGGCTGACAGTGCCAAAGTCTCCCCCGGATTCACATTTCCCTTTACCTCGAAGGTGATTAACATATTCTGGTTCGGATTATCAGGCGATGCCTTGATGCTTTTTACCGTCGCCTCAATATCATCATCCCATACATTTTCAACGGTTGCCTCGTCTCCTGCGCGAACCAGTTTTGCCTGTGGTTTCGTAACGGTCACATTGACAATATATCCACTCTCAGCCAACTGTATCTTCGCAAGCGCTGCATCTGCCGTGACACTGTCGCCCTCCTTGCAGGCGATCTCGGACACCACACCATCTTCCTTCGCTTTTATTTCCTTTAAATCACTGCTCGTTTTTATTTTCTCAACTTTTGCTTTTTGCTTTTCAATCTTTTCCTTCGCTGCCTGCATATCCATATTATCCGACTGCTGGGTTAATGCATCATCTGACTGTTTTGTCTTCAAAGCCAGCAACATCTGTTCTAAGGCTTTCCGCTTTTCTTTCACCGTTTTTGCCGCATCCTCGGCTGTTGGCTTGGCGCTCAATTCCTCCACTTTGGCAGTTTTCTCAGCCAGGGTATCCTGCAATGTGGTTAGTGTTTTGGTTTCTTTTGTCAGGTTTTCCTTTAACTGTGACACTGTCGCGCTTGTCGATTTTAACGCACTGGCTGTTGCCTTTGCATTTGCCAGATCCGTCTCCTTGTTGCTGACCTCTATCTCTTTATAACTGATTTCCCGTTCCTTACTTGTAACAGTCGCCTCCGGTTCATTCTCCAATTCCTCGCCCTGTTTTAAGGCAGCGAGATCATCCCTGAGATAAGAAAGTTCCTTTTTCAAATTATCCAGTTCACGGCTCAATGTCGTGACAGCTGCCTGCGCCTCATCATAGCTGCCGACCTCGCCATACGCATCTAATTTCTCCTGGATGCTGTCTACCTTTTTCTTCTGTGCATCTGCCTTTTTCTTCGCCTCTGAAGCTTCTTTTTTTGCGGTCTTCAGCTTCTTGGCATTGCTTGCAGCATCCTTCTGGTCATTGATTGCCTCTTGCAGATCTTCCTTTGCAGAAGCGATATCCATATTGTCACTGGTATAGTCCGGCGCATTTTTGAGCAAAGATTTCGCATAATCCAATTCCATCTGGTCAAGTGTTTCCTGTTCTGTGTTAAGCTCCGTATCTTCACCCTCCTCAAAGGTAAATAAGACATCCCCTGCCTTCACCTCCTGACCGGATTCAATCTTCACCTCTTTTATGACTCTCGCTCCGCTTACCATAACCTCATAATCTGAATTTGTCTCTACCGTTCCCTGCCCACGCACCTTATTTGAAACATTTCCGGAAGAAACCGGCTCCGTTGACACCTCCGGCAGCGAATAATTCATAATCGTATTGGAAAAGAATGTCAGTATCAGCAGTACCACCAAAAATATGGCTGCCACCTTTTTCACAATCTGCTTTCTCGTTGATTCCGTCTCTTTCTCCATCGTTAACCTCCTAGCCCTTTACACTTCCGGAATAGGAAATACCATCTACTAAGTACTCCTCACCGTAAAGGAAAATCAATATTGTTGGCACCATATAAATGGTTGCAACAGCAAATGCAAGTCCCACCTCACCACTGTTAATCTGCGAAAGGAATACCGAAAGCGGATGTTTGTCCGCATCAGACAGCATAATAAGCGGCTGCTCTACCATATTCCAGTAATCAATAAATACCAGGATTGCCACGGATGCAATTGCGCCCTTGCAAAGCGGGATACACACTCTTGTAAAAATCTGCCATTCGTTTGCGCCGTCAAGCTTTGCCGCCTCAATCAGTGAGCTTGGTATCCTCCGCATGAATTTCGTCAGCAGATACACACTAAACGGAGCAAATATGCCCGGTAAAATAATAGACCATCTTGTGTCTAATGTATTCATCCAATCCGCTACCAGATAATTTGGCACTAAGGTAACCTGATAGGGCATTAACATCAATGCTACATACAGAAAAAAAACGATTTCCTTTAATCTGCCCCGAAAACGCATAAAACTATAAGAAGCGCCCAGGGCAATCAAAATCTGAAAAATCACAATCGGTACCGTAAGAATCACCGAATTCCAGAATTTCAACAGATATTCCGGACTCTTGAGCAGCACTGTAATATACTGTGAAAAATCCACCATATCCGGAATAAACTTAAGGTTTACCCGCTCCGCAATATAGTCCGTATTGCGCTCTCCGTATTCCGTCTCCTGATATTGGTTAAAAATCACGCCGTAATTTGTGCTGATTTCCGAGGATGCCATAAAAGAATTGGCAATCGTTAAAATAGTCGGCAGCAAAAAGGATACCGCAAAGACAAACGCTATAACCGTCAGCAGGATTTTCTTGAAGATATTTTTTTTCTTACGGTTCATCAGCCTTCCACATCCTTTCCGAATTTATCTTCAGCTATAAACAAAAGCGCAATAACCAGTGCCATAACCAATGCCATAATGATTGCCGCTGCCGATAACTTCTGATAATCTAACGAGTCAAAGGTATTGTTCATGAAATGCTGAAGCATATACAGTGTATCATACGGATATCTTCCCGTTAGCAGATAGACTTCACGAAATACCTTAAAGGAATTAATCAATGACAAAATTGCCACAAACAATATCGTAGATGACAAATACCGAAGCTTGATATACCAAAACTTCTGAAACTCCGAAGCGCTTTCCAATGTTGCCACCTCTAAGACATCCTTTGGAATCGCATTTAAGGCAGCCATAAAAAGTATCATATTGTAACCTAAATTCTTCCACAAAAATAAAATAACAATGACAAGCTGGCTGTAAGAAGATTTGAACCAGTCAATCGGCGCTGCGCCTAAATGCCCGGCAAATTCATTGATGGCTCCGTGATAATCAAACAACACCTGCCAGATTAACACGATGGATGCAACCGGAACCATCATCGGGCTTAAGAAAAAAGTCCGAAACTGGCTGCGCATTGGAATATTCTGTTCCAGAAGGATTGCCATAGCCAGGGAAAGAATTACCGCTAACGGCACAGCCGTCACGGAAAAGGTTGCCGTATTTTTAGCTGCCTGTAAGAAAGCCGAATTATGGAATAAACTAATAAAATTATCTACAAACACAAACTCATGGTTAATCGGATTATCCACAAATGCATAATAGATAATGACAAAAAACGGAACAATAAAAAATACCATGACGCCAATCAGGCTTGGCGACAGAAATAAAATCTCCTGCTTCCGTTCTTTTTTACTTCTTTTCGGTTTCGTATAACGAAGCTCCGTATTCTCTTCCTGTGTGCTGTCTGTGATACCGCTTTTCGGCATCCGCAGTTTCTTTTTTCGCTCCGGCACTTTCCTCTGCCTCCCATAACATCAAGCAGGGCTGCCGCATAAAATGCGGCGACCCTTAAAAATCATATAGTAACTAACGGTTTTCATTCACATAAGTTTTTACACGGTTCTGGATAATATCTGCCGTTTCATCCAGACTCTTATCCCCGGAAAAATATGCCTTGCTCTCTTCCACAATAATATCAATGATTGGCTGGTTCCATCCGCCAATTTTTTTCGTATTATTGATCAGGTCCATATACATATCAACGTCCTCCTGGGAGGATGGTTCAATCTTAACCTCTAAATCATCCCAGCCCCATGAGCTGTCAACCACTTCATGTTCCACACCATATTCATCCTTAAATTTCTCCGTTGCCATTGCAATCTGATTCTTAAATTCCAGCGCATCCTTCCGGCTCGGCGCATTCCACATCATGCCATCGCTGACTTCCTTACACTGGTAATCCTTTGTCATAAAGGTGCGGATAAATTCCCATGCCCCCTCTTTTACCTCTGACTTGGAATAGATTCCCATATTACTGCTTACTGAGAAATAAGAACCCTCTTTTTCATCATCCGGGTATCCGATAAAGGTAATATCCCCATCATACATCTTTTTGTACATCTGGATCGATTCCAGATCAATACTGCCCTCGTTAAACAGTATCTTTCCCTCCTTAATCAGGGCTGGCGTACTTGGATAATCGTCGTCATTATATTCCGGTTCCTCAGCAGTACCGGTATTGCAAAGTTCCAGGATGTCTTTGAAATCCTGGCTGTCAAAGCTGCATTCCCCGGTTGCCCAGTCCACAAAATCATTCGTTGCATTGCCAGCGAAACTGTATAACATCATTTCCTTACTCTCAGAAGAAAACGGTCTCACGCCTTCCCCCTTTTCTTTTAACAATTTCTTCAAATCCTCAAATGTCCAGCCCATTTCCGTGCCGACATCCGCTGTTGCCGCTGTCAGGGTTGACACCGAAAAAGATGGTGTCACATAGTACATTTTGCCATCAATTTCCATTGCCTCTCTCAAAGAGTCTACGATATCATCCGGATTGATTTCATCATCCTTCTCGATATACGGCGTCAAATCCTCCAATAATCCTTTTGAGGCATACTGCTCAGCCGGCAATTGACTCAGACAGATAATATCTGCCACATTGCCTGCAATAATATCCGCATTCATCTTTGTCTGGGCATCTTCCTCCTCAGAGTAATCCGTAATCTCAATCTGATACTGATCGCTGTTTTCGTTAAACTCCATTGCCGCCTTTTTGATGTCATCATCCACCCACATCATTGCCATACTGATCTTTTGCTTATCCTTAATGGTTGACGGATCCACCTTGCTGTACACGACCATCTTACTTCCGTCATCAGCCCATGTATTGCACAAAAATCTGCCGTCCGTAAACGGAACCATATTATAGAGGGTGTCCGTGTTGATATTAGATGCCATATAATCCAAAAGCTTTGTCAGCTTCTTCTCAGCTATGTTGTACCCATAGATACCGGAATCATCCTTACAGTAGAAGTCATAATCGTTCATCCCATTCATTAAGGACTCACTGCTGTTAAATCCCTGCTTGCCAATGTCATATTTCTCGCCCCATGCTTTGCCTTCAACATCAATCGCCTGTACAAAGGTTCCCTCGTCTCCTTCTTTGTAACTAACGTAACCAACTATAATCCTGCCGTCTAATGTCCTGGCAGCGCCTTCCATCCACGCATCATTCTCCGCCTTCAGGTCACAGACCGGCTTGCCGCTCTTATCCAACACCTTAACGGCATTATTGAGTACAAAGACCAGATTTCCCTTATCATCCATAAGCATCTTACTAATATAATTCTCCTCGTCAAGTTGCAGGGTTTCTGTCACATCTATCCTGTCAGATACCTTGCCGCTTTCGTCTGCCTGTATCAGGGAATAAAGTGACATATCCTTTTTCTCATCATAAGAAGAATATAAATATGTAAAAGTGCCGTCCCCAGCCGGACACATATAATACATATATTCATTTTCTTCTGTCTCTGGCAGGGAAAGCTCCCTTAAATCACTGCCATCCAAATTTGCGCAATACAGACGTTCTACCGAGGTTCCATCCGGTTCTTCCATATCTTCTTCATCCTCTGCTTCGGATGTATCCTGCTCGGTTGTTTCTGCTTCCTCTCCGGCATCTGCGCTCTCTGTCGCTGCTTCTGTCGTTGTTTCATCTCCGGCATCCGCATCCTGACTCTCTGTCGTTGCCTCGTCTCCGGCATCCACGCTCTCTGTTGTCGCTTCGTCTCCGGCATCCGCTGCTTCTGTCGTATCACCAGTGGTTCCCTCAATCCACTCATATGTCGTGATATACAATTTGTCATTTTCTACCCAAAAAGTACTCGAGTCTCCCTGTATGCCATCCAGAGTAAAATCCTCTGCGGCATATACCATTTCTTTCGTATCTTCCCCACTGCTGTCCTTTTTTTTGCCGCCACCATCTGATTTACTGCCGCAGCCTGCCATAGAAATCATCATTGCCGCTGTAAGCATAAGCGCTGTTGTTCTTTTCACGATTCCTTTTTTCATACTTAAACCTCTCTTTTATTATTCAGGTGATTGTACAATTTCCCTTTTTTATGATGATATCCATACTATACCACATATTGTTGATTCCCGCTATATCTTGTGCCTTTTCTTAAGAAAATTATCAGAATCCATTTATTTTTCTGTAAGAAACAGGCAAAAAAGGCTGTATTTCAGCTCATTCCAGCTAAAATACAGCCTTTACAATTTCAAAGATTACATATCATGATAAATGGTTTACTGAATCTCCTTAATCCAGCCCTCCAAAGCTTCAATCCGCCCCATCTGGATGCCGGTCAGGGTGTCATATAATTTCTTGGTTACCGGACCCATCTCATCCATTCCGCTTGGGAAACAGATTTCCTTTCCGTGGTCAACAATCTTGCCAACCGGTGAAATAACGGCAGCCGTTCCACAAAGCCCACACTCGGCAAAATCCTTAACCTCATCAAAGAGTACCTCTCTGTGTTCCACTTCCATGTTCAGATACTTTTCTGCTACGGTCATCAAAGAACGGCGGGTAATAGATGGTAAAATACTGTCTGATTTCGGTGTTACAAACTTTCCATCTTTCGTGATGAAAATAAAGTTTGCGCCGCCTGTCTCCTCTACTTTCGTACGGGTTGCAGCATCTAAATACATGTTCTCTGCATAACCCTGATTATGCGCATCCACAATTGCATGCAGGCTCATTGCATAATTCAGTCCTGCCTTAATGTGACCGGTTCCATGAGGAGCTGCACGGTCAAAATCACTGACACGGATCGTAATCGGCTTTGCGCCGCCTTTGAAATACGGTCCTACCGGCGTTACAAAAATACGGAACTGATACTCATCAGCCGGTTTTACGCCAATGACCGGATTGCTTCCAAACATATATGGTCGGATATATAAAGTTGCCCCTGAACCATAAGGAGGCACATATTCAATATTCGCTTTTACCACCTTTTCCACAGCTTCTACAAACTTATCCTCCGGAAATACCGGCATCTCGAGCCGTTTACAGGTGTCTGCCATTCTCTGCGCATTCAAGTCCGGTCTGAAACATACAATACGTCCATCTTCCGTCGTATATGCCTTAAGACCTTCAAAACAGGTCTGCGCATACTGTAACACACCGGCACATTCATTAATGGTAACCATAGGATCGGAGATCAATGCGCCCTCATCCCATTTACCATCCTTATAATTCGCCACAAATCTCTGCTCTGTCTCCATATAGTTAAAACCAATATTTGCCCAATCAATGTTTTTACTCATCCAAAAAACTCCCTTTCTTCGGCAGTCTCACAACAAGCTTGTTGCCCGCATCTGTTGCATTGCCTTTTCCATATTCTATCGCTTTTTTCAGTTTACCACTGTCCTATTGTGAATGCAAGAATAAATGTTGTATTCTATTCAACACAAAGATGATTTTCTTTCATCCTTGTACAACGGATATTCCGTTATGCCAAAAGCTCCTGCATTTCCACCCTGTCATCCAAAAAAAGCCTTATAGCGCCTTAATTCTCTTGACAGCTTCCAGGGTATTCTCATAGCTTCCAAACGCAGTCAATCGGAAATAGCCCTCGCCGCTTGGCCCAAATCCGGAACCCGGTGTTCCGACAATATTTGCATTTTCTAATAAGTAGTCAAAAAACTCCCATGAATTCATGCCCTCTGTTGTTTTCAGCCAGATATATGGCGCATTGACACCGCCGGAAACCGTAAAGCCTGCCTCTGCCAGACCTTCCTTAATAATTTTAGCATTATTCATATAATAAGCAATCTGCTCTGCGGTCTGCCTCTTACCTTCCTCACTGTATACCGCTTCGCCCGCGCGCTGGATAATATATGGCGCGCCATTAAATTTAGTTCCATGCCGCCTTGCCCAAAGCGCATTTAGGGAAGTTCCGTCTTTCGCCTTCAATTCTTTTGGAACCACAGTATATCCAAGACGTGTTCCCGTAAATCCGGCATTCTTGGAAAAACTTTTCAGCTCAATTGCACAGGTCTTTGCGCCCTCACACTCATAGATTGTGTGTGGCACATCCGCCTCGCTGATATATGCTTCATAAGCCGCATCATAGATAATCACTGCTCCCACCCTATTTGCATAATCAACCCACTCCTGCAACTGTGCCTTTTTAATCGTTGCGCCTGTTGGATTGTTTGGAAAACACAGATAAATAATATCCGGTGTTTCCTGTGGTATTTCCGGCGCAAAATTGTGTTCTGCCTTACATGGCATATAGATCACATCACTCCAAAGCTCGGTATCCGGATCATATGTGCCGGTTCTTCCTGCCATAACATTTGTATCCACATAAACCGGATAAACCGGATCACAGACAGCAATTTTATTATCAACAGCAAAGATTTCCTGGATATTTCCGGAATCACATTTCGCCCCGTCACTGACAAAGATTTCATCCATGGCAATCTCTGCTCCACGGGCTGCATAATCATGTTTTGCAATTGCGCTTCGCAAAAATTCATACCCGAGATCCGGTGCATATCCCTTAAAAGTCTCTTTCACTGCCATCTCATCTACTGCCTTGTGAAGACTGTCAATAATGGCAGGAGCAAGCGGCTGTGTCACATCCCCAATCCCCAGGGAAATAACCTCCTTATCCGGATTTGCTTCCTTATATGCATTTACCTTTCTGCCAATTGTGGAAAACAAATAGCTCCCCGGCAGTTTTAAATAATTGTCATTTACCTTAAACATAATATCCTCCTTTTTTCTTCCTGTTCTTATGCCGCAAAATCTCTACAGCGGAATCTCTCCATCAAAAACCACCTTTGCAGGCCCTGTCATATACACCAGATCTGCTTCCCGATCCCATCTCACTTTCAAATCGCCGCCAAGCAGATGCACAGTAATTTCATCATCTGTCAACCCATTTAAAACACACGCCACTGTCGAAGCGCAAGCCCCTGTTCCACATGCCAACGTCTCTCCGGATCCCCTCTCCCAGACACGCATGTTCACTGTCTTTCTGTCCAGAACCTGTATAAATTCTGCATTGACACGGTTGGGAAATACTTCATGCTTTTCAAACTTTGCTCCAACGGTTTCCAAAGGAAATTCTGCTGTATCCCCCACAAAGACAACACAATGTGGATTTCCCATAGAAACACAGGTCATCTCATAAGTTACTCCATCCACTTCAATCGGTTCTTTTACTAAAATATCCTTATTTGATTTCACCGGAATTTTGGCAGGCATAAGCTCGGGTGCTCCCATATTCACTGTTACCAAATCTACCTTCCCATTTTCCACCTTCAAATCCAGATACTTGATTCCGGCAAGCGTTTCCACCGAAATACTGGTCTTATCTGTTAAGCCATAGTCATATACATACTTCGCCACACAGCGGATTCCATTCCCACACATCTCAGACCTCGAGCCATCCGCATTGTACATTTCCATACAAAAGTCAGCAATGGTTGATGGCTTAATCAAAATCAACCCATCCGAGCCAATGCCAAAATGCCGGTCACTCACTTTTACCGCTGTCTTGGATGGATTTTCCACAGATTCCGCCAGACAATTTACATATACATAATCATTTCCAAGACCTTCCATTTTTGTAAATCTCATATTTCTCTCCTTTCCAAAGAAGTTTATATCAGTGATTGCGAAAGTCAGAACATATCCAGTACCATCTGGGCTGTTTCTACCAGATTTGTTCCATTATCCATACTTTTCTTTTGCAGGTATTTATGCGCTTCCTCTTCGGTGATTCCCTTTTCATCCATTAATATCTGCTTTGCATTTATAATAATTTGCTGCTCCTGCTCTGTGCGAACCGCAGGCTTTGATTTTTTCCTTCTCATCTGATCATACAGCTCATCATACATCTGATTAACCGTATGAATCAAATCCGCCGCTTTGATCGGCATGGAAAGATATATAAGATTTTTGTCACTACATTCTGCCTGGTACCGCTTGGATACTACCAAAAGCATATCAAATGTATCCGGCAAATATTCCAGCAATTCGCTATACATCATGTCCACCATTCTGTATCCACTCACCACAATCCCATAATCCAGATCATCTATCAGATTAACCACCTGTGCGCCGGTCGAACATGCTGCAATTACATCTATGCCATTTCTCACCAACAGATTCTTAATACTTTTGGCCTCTTCAAGCTTAGGAAATACCACGATTACACTAATCATTTTCTTTCTCCTTGCTCTCCTATAAGTTGTCTATCGCCAAAACATCAAATCTTATATAAATATTCCTCTATTTCCCACGCAGTAATCTGCTCCCTGAAACGGTTCCACTCACTGCGCTTTGCCTCTAAATATTTCTTATGGACATGCTCCCCCAAAACCTCCTTCATAAACGCATCATCCTCAAAATAATGACACGCCTTACTCAAATTGGACGGGATCGCCTCAACGCCTGCAGCCTCTAACTCCTCTTTGCTCATTTCATAGATATTGCCCTCAATCTCTTTTGGTATATCCAGGTTACGTTTCATACCGTCTAAACCCGCAGCCAAACATACCGCAAACAATAAGTATGGGTTTGCCGCCGGATCCGGCGAGCGAAACTCGATACGCATATTGGTTCCTCTGGCAGAAGGAATACGGATCAATGGGCTTCTGTTTTTTTCAGACCATGCAATATAGATCGGAGCCTCAAAACCCGGCAATAATCTCTTATAGGAATTTACGATTGGATTTGCAACCAACGTCATTGCCTTTGCATGCTCCATAATTCCGGCAATAAATTGATATGCCTCCTTACTGACGCCATTTGGCGCACTGTGGTCATTAAAAATGTTTTTACCATCCTTTTCTAAGGACATATTCATATGAAGCCCGGAGCCACACACACCATACACCGGTTTTGGCATAAAACTTGCAAACAGACCATGCCTTTTCGCAATCGTCTTTACCACCAATTTAAATGTCATCATATTATCTGCTGCCTTCAGCGCATTTGCATACTTAAAATCAATCTCATGCTGTGCCGGCGCCACCTCATGATGGGATGCTTCTATCTCAAATCCCATTTGCTCTAAATTTAAAATGATATCCCGGCGGGCATTTTCTCCCAGGTCAAGTGGCGAAATATCAAAATATCCTGCTTTCTCATGGCTGATCGTAGTCGGTCTCCCCTCATCATCCGTATGAAATAAGAAAAATTCACATTCCGGGCCAACATTAAAGCGGTAGCCCATGTCGGCAGCTTCCTTTAATACCTTCTTTAAAATATATCTTGGATCACCCTCAAACGGCGTTCCATTTGGGCGGTAGACATCGCAGATCATTCTCGCCACCTTGCCATGCTGTGGTCTCCACGGAAATATTTCAAACGTATTCAAATCCGGATATAAATACATATCTGACTCGTCAATTCTGACAAATCCCTCAATTGCCGAACCGTCAAACATACATTTATTATCCAATGCCTTTTCTAACTGACTGGCAGTAATTGCAACATTTTTAAGTGTGCCAAACATATCGGTAAACTGAAGGCGGATAAATTCAATATCCTCATCCTCCACAATCCGCATAATGTCGTGCTTTGTGTATCTGCTCATAAACCTGTTCTCCTTTTTTACAAAATATCTCTTATAGGTAATTGTGAAAACAGAGTTTCACAATTACCTGAAAAGGTTCTCTATAACTGTCATTGTATGTTTATAACAATTTACATTATTTTCATGTTATCTCACTTCTAATATTTTGTCAATTTATTTCCTGAAAATATTGGAATTTGTTACCCTCATATCTTTATATTATATAATCTCAAGGAGCTGAAAGAGGCATTTTTCTTCCATCTCCTTCCATGACATGAACAGAAAAAGAGTGGAAATCCCTGATTGTTCAGGAAGTTTCCACTCTTTTCATATTGTGTTTTATTTGCTTACAGCTCCCCATGGGACTCGAACCCACGACCTACGCATTACGAATGCGTCGCTCTACCAACTGAGCCAGGGAAGCATATCTATCATAAGTCTTTCCATATATAAATACTTTCGGACTACTGACCTCATTTTGATAAATGATTGCCACTGCACGACCGGCAGTGACAATCTTGTTTCAGTATTAATTAGTCTACTACATAAGGCATTAATGCAATATGACGCGCCCTCTTAATAGCAACTGTCAAAGCTCTCTGATGCTTTGCGCAGTTACCGGTAATTCTTCTAGGAAGAATCTTGCCTCGTTCAGAAATATACCGCTTTAACTTATTTACATCTTTGTAATCAATTAAATTATTCTCATCTGAACAAAAAACACATACTTTCTTTCTTCTACGAATATTTCTTCTCTTCATTGGAGCATCGCCACGATCTGGCTTGTCTGTTTTATTATATGCCATTTTAATTTCCTCCTATTTTACTGGAATGGGAGCTCATCCTCGATGCCTTCCGGTATACTCATAAATCCATCACCACTGGCTGCGCTAGGGGTTGGACGGCTGTTGTTGCCACCCGAAAAATCAGAACCGCCTGCCGAAGAAGCATTTTTGCTCTCCGCAAATTCCTGATCCTCGACTACAACTTCTGTTGTGTATACCTTCACACCATCTTTATTTGTGTAACTTCCAGTCTGGATTCTGCCTGATACACAAATTTTAATTCCCTGTTTCAAATACTTTTCTGCAAATTCAGCACCTTTGCCAAAAACTACACAGGAAATAAAATCCGCACTTTGTTCGCTGTTTCTCTGAAATCTACGGTCAACCGCCAACGTATACCGGGCAATTGCCAATGCATTTTCCCCCTGAGAGTAGCGAATCTCTGGATCTCTTGTTAAGCGTCCCATTAAAATTACTTTATTCATATTTGGATTCCTCCTATTCGTTATGCGTCCTGTCTAACGCATAGGTATCTGATGACAG
>JAMPFS010000130.1 GCA_023664325.1 Clostridium sp.
CGGCTTCCTCAATCAGTTCCCGGATAATGCTGTTCGACGAGGTATTTGACCAGTACGGCTTGGGGAATGCCACAGTATTTTCGACTGCCGTATCCACATAATTAATCACGCTCCACGGATTGTAAACTTCCGTTTCCCCGAACAGATATCCATTGTACCACTCTTTCACTTCGTCTATTTTCGCTGATAAGTGATAATCCGTCAGCATCTGCTCCACTTCCTCTTGCGTAAAGCCAAAATACTCCGCATAACTCTGATTGAGAATGGAATTGATTTTCAGATTGTTTAATCCGGTAAAGATACTTTCCCGGCTGATCCGCAGACATCCAGTAATCACGGCAAATTCCAGACTTTCGTTGGTCTTTAATGCCGATTCAAACAACGAGCGGATGAAGGTAATCATCTCTTCATAGAATCCAGCAAAATAGGAATTTTCCAGTGGCACATCATATTCATCAATTAAAATAATCACGTTTTGTTTGTGGTATTTTTTCAGGCAGTCGGATAAGAATTCCAGTCCCTTTGCATAATCAATTCGCTCTGCCTTCCGCTCCATGATCCGGCTATATTTCTCTTTGTTCGCCTCTAATAATGCCTCACCGTTCAACACATATCTGTGGCGCTCATACTCTTTGGCAATCTCGTCTAAAAGACTTTTATATGCCATATCAAAATCCGGCTGCTTAGCGGATTTTAACGACAGGGAAATCACTGGATACTGCCCCATATGTTTGGTGTAGTCCTCTCCTGCCCTGCTAATCTTCATGCCGTCAAAATAATGCCGGTTATCGGTAATGTTTCCCTGTACATCCGTATCCTGCTCAAAGAAGGTTTTTATCATGCTGAGGGCAAGGGTTTTGCCGAAACGGCGCGGTCTTGTAAAGAGATTCACCTTTCCGCCTTTAGCCAGTATTTCCTGAATCAAGAGAGTTTTGTCAATATAATAGTATGGCTTATTCACTATCTCTTTGTAATTTTCTATTCCAATCGCAATCGGCTTATTCCCCATTCTGTCATTCCCTCCTTGCAACATATAGGGGTATTGTAACATAACACGGGAAAAAATACTATAACAGAAAATCACCGACTACCTACTTATATGTAATACTCTTGCACCAATGTCACAATTTTTATTGCATGGTGCCTGACTCGAATAGGTCACATTAAACCGAAATCTTTCATTATTTTTCGCAGCATTATGCGCATAAAATGTTGCGTAACCGCTGCTGTCATAGCCCCCACACAAAAGTATATGTGGTCTATATGTATGCGTATTACACCATTGAATCACTACATCACCGGCTGATAAAATATCACCATCTAAACTTTTTGTTGCATATCCATCAGCATTTAATCGCAGCACCTGTCCCTGAACACCTGTCGCATTTGACACTGCATTATAACAATTCGTTGTTATATATTGCGTTGTTATTGATATTCCACCTGCCTGCACACATTTTGATACAAATTCCGCACACAATCCCTGACCATCATTCCAATGGCTGGCTGCATACTTTAATGCTGCATTTGCATCATAACCCGACTGCACAGTCAATTTCTGATATGCCGCACCTCCACAATCCACAGGCGCCCCTTTTCCTACTAATTTGATTTGAATTGCCTCCGCCTGACGTGCTCCTCCTGTCGTTCCCGCTGTCTCTCCATTCTTTGCCCAGCCAAGCCAGCCGATATTTGCCACATGCACTCTGTAATAAATGTCGAAGTCTTTTGCAATATTTCCCTTTAGTTTCATCTCGATCGCTTCCAATTTTCTGGACTCCCCGGTTGTTCCTGCAAGCGATCCGCTATTCTGCCATCGCTGCCAGCCAACATCCGATACATGTGCTCGGTACTCAATACCGCTCTTTCCATCTGTATCCAGCAAATTGATCTTTAAGCCCTCTAACTGTCTTTGCTCTCCCGTTGTTCCTGCTATATTTTCTTCGCTTACCACCGGTTTCCAGCCGATATCTGCACAGTGTGCCTGATATGTAAGTTTGGGCGCAGTTATGGCATGCCTGCTTCCCACAGAAAATGCCGCATTCTTCTTTACCAGCTTAACCTGAATCGCCTCCATCTGTAAGGATAAGCCTTCCGAACCTGCTGTCTCTCCATTCTTTGCCCAGCCAAGCCAGCCAAAATGAGCAATATAAACACAATAATAAATATCATATTTTTCAGCATAAGCTCCGGTAAGCTGAATCTGAATTGCTTCCATGCGTTTCGACTGATTCTCTGTCCCTGCCGCCTGTCCAGATGTTTTCCAGCCCTGCCAGCCAGTGTCCTCAACATGTGCACGGTATTTAATCATGCTGTTTCCTTTATCATCCTTCAGATTAATTTTCAGTCCCTCTAAACGCTTATTTTTACCGGTTGTTCCCGCTGTTGCCCCATCCTTAACACCTGACATCCAGCCGGTATCCTGAATATGCGCCTGATACGAGATTGACGGTATCGTTTCCTCTTTTTTTACTGCTGCCGTTTGCTCTGTCGCCTTCTCCGTCGCAGCAGGTGCCTGTGTTGTGGTTTGTGTTGTAACCGGTTTCCCCACTGCTTCCTCTGTCCTTGTCTCTGTTGTTGCCGGCATTTGAACAGCCGCAGGTTGTTCCGTCACTTCCTCTGTTGTTGCTTTCGCTGTTGCTGCCTCTGTCGTTATTTTCCCTGTTGCCGCCGGTATCTGCGTTGTATCCGTCCCTGCTTCCTCTGTTGCAGCCTCTTCCAACGTGCTTACATCTATGTTTTCTGTCGTTTCATCTTCCTCATAGGATTCACGATCCTCAAAATCATATTCCAATTCATCTTCATCATAGCTTTCCTCCTCAACAGCCACCCGTATCTTTTTTGCGATTCTTTTACCGTTTTTATTCTTTGCCCTGGTCATCACGGTAATTGTACTTTCGCCTTCCCTCTTTGCCCGGACGACAATTTTTTTCCCTGCCACCTTGGCAGAAATCACTTTTTTGTCCGATACCTTAACCGCTATCTTCTTACTTGTTCCCTTTGTGGCTGTTACCTTATACGGAATACGCCCGCTCTCCCCCACCTCTAATTCCAAAGAAGTTTTTGCCACTGTCAGTTTCTTTGCAACTTTCCTTCCTGCCGCATCTGTCTTAATTGGAATGATTCCGACACTGGCAGCCACCATAATCAGGGCCATCATAAACGCTGCAATCCTTTGTTTTCCTTTTACAAATCTTCTTCCTAACATTTTACTCATCCTCCTTCAAGTTAAAACCCTTGCGGCATTCGCCAAATATCCACATAAGTGCGGCTGCCCGGCTCATTGCCCGCGTAAATAAAAAACCGTGTATCATGTTCCTCTATATCCACATCATACACGGATTTTTCTTTCATGAAGAAAATTGTAAAATTTATCAAGTTTATTGTCATTTTTG
>JAMPFS010000131.1 GCA_023664325.1 Clostridium sp.
GGTTGCGGGAGAAGTGGACGGTACGGAGATTGTTCAGGCGCACAATTCCGGGCAGGATGCCGGGGCTCTCAACTGTAATCCTGTCATCAAACATTTTAATTTGTATGTCAGTTCCTTTAATGCTGTAATCATTTGAATCAGGGCATTTACAAGAGCTTCGAAAACACTTCGTTCACAATAATCGGGCATTTCAATCCGAGAGTTTGCGGTTTTCTTCCAGCTTGTTTTCATATTCCGCTTAACAAAGCCAACGCCTTCATTGAGCAGAATAATCAAGCTGCCAGAATATTCTGCACTGTCCAGTGCATCGACCATGTCTCCGCTTTTATCTAACCCATTCCAACGTGTGCAGAATAGACGGGAATGACGTACGGGTGAATTATCTGCCATCAGAGCACCCGCATTGGTCAGTTTGCCGCTTCTGTTCCTTATCTCAAAAGAATCAAACAGTTTATCCTCCATGCTGTTTCCTGTCCATACTTTGTATCTTTCCCGTAACTTGGAAAAAGCGAAATCTCCAAAATTGTATTCCGAAGTAAGAGCATCATAAGTGCGGTTCATGCCCTTTAAAATTAATTGATTTAGAACATAATCGGGGGGCGATTACGCTCTCATTACCGATACGGATATAGGCTTCCATCACACCGTCTGCCTTATAGTAGTAAGGTGTGGTGTGTCTTGCGGAAATGGTCAATACCAGAAGCTCCTTACCATTTGCTCTTTCAGGTGTAAGGATAAAGTTCGGGAAAGGTGTAATCCGCTCCTTGATTAACCGGCTGATTGTTTCCGCATCGGTCTGTGCGTCGGTCAGACCAATCACGTTTCTGTCGTTATCAATACCGAAAAATAATGTGCCGCCAATCCCATTTGCATAAGCACTGACACTTTTGAGCCAGCTTTTCGGCTTCCGCACTTCCAGAGCGGCCTTGAAATCACATTCGGTTGCTTCTGCAATCCAGCTATCAATCATTGTCTTGTTCCTTTCTATCGGGATTATTTTTTGCCCCGTTCTTGTAAACATTGTATCTGTTCTTACATTCAGGAATGAAAAAGTGATTACTGGGTCGGCTTGCACATTTGTGGAATGGAGGAAAGTATAGTATAATAAGGACATAGTATCTATATGGCTTGCTGGCAATAAAAAAGAAACGAGCAGCCCGCTTGATTTTTCAATAGTAAAACCGAAGATTTTTTTAGATACAAAAAATCCATAGCAATGCTGACGGCTGGCATCGGAGGGGAGCAAAGAATGATGAAAAGCATTTACAGGAAAAACGCATGTAAGTTCTGGATTAGCCTGATACCAGTGGTGATTGTGGGAGTGATGGCTCCTTTGCGTTCTTATGTTATGCAGCTTCTGATAGATTCCAGAAGCTACAGAGAACTGCTGGAAAAATGCCTGATTGCCGCCGCTTTCAGCATAGCGGTGTTTCTTTTTGAGTGGCTTAGCAAAAAGCAACAGGCTGCCGTTGTGCGGGATATGGAGAAGGATTTGCGTGACCAAGTGATGTGTAAGCTTTTTTCTATCTCTGCCAATCAGTTTGAAAAGAAGGGTCTGGCGTATTATCTCTCCAAATTTACGACAGATATCGGAATCATACTGAACGACGGAGTCAATAATATATACGGCATGATGATGCAGTTTGTTTTTGTGGTGGTTGCCGTTGTTTATCTGCTTTGCGTAGAACCCTTTATCTTACTGATTGTGGCGATGGTCAGTGCCGTGCAATTTGGAGTCCCGAATATTCTGAAGAAGAAAATAGCCTCTTCCAGAAAAGCGTACACGGAGGCAGTAGAGGTTTATCTGGATGGCGTGAAAAATGATTTGGGCGGCCATAAGGTAATCCGAACCTTTGATGCCGTGAAGCAGATTCTGGGAAAACAGGCAAGTTTAAGCGATTTTGTGAGCAGAAAGAATGAAGATTCCTCCAAAACCCTGTACTGGGCAAATGCCTTGGCATCCTTTGTAAATAATGGGGCATTCCTGATTGTTCTGGGAAGCTGTATGCTCTTTGTCGTGGCGGGTAGAATTACCGTTGGCGAAATGGTGGCCATCACGAATATGATGAATTTTGTTTTAACGCCCTGTAAGGCAATCGCCAATGGGATGATTCAATTGAAAGCCATGGAGAAGGTAAAAGCGGAGCTGGAGTCCTTATTGGAGCTTGAAAGCGAAAACGATAACAAAGAAAGCTTAGAGGAAACTATCCGTGATATCCGCCTGAATCAGGCGCACCAGAAAATCAGCGACAGCTTTTCGCTGGATAATCTTACGCTTTCCTTTGATGAGGGCAAAAAGTATGCGATTGTAGGGAAAAGCGGAAGCGGCAAATCCAGTATCGTAAAGCTTCTCACAGAATATGGAACGGATTATACGGGTAAAATTCTCATCAATGGAAAAGAGCTGTCGGAGCTTAACAGGGAAAGCGTCATGCATGTAAGCCCTGTCTGCTATCAGCAGACATACATATTTAACGATACGGTCTTCAACAATGTAGCCCTGTATCAGGAGTATTCCAAGGAAGAGGTAATCAATGCCCTGAAGAAGGCTGGCATTTATGAGACCATTCAAAGGCTTCCGCAAGGAGTGGATGAAAAAATACGGGAAAACGGCAGTAATTTTTCAGGCGGCGAGCTGCAGAGAATTGCTCTGGCAAGGCTGTTTTTAAGAAATAAGACCATGATCTTTCTGGATGAAATCACATCCGGGCTGGACAATGAGACCGCTTATGAAATTGAAAAAAGACTGCTGGAGGAGGACATGACCATTATCAATATTACGCACAGATATAACAAAACACTCATGCAGAAATATGACGAAATCATAGTAATGGACGGCGGAAGGATTGCGGAAAGAGGGAGTTTTGACGAATTGATGGAAAAGGGGGAGGTGTTTTATAACCTGTTTAAAATCCTGAGCGAATAAGAGATGACTTTTTTATTCAGATAAATTTCTATTTTGTGAGGTAAGATATGATGCAAAAAGCAAAACTTTAAGATAAATCTATTTTTAAGATTTATATTTGCCGATTAAGCTGTTATAATCGGTGGGCGATGGCGTTAATGATGATTTCTTTCCATGCAAATTCAGGGTATTCAGGCGTTGTATGGAAAAGACCGTCTGCACCAAGTTTCGTATGCTCTTTGATTTGGCTGCGTACAAAGTCGAGAGAACTGCGAACCATATCAAGAATACGACCTT
>JAMPFS010000132.1 GCA_023664325.1 Clostridium sp.
GAGGAAAATAAGAATGGATAAGATTATGGAATTCCTTCCATTTTTGATTCCGCTGGCAATCGCCGAGTTTGCTCTGCTGGGTTACACGCTTCATCACATTTTGACTCATAAAAATTACAAAAGAGGCAATCGCACTTTATGGCTCGTTGTTACGATTATCGGCATGGAGTTTATCGGTCCAATTTTGTACTTTCTGCTCGGCAAGGAGGAATGATATGGATGTATTAACGATACAAAACCTAAAAAAGAATTTCGGCAGTAAAGAAGTGCTTTGTGATCTTAATTTGTCCGTACCTGAACACAGCATTTTCGGTTTTATCGGTAAAAACGGCGCAGGTAAAACAACAACGATGAAAGCAATCCTTGGACTTTTAAAATCGGAAAGCGGCAAAATCTCTGTCATGGGTGAAAAAGTACATTTTGGGCAGACCAATACAAACCGACACATCGGTTATCTGCCCGATGTACCGGAATTTTATTCCTATATGACACCAACTGAATATCTAACTCTTTGCGGAGAGGTTAGTGGGATGGATAAGACCGACATTGTGACGAGAAGTAAAGAGTTATTGGAACTTGTCGGTCTTGGACATGAGCATCACCGCATTAAGGGATTTTCAAGAGGAATGAAACAACGCTTGGGAATTGCACAGGCACTTCTAAACCGCCCAAAGCTTCTGATTTGTGACGAACCGACATCAGCACTTGACCCCGCTGGGCGCAAGGAAATTTTGGATATTCTTCTTATGGCAAGAGAGCAGACCACGGTGCTTTTTTCTACGCACATTCTCTCGGATGTTGAGCGTATCTGCACTGAAGTCGCCTTTCTGAACAATGGGAAAATTGCCATGCAAGGAGCTATTGCAGAACTGCGAAACAAGCGGTCATCTGATGGATTTATCATCGAAACAGGGGAAAAAGAGGCTGCTGATACTCTTATAAAAGTATTTGGCAATCTCAAACGCACAGGGAAAAATACGTTTACTTTTCATGGCTGCGAGGACTTTTTCTTTGACATTATGCAATATGTGGCTGAAAACAAATTACCCATACAGAGAATGGAACGAATAGAGCCAACGCTTGAATCGCTGTTTTTGGAGGTGACAACATGAAATCTCTATTTAGTTTTCTGAAAAAAGAATATCTGGAAACTGTGCGGACAGGCAAACTCGTTATCCTCATGCTGATGTTTGTGCTGTTTGGTATTATGAATCCAGCGATTGCAAAACTGACACCGTGGATGATGGAAATGCTTTCTGATGCAATGGCAGAAAGCGGATTGCTTGTCACAAATATTCAAGTGGACGCAATGACCTCATGGACACAGTTTTTCAAGAATATTCCTATGGCTCTTATCGCTTATGTACTGATTTTTAGCGATATATTTACCAAAGAATACAAATCGGGAACATTACTGCTTGTACTGACAAAAGGTTTATCGAGATACAAGATTGTGCTTGCAAAAACCATACTATTACTGTCGTTCTGGACATTTGGTTACGGGCTTTGCTTTGCCATTACCTATGGCTACAATGCTTATTTTTGGGATAACGGTATTGCGAATAGCTTATTTTGCTCAGTTGCTATTTGGTGGCTGTTCGGCGTATGGGTGATATGCCTTATGGTTCTGTTCTCGTCGCTGTTGCAAAATAACACAGGTGTTTCTCTGTGTACCGGTGGGGTAGTGCTGTTGGCATATTTATTAAGTATCATACCGAAAGCAAAGCCGTATTCACCCGTTGCATTGATGAATACCAACTCGCTTTTGATGGGTGTGGAGACAATAGACGCATATATAAAAGCTATTTTTATTGCTGTTTCCTTATGTATAGTATGCGTTGCGGTTAGTATTCCAGTTATTAACAAGAAACAGCTTTAAGATGTAATGAACTATGAACACGGAATGGATACTATGCCCCGTTTGCGGCAACAAAACTCGTAACAAAATAAGAGAAGATACAGTTTTAAAGAACTATCCTCTCTTTTGCCCGAAATGCAAGTAGGAAGGTTTGATTAAAGCAAAGGATTTACAGATAACTGTCATCAAAGAGCCAGACGCTTTAGACGCAGAGCCAATGAACAAGTGAACAATCACTGTTTGTCGGCTCAATCCCCCTGCAATCCCGATTTCATTCAAAATATCGTTTGTACTGGTATTGTCAAAACCTTTTGTCACAAACAGCCTTTCCACTACATCCAGTATTTCATTCCTGCCCTCCTCTGCTTCCTTGACAATCCGCATTTCTTCCCACCATCCTGTGTTTACGCTGCCGACAAGCTGTCGATTGATATTCAATCATAACAAATAAGAAAATACAAACGGAATAACTGTAAACTCGACAAAAGAGACAGAAAATATAACAATATGTTGCAATTCTATATATCTTCCTCATCTGTCTCGAAATACTCCAACAGTGAAAAATACAGTTCTTCCGGGCGTTCTGGCAGATAGTCCGTATAGCCGGAAGTGTCCTGCTCCGTGTGGTTTGAATATTCTACCTGCACTCTCCATCTTTCTGTCTTGCCGGAAGTGTCCTGCCCGCCTCTCTCTCCTTTACGATCTGCTCTTTTTGCCTGATTCTCTCTCTAATGCTCTTAGCATCCGCCACTTTTTCTCCATAAGTTTTTTCATAATCTGTACAAGCCGCCTCATAATCATGGTTCTCTCTCTTTGCCACATTAAATTCCTTATAGAATGCTTGGACAGAATCAAATTTATATTCCTTCACAATGGATGAAAGCCGCTTTTTCATATTGGAAATCTGGTTGTCAAGACTGTCAATTTCCTGCTGTAACTCCTTACGTCTGCCGCCTTTGAAGATGCCTGTACATTCAGATAATTCTTTTTTCAGCTTATCACGCTTTTGCTCACGCCCGAAAATTGCTTTGTTTTGTTCTTTCAGCTTACTCTCAATCTCTTTCAAATGGGGATATTTTCTTACAAGGATAGACGGCTGTGGCTGCGGCGGTCTTCCTGCTGTCTGTACGGTTTCAACAGAAACGGGCTTTTGCCCTGCCTTTATCTGCTTAATAATGCTTTCTTTCTCTGTAGGCGCAATCGCCTGATGTTCTGTACTTTTTTGCATATCTGATTTCCGGTGTGGATTCACAGGAAATGGTATCTTCTTCCTTTCCGGCTGGACTTCTGGAATAT
>JAMPFS010000133.1 GCA_023664325.1 Clostridium sp.
ACTCTTTTTCAGAAAATACCATAAGGTTAAAGCCGCCTGCACAAATTGTGAAAGGATTGTAGCGTATGCAGCCGCTTCAGCGCCTTTGCCTGCCGGATTAAGGATTGTGATAAAAATCGGGTCTAAAATAATATTCAGTACAGCCGCACCGCCGCTGATAAGCATTGCCCTCTTTAATTTGCCTTCTCCACGCATAATCATATTTGCGGACTGTGCAAAATTTACAAACAGGCTTCCAACAAATATAATCCGCAAATAGCGTGTAGCTATGTCAAGGATTTCTCCGTCTGCCCCCGAAAGGCGTAAAATCTGCTTTGTAAAAATCATGCCAATTACAGTAATTGCTATGGAAAAAATCAGGTTCCACGCAATCAAGTTCCCCATAATCTTATCAATGGTTGTCTGGTCTTTCTTTCCAATAGCCCTCGATAGGATAGATGCCGAGCCTGCGCCTATTAGGGTAGAAATTCCGGTATTTACTAACGTAAACGGATAAACTACGGAAACCGCTGTCATAGCATTGCTTCCTACCATTTGCCCCACAAATACCGCATCCATTAAATTGTAAAGCCCGACAACTACCATACCGATAATAGCGGGAACACTGAGTGTAAGTACCAACTTCCAAGGGCTTGCCTGCAAAAGCATTTGTCTTGTATCTGTTTTGTTTGCCATTTTCTTTTTCCTCCATTTTTTTAACTCTGACATATAGATTATCATTACATATTCCTAATCAAGCTGAAATCTCCTGCTCTGCATTCCACATAGCTGCATATTTCCCTTTTTTATCCAAAAGCTCCTCATGTGTTCCCGCTTCCGCAATCTTTCCGCCTGATACCACCAAAATCTGGTCTGCATTTTTTACAATAGACAGCGTATGTGCAATCATTACAACCGTTTTCCTGTCTTTCAGGAGATTGCCAATCGCCTGTTTCACTGCCAGCTCATTTTCAATATCCAAAGAAGCTGTCGCTTCGTCTAACAGCAAAATTGGGCTATTCTTCAAAATTGCCCTTGCAATAGAAAGCCGTTGACGTTCACCGCCAGAAAGTAAATTCCCATTTTCTCCAGTAGGAGTATCATAGCCTTTTTCCATTTTACGGATAAACCCGTCACAGTTTGCCTCCCTACAGGCAGCTTCTATTTCCGCATCCGTAGCATTTGGTCTTGCATGGCGGATATTTTCACGGATTGTATCATCAAACAGAAATACATCCTGATCCACCATAGAAATCTGTTCCAATACCTGCTCTGCCGCTACATGATTGATAGGCTTGCCGCCAATACAGATTGTGCCGCTTTCTGCTTCATAGTATTTAGAAATCAGATTCAAGATTGTAGATTTTCCAGAACCTGAATCCCCAACAATCGCCGTCAGTTTTTGGTCTGGTATGATAAAGGAAATGCCTTTCAGCACAGGCTCATCTGCAACATAAGAAAAATCAACATTTTGAAATGCAATCTCATGTGTCTTTGTAATAAATGCTTCTGTTCCGCCAGTTTCTTCGCTCTCACTCATAACATTGAGTATTTTACCTTTAGAAATCATCAGGTTTCTATAACTTGTCAGGTCAATAAAGATACTGTTTGCCAGCTTCGCACAAAACAGCGGCAACATACAAATTAACAGATAAGAAACCATATCCAATGTTCCAGCCGCCCAGGGACTATAAGCAATCCAGATAGTAAGAGGGCAGGAAAGCCAGATTATAATACCTAATACTGCCCCAATGGGCAGCACTTTCGCTTCATAAATAAAACTAATATCGCAGAAATCTTTCATTGCCTTTATAACCGTTTTGTTTTTTGTGCCGCCAATCCCATAAGCCCTGAATGTCTGAATCCCTGAAACATATTCAACGATACTGCTTACGTTTTCCGCACAAATATCATTTTTTTCATTACCATACTTCTGTACCATACGAAAGGATAACCACAAAGCCGGAATCAGCAGCATATCAGCCGCAAAAAGTATCAGCCCAGCCGGAATACAAAGGGTCATAACAAACACAATCAACATAAATGAAAGGGAAATACTCTTTGCCAAATCCCCTATTTTGTGTGTCAATATCTTTTCATAGTTATTGACATCACTAGTGATTGTATTGATATAATCGCCAGTCTGCCCTTGCGTAAACCGTGACAACGGAATCTGTTTAATCTTATCTCCCATAAACAACCTGATATTTTTGCTTACCTCCGCACCACCTATCTGTGCCCTTGTATAGCCAAAACTATATACCAAAATCCTGCACAGAAAAATAACCGCCAGCACACCTGTCAGTACAAGAGAACGTTGAAAATCAAAATTTCCAGACCAAAGGGACTGCATCGTAAAATACAGCAGCATGAACAGACTGCCGGAAAGCAATCCCTCTAAGACTGTTCCTGTCACGCCAATATAAAAGTTCTTATTTTTCTTCAAAACTTCTTTCCCTGCCATGCTGTTCTCCTCCTTCCAATTGATAAGTAATATTGCGGGCTGCTTCATAATCAGCCCATGATTTGCTGTAATACTCATTGTTTTTCCGTACATCCTCATGAGTGCCAACACAAGTGATTGTATGATTTTCAACAACAGCTACGCGGTCACACATCTTTAAAGCGCTTAGACGGTGTGCAACCACAATAACTGTCTTTCCCTTGCATAAGTTCTGAATTGCCCTGTCAATTTCCATCTGATTCTCTGGATCAGACGCACTGGTAGCTTCATCAAGAATTAAGATAGGGGAATTTTTCAGGATTGCCCTTGCAATAGCAATTCTTTGTTTTTCTCCGCCCGAAAATCGTGAACCGAAGCTGCCCACTTTTGTATCATAGCCATCTGGTAAAGACATAATAAAGTCGTCTATCTGTGCTTCTTTTGCCGCTGACCGTACTTCTTCAAGGCTCGCATTGCTGCCCATGCGTATATTTTCCATTACACTGTCACGGGTAAGAAATGTCCTTTGAAACACAATAGAAATATTCTTCAAAATCGTTTCATAGTTCAAATCTTTCACATTTTTTCCGCCAATCAACACTTCCCCCTCATCCGTATCATAAAAACGGGAAATCAG
>JAMPFS010000134.1 GCA_023664325.1 Clostridium sp.
CTGTGAACATAGTTATCCATGACGGAATAGGCAGTTATGCACATTTCCACGATGCATATAAAAATGGCGTACTGATACATAAAATGATATGTATATTTTATGGCAATTCTGCTTTATGATCCATAATGTAGTCAATGAAGTATTTACTTGCGATTGGCAGATAATCCTTGTCTTTATAAACGACTGCCAAAGTGCGGTAGATAGGCGGGTTAATTGGCAGACAGACATTGGCAAAGTTTGTACGCCTAAGCATAAGCTCGGCTAAAATGCTGACACCAAGTCCTGCTTCTACCATTGTCATAATGGTATAGTCATCATGAATGGTATATTTAATGTCTGGTACAACGCCCGCTGCTTCAAATGCTGCCATTGGTTCACTATATTTCCCTTCTTCCAATAGAATAAAAGGCTCTTTTGCCAAATCTGATAACAGGATACTTTTCTGCCCTGCAAGCGGATGATTTTTAGGGAGGACGGCAAGCATTTCCCCGTTTTTGATAACTTCCGTTTTCAAATCTGTGCTGGCATAAGGCGTTATAAAGCCAAAATCAATTGCGCCTGTATGTATCCATTCAGGAATCAGAGTATAATCGCCCTGATGAAATAAAAATTGTACATTGGGGTATTGTTCCTTAAAGCCTTTTATAAGCTGTGGCATCCAATGACAGGTAATGCTCGAAATCGTGCCAACACGAATAATTCCTGTTTCAAGACCTTTCATTTCCTTTACTTTCTCCTGCATTGCCTGATATTGGTAAATTGCCCGTTCAATAAAAGGATATAACTCATTGCCCTCAATGGTTAGCTTTACGCCATGCCGGGAACGGGTAAGCAGCTTTAGGGAGAGTTCATTTTCCAAAGAAGCTATCATCTGACTGACAGAAGACTGTGTATATCCTAAAGCATCAGCGGCTTTTGTAAAGCTGCCAAGCTCTATAATTTTTTGGAGTATTATATATCGGTTCATTTTAACATCGCCTTTCCTAATGGTAACATTAGAAATATTCGTTTTACTTATTATATCATTCAAAGTATAATATGGTCAAGAACATGGAAAGGAGCAGAAATATGAAACAATTTATTGTAGACGCATTTACAGACAAAGCATTTGCCGGAAATCCTGCGGCAATCTGCATATTGGAAGAATGGATATCTGATGAACTGATGATGTTGATTGCAGCAGAAAACAATTTATCTGAAACAGCTTTTGCGGTAAAGGAAAATGAGGGCTATCATTTACGGTGGTTTACGCCTGCCGGAGAGATTGATTTATGCGGTCATGCAACACTCGCCTGTGCATATGTACTGCTAAAGTTTTATGAAAAAAACAGTAATTCTGTTCAGTTTCATACTATGGGCGGGGATTTGACTGTTGTAAAAAAAGGCGATTTTTATGAAATGGAGTTTCCTGCGTTTGATATGAAGAAAGTTTCAGTTACAAAAGATATGATAGAAGCTGTTGGCTGTGAACCGAAAGAAGCATATCTTGGCAGGGATTTATTATGTATATTTGATGACGAATGTACAATACGGGATATGAAGCCTGATTTAGAAAAAGTAGAGAAGTTGGACGGTCTGTTGCTGAATGTATCGGCGCATGGTAAAGAGTTTGACTGTGTATCACGCACGTTTGCTCCTAAATGCAAAGTGGACGAAGATCCCGTTTGCGGGAGTGGGCATTGCCATATTGTCCCCTATTGGGCAAAACTGCTTAACAAGCAGGATATAACAGCGTTTCAGGCATCTAAGCGAGGTGGAATACTGTATTGCCGTATGGAAAATAATAAAGTGTTTTTAGGCGGCAAGGCAGTATTATTTGCGGTTGCAGATATAGTATGTTTACAAAATCAGGAGGATATAAAAATATGACAGAATGGGAAAAAGCGCAGGCAGGATATTTGTATGATGCAAATTACGATGAGGAAATTGTAAAGGCAAGAAGCAGGTGTGCAGATTTGTGTTATGAATTTAATAACTGTAAGCCTTCGGATACGCAAAAACAAAATGAACTGCTTCACCAGATATTGGGTACTATCAAAGGGGAACTTGTTGTCACTGCTCCTTTTTACTGTGATTACGGATTTAACATTTCTGTTGGAAAAAACTTTTATACAAACCATAACTGTACTATTTTGGACGGGGCAAAAGTTGTCTTTGGAGATAATGTGTTTATTGCACCGAATTGTGTGTTTTCAACAGCAGGACACGCCATAGATGCAGGTCAACGTGGCGAGGGGCTTGAAATTGCCTTGCCGATTCAAGTGGGTGATAATGTTTGGATTGGGGCAAATGTTAGTATTCTGCCGGGAGTTGCCATAGGTGATAATACAATTATCGGGGCGGGAAGCGTGGTAAATAAAAATATTCCTTCCGGTGTTATTGCCGCAGGAAATCCTTGCCGTATCATACGGGAAATTACCGAAGCAGATAAACATAAATATCCGATTTGGGAGGATGAAGATTTTTATGGAACAGGCAAAAGGAAAGAATAATTTTTTTCAGTATATCGTGGCAGTTGCGTCCGTCTGCCTTGTATTTGCCATTATGCAGGGAATCCATGATAATTATGGAATCATGCTTCCCGGTATCATTTTACGCTCTGGGATTGACTACGCTTCTGTTAGTTTTGTAATTGCGGTAGGTCAGATTTTGTATGGCGCAACGCAACCGGTTTTCGGTATGTTGGCAATCAAAAAGGGAAATGCCTTTGTAATGTTTCTTGGCATTGCTTTTATGGCAGTAGGATTAATCGTCATACCGTTTTGCGGTGAATTGTGGAGTCTGTTAATCTTCTTTGGGATTCTCCTTCCGGCAGGAACGGGGGCATTATGTTTTGGGATTGTTATGGGGGCATTAGCCCCAATTATAGGTGAAAAGCGTGCTGCGGTTGCTTCGGGTATCGTACAGGCAAGCGCAGGTGTGGGAGATGCCATTATGTCCCCGCTGCTTCAGCATCTGACGAACAGATTTGGTGTTGCGGTTTCCATGCCTGTGTTTAGTCTTCCAATTTTAATGATGCTGCCTGTT
>JAMPFS010000013.1 GCA_023664325.1 Clostridium sp.
GCTAAAAAATCCTTGAAAAATAAGGAAAAAAAGACTTGACTAAATAGGGAGGTATCATATAAGATTCCCGGAAGAATACAAGCGGTTATATCAATCTGGTTTTAGAAGAATTGATCATCGACTGGAAATTCATGCGGGAAATGATGTTTTGCATATAAGTAGATTCTTATTTGCCACTGAAATCTATGATACATGGGAAGAATTTTATGATTTTTTTGGGTATGATATCGCTCCGATTGCAGAAACGGATGATGATAATTACATATGTTTGTATTATAGGGAAAATACGAAAAAACCGTCAATTATATATTGGAATTATGAATTGGCTTTAGAAAATCGGGAGGAGGGCATATTCTTTTTATATCATGATATGAATGAATTTGAAGCTAAACTATTAAAAAACAGGAGGATTTGATATGTCTAATATAATTAGGTTATCTGCTGCATATGATGATGTTTTATGGACAAACTTCGCAAATTGTTTTGAAACGGTGACTACGAGAACAGGGAATTTGGAGACAGTGCCACAAGATATTTTAAATGTATTAGTAGGTCTGTTGGGAGAGAGAACGGCTGACATGTGGATAGGTAAGGAAGTAACATATTTAGATAATACGGTTGGTCTGGATTTGTTGAATACAGAACTGGGAATTAAAGCTTTAAAAATGTTTTTGCTAACTATGCCTAATTGATGTGTTATAGTAATAGCTAAACATAGTTTGTTGTTAGGATAATTATAAAAAACAGGGGATGACAGCATGGTTAGGGTGTTATGTATTGGACTCTATAGTGGCGAAGGAAAATTTACAAAAGAACAATGGAAATGTTTTATTAAGTGGTGTGAAAAAGAATGTAATAAAATTATTATCTATTCGCCAATGCTTTATAGTGCAGTTTGCTTGAAGTTTTTGTCATATTGCACTATTAGTGCGTTAGAGAAACCAGATGAAACAATGGATGTCTATGCATATGAGATTAATGTGGAAAATGTTTTGTTTTGGAACTATGTCAAAGATTATAATTATAATATTGACAGCAGGGATAACATTTCCCATATATTTTTTTACAATAACGGAAGCTGCATTGCTTCACTGGCAACCGTTGATTATGAAAACTATTTAGTGGTTGAGGAGCCGGTTATCCATGAGGAAAAATTACTACCAAACAAAACCTTGATACAGGAAAACATTCAACTTTGTATGAAAGGAAAGGCTGATATAGATGGTTTATTGCAAGGGGAAGATTGGGAACCGTTAGGAAGAGAATCAAAATTGTGAGGGAAAAGACTAATTTGCCGGAGATTGATTTTTTGCCAAGACAAACAAGTTGGTCAAATAGCATTATCCAGTATGGTAACTTAGAGGGCGATTGTATAGAATTTTTGTTGTCGGATAAAAGACAGGTAGAAGAAATTGAATGCAGACTGGATATTAGATGTATTACAAAAGAAAAATTAGAAAGGGTATTGCGCTATATTAATCAGATAGAAGCTGACATATATATGGATGGCAAAATAATTAGTCCGCAAATGGAGAAAATTATTTCGTTGATAAGGGATTCACCGGCAATGAAATTTTGTATAGATCCGCAAGCATTTCTTGAAGCATTGGGAATGATGGAAAACGATCTTGTGGAGCTTAGCAGAGTTGACGATAATATTGTGATTACGAAAGTGAAAAAGGACAAGGACATTACTTTAGAAGATATATTCAGAAATTATGATGGAGAATATGTAACTGAGGAATTTGATTGGGGCTCACCTGTTGGGAAGGAAGTGTGGTAATGTATAATCCGAAACAAGGCGATATAGTATTTTTGGATTTTAGCCCGCAATCGGGACATGAGCAAGCAGGGAGAAGACCAGGAATAGCTATCCGCTATGGAATTAGGAAAACATTCAACTGTTAAATCATGAAAGATTGACAATATATCGGTTTATGGATAGAATGGATGCTATAATAAACGGATTGGGTTATCATTCGACACAATCCTGAAAAACCGGGGAGGAAATGAAGATGGAACTGAAATTAGCGGATGATGAGAAAAATGATAAGCAAACGGGGAGTTTGCGTTTGTCAGGTGCAGGGGAAGGAAAAGGAACAGGGGGGGTACCGGAGCAGGACAACCCGTGGGATTTTGATAAGCCGGAAGAGCCGATTGTTACCCGTTCCATTCAGAGTAGTGTAACTGTAGACAGTGGCTCGTATGGCGGGCTTGCAAGTGATGTGCATATCGTGGTGAAGCTTGGGCGGATTCTCGTTTATGCATGTATGTTTTTTATGATTGCATCTATGATATGGATTGTAACGCAGCCGAAGATAGACCTTTATATGAATACGCGGAAAATTTCTCCGCTTTTTTCTCTATGTGCATTTGTGGTGATCGTAGATTCCATTTTAGTAAATGTGCTGTATGAGAGAAAAATTTCTTTGATTTTCTGGGCATGGTTCCTGATGCTTGCTTATCCACTTAAGCGGGATAATCATGTAAACGGCGGAGGTCCGTTGGGTGGTTTGACCTGTTTCGGAATGTTGATTGCATATGTGGCATTTTTTGCAAGTATCATGACATCTTTTTCGACCTATGGGAAAGCGGTCATGAATGAAGATGCGACAGTGCGTTCAGAAATTGTTGCTTTTATGGAGCAGCCGGTGGCGGGTACTGGCGATAATTTTGAATCCAGGCTCAAGCAAAATTTACTGATTCAGAATATAGAGGTGGTAACGCAGGGAAATCAGAGGATCGTAGTGGTTCAGGGCAATGGGGAATATGGAGCCAATAAAGATGGACTTGTTGAGTATATGAGCAAAACGGTTGCCACACAGCTTGCATTTGTAAAAGATACATCCGGAAATTATCAGATTGGCGCAGCAATGTTGGGAGATGTCACGTTATCAAATCAATATCTGGAATATTATTGGAATACTTGTATGAAGTGATGCGTAAGAAAACTCTTTTAAAATCTCGCATTTTGTGTTATAAAGGGAGTAGCAAACTTGACAATAATATATGTATGGAGGTAGAAAGTATGGGGAAGGTAAAAAGTAAGAAATTGACCGGACTGTTAGTGCTTGTTTTCAGTATGTTATCCGTTGTCTGCTGCGGCAAAGTGGCACAGGCACAGGAGACGACGACATTTTCGGTGACAAACAGTAATTTAACCATTGTGAACAATGTGGTAACGGCGTTTACCGGTGACAAGGAGCAGACGACAGAGGTTGTAATTCCGTTAGGCGTTACAGCAATTGGTGACGAGGTGTTTCGGGAGTGCGGCAAACTGGAAACGATCGTAATGCCGGACACAGTGACAACTTTTGGAAAGAATGCTTTTACGGATTGTGGCGTTTCCACGATAGCTGTATACACAGAGTACGCAGAAAATGGCACGGTACAGATTGAAGATTTAAAGCGGGGAGTCGTGGTTTTGCCAAAGAGTCTTACTACAATAGATGCCACTACCTTTTCCCTGGCAAAGTCCATTCGCAATTTTTCTGTTTCGGAGGAAAATACCGTGTTTAAAACGGCATCGGCGAATCCGGAGCAGACGGACATGGGTGAATTACTGCTGAGCAAAGACGGAACCAAGTTATATCGCATGGCGCCATCTTATGGCGTGAATGATATCTATTATCTTCCGGAAGGACTGGTGGAGATTCTTGCCTATTCCTTAGAGTCCAATATGGGCGGCAACCGGAGTTATGTGATTCCGGCATCCGTAACCAGTATCGGAGAATATGCATTCTATGGATGCGGGAATCTGAACGGAATCCAGTTCGCAGAGGATGGAAAGCTTACTACCATTGGCGCATTTGCCTTTGCAAAAAATTCAAATATCAGCAACAATTCAGGGTACTTTAAGCTGCCAAAGAGCGTTACAACGATTGGAGAATCCTGTTTTAAGGACTGTGTAAATATGCAGATTGACCTTTCTGAAACCAATCTTGAAACAATTCCGCAGTATATCTTTGACGGCTGCCAGAACATTCATGCTGTGACAATGCCAAAGTCGTTAAAATATTTGGAGGCATATGCATTTTATGGATGTACCAATCTGAATAATATTTACTTTTTAGGGGAGACGTTGGACAAGATTGGAACAGGCGCATTTCAGGGATGCAATAACCTTCATGAAATTGAAGTGCCGGAAGGAGTTAAGAGCATAGAAAATGATACCTTTGACGGCTGCCAGAACTTAAACAAGATTATCCTGCCGGACAGTCTGGAAAAGATTGGGGATAATGCGTTTAAGGATTGCCAGAATATCCATGAGATGGTAATTCCGAAAAATGTTACATATATTTCTAATACGAGCTTTACAGGCGCAAAACAAGACGAAATTGACACGTCAAAGAATGAGTACGCACAGAGCAAAATAGGCGGGCTTCCGAAGAAGGGAACAACCTTTATCATCAATAATGTCAAATACAAGATTACAAAATCAGACAAGACAAAAGGCACGGCTGCGGTAGCGGGAGTAAAATCCAAAAAGATTACCAAAGCTGTAGTCCAGGATACAGTGGAAAAGGGCGGATATACCTTCAAGGTAACGGCGATTAATAAGAATGCATTTAAAAAATGTACAAAGTTAAAGAACGTAACGATTGGAAAGAACGTAACGAAGATTGATTCGAATGCATTTTACGGCGCTAAGAAGCTGAATAAGATTACGATTAAATCAACCAAGCTGAAATCAGTTGGCAAGAATGCACTGAAGGGAATCAAAAAAACTGCAACGATTAAGGTGCCGAAGAGTAAGCTTAAGAAGTATAAGAAGCTGTTTAAAAGCAAAACCGGTTATAAAAAGACAATGAAGATCAAAAAATAAGCGCATGTGAAGAAAAGCCTGCAAATGCTGATCTTCCATGAGAATATTGGGGGCTGGAATCTTTTTTACAGGATTTCAGCCCTCGCTTAATAAAAAGATACACGGAGGATACAAGATGAAAAAGAAAGAGTCCATACAGGAGATTATTTATGCTGTTTTTCTTTTGGCAGCTATTATCTTTTTGTTTTTTTGGTTTACGGAGCAAAACAGCAGGCGTACGGAGAAGCAGAACAGGGATTATGCGGCAGATTCTGCACGAATGAAGGTCGAGCAGATTGATAACGAGTTAAGTAATGCGTTAGACCGAATTAATGCCTATGCATATTTTGTAGGAGAAGGTCTGGAGGAACCGGAAATCACAGCGCAGATGCTGAAAAGAATAGAAGAAAATTCCCAGTTTGATGCCATCATGTTCGCCGACAATAAAGGTTTAGACCATGCATCCGATGGACGTACTGCTGATGCTGCAATGCGGAATTATTATGTTGACGGCATGCAGGGAAACAGTGGCATAGAAGTCGTATTTGATCCCTATTTTTTTGATGAGACAATGGCATGCTTCTATGCGCCTGTATACTATAACGAGCAGGTTATTGGCGTGCTGCGGGGGGCTTTCTTAGCCGAGGAATATCTAAAAGATATGCTCAATACCACATATTTTGGAGAGGATGCACAGATATTTCTGTGTGTGCCGGACGGCAGGGTAATTGCCGGTTCTGACAATGAAACATACGAGGGTCACCTTCTCGATGCTTTGACAGAAGCGGGAATGATTAGTCAGGAGGTTGCTGACAAGGCTCAGGGAATTTTTGATAATGGTGGTTCGGAAACTTTTGCGTGTGATGCATCCTGCCACACGGATAATCTCTGTGTGACTTATCTGCCGGAAAAAAACTATGTTCTGGTGCAGACCTTTCCTAAAAATGTTACACAGCACATGATTGCAGAAGAAAATTTTGTGGGAATCCAATTGGAGGTTATGCTCATTGTCCTGTTTGTTGTCTATATTGCGGTTATTCTTATTCGCGCCAAACGCAAGCGCAAACAGTTGGAAATTGAAAATCGGGAGATGGGCTACATTATAAGCGGTGTCAATACACTGTTTTCCAGGTTTGCCATGTTTGATTTGGAGGAGGATACCTATCAGTATCTTGCGGGAACAAAGCCTGAGACTCCGGATCTTGCAGACAGAGGGAAATACGAGGATATCGTAGACAATCTGGCATCTTTTGTAGAAGAGAGCCGACGACAGGAGTTTGTTGATTTTATGGATAAAGATGCCATTATTGCTTCTATGTCGGAACATAACGATTTGCGGTATGAATGTCCGGTCATAAAAGACGGCCGCTCACAATGGGAGCATATGAATGTTATTTGTCTGGAAAGAAAAGATAATGCTGTTTCCAAAGTTTTGTTTATCCGCCAGAACATCACGGAGATCAAAGAAAAAGAATTGCGCATCCAAAAAGAAAGATCGCTTGCAAACCGTAAGGAACGGCAGTACCAGATAGCGATTATGTCCAATTCTTTCTGTAATTTTGAGTTTAATGTAACGAAAGACCTCATAGAACAGGATATTGTCCAGACCATAGGCGGGCAAAGTATTTCTTTACTTGAGATGGTGGGGCTGACTGTTCCGTGTAAGGCATCCGAGTATTTTGAAAAATGTAAGCAATATATTTTAGAAGAATCTGCGGAAAATTATGACGCTGTAAGCATAGAGAATTTGCTTCAGTGTTATGGAAAGGGAGAGAGAGAGGTGGTCGCTGAGTATTGGGAAGAGTTCTCCGGTCAGGATCAGATGTGCGTGCGCCAGTCCTTCGTCATGACGAAAGATGACAATACCGGTGACATTATCGCTATGGTTGTCTCCAAAGATATCACAGAGCAGGTCAGAAAGCAGCGGGAACAGACGTTGGCGCTTCAGGACGCATTAATGCAGGCACAGCATGCAAATAAGGCTAAAACAACATTTTTATCCAATATGTCCCATGACATTCGTACTCCTATGAATGCTATTATTGGCTTTTCTACCATTGCAGTCAGTCATATTGACAATAAAGAACAGGTTTTGGACAGCCTGCAAAAGGTTCTGGCATCCAGCAACCATCTTCTCGGCCTGATTAATGATGTTCTGGATATGAGCAGGATAGAAAGCGGGAAAGTGCAGATTAAGGAACAGGAATGTAATATTTCTGAACTGATACACAATCTGGTAAATATTATCCAGCCCCAGATTAAGGCAAAACAGCTTGAATTATTTATTGATACCTTCGAGGTTTCCAATGAATATGTAATAGCCGATCCGTTGAAGCTGAATCAGGTATTTATCAATCTGTTAAGCAATGCCGTGAAATATACGCCTGCCGGCGGAACCGTCTCCTTCCGGATTATGCAAAAGACCACATTCCGGCATGGGTATGGCGATTATACATTTATCGTCAAGGACAATGGTATCGGCATGTCACCGGGGTTTGTGGAACATATTTTTGAACCGTTTGAGCGCGAGTCCACTGTGACACAGAGCGGTATTCAGGGAACGGGACTTGGAATGGCAATTACGAAAAACATTGTGGAGATGATGAATGGAACAATCAGTGTGGAAAGTGAGATGGGAAAGGGCAGTACATTTACGGTAGATATCGGATTGAAATTGCAGGATACGGAAAAAGCGGAACAGCAGATTAAGGAGCTGGAAGGTCTGCGGGCATTGGTTGTGGATGATGATTTCAATACATGTGACAGTGTAAATAAGATGTTAAAGCAGATTGGTATGCGATCTGAGTGGACAACCTCCGGCAGAGAGGCAGTGTACCGTGCCAGGGCTGCCCATGATGAAGGGGATTCCTACCATACATTCATTATTGATTGGCAGATGCCGGGGATGAGCGGAGTGGAAACTGCCAGACAGATTCGCAATGCGGTTGGTAATGAGGCGCCGATCATCATTCTGACTGCGTATGATTGGAGCGATATCGAGGAGGAGGCAAGAGCTGCGGGTGTTACCGCTTTTTGCGCAAAGCCTATGTTTCTGTCCGATTTGAAAACCGTGCTGCTTGCCGCTAATAATCTGTTGGAGAAGCAGACAGAGGTTCCGGAATGGACGTTAGCCGATTTCAGTGGGAAACGTATCTTATTGGTAGAAGATATCGAATTGAACCGTGAAATTGCACAGGTGATTCTCGAGGAGGCAGGTTTTCTTGTGGAGACTGCACCGGACGGAACAGATGCTGTCGTAATGATGGAAAAAGCAGCAGAAAATTATTATGATGCGGTTTTAATGGATATACAGATGCCAATTATGGATGGTTACGAAGCCACAAGAGCCATCCGCAGGCTTCCGAGAAATGATGTAAAAGATTTGCCAATCATTGCTATGACGGCAAATGCATTAGAGGAAGATAAGGAGGCAGCATTGATGAACGGAATGAATGCCCATATTGCAAAACCGCTGGACATGGATATATTCATATCCGTACTTAGAAAATTCCTTGATTAATTCCGGAATTGTTACACTTTGAATCTCTTAACCTGATCCCGATGGCTGTTGGCAATTTCGTTCTGGTAATCGGATGTGATTCCGATTTGTTCCAGGTACATGGCGATACTGGCTAATTCTGCCTGTACTGTCTCCAGGTCGCCCTTTGTCACTTTGGAGTATGCGATAATTTGCTTTAACAGCTTTACGGTATCTGTATCCAGTGTCCGGTTTTCCAATATCTGGTTCACTAGTTCTGTCATTTCTTTGGATTTGGCGCCGGCATCATATACTTTTACGTTGACTGCTTCTATCCGCTGGTTTGATTTTCTGACTGCCAGCGATACTTCCTCTCCGGTATCGCTGATGGTTGCAGATTCATCAATAATTTTTTCCAGCAGATCACGCATCATGAACTGGGAATCGTTCAGGGCTTCCATCGTTTTTCCGAACTCATCATTTTCCATTTCCTGGATGTCATCCGATATATTATATTCAGAGATACGTTTTGCAAGCTGCTGGATGACTGCCAGTTTACTGGTAAAATAGTTGCTCATCCGTATTGTAATTCCGATTGCCACAATTACGGCAAACAGCATAGTAACACAGATCATCCATATAATATTTTGATAGATCTGGTGATTTTCTTCATTTTTGCTGTTCGCATTTTTGGTAGACAGCTCCACTACTGCTTCAATCAGTTCGTATGTACATGCTTTTGCAGGCATCAGTTCCTGTTCATAAGAACCGATTGCACCTTCCATATTTCCTGCGTCCATAGATTCCAAAATACTCCGAATCAGCTTGTTAAAGGTCAGAATACTGAGTCGGCACTGGTTATATCTGCGTTTTTCCAGTTGTGTTACCTTAAGCTTGGAATATTCCTCCATCAATTGTTCATTTTCCTGTTGCAGATGCCCGATTTTATCTACATACTTCTGGTGGTAATCAATATCCAAATCACTCATCATGCTGATTACGATCTGATCTATTTCCTTTACATTCTGGTTAATGGATTTCAAATATTCTACCGACCTTAAGTTATTGATAAAAATTTCATTGCCATTTGAATAAACTTCCCGAATATTATAAATACCGATCGTACCAACAATCAAAATCAATGCAACAATCGCAAAATAGCTTAGCAGAAGCTTTTTTCGTATGCTTAGTCCTGTTTTTTTCTCTGTCATATTCACGTCCCCCCCACTTTATTCTTCATCCTTGCCCAGAGGATAAAGCAGCCATTGTGTATCTTTGTCATACAGATTTTCACCATTGACATAGGTTGCTCCGGTATCAATCTTTTCCTCGATATCGTTCCCATTTAAAACCTTGTTGATATTGCGCACACCCAAATATCCCATATTATATGGATTTTGTACCATCATTCCATCAATCGTGCCATCTGCAAGAAATGCAATTTCGGCATCAGAGGAGTCAAATCCGATGACGGTAATCTGATCTTTTAACCCAAGTTCATCAATTGCGGCTGCAATACCGACCGCACATCCCTCATTTGCGCCATAGAAACACTTTAAATCAGGATTGTCCTTGATGAACTGCTTCGCCTGTTCCTTTGCAATTTCCGAATCGCCATTACAGTATTCCACTCCTACAATCTCGATATTCCCATTGTATTTGCCCTGCATTTCCTGAATAAATCCGTTATTTCTTTCGATCGCAGTCTGGGCGCCTTCCACATATGAGATAATAGCCACTTTGCCTTTTCCGTCTATCAGAGCTGCTGCATTTCTGGCGGCAATCGTTCCTGCGCTTTCGTTATCCGTTCCGATTGTCGCAGTCCTTACATCCGTTGTAACATCAGAATCAAGCGTCAGCACCGGAATACCGGCTGCTACTGCTTTTTCTATCACATCATTCAATGCATCGGTGTCTAACGGCGCTAATACGATCGCATCTGCCTCATTTTGAATGGCAGCCTCCATCATTTCTATCTGTACATCAATCTGGGATTCATCTTCCGGCGCCTCAAATGTTATCTGGATTCCCAGTTCCTCTCCGGCATCTTTTGCCCCCTGCTCCACGGTTTTCCAAAACTCATGCTGGGAACCTTTACAGATAACGGCAATATATCTTGCCTGTTCGGTCACCTCTTTGTCCTGTTTTCCGCAGCCCGTTATCACATTCATCGCAAAAATAAAAATCGTGAGAAGTAATAATTGTTTTAATCCTTTACCCTTCTTGTGCATATAACTTTTCAAGATATCCCTCCTCCAAACACTCTATCAGCTTTTCCTTTGGCACAGGTTTGGAGAAAAAATATCCCTGTAAATAATCTGCTCCCATAGCAGTAATCATTTCTGCCATCTCCAAATCCTCAATTCCTTCTGCAACTATTTTTAAATTGATATCCTTAAACATAGAAATTGTATGTTCTAAAATCTTTCGGGAAGTAACCTTTTTGACGGCTGCCCATACAATGTATTTATCCAGCTTGACAATGGAAAAAGGCAAATCTACCAGATAATTTATATTGGAATATCCCGAACCGTAATCATCCAGTGAAAATGTAATATCTGTAAGCGAAAGCCTTGCCATGTTGCGAATCAAACGTTCCTCGGAATACGCTGCGGCGCTTTCCGTGATTTCCAGATTAATCATAGCAGGCGGTATATTGTATTGTTCTAATACAGTCTGGATATCCTGATAAATTTTATCCTGCATACATTGCACGACAGACAGGTTTACTTCGACAAATTCAATGCCCTTGCTCTTTAAATGGTACTGCTTTATAAACCGGCAGACTTCATGCAATATCAGCATGCCAATCTGGATAATGGTTCCATTCTGTTCTGCAATCCGGATAAATTCTTCCGGTGAAACATAACCGTAACCCGGTACATTCAGTCTTGCCAATGCTTCTAAAGAATGGAAATGCCCGGTATGCGTATCCAAAATAGGCTGGTAATAAACTTCAAATTGTTCGGATTCAATTGCTGCCATCATTGCCTGCTCAATCGCAGTTTTCCTTACAATATCATTGACAGCCTGTTCATTCACCTCAAAAAATTGTCCTTTGCCGATGGATTTTGCCTGTGTGACAGCATATTCCATTGCATGAATCAGGTCATCCTCGTTGTGATGAATGGAATGGATCAGGCAGATGCAGGCGCTTAACTCAATCTCTGTCTCATGGATTCTCCAGGGTTTGTGTAAAATCCTCCGAATACGGTCAAGCTCCTTGATCCCCTCGGTGGTTTCCTCGATTGCTATTGCAAAGGTATCTCCTCCAAAACGGAATACCTGGGAATCCGAATATTCGTTTTGCAGGGCAGAAACCAGCATTTGTAAGAGCTGGTTTCCTCCCTTCATGCCGTATACTTCATTGACAATTTTAAAATTATCCAGCGCCAGGATAAAAATCTGCTCCGGCATTCCTTTTCGGTAGGATTCATGCATATGAAATACGAATGCATCCCGGTTTAAAGCCCCGGTTGTAGAATCAATATAGACAACCAGATTCTCATTTGTTAAATATATCATATAAACGGAGAGCGCTGTTCCTACGCCGGAGAGCATATAATTGGGAACCAAAAACTGTATCAGAGTCGGCAGCAGGGTTATCATGATGATAAAACATACAATCAAACACTGCCTCCGTTTTAAAATCTTTCTGCAAACAATCGTATAGATGATTGTTCCGACCGCATAAAGGGAAGCATTTATGTATAAATAGGTATGTAATATGCCGTGATGATATCCTGTCTCATCAAAATAGAAAATATATTTTGTCCATATGTTGGTAAGGATCAGCAGGATACCAAAGGCAGCCGGCAAATATGCCAGATTCAAAAAATGCCATTTGATTTTGTTATTCTGTGCCACCCTTAAATATACATACATCATAAAAACGGTTGGAATCAGAAACTGTAACGCCAGAAAAACGGAATTCAGTAAATAATTCAACCAGACCGGTACAGTCTTGTAATATGTAACTGTATAGCAGGTGATTACATCCAGACAGTTATTGGTAAAGACACCGACCAGATAAATCTTAAACATTTTTGAACGAAAATTTTCTAAATGCTTTGTCGTTAATGAAATGATAATCAAAAGCAATAAAAAAACAGTCGTACATATTTCATAATTTACATTATAATACATTTATGCAACCTTTCCAAAAATTCTCCACAGGTTTCAGGGTTCAAAATAACTTCAATCATGCAATAATTATAAAATTTTGTTTATTTTTTGTCAATGTTTTACACATATTTCTATAGTAGGAGAATTTAAGGATTTTTTAATAATTTATCCCTTATAATGACAGCAGAAACAAACAGAAGGGAGAAGGACATGAATCTGAAAATATTGAAAAAGGATTTGCAGCGCAAAAAATCCATGAATCTGATTCTGTTGATTTTTATTTTTCTCGCCACTACATTTATTGCGGGGAGCCTGAATAATTTAATTGTGGTGATGGGCGGAACGGACTATTTTATGGAGAAAGCCGGAATTTCCGACTATATTTTCACCACCGTGGGCGGAAGTAAGGAAGATTTGCCGGACAGTATCAAAGAGGCGGAGAAATTTTTACAAGAAACAGAGAGCGTAACCGGTTATTCCGCAGATGATGCGCTTTATCTGACAGAGAAGCAGATAAAAAAGGAAAATAACGGAAAAATGGAACTGAATAATATGACGATGGTAAACAGCGTGCATATTGCGCAGCAGAAATTTTTTGATGCGGAGGATCGGCTGATTACCGATATGGAGGACGGCACTATTTATATCAGCCGAGGTCTGATGAATAGGAATGGCTTAGAGGCGGGAGATACCCTGTATCTTCACGCGGACAACGGATATGAGAAAACATTCAAAATCCAGGGAAGCTATAAGGATGTTTTTCTGGGTTCGGACAGGATGGGACTGAACCGTTATCTGATTAGTGACAGGGATTTTCAGGAGCTGTTTGAAAAAAGTGATTTCGCTTACGGAAGGCTTTATTCGGTGCATACCGATAATCTGGAGAAATTTGAACAGGACTACAATGATGCCGGACTCACCGTAATATTTGGCGCAGATCAGGCGTTAATCAAGGCAGCTTACATAATGGATATGGTTGTGGCGGCGGTTTTACTGGTCGTCAGCCTTTGTCTGGTACTGATTTCCGTGTTCATGCTCCGGTTTACGATTATCTTTACGATCAATGAGGATTACCGGGAAATCGGCATCATGAAAGCGATTGGCGTAAGGGACACGGCAATCCGCCGTCTCTATCTGTCAAAATATTTTGTGATTGCGGTCTGCGGCGCCGTTCTCGGCTTTGCCGCCGGCATGCCGTTTAGCCGGTTTCTGCTTTCGGGAGTGTCCGAAAGTATCGTGATGAAAAAAGAGGGAGGCGGGGCAGGGCTTCCGCTTTTCGTAAGCACATTCGTTGTCGTGGTTGTGGTGGCATTTGGCTATCTGAGCACGGGAAAAATCAACAGGCTGACACCGATGGATGCGATTCGCAGCGGCAATAAAGGGGAGCGTTTCCGGAAAAAGGGGCTGCTGCGGCTTTCCCAATCAAAGATGCAGACGACCTCTTTTCTGGCGGGAAATGATGTGCTAAGCGAGATACGGAAGTATCTGGTCTTGCTGGTAACAAGCGCAGTAGGGGTGTGGCTGGTGATTATGCCGGTTAATACAATCAATACCCTTTGTTCGGAGCATATTTCGGCATGGTTTGCCATGGCAGACAGCGATTTCTTTATCAATCAGGAGGATAGATTATCGGAACTGATTTTATCCGGTGACCGGGAGCAGTATTATGCGTATCTGGACGAAATAAAGCAAAGCCTCATGGATGAGGGGATGGATATTGACAGGGTGATGATGGAGGTAACATTTCGTTTTAAGATACGGAAAGGGGAAAAGAGCTATAAGTCTTTTGCCCTTCAGGGCTTGGGTACGGATATGGATATGTATTTTTATGACGAGGGGAAGCCACCGGTATATGAAAATGAGGTGGCGGTTACGCATATCGTGGCGGAAAAAATCGATGCCCATATTGGAGATACCGTTTACATTACTAATGGGGATGAGGAGAAGCCGTATGTCATTACGGCAATCTACCAGGCAATGACGAATATGGGGGAAGGAATACGCTTTCCGGAGGTGGCAGAGTTTGATTACCGGCGGGCAGTGGGCGCATTTGGTGTGCAGGTGCTGTTAAGGGAGCAGCCGGATGATGGGCAGCTTGCCGAAATCATCGATAAGGTCAAAAAGCGGATGCCGGAGGCACGGGTAGAGACGGTAGCCGAGTTTATCGACAGCATGATTGGAGGGATATCGGACCAAATCCGACCGTTAAAGACCATGATTTTGGCAGTGGTCATTGTCATCAATATTTTGGTGGTGATGCTGATGCAGAAAATGTTCTTAATCCGGGAACAGGGGGAAATGGGCATGCTAAAGGCAATCGGTTTCTCCAATGGGGATATTATAAGCTGGCAGACCAGGCGGATTATGCTGGTGCTGTTTGTGGGAATTTTGCTTGGAACGCTGACGGGAACGCCGTTTTCCGAGATTACAGCAGGGCAGGTATTTAAAATTATGGGGGCGAGTAAAATCACCTTTGAAATCAATCCCTTTGAGGTGTATGTCCTCTATCCGGTCACGCTGTTTGTGGCGATTGTCACCGCCTGCGTGTTGACGATGCTGAAGGTGAGAAAGATTTCGCCGCAGGAAATGAGTAATATAGAATAGACGTTTTTCAGGACTTCCGTTGTACAAATAGAGCATTTAGCAATTGATAAAATAATAGCATGAACGATTGTGGAATGCTTATGGTAAATCCACACAACTTTTCTCGGCTAACGTTCCTAATGCTGTCGAAAAGTTGTATAGATTCACCATAAGCAAATGTACTTTTTCGAGCCTGGTACGAATGTATGCCTTGTGCTCGTAGCTGTGTTGATATTATCTATTTTGTACAACGGCAGTTCGCAAAAACAAAGTTTCGTAATTACATAAATAGTAATAGAATGAGAGGAGAAAAATTATGGCAGAGGCATTAAAAGTAACAGATTTGTGTAAAACGTATATCACGAATAAAAGGCAGAACAATGTATTGAAAAACATCAGCTTTACGGTGGAAAAGGGTGAGATGGCCGCCGTGATGGGACCGTCTGGTTCCGGCAAGTCCACGCTGCTTTACAGTGTGTCCGGCATGGACCGTCCGACGGCAGGCGAGGTGGTGCTGGCAAAGCAGGAGATTACGAAGCTGAATGAAAAGGAGCTTGCCCTCGTGCGGTTAAACAGTATGGGTTTCATTTTCCAGCAGATGCATATGTTAAAAAATCTGTCTGTGATGGATAACATCCTGCTTCCGGCATACCAGTCGGATAAAGGCGGGCGCACCAGACAGGAAATCAATGAATACTGCCGGGAGCTGATGCGGAAATTGGAAATCAGTGAGATTGCGGATAATGACATTACCGAGGTGTCCGGCGGGCAGCTTCAGCGGGCATGTATCTGTAGAAGCCTGATGAACCAGCCGGAGGTCATTTTTGCAGACGAACCTACCGGCGCATTAAACCGGAGCGCTTCCGAAGAGGTCATGAATATCCTCAATAAATTGAATAAAGAAGGAACGACAATCCTGCTGGTTACCCATGATATGAAAGTGGCAGCAAAATGCAGTAGAATTTTATATATTGTTGATGGTAATATAAAGGGAGAGTTAGAATTAGGAGCAGTTGGGGAGGCTTTGGAACACGCAAGCCTGCGTGACAGGGAGCGGAAGGTCAACAACTGGCTTACCGATATGGGGTGGTAGAAAGGAAAGAACATTATGGCAGATATCATCATCGTCGAGGATAATGAAGAAATCGGAGGCCTGCTGGCAGATTTTCTGGAAGCGGAAGGGTATGACACTTATCTTGCCCTGTCCGGGGAAGAGGCATTGGAACTCTACGCAGAGGAACAGGCAAAGCTGGTTATTCTCGATATCATGCTGCCGGGAATGGACGGCTTTGCCGTGTGCAGTAAAATTCGGGAAAATGCCAATACGCCGATTATCATTGTAAGTGCAAAAGAGGGAAAAGAAGATAAATTAAATGGTCTTTTGCTCGGCGCGGACGATTATATCGAAAAACCCTATGACATTGATATCCTGCTGGCAAAGGTAAACGGCATTTTCAAACGGAGATATTCCATGCAGGAGATCGTGGAAGGGAATATCTGTCTCGACAAGGTGGGAAGGCATTTGTATGTGGAGGGGCAGGAAATCGCTGTTACCGCAAAGGAACTGGATTTAATGATATATCTGATGGAGAACAAGGGCAAGGTGCTGTCCAAAGAGGAGCTGTTCCATAAAATCTGGGGCTTTGACAGCGACAGCGAGCCACAGACGTTGACGGTGCATATCAAATGGCTTCGGGAAAAGCTGGAAAAGGAACCGAAAAAACCGCAGCATATCCAGACGGTATGGGGTGTCGGATACCGGTTTGACTGAATGGAGTAGACAATGAAGAAGATAAACAGGATGATTTTTCTGGCTGTGCTGTCTTTTATCCTGCTGATGAGTGTGGTCAATATTTCTCTTTCAGGGAAAAGCCTTCGGCAGGAGGATCGGGCATACAGGGTATCCATGAATCGCATAGAGAAGGAAGCCATCTTATTTGAACGGGAAAAGCAGAGGGCGCCGGAAAATCTTGGGGAGCTTATGCAGTATGCGGGTGTGGAAGAATATCCGCAGATCACCGGTCTGTATGCGATGGCGCAGGATAGTGATACGGAAGAAGTGGCACGCTTTTTAGAGGAGAAAGCAGCGTATTATGCCGTGTTTGCCACGGAAAACAATTATTACAAGGTCACATATGTACTGGAAGAGCCGGGCAGGGTGCAAACGCTTGTACTCGTCAACGGAATTAGTTTTGTCATGCTGGCGGTTGTGCTGGCAGTCCTCCTCTATATCAGGCAGAAGATTTTACTGCCGTTTTACCGGCTTTCCGACATTCCGTTTGAGCTTGCCAAAGGGAACCTGACGATACCGCTTTTGGAAAACAAAAACCGTTTTTTTGGCAGGTTTGTCTGGGGACTTAATCTGCTGCGGGAGAATTTAGAGGAGTCGAAGATGCGGGAATTGGAGCTGCAAAAAGAGAAAAAGGTGTTGCTGTTAGCCTTATCCCATGACATCAAAACCCCATTAAGCGGGATTAAGCTGTATGCGAAGGCACTCAGTAAAAACCTTTATAAAGACGAGAGCAGAAAGAAAGAGATTGCGGAAAATATTAGTGACAAGGCAGATGAAATCGAAGGGTATATTTCGGAGATTGTCAAGGCATCAAATGAAGATTTTCTGCATTTTGAGGTAAACAACGGGGAAGTCTATATTGCGGAAGTATTGGAAGCGGTTCGGGAATATTATGAAGATAAAATGGCATTAAACCAGATTGAATTTGCGGTAGGGGCTTACAAAAACTGCCTGGTTTACGGTGATAAGGAACGTCTGATCGAGGTTTTGCAGAATATTATTGAAAATGCGATCAAATATGGAGACGGCAAGAAGGTCTGGCTGGAAATTGACCGGCAGGAGGAAGAATATAAGATTTTGGTGTACAATACAGGCTGTCTGCTGCCGGATAGAGAGGTCTGCCATATTTTTGACAGCTTTTTCAGAGGCAGCAATGTGGGGAACAAACCGGGGAGCGGTCTCGGGCTTTATATTTGCAGGCAGCTTATGCATTTGATGGAGGGAGAGGTGACTGCCGCACTGCGCACAGAAGAAGCGGTGATGGTGGTTTCCGTGGTTGTGCATACGGTGTAAATATTTGGTTTGTTACCCGTGTGCAACAAAGATTTGACGAACACACTGTATGAATGGTATTATTTGGGAAACAAAGCGGAGAGTATGGCAATACAGAGGTGGTGAGGAAAGCATGGATAAACAGGCGGATTTACAGGGGATGCGGACAAGGCAGGACGTCATCCAATTTTGCAGTATTTTTTCGGATATTATTGAGGATTATCCGTTTCATGATACCAACTGGACGTTGATGCGCCATAAACAGAATAAAAAAACCTTTGTCTGCATCTATGAGCGGCAGGGGAATATCTGGCTGAACGTGAAATGTGATATAGAGTGGCGGGATTTCTGGCGGAGCGCATTTGATGCCGTGGTGCCGGCATACCACATGAACAAGGAACACTGGAATTCCATTATTTTAGACGGAACCGTGCCGGATGCAGATGTAAAGCGGATGATCGGGGAGAGCTACGACCTTACGAAACCGAAAAGGAGAGGAGTGTCGGAGCATGACAAAAATAAAGTACGATAAAAGAGATAAGAGATTGTGTGGCAGGGCTGCCGCAGTGTTCTCGGTACTCGCCGTGCTTGACGGGTGCATGCTGTATTTTGGGGAGCAAATTATGTGGCATTTTCCGGTTGGTGTCGAGGTTATGTTTGTCTGCGCCTTTTATCCATTGATGATACTTGCTGCCGGTTTATGGGTGGGTTTTATGGATGCAGTGCTTTATTTAAAAAGGCTTCAGAACTATGGTTATGAAGTGCCGGAAGATAAACGGCAGTTTGGCAGGGATTTGGAAAAGCTTCCGGTGACCGGACATGCGGTTAAGATGTTTTCCGGTAAGAATGCCGGCAGCATTGCATTGACGGTTTTAACCGGTGTGATTACCATCGGTTTGATGATTTATGATGTGTATTTTTGGTACCGGTATTCCGCTTTGGGAGAAGATATCCGGTTTTTTGAGGGAATGTTGGTTTTTGGCACGGTGATATGGCTGATTCAGGGGATTTTCTATGCAAGGCAGATATCGAACCGGAAATATAAGTATGATGTGGAAGTTGACCATAGCCGGAAAAACAGAAGAAACCTGATTGGCGGAATTGCGGAAATCATCGTGCTGCTCGCATTTACACTGCTTGCCACCGAATTGATTCATAATACCGTGCAGTATATGTTGAAGGCAGGAGTACAAATAAATATTGACAAAGCATGATCTTTCATATATTATAATGATAGAAAAAACCAGAAATCCTATCATCAATGCGGAGGATAATTTATTGGATATAACATTACAGGACATTGAGGCATATCTTGCGGAGGCAAAGGATGCCATAGTACATTGCAGATATCGAATTGAGCGGAATAATCAGCGTCAGGACAATTTAGATTTGTTCTTAAATTATATAATTGATGAAGCGAAAGCAAAAGAAATTCTATTAAGTCTTACCGTAACAGATTTTTCAGAAGTACTAAGAAATGAGCATAAAGGCTATGAACATGAGTTGTTATACGTTTTTGGCAAGGACGTAGCACTGTTGGAAAGGAGCGGTACAAAGGAGAAGACGGTTTCCCTGTATATTAAGTTTAACAAGCTGGGAAATCGTTTTGTTATTGTAATTTCATTTCACGAGCAGAGATATCCACTACAATATTATTTTAAATGAGTTAATGGAAAATAGGAGGGAAATAAAATGACGGAAAAAGCAAGAAAGGATTTCTGTATAGAATGTAGGAAGGATACGGAATATATTTTGCAACAGAGACTGATTGTGAAAATGATTAAGGAAAAGCAATATTTTTTTAATATTACAGTTGCCGTCTGCGCAGAGTGTGGTGAAGAAATGAGTATTCCGGGGCTTATCGACAAAAATGTCGGTGAGATTGATGAGCAGTACCGTGAGGAAGAAGGTATTGTTACTATAGAGGACATAGAAAAACTGATGAAAATATATAAAATTGGAAAAGCTCCGTTGTCGCTTGCGCTAGGATTTGGCGAGGTGACCATTACCAGATATCTGGCGGGACAGATTCCGTCTAAGGAATACTCCGATGTTATGCGGGCGGCACTGTCCTCTCCGGCATATATGAAGAGGCTTCTCATCGAAAACAGAGATAAAATTGCTGATACGGCATATCATAAGACAATGACTGCGGCGATGCAGCTGGAAAATCTCTTTTCCGTGTCTGAAAAGATGCTGCGGGTGATTTCCTATGTATTTGAAAGCTTAGAGGAAGTTACACCGCTGATGCTTCAGAAGCTTCTTTATTTTATTCAGGGTGTTTATCAGGCATTATATGGTCAGCCTATGTTTATCGAGGACTGTGCAGCATGGGTTCATGGACCGGTATATCCTGCTGTGTATAACTTGTTTAGGGATTTTAAATATAATCCGATTGATGATGCCAGATTTGCTGTTCTTAAAGGGAAAGAAGACGAGTTGACGGCGGAAGAGAGGAAGGTTATTGATTTAGTGGTAAATACCTTTGGATTATATGGCGGCAAGGTTTTAGAACGGGTCACGCATAATGAGGCACCGTGGCAAAATGCTAGAAAGGGATACGGTGATCAGATTCCGTCCACCGAGCTTCTTACAAAGGATAGTATCAAAGTTTATTATGAGATGATTCATGCAAAGTATGATATCAGCTCTGAGGAAGGCTTGAATAAATACATTTATGATATGTTAAATAAAGTTTCTTAGCATCAAGTTCAATCATATGCTAATAGAGCAGGTGAATACAGATAAGGAGGGCAGTTCATGGAAGCAGATATCAAATGGTTAGACCAGCCGGATGTATTTCGGGTGAATCAGGTTGCTGCGCACAGCGACCACCCATTTTACAGAAGCAGGGAAGAGTATGCGGACAAAAGAAATACGCTTAAGCAGAATTTGAACGGCACATGGCAGTTTTGCTATTCCGAAAATGCCAAAACGAGACCGAAGGATTTTTATAAAGTGGATTATGACAGCAGTCATTTTGGAACGATTCGTGTGCCGCAGCATATTGAGCTGGCAGGCTATGATACGATTCATTATATCAATACCATGTATCCGTGGGAGGGAAAAATATACCGCCGTCCTGCCGGAACCCTTCCGGGGGTGACCGGAGAGGGAATGTTTAGTGAGGCGGATTATAACCCGGTTGGCTCCTATATCTGCCGGTTTGATCTTGAGGAGGGGCTTGCCGGGGGAGCAGTGCGCTTAAGTTTTGAAGGGGTAGAACAGGCAATGTATGTGTGGCTGAACGGTACGTTTGTCGGTTACGCGGAAGACAGCTTTACCGTATCAGAATTTGACATTTCCGCACTGGTGAAGGAAAAGGGAAATGTGCTGGCTGTAGAGGTACACAAAAGAAGCACGGCGGCATTTTTGGAGGATCAGGATTTTTTCCGTTTCTTTGGTATTTTCCGGGACGTTCATTTATATGGGCTGCCAAAAACCCATGTGGAGGATGTGTGGATTCGGCCGCAATATAACCCGGCAAATCAGCAGGGGCAGATTGATGTGCAGTTGAAGCTGTGCGGCTATCTGGCGGAAGGAACGGTACGCGCTGGCGTATACGATGGGGAACGCTGCCTGTTTCAACAGACTTGTGAACTGTCAGAGAATATAAAGATAAACGGCAGTTTATCGGAAAAAGTGGCTTTCTGGGATGCAGGGCAGCCGTATTTATACAGAGTAGAAATAGAGGTATTGGACGGCGATGGGAAACTGGTAGAATTTATCCCGTATCAGACAGGCTTCCGCAGGATTGAAATCCGCAGCAAAGTGATGTATCTGAACAATCAAAGGCTGATTTTAAACGGTGTCAACCGCCATGAGTGGAGCGCTGATTCCGGGCGCTGTATCACGGAACAGGAGGAGGAGCGGGATATTGCATGTATGAAGAGAAACAGCATAAATGCGGTTCGGACATGCCACTATCCGGATCGGATTTCCTGGTATTACCGATGTGACGAGGCAGGGATTTATGTGATGTCGGAGACCAATTTGGAGGCGCATGGTTCCTGGCAGAAAATGGGGCGTATTGAACCTTCGTGGAATGTACCCGGTGATGTGTCTTTATGGCAGGCGGCAGTGCTTGACCGGGCAAGGACTCATTTTGAATGTTTGAAAAACCATGTTTCGATCCTGTTCTGGTCGTTGGGAAATGAATCCTATGCCGGTGAAGTGCTTCGGGAAATGAATGCATTTTATAAAAATGCTGACCCGGGACGTCTGGTGCATTATGAGGGTGTTTCGGCAAACCGGAAATATGAGGCGGCAATATCGGATATCGAAAGCCGCATGTACGCAAAGCCGGAGGAGGTTGTGGAATATCTGGAAAATAATCCGCAAAAGCCCTATATCCTTTGCGAATACATGCATGACATGGGCAATTCCTTAGGAGGGCTTGGCTCGTATATGGAACTGTTAGACCGCTATGAGATGTATCAGGGCGGATTTATCTGGGATTATATTGACCAGGCGCTCTGGGTATATGACGAGGTGGCAAAGAAACGGGTGCTCCGCTATGGCGGGGATTTTGATGACCGTCCTTCCGATTATGAATTTTCCGCTAACGGATTATTGTTTGCAGACAGAACAGAGAAACCGGCAATGCAGGAGGTGGCATATTATTATGGAAAATACAGATAAAAAACTTAGAATTGTATATGGTGATGTAACACTCGGACTGCATGGAAAAGATTTCAGCTATATATTTTCCTATCAGACCGGCGGGCTGGAATCTCTGGTCATACAGGGAAAAGAATGGCTTTACCGCACGCCGAAGCCGACCTTTTGGCGCGCCTTGACGGACAACGACCGGGGAAGCAGTTTTCAATATAAATCCGGCATGTGGCTGGGCGCGGATCTGTTTCTTCCCTGTAAGGAAATCGCAGTCAGCGTGGACGGCATGGAAATCGAGCTGCCGATTGCGCCGCATAATAATAAGTACAGTGAAAAGTCTTTTGCGCAAAGCGTGAAATTAACCTTTGCCTATGAGACCATTACCGTACCCTCGACCAATGTTTTCGTGGATTACTGTGTAAATGCGGCAGGGAGGATTCATGTGGATATGCGCTATCAGGGAAAGGCAGGCCTGCCGGGGCTTCCGGCATTTGGCATGCGTTTTGTGATGCCGACCAAAGCGGCAGGCTACCGCTATGAAGGTCTTTCCGGTGAAACGTATCCGGACCGGAAAGCGGGATCCAGTCGGGGGATTTTTGAGGTGGAAGGGCTTCCGGTGACACCATACCTTGTCCCGCAGGAATGCGGCATGCATGTGGACACGAAATGGGTGGCGGTTTACCGGGATACGGTGCTCGATAACCGGCAAAGAGAGGTTTCTAAGACGGGGCTTCGCTTTGAAGCAGTGGAAGGCGTGTTTGGCTTTTCCTGTCTGCCTTTTACCGCAGAGGAATTGGAAAACGCAACCCATCAGGAAGAACTGCCGCCGGAGCGCAGAACCGTACTCTGTATTATGGGCGCGGTGCGCGGCGTAGGCGGGATTGACAGCTGGGGGACGGACATTGAGGAGGCTTACCGGATTGATGCCGAAAAGGATATCGCTTTTTCGTTTGATGTATTTGGAGATTGAGGTTGGTGATTTTGGAAAATGATTTATTCCTATACAGGCAGCAATACTTGTATATATTATTTTTTTGATACCATAATAGAATAGACTTTATACTTTAATTATGATATAGTATAAACACTTAAATAATGGGCAAATAGACATGGTAATGGTAATAAAGGTGGTGGGAATATGACGGATAATGAATTATTGCTTGCAATTTCTGATATATTAGACAATAAATTGAGATCGAATTTGGCGCCTGTTGAAAATAGATTGACTAATATTGAATTAACACTTGAAAATAATATTTTACCCAGGTTACAGAATATTGAATCTTGTTACACATCTACATATGAGAGATATAAAAATTATGCAGAAAAGATAGAATCTGCTTTTGCGGATATTGAAATTATGAAAAAAGTCATTGCAGAACACAGCGAAAAACTGCAAAAAATATCGTAGATTTGCTGAAAGTGGCAGGCTACTATGCGATTACAAATCATAATCTGGGGGCAGAAGAACTGTATGAAAACTGCCTGCCATATATTCCGGAGTATGGCGGACCAGAAATTGACGGTTCAACAGGTTCAAGCTGGTTAAGGGAACGTGAGTAATAAAAAGAGAAATGCTATATAAGTAAAAGCAGGAGGGTATAACGGCATTCCCGTTCATTCCCCCTGCTTTTTTCCGGTCAGATAGTACACGGCAAGCGCAGTTCTGTGCGACAGGTTTTCCTTTGCCAGAATCGAGGTGATATAGTTTTTCACCGTGCCTTCCCCGATAAAAAGTTTACTGGCGATCTCGCGGTTGGAAAGCCCCTCGGCAACCGCCTGTATGATTTCCAACTCACGGGGGGAATATCCGTCCGCACAAAATCCCGTCGTTTTCATCTCTGTATTTTTGGCAAGCTGTTCGAGGATATTTTCCTCCATTACCCCTGTGCCGTAGTAGACCGATTTTATCGTCTGTTTCAAATGTTCCGGTGTATGGTTTTTAATCAGATAGCCTTTTGCACCGTAGTAAAGTGCCTGACGAACCAGCTCGTCATCATCAAAGGTCGTGAGAATCAGCACTTTGCCAAGCCCGTGTTCCGTGATCTGTTTTGTCGCCTCAATGCCGTCCATATCCGGCATCTGGATATCCATTAGAAATACGTCAGGAGGCGTTGCTTTTGCGAGTGCAATCGCTTCCCCACCGTTAGCGGCACACCCCAGCACTTCAAAATCGTCATCTACCTCCAGAATAATCCGCATGCCGTCACGGACAAAATCGCTGTCATCTGCTATAATCACTTTAATTTTTTTCATATACATTTTCCCCCTGTCCTTAATGGCAATCCGATATCCGTGATACTGCCTGCCCCGTGAAATCTATCTGCCTATGCGTGGCTGCGCCGGTTGTTCAAACATTCTTTTGTTGACCGGCCCCTCTTGAATAGCAAATGTCCTCTACAGCGGCAGCAGCATATTAATGGTAAATCCGGTTTCGCCTTCAAAATTCAAAATCCCGTTGACGTCCCGCATTCTATGCCGCATTCCTGAGATTCCCATGCCGTCTGTGATTCTGGCGCAGCCGACTCCATTATCGGCAATGCTGCAACGAATGATTTGGTTCATCACATGAATTTTCATGTCAATTCTTGTACAATTTGCGTATTTCAGGGAATTGGAGACGGCCTCATACGCATTATCGAGTATGATTTCCAAATATTTTTCCGGCACTGCGGATAAATCGCCTTCGGTCACCAGTACTGCCTCGACACCCTTTTGCCGGCATTCCTCGCAGAGCTTTTCTAATTGTAAAAGTGCGAGTTTATATTTTTTCGGACGTTCCTTGCGCAAAATTGCCCGGATTTCGTCCATGCCGGTCCGAAGCTGGTCGATAACAGCCTGTATCATTTTCCGGGCGGTTTCCGGCTCCTTTTCCATAATCACCTTTATCGCCTCCAACTGATAGACGGAGCCGTTGATGCTATGTCCAAGTTTGTCGTGTAAGGTTTGCGAAAGCTGCATCCGCTCCTCTAAAATCTGGTTCTCTGCCCGCCATAAACTTTTTTGCAGCGCCTCCTGCAATTCATGCTCTTTTTCGTGCATATTATGTTTCAGGTGCTGCTCGGTAAGCGTATCTTCCCTTGCCTGCCGCCGATAGGATTCAATCACAAAATCGTGCTGGATATAAATGACGGCTAAAAAAAGGGTAAGCAGTAATTGAATCGGAATATGGATACCGCTCGGAACACATGCAATCGCCAGCGGCAGAAAATACCATAGCATTTCCGGTTTTTTATGGGTGATTCCCTCATAGCACAGGTAAATCCCCAGCAGCAGAAATTCCCTTCCCAGTGCCATAAACATAATGCACCATAGCAGAACCGACAAAGCGAAGAAAAGCGGCCGGAGTTTTTTGCCCGCCAGCTCCTTGCCGGTCATCGCACCGACAAACAATGCCAGAAGCAGGAGCACCCTGGCGGATGCCCCTTCCAGTATAAGCTGTGATAATACAATATAGATTTCCAGAACCAGTAATAAACCGATTCGGACGGCCAAAAAGTAATTTTCCCGAAGCTGCTCTGTCATGTTCTGCCCTCTTTCCGAAATGCTCAGGTATCGCAGCGTTTAAGCTTCAAGCCTGCGCTTCCCACGCTGATACATAAGATTAAGTATGCTGCTGTTATATATAATACCATAGAATAGGCTCCGTTGTCTCCTGCCAATAATAACTCGGCCGCTTTTAAGAACCAGCGCTGCGGCATAAGATAGGAGACTGCTTTTATCGCCGTGGAGGTTGTATCCAGGGAAAAGTACAGGCCGGAGAGCAGTGCGGAAATACTCCATATGGCAAATACGGCATAGTTGGCACTCATGACATCGCCCAGCAGGATTCCAAACAGCAGGCTTACCGTGCAAAAAATGAGCCCCAGACAGAAAATAATCCATAAAAATACACCTTTATGGATTCCGAAATCCATACCCTTGACCGTGAAAATGCAAATCCCCAAAATCAAGGTCTGTACAAGTGATACAAGAAAGGCGGCGATTAGTTTCGAGAAAAAATATTCTGCCCGGCTCAAGGTTGACAGCATTGCCCGTGTATAGACCTTATTATTCTGCTCCTCAATGACCGTATGGGCAACGCAGACACCGCAAAACAAAAATCCCAGCGTAATAATCGCCAATGCGTACCCGATTAAGGACTTTTGGTTTATCTGCTTATCGGTTAAAGCAATTTCGTCTTTTCCGCTTAAAGTAACAACCTGTTTTTGCGGAATTTCTTTGTCAACGGACTGTATAAGCGTGAGCATTTTGCCGCTGCCTGCCCCTGTATATGCTGCGGCAGCGCGCAGCTTTACAAGGACATCTTTCAGCTCCGTTTCAAACAGATCAAAACGCTCGTCATCTGAGACGGAGTACACCTGAAAGGCTTCCGGATAATTTTCGTCCAAAACGGCATGGTCAAAATCCGGCTTGAGATAAAGCAGAGCACCTGCCCGGTCGTCAAAGGCATCCTTTTTGGCCCGCGAAGCAGCCTGCTCCTCCGTCATGTCTTTCGCATCACATCGGCATACGGAAAACATTCCGGTTGCCGCAAGGCTTTCCAGCAGATATTCCGAAAGCCCGGAGCCGCAGCCGTCATATACCTTCAGGATATAAGTGGTAGTATCGCCGATATATACGGCTTTGTCGTTGGCATGTTCCAGCTCGATTACTGCGGTTTTTGCCCGTTTATTTTCATACAGGGCAGATTCAGTTTTCAAATTCAAAATAACAGCCGACACAATCGGCGTAACACAAAGGAAGAATAGAAATCCTTTGTTGCGAAGCAGTAATTTCATATTCATTTTCAGTAAGGTAATTAATTTATTCATGCCCGCCCTCTCTTTCTGATGCTGTCCGCAATCACTGCAATGGCAGAGCAGACAGCCGTAATGATGAACAGATAAATGACAGCGCTTTTCGTGTAGCTGCTATGTTCCATACAGGATAATTCCACCAATGCCCGGTTGATGTGGTAAATCGGGGATAAATTTTTGACCGGGTCAGTCCATGCAGAGTACATATAGGTTTCAAAGCTGCCGCCGAAAAACCCCATAAACCATACGCTGGTAAAAATGGCGATTACCGTCATTGCCAGATTGTTGAACATATAGTAGAACATCAGGCCAAATGCCGAGCTTGCCATTATGGTTGCAAAGAGGATCACTGCGGATAGAAAAAGATTTCCCCAGTGAATATCAAACAGCCAAACCGTAATGATTGTGCTAAGCGTAAGGCAGATTGACATCGCAAGCACGTTCGGAACCCATTTTGCAAGGTATCTTTTGCAGCCGGATACGGCGCTGACCTGATACCTGCGCTCTATTTGGTATTTCTTTTCGCTGCCGAGGACATTTGCCGTGCAAATGAAACCGCACCATGCAAAATAGACAATGTAAATAATCCCGTAATAGTCAACTGCACTTACCGCCGGCATATATGGAAGCTTTGCCACCGGAAGTTCAATTTCTTTTTCTTCCGCTGCGGACAGCGCACCTTGTGCGGCTTCCCGCATTACCCGGTTTAGAAAGTATTCCAGTGTAATCCCCTCGGTTTTAAAGTCGCTGCTTTCATATACGGTATAGGTATCCGTTTCAAATTCTACAAAACCGGACAGCCCGTTGTTTTCCATTACCTCTTTCGGTTCCCCTTCCGGATATTCCAAAAGCGTAATCCCGGCTTCTTTGGCCGCCGCCTTTATGGTATCCATATACGGATAAAAGCGGCTTTCGGCCTGTACCCGATAGCCGGCTGTAAATGCCTTTACCCCTTCGTAGGATTTCATCAGCTCAGAAAATGCACTGGACAGGATAGCGATGACGAGAACCGGCCCCAAAACAATCAGTGCAAGAATCAGCTTATTGCGAAGCATGAGCTTAAAATTATTTTTGATTAAATATCGAATCATTTCCTTATCCTCTGCTTTCCCTGTTATTCTGCGTAATCTCTCAGTTTTTTTCCGGTTAAGGTTAAGAATACTTCCTCCAGTGTGATCTCCTCGCTGCCATTTGTCACAAGCCGCTTTAATTCGTCAGCGGTTCCGCAGGCAATGATTTTGCCGTTATCCATAATGGCAATCCGGCTGCAAATCGCCTCAACCTCCTCCATATAGTGGCTCGTGTAAATCACCGTGGCACCGTTTTTGTTGGACTCTTTAATCTTTTCCAGAATAAAATTCCTCGACTGCGGGTCAATGCCGACCGTTGGCTCGTCAAAAATCAATAAATCCGGCTGGTGTCCGATTGCGCAGGCGATGTTGAGCCGTCTTTTCATGCCGCCTGAAAAATTCTTTGCAAATTCCTGCTTTTGCTCGATAAGCCCCACATATTCTAAAGATGCATTAACGGCCTCTTTTAACGCCTGGCCTTTCATTCCGTAAAGGGAAGTAAACAGCTCGACGTTTTCCCATGCCTTCAGGCTGCCGTGTATTGCCAGCTCCTGCGGAATGTATCCGATTTTTTGCAGGACTTCCTTTTTCTGCTTCCAGGGATTTTTTCCGAATAATTCAATCTGTCCCGTGGTCGACCGCACAATCGAACAAACCATATTCAGAGTCGTGCTTTTGCCGGCTCCGTTTGGACCCAGCAGGCCGAAAATTTCCCCCTGCTTAATCTCCAGATTCAGGCTGTCCACGACGGCCCGGCTCTGGTATTTTTTTGTCAAATCTGTTGTCTTTAAAATGATTTCGTCCATGAGATTTCCTTCCGTTATAATATAGATTTTGAAAATAGCCATTTCGCAGCTGTCAATATGATCATAGCACAAGCACGCCGTTTCCTGTAGTGAAAAAAGACCTGTTTGGCATATGACTTTTGTCATGTTTTGCATTTTTATTTTATAGAAACAGCAACAAAATCAATTTAAAAAAATGGGGAAACGAACCAAAAGTGATAATGGAATAGACTTTACACATTAATTGTGATATAGTATAAGCACTTAAACAATGAGCGAATAGACATGGTAATGATAATAGAGATGGTGGGAATATGACAGATAACGAATTGTTGCTTGCAATATCAAATATGCTTGATCCGATGAAAGAAGATATTCAAGAAATCAAAACAAGAGTAAAAAAGATTGAAATAACACAAGAAAATGAAATATTACCACGATTAAATACTATAGAATCCTGTTATACATCAACTTATGATAGATATCAAGATAGTGTTGAAACATACGAATCCATGAAACAAGATATATCTATTATAAAAAAGGTAGTAGCAGAACACAGCGAAAAACTGGAAAAAATATCGTAGTAACTGCAACATAAAAGTGAATAATTCTTCAGGGCGGGGTGCAAGTCCCCACCGGCGGTATTTGAAGGATTGGAAATGGCAGGAAGGTCTTCCATTCTTCATCAGCCCGCGAGCCGCAAGGCAGGAACCGGTGTGATTCCGGTGCCGACAGTATAGTCTGGATGGAAGAAGAGTGAACGTAAATGCGGATAGCGCATTTATGTGTTTGGAATGTATCCCTGAAGTGTAATCGCTTCGGGATTTTTTGTTTGATGAGAAATTTTTTAAAGTTAGCACATAAAACAGACTAGCCATGAGCAAACTCACTATTTCCAAAACCCAGTTGTGCAATATAGCCAATATCGCAAGCAGGGTATTGAGGAGCCGCCGGTGCTTAGCGAGGTTTTTTCGAGCTTAGCACCGTTGCGAGCGATACATAGCGCAAGCGTGCCCGGCTGTGATTTGGCTATATTGCACAGCGGACAGTTGCGAAAAAAGAGTTTTCCTCATGGCTAAAAACAGACAGGAACAGAGGTGGTTAAATGACAGGAAATGAACAATATATGAAGCGCGCCATAGAGCTTGCCAAAGCGGGGACAGGCAAAGTGAATCCGAATCCGTTGGTTGGTGCGGTTATCGTCAAGGACGGACAGATCATCAGTGAAGGTTATCATGAGAAGTATGGTGATTTGCATGCAGAGCGAAACGCTTTCCGGAATCTAAAAAATAAGGATGCCGCAAAGGGGGCGGAAATGTATGTGACCTTAGAACCCTGCTGCCATCAGGGAAAGCAGCCACCTTGCACGGAGGCGATTATCGAACATGGCATCTCTAAGGTGTATGTAGGATCAAATGACCCGAATGTGTTAGTGGCGGGAAAGGGGATTCAGAGATTGCGGGATGCGGGAATCGAAGTGGTTACGGAATTTTTGAAGGAGGAATGTGATGCGTTAAATCCGGTATTTTTTCACTATATCACAACTCATACTCCTTATGTGGTGATGAAATATGCGATGACTTTGGACGGCAAGATTGCAACAAGAACCGGACATTCCCAGTGGGTATCCGGTGAGGAATCCAGAAACCGTGTCCAGCAGACGAGAAATGCGTTAAAGGGGATTATGGTAGGAATCGGAACCGTGCTAAATGACGATCCGAGGTTGACCTGCCGGATAGAAGGCGGCAGAAACCCTGTCCGCATTATCTGCGATTCCAAACTGCGGATTCCGTTATCCAGCAACGTGGTAACCACGGCAAAGGAAGTGCCGACCATTCTGGCGACAATCGCACCGCACCCGGAGTATAACCGTTTCTGGCATGAGCAGAAGGAGGAACTGGAAAAAGAGGGCGTGGAGGTTTTGACGGTAAAGGAATTAGACGGACGGCTGGATTTGCAGGATTTGATGGGAAAACTTGGCGAAAAGCAGATCGACGGAATCCTGTTAGAAGGTGGTTCCACACTGAATTATGCGGCGCTCAAGGCAGGGATTGTCAATCGTATTGAGGCATATGTGGCACCTAAATTTTTTGGCGGGGCAGGATTTTATACGCCGGTCGGCGGCGAGGGGGTAGAGCTTGCCACGGAGGCAATGGGCTGCAAGCTGGTTTCAGTAGAACAGGTTGGCGAGGATGTGCTGCTGGCGTACTGCATCAATGTTACAGTACACGAATAGTCGGAGGAACAGGAATGGATATTGGATTTCGGAAATTTAGTGAATTTCAGAAGGGGATTATGGTTCGACTGCTTCGGGATGCCTATTCTTTTGAAAGCCGGTATGAACGGGACTGGCTCGAAGCGTGGAAAATGGACGAAGCATTTTTCTTTGACAATCTGTCCATTGCAGACCGCTGCGGATTTGTTACGGTTTTCCATGAAAGTCCGATTGGTTTTATCTGCTGGGACCCTCGAAACAGCCCTGCATCTATGGAAATTGGACATAACTGCATTGCAACAGAGCATAAGGGCAAAAAATTTGGAAAAGTGCAGCTTCAGGAGGCAGTCAGGCGAATCAAAGAAGAAGGCGTGCAAAAAATCATTGTCACGACAGACGAACGGTTGGTGCCTGCTCAAAAAAATTATGAGAGCGTTGGCTTTCGCTTTGTGAGGGAACGTGTAAATGAAAAGAATCCCGAATATGCAGGCAGATTAATGGATTATGAAATGGTAAATGAACAGGGGGATTTATGATATGACGGCAAGGTCAAACAAAATAGATAGTATCACCTATCAAATCAGAGAGATAGAAGAGGGTGACTTGAACGGTTTATTATTGGTGAAAGGTGACGTGTCTGTGCATACGGAACGGCTGAAGCAGCAAGAGGAAGGCCGTGCGGTTTATATAGGGGCATTTATCAATCAATGCGCAGTTGGCTATGTACTGCTGTCCTTAGACAATAAGGAGGATGTCATGCCTTACACCAATGATGAAAAATGTGCAGATATGATTGATTTGCTGATTATGGAACCTTTGCGGAATTATGGAATTGGATCACAATTAATACTGGCATGTGAAGAGATTTGCCGGGAAAAGGGCATTTTATGCCTGGGGCTTGACGTGAATCCGGAGGATAATGCCAAAGCAAAGCAGTTATACGAAAGAATGGGTTATCACGCTGTGGGAGAAAAACATTTAGACGGTATATATGAATATATGGACGGACAGGGAAACATGGGAATTTATGAGGACTGGTGTATCGATATGATAAAATTCTTATAAAGGAATGGGAAGAGAATGAATATTAGAGATAAGCAGAACTTAAGTTTTCATAACTGGGTTTTGGCAATCGTTAGTTTTGCTCATCTCTGAATGAATACAGAAAAGGAGTGGACGAAGAATGAACATAGAAGAATTATGGAAAGAACTGGCGGCAATTCCCGAAGTGGAAGCGATTGCCCTGGGCGGTTCGAGAGCAGGAAGTGTTTATGACGAAAAATCCGATTATGATATATATTTGTACTGTACCGGAGATGTTGAGGAATCGGTGAGACGGGAAATTTTATCCCGCTACTGCAAGGTGATGGAGATAGGTAATCATTTCTGGGAATATGAAGACAACTGTACATTAAAAAATGGAATTGACATGGATATCCTGTACCGGAATCTGGAAGCATTTGTCGGGGAGCTGGCTTTGGTGGTGGAACAGTATCAGCCGCATAACGGCTATACGACCTGTATGTGGCATAATCTGTTAAACAGTAAAATTCTATATGACGAAAACGGGAATCTGGCGGCGGCAAAGGAGCGGTTTGCGGTTCCATACCCGGAGCCGTTAAAGCAAAATATTATTGAGCGCAACAAGAGGCTGCTGCATACCGCAATGCCTGCCTATGATGCGCAAATTGGCAAAGCGGTTGCCAGAATGGATTTCGTCAGCATAAACCATAGGGTGGCGGCATTTATGGAATCCTATTTTGACATTATTTTTGCCAGAAACGGTCTGACACATCCCGGTGAGAAGCGGCTGGTGCAGCTGTGCAGGCAGCAGTGTGAATGTCTGCCAGAGCGGTTTGAGGAGAATATCAATGCGCTGTTTGCAGATTTGTTCTGCCACATGGATAGGGTGGGAGAAGATATTGAGGAAATGATTCGGGAACTTAACAAGATACTTTGAGCAGGGAATGGGGAATAACGATGATATTATTTCTGATAGCAGACATAATTGTGGTATGGGTGCTGCTTTTTGTAGTAATGCTTCCGGTCTACTTTATTCGGAAACGCAAAAACCCGCATGATGAAAAAAATACGATAAAGGCATTGGCAATAAAAGCATTGGTGGCAAGCATCATTATGGTTCTTATCATGGAAAGCGGGCTGATTGCAATGTATTTTGATGATTTTTTTCATGGGATTGGTTAATCGCTGATGAAAGCAGGAAAAGGAGTGTTGATATGTTTACAGGAATTATAGAAGAAATCGGAACGGTTGTTTCCGTCAGCAAAGGGGCGAAGTCTTCCAGCCTCACCCTGCAGGGGGATGTCATTTTTGAGGATATGAAGATTGGGGATTCGGTTGCCGTCAACGGTGTCTGCCTGACAGTCACGGGAAAGAACGCAAAGACCTTTACGGCAGATGTCATGGCGGAAACCCTGCGGCGTTCTTCCCTGGGAAGCCTGAAGAGCGGAAGCAGGGTAAATATGGAACGTGCTATGGCGGCAAATGGGAGGTTTGGCGGGCATATTGTCAGCGGTCATATTGACGGAACCGGTGAGATTGAACATTTTGCAAGGGAGGATACCGCCGTGTGGATCACGGTTCGGACTTCGGAAAAAATCCTCAAATATATCATTGAAAAGGGTTCCATTGCCATTGACGGCGTTTCGCTGACAGTCGCTTATGTGGACAGCCGGTGCTTTAAAGTGTCTTTAATTCCGCATACTGCCGCCAATACGACACTGCTCGGCAAAAAAGCGGGCGACATTGTCAATCTGGAAAATGATATTGTGGGAAAATATATTGATAAGCTGCTGCATGTGGAACAGTCGGAACCGGCGAACAAAGAGGAGATGGGAGCCGGGGGTATTTCCGTGGAGTTTCTTGCGGAAAATGGTTTTTTGTAGATTCCTTTTCGGAATGGTGTACCCGCTAAAAGCGAACATATATATTAATCAAAGGTGGTTTTCATGGAAATTAAAAATCTATTAGATGTGACAAATCGAGATGAACTTCGAGTATGGTTTGAAAAATATCATCAAATTGAAAAAGAGTGCTGGGTAGTTGTAAAACGTGGCAGACCAAAGAATGACGGCACATTCTGGTACATTGATGCAGTAGAGGAAGCGATGTGCTTTGGATGGATTGACAGTACGACCAAAACACTTGATAATGGTATCACTGCCCAAAAGTTGGCTCCCAGGAGAAAAGGAAGCCTTTGGTCTGAACTGAATAAAGAGCGTTGTCGTAGAATGGAAAAACTCGGACGAATGACAGATGCAGGACGGGCTGTACTTCCTGACATGTCGTTTTCTGGTTTTATCATAGATGATGAGACATTACGGGCATTAAAGGCGGACGATGAAATTTGGAGACAATTTTGCAATTTTCCTGAATTGTATCAACGTGTCCGCATTGACACTATTCAGATAAAGAAAAAACAGCCTGATTTGTTTCAAAGCCGATTACAAAAGTTGTTAGATAATACAAAGAAAGGCATTATGTATGGAGAGTGGAATGATAATGGGCGGTTGCTGGATTACTAATTATAGATGCTCACTCCATATTTCATCCGATATAGCCATGAGTCAAACTAAGTTTTCACAACGGGATTTTGATAATCGTGCGTTTTGCTCATCTCTACACCAGATACACTGGAAACATTTTCTGAAAAGGGAGTTATATAAAGGGATTGCTTAAATGGGGAATCCGTTTTGGCAATGCAAGCGGATAGTGGCAGTATGGCAAGTTTAGAGTTATGTAAACTAAATGGCATGGATAACTCTGGATAGGGTATAGACTGATGTAAATAAAATGATATTGCTCATTCTGTACAGAAAACAATATTATGTGAACTGGATAGTATAAAGAACACTTTTATAGGATACAAGTTTATGTAAACTAGAACGTGATGTTATGTAAAGTAAAAGTTGGGATTATGTAAACAAAAAGATTTGGATTAATTATTTCTAAATAGAAAATATATTGTAATATAGAAGAATTTTGTTGAAGCTCGTTATCAGATTTATATTTTATGGAAACATTATGTAACTAAGTTATGTAAATAACTTATGTTAAGATATTATGCAAACGTGTTAAGGATGAGGAAAGAATTATGTAAATGCATTATGTATACTATTTATGTTAATATATTATGTTTACTGATTGTGTGTGATTGCTATGCAAATGTTTTATGCACATATATTATGTATACAAGTTATGTAAAATCATTATGTAAACAAACAGCGATAAAGCAGTTGAAGCAGACGATAACAATAAGATACAGGAGGTAGAAAAATGTCTGAATTTAATACGACACTGGAATTGGCTGAGGAGTTAAAGGCAGGAAAATGTATTGTCCTTTTGGATGATGAAAACAGGGAAAATGAGGGAGATGTCATTTGTGCGGCTGAGTTTGCCACGACCGAAAATGTGAATTTTATGGCAAGCTATGCGAGAGGCTTAATCTGCATGCCAATGGATGCTTCGTATACGGAGCAGCTAAATCTGCCGCAGATGTGCATTACGAATACCGATAACCACTGTACGGCATTTTCCGTGTCGGTAGACCATGTGGAAACCACGACGGGGATTTCGGCTTATGAGCGTGGCATCACGGCAAGAAAATTTGTGGAGGACGGCGCAAAGCCGGAGGATTTCAGGAGACCGGGGCATATGTTTCCGCTGGAGGCGAGACCGGGAGGCGTTATCGAGCGGGACGGACATACCGAGGCGACCGTGGATTTTATGAAGCTTGCGGGATTAAAGCCGGTGGGGCTTTGCTGCGAGATCATGAAGGAAGACGGCATGATGGCGAGAAAGGACGATTTGATTGCTTTTGCGAAGAAACATGGCTTGAAAATCGGCACCATTCAGGATTTGATTCAATACCGGAAAGAGCATGAGGTATTTGTGGAATGCGTGGCAAAGGCGAAAATGCCGACACGCTACGGCGAATTTACGATACATGGATATGTGAACAAGCTAAACGGTGAACATCATGTTGCCCTTGTAAAAGGGGATATTACCGATGGAAAGCCGGTGCTTTGCCGTGTCCATTCCGAATGCCTGACCGGGGATGCGTTAGGCTCGGCCCGGTGTGACTGCGGGCAGCAGTATGATGCGGCGATGAAAATGATTGCCAAAGAGGGCAGGGGAGTGCTCCTTTATATGCGCCAGGAGGGAAGGGGAATCGGACTGATTAACAAAATCCGTGCCTATGCGCTTCAGGATAAAGGGCGTGATACCGTAGAGGCGAATCTGGAACTGGGATTTCCAGAGGATGCAAGGGATTACACGATTGGAACGCAGATTTTGGTAGACCTCGGAATCAAAGAGCTGCGTTTGATGACAAATAATCCGCTGAAAGTATATGGATTAAAAGGTTACGGCTTAGATATCGTGGAGCGGGTTCCGATTGTCATGGAACCCGGCGAGTATGATGCGTTTTATCTGAAAACCAAGCAGGAAAAAATGGGGCATATACTGAATTATAAGTGATTACCTGATAGAAACAGGAATTTAACAGGAGGAAAGAAAATATGTGGTTTTGGTGGTTTATGCTTGTTTGTGATTTGCTTATTCCAATACTTATGGTTGCTGCCGGTAATATGATGTGGAAACATGCCCCTGAAAAAATCAATGGGCTAGTTGGTTATCGGACGGCGCGTTCCATGAAAAATATAGATACATGGAAGTTTGCGCAGGAGCATTGCGGCCGCTTATGGTGGAAAATCGGCTGGGTGATGTTGATACCGTCATTTGTGATTCATTTTCCATTTTACCACAGTTCGGAGAATAGGATTGGAGTTGTTGCGGCAATCTTATGTACGGTGCAGTGTGTGATTTTAATCGCATCTATTTTTCCGACAGAGAGAGCCTTAAAGAGAACCTTTACGGAGGAGGGGGAAAGGAGATAGTGTCTTATCAGAACAAAATCCACCTTTACAGCATCCCCGTCCAGCCATACAGCGGATACAGCGAAAACCATTTTGCCACTTCAAAGCCAAGCAGCTTTAAGACCAGAGGGACAGCCAGAAGCAGCAGGGCAAAAAACACGGTCTGCACCTGATTTTTTCTCCATAAGGATATCCCGATGACTGCCAGTGTAATCAGCATGGCTGCCACAAGCTGGGAAAGGACAAATAGCAGGACAAAGCACCCGATTGTCATCGGAAAGGGAAGCCTTGCAAAATAGGAAATGCTTCTGATATCCGCACCTGCCCCTTGCATCGGGTAAACGGAAGCAATATGGCATATCCGGCTCACACTGCAGGCAATGGCAGGAACCGCCGCTGCCATACTGCAAATCAGGGTTTTACAGACCATTATCTTCCGTATCCCAGCTTTCGCTGCACGAATCAAAAACTGGGAGCCGCTCTGATATTCCATTGCCGGCACGCCGCTTACGGCAAGGATCATGCCGATGGTTAAAATCAGCAGGTCAACGGAAAAGGCATCCTCCATAGCCCCAAACAGGTAAAGATATCCGGTATCATAAACAAAGCTGCCGCCCTCTGATTTTATGTGCGCATACTGTTCCTCGGCCCGCTGGAATGCAGAGTAAAAGGCAAGTGTCATATTTGCCTGCGCTTTTAAGGAATCCCCTGCGGCATCGCTGATGGCACCGGCGGCGATCATCCCATCAATTTCCTCTATTTTCTGCATGGCTTCCTCAAACCTCGCCTGTTCCGCTAAAATAAGCGCTTCCTTTTCGCCGGTCAGCTCTCCTTCCAGCTCAGCCATCAGTGTCTGGTAATACTGTTCCCTGACCGAAGGGGTATAGGTACGGCTGGCGTTCTTATATACAAGCAGCATGGAAAACAGCAAAAGGATGACGAATGCCTGATTAGTGACCAGTATTTTATATGCCTCATGCCGCCAAATGCTGGTGTGTGGCTTAAATGGGAGGATAGCGGGCAATTTCAGTTTCCTGATCTCAAAGCTTTTCATGTGGCAAAAACTCCACAGCCCGCCTGCTGTTCCGATTACGCAGACGATCAGGATAAGCCCAAGCGACAGCCCAAGCCTTGCCACGGAATACTGGAACAGATTAAAATTCAGGTAACTGCCATAAAGGTTTTCCGTTTTCATCAGTCCAATCAGGTTCATATATTTGAAAACGGACAGCGGTGAGCCTGCAGGAATCAGATAATAGAGTAATGCGCTTACGCCGATACAAGCTGCTCCTGCCAAAAACGGCAGGACTGCAATTTCTGACACGATACAGAAAATGGTAAGCACGGCGCCGGTGCCAAACAGCACCAATGCCTTTGTCAGTACGGAAAGCAGGATATAGCCCAAAATGCTGATCGGAAGGCTGCCTGCGGCATAGGTGGCAGCCGATTGTATGCCTGCCGTAAAATCAAACCAGCCGGTACTCTGTCCAAAGAAAATGATGCTGACAGAATAAAACAGGACTGTCAACAAAACACAGTAAATAAGCAGTGCCGCCAGCCTTGATGCCATGTTGTCCATTTGGCCATGTTTCGTGCTTCTGGTGATGAAAAACAGCTTTTTCTCTTTTTCCTCTGTAATCATGCTGGCAACAAAAAGCATCATGCCAAGAAAAAGCAGCCAGTCAGCCCAAACCGCTTCCATGGCGGAGACAAGCCCCTTAGACGGGGCAAACCGTATCGTCTGGCCGGTAAGCCCGGCATAATCCGCCGCACTTTTTTGCAGATTCCTCGAGCTGAAGGAATCTTTGCCGGTTCCGCTCCAAATGGATATTCCGCTTAAGGCTTCTTTCTGTTCCTGAATGGATGCAAGATACTCCCCATAGGCGGAAACCGTCTGCCACTCCGCATAAATTTCGTCAATCAGGCTGCATTCCTGTTCCAGGGAACCGGTAAAGGCAAGGTAGTCTCCCGACTGATACGGTTCATAATACCGTTCAAATACATCCGGCTGGCTTTGCAGTTCCTGGCTTGCCAGGGCATCTCCCATTTCATTGTGAAAGGACTGCATTGCTAAAATGTCACGCACAAATAAGATACCATCCATTTTCTCCTTAAGCGCCTGGATGTAGTTTCCCTTTTCCGCCTCACTCTTATCCTGCAGCTCCTTCCCGATTGCTTTATATGCGGATAGCGGTGGCTGTGCTTCATCTGGCAGGGATGTATACCACAGCAGGAACAAATGAAGAAGCAGTAAAAAGCAGATGGATAACAAAAAGCTTTTCTTTTTTAACAGCTTGCCCAGCTCAAATGGAATCAACCGAAGCATAACATCCCTCCTCTCCGAATATATGCATATATACTTCCTCAAGGTTTTTGCTTTCCCCGTATTTGTGGCAGAGTGCCTCCACGGTACCCCTGTCCACAATGCTGCCGCTGCGGATGAGCAGTATTTCCTTAGCAATCGGTGCAATATCCGATACGACATGGGTGGAGACAAGAATAATCTTATCCCCTGCCAGCGCCTGAATCTGTTCCCGGACACGCACGCGCTCCTTTGGATCAAGCCCTGCCGTAGGCTCGTCCAGTACAATCAGCTTTGGATTTCCAAGAATTGCCTGCGCGATTAAGATCCGCTGTTTCATTCCTCCCGAATATCCGCCAATCGCCCTGTCTGCCGCCTCCTGCATATTTACATAGGACAGCACGCGCAAAAGCTCATCCGCCACGTCCTTTTTGGAAATTCCCTTCAGCGCTGCCATATATGCCAGAAAACGCCTGCCGGAAAAGCTGTTGTAAAGCCCCTGCTGCTGGGGTGCATAGCCAATCAGACTGCGGAACTGCGCCCCCAATTTGTAAATATCCGTGCCATCCCACAATACAGCACCCTCCGTAGGCTTGATGTTTCCCGTGATAATGTTCATCAAGGTGGATTTTCCGGCGCCGTTTGGCCCAAGCAGCCCGTAAATGCCGCAGCCAAGCGTAATGGAAACATCGTCCAGCGCCGTTTTATCCCTGTATTTCTTTGTAATATGGTCTAATTCCAGCATATGTAAAAGCCTCCTTATCTGCCTGCTCCGATCATTTCAATGCTGCGGTAATTCTCTTTTCCCGAAAACAGGTCTGCTTTTTTCATCAGCGCATATTTATACTGATGGATTTCATAGGAGCCATCTCCGTAGCCCGTGGCATCGTAATCGTAGATCAATAAAGCCTCATCCCCGGTTTCTCCGCAAAATTCCAGCGCCCATCCATTACATTGGTTGACGAGCGGGGTTTGGGTGATCTCCCCTGTTTTTGTGTCTACAAAATACCATGTCTGGTTTTCGCCGCCGAGATTCCAATCCCTGCAGCACAGCGTATCTTCAAATGTATACATCATCAGATTTTGCGGCAGTGTGCAAAGAGTTTTTTTCTCGCCTGTCTCTAAGTTGATGGCTTCGATATTCTGGTTTTCAGTGGATGACAGGTACATGCTGTCCCCGTTTAGCTGCATGGAGTTTTCGTACTGGTTTGGCTGTCGGCAGATTTCCCGCAATTGCCCGCCGTTTTCATTTAGGCTGGCATATACCGTGTCGGAATGATTATACAGATTCCGGTACACATCATCATCCCATATTTCTTCCCGTGAAATTTCCCGCCCATAGTCGATGCCGTACAGTATAAATTCGTTTCCGTGGCATCCGACAATGCGCCATGAAATATTGTCCCCGAAGTCCATCGGGCAGACCTCCTGCATTTGGAGCGAAGAAAGATTGAGAAATACCAGCCTGCGTTCCTGGGAGGTAGTGAATGTCGCCTCTTCCGTTTTTTCCGTCGAAAGCCTTTTGGTAATGAGATAAATTCCCGCATCATTTCCAATCACCATATCTTCAATGGTTAAACCGGCATCAAAGGTATAGATTTTTTGGCGTTCGGTTCCGTCGGGATTTGCGCGGTACAGCGCAGCAGGGCTGCTTTCCACTGCGCTGTCGTCACCGATGGTAACGACGTTTTGCGAGCTGGAACCGTCATCATCATATTCACGGCTTAAAATATACAGGCTGTCCTGCAAGATAAACAGCCTGGTCGAAAAGATCGGAAAATCGTCATAGGAAAGCACGGCAGGGCAGTCTAAGGTATCATGCCTGCACCCTGCCGTACTGCACAGGTAAACCTCACGCCCAGAAGAAAAATCCATGTACATTAAATAGAACCCGTAATTTCCGTCACTTAACTCGGCTATCTCCGATGTCAGGTAGTAATAGCCATCCTCCGTGTTGCAGGATGGTTCGCCATTTTTGCTCAGCAATGTTTTCAGCCCGCCCGTTGGGGCAGTATCCGTTTTGGCTGCCGCTTTTTGCGGTTTGGAATGTTGTTCCGTATTTTTGGTATCGGCGGTTTGGCCACAGGCACACAGCGATAAGCACAGAGTTGTTGTCATCATAAACAGTAACCACTTTTTCATAAAAAAAGACCTCCTTGTGTTTCTTACAAGAAGATCTTAAAAGACAAAAGTCAAAAAACAGTCAAACCGAAAGGGAAATTTTTACGCAGGCGCCATGTTCCGTGTTGGACAGCTCCATATTTCCGCCATGCTTCCTGCACAAAAGCCTGCTGATGGCAAGCCCGATTCCCATGTGGCCGTCCTGATCCGCGATCAGCATGCCTTTCTTTTTTCTGTTCAAAATATCGGAAGAAAATCCGTCCCCGTCGTCTGTCACGGTAACAAAAAGGAACGAACCGGACAAGGTAAAGGCAAGCTGTATCTCGGTTTTCGCATACCGCACGGCGTTATTTACCAGATTTTCCAAAATCCGGTACAGCACGGCGGAGTCAACCGAGATTTCCTGACTGGTAAGCGTGTGCTTTGCATGAAGCGCGATTCCTTTTTGCTCCGCTAAGAGCGCCAAATCCTCTGCGGCATCATCCGCCAGCCGGTCTGCCGCTACCGTTTTGCGGGAAAGCTGCATTTCCTCAAGCTGGTTTAATAGCCTGACCGATTCGGTGTACTGCTCCAGCCGATCCGCTGACTTGCCAAGGTTATGGATAATGTGGCGCGTTTTTTCCCGGCTCATTTCCCCATGTTCCAGCCCTGCCTCCAGATATTCGGTATAGCCCTTGATAATGGCAATGGGATTGCGCAGGTCATGCGCAACCGAAGCCTGCATCAGCCGTTGTTCCTCCAGCATATTCCACATTGCCCGGTTGTTCTCGTAGAGTGCCAGCCGCATATCCTCAAAGGAACGGCATAAGCCCCCCATTTCATCACGGCAGTCATAGGCTATCTGGAAATCCAGATTTTGTCCGGCGATCTGTTTTGCTGCATCCGACAATACCGCTAACGGCTGCCTTAGCTTCCGCCTGTAAAAATAGATGCTGCACAAAAAAATCGCCAGAAGCGCCAGCATTGCCGGTGCGGCAAACATGATAATCCCGCAAAGCCGGTAGGCAAGCTTTCTCTTTGGCGTCAGGGAGTCAGCACCCGTTTCTATTTTTTGGATGGAGTATCTCCGTTCCTTCACATCTTCTGAAATTTCTTCCTCATTGTCATAGGCCTGCAGGGAAGGCAGGGCTTCCATATCCGCTCCGATTTCCAGCAGGTATGTGCTCACGGAAACATTCCCGTCAGCCCAGGTTTCTTCCATTGTGAGATACACTTCGTCTGGGTTCGGCAAAAGCCAGTGCCGAAACGCAGCGCAGCCACCGGCAATCAATGCCGACAAAACCACGACGATTCCCACGGAAAAAAGGACACTGAGCATCAGAAAACGTTTCAGCGGCAAATCGTTCCATTTCTTTTTTAACGCTTCCATTTGTATCCAACCCCCCAGACCGTTTCGATATATTCTTCGCCTGTCACGGCATGCAGCTTGGCGCGTATTTTACGGATATGCTCCTTGATAACGTCTGCGCTGCCCTCCGCATCATAGCCCCATATCCGCTCATAAATGCGTTCCCGGTCAAATACCTGCCCTGCATTTGCCAGCAGAAACTCAATTAGTTCAAATTCTTTTTTGGAGACTTCAATCTCCGTGTCCCTGAAAAATATGCGGCGTTCGGTCAGGTTTACGAGCAGTTCGCCGGATGTCAATACTGACGAGGCGTTGCTGCGGATGCGTTCATCACGCCTTAAATGGGCGGATACCCTTGCCGCAAGCTCCTTTAAGCTGAACGGCTTGGTGATATAATCATCCCCACCGTACTGCAGCCCGTTTATTTTATCCTGCTCGGTAATCCTTGCCGTCAGAAACAAAATCGGACAGGACACATGGCTGCGTATCGCCTTGCAAAGTTCCAGACCGTCCATGTCCGGCATATTGATGTCTAAAAGGATCAGGTCAGGCTGTTTTGGCAGCAGTGCCAGCGCACATTTTGCACTGTCGGCAGTATAAGTCTCGTAGCCCGCATCCCCTAAATAATCCGCGAGCAGCTCGGTCATCATCGTTTCATCGTCTACAATTAAAATTTTGTGTTTCATCCAGACACCTCCTGGAAAGATAATACACGTTAAAAATCAAAAAAGTGTCAAGGTTTTCCAAGCAGCCAGTCAAGAACATGGATGACTTTGATTCCTAATATAGCATATTGCTTCCATATAATCAAAAAATATTCCCGTTTCGGAATTTTTTGTGTTTTGTAAAGATATATTCCTGTTTGGGTTGTTTTGTGCTTAATGTAGATAGCAAGAGTTGTTGAGCTTTTAAGAGTTATGGGTTTGTGAATGGGTAGCCGTTGAAGATGGAGAGTTTGTATATTGTTTATCACAAGTCCTTAATCCATCTATATGTTCAAATAAATCTGGTTTTATAGGAGCACCAAGTGGATCTAATATGAAGTCAATACCTTCTCTTCTGGCGAGTTTTGCAGCAGATACAAAATCACTATCTCCGGATATTAAAATGATTTGTTCAACCTGTTTTTTATATGACAATGAAGCAATATCTAATCCGATTTTCATGTCAACGCCTTTTTGGTCAATTTCAATGCAAAAATCATCTTCTGTAAGGTCTTCAAATTTGACTGTTCCCGTACATAGTTTTTTTATAATATTAGGTCGTATAGTATAATGTGCCTGCTCCTCTGCGAGTTTTCCTAAACGGATCGCAAATTTCCGCTTTCTTTTTAATTCGTTCAGAAATTGAACCATCCAGTTGTATAAATCTGTTTTCCCAAAATCTATTTGCTTTTTAAGTAATGGATGGTAAATTCTTTTTGCGGTTGGAGGACAATCATAATAGAAAATTCTATACAGATCATTATCTTCCCCGTGGGTTCGGAGATGTCTTTTGCAATAATCTGCAAGTTCAGCAGCTCTGTCTTGCGCACTAATATCGCCAAATATTTTCTGCGCTCGTCTGCGATAAAAACCTCCATCAACGAGAATAGCTGTCTTCATAAGTAAACCTCCTTAATTGAAAAAGCACTAGGGTTCGGTCATTCTCATATAGTTGAGAGACGTACAACCTAGTGCATTATTAACGCGTAACCCTTGTTACACTTTCATATTATATGTATTTTGGTTGTATGTCAATACTTTTATTTTGAATTCATACAAAATTTTTTATAAATCTGCTATCGGTAATGATATTTTTCTTGCAGGATGTGATATAGAAAGCTATAATGAATTATATGTACGAGAATGGAGGTGTTTATATGCCACAGCCTAACGGGATTGGAATGCAGAAAGATTTAATTCTATATAGAATTGAGATTGCAAAAGAAGATTTGAAGTCTGCTAAATATGTTACTCTTTAATGCTTATTATATGTCTTATTCTTCCGCTTCCGGTAAACAGAATACTTCTATTATTTTTTCTGATTCCTCATCGGTAATCTGGATTTTTTTGCATGGAAAAATTTTTCAGTCAGTTTTGGGTGTTTCCTTTTCTGTAATATCTTTAGCCTCTATCAAGGAGAAAATAAGAGAAACCATGAAAATTGCCATATCACTGGCATGGACACTATCCATAAAATAATCCACCAATGAATAACATATCATGCTGCACAGTGTATCCAAAACAATATATAACACTCTGGCCTGCCACAGGTTGATTTTGTGAAATTCTACCAAAAGCACTTTGGGTAATGCTTCTGTAACCAAATCAATGGGAAAAGATAATATAAAGACAATTACAAAAAACAGGAGGATGCTTCCGACAGAGCGGTATTTGAATCCAAAAACGGACATGATAAATCCACCAAACATGCTAACTAATAAAAAGATACCAGCGATTACTCCGACAAAAAATGTAATTACCAGTATTTTGGCTATACCATCAGCAAAATATTTTTCAAATATTTTTTTCACAAGCCTCTCCTTCTTTCCGTTAGTGGTCAAAGGCAACTGCGCCAAATTGCACGGTAGAGATGGGCAAAACTGACAGTTGCAAAAACAAAGTTTATATAAGTATAAACTAATGAAGCCTATATTTCAATAGCTGTTGCATGGTCGGATTCTGTTGAGATAGATTCCAGTTTACTATATTGCACTATACCGCTATTACACAGGATTCATTATAAAACGGTATCTTAGAATCATGCGTAATAAACTTCATGTTATCTGCTTTTGCTTGGGCAATCATAATCCGGTCAAATGGATCATTATGCACCTGATGTTCATTATGGAACACAAGTGTTTCCAATGCCGCTATATGCCTGTCTGTAATCGGAAGCATCTGATATCCCATTTTTCTGCATAATTCCGACAATTTGGAGCCGCTAAGCCGGATTTTATCCGGCTTTGACATATATTTTATTGTTGTTTCCCACACAGATGCAGAACTGTAGTAAATCGAATTTTGGGCCTCCATAATCAAAGTCCTTGCTTGTTCTGGCAATTTTGGGTTATCATCCAGTACCCATAAAATAATATGTGTATCTAATAACAGCTTCATTCTCTCACTCCAAACATTTTTTCAATTTCAGGATTCATTTCATCAAAATCGTAATCGTCATCATACAGATTCTGTCCTTTGGCAATCCCGATTCTTTCTGCAACTGCCATGTCCTTCTTTTCTTTGGTTTCCGGCTGCATGAAACGGTCTATCATTTCCAATAAAAACTGTAAATTATCTTCTGAAAGTCCACTGATTTTCTGAACAACCTGTTCCTGTAATGCTGACATAGAAACACCGCCTTTCCATTATAAAAACTGTCCTGATCGTCTGTTTAATCTTATTATACACAAATATGGGCAGCGATACAATTGCAAATTCTCTTTTCAGACGTTTTAAAATCTGCCACTTTTGCCGGTAATGATGGTTTTTGATAAGAGATATCATGAAATGCGGTGCAGGCTGCGCCGCATTTTGCATGTGGAAGATGTGGAATTGTATGGAAAGATATGCTATATTGTACAATGGAAAGTTACGAAAGCAGCATTTCGCAATTACCCGACCTTTTAATGACTGGCTGGGCGGTTACGGCATATGCAGTGTGCTGGCATATCACCCGGAAGTGGAAGCTGTTATAGAATGTTCGGGCGCTGGTTTGCAGAAAGGCGGATGATAAATATGGAAAAAATAACGCAGGAGAGATTGTCAAAAGCAGGCTGGAATGAGAAAAGAAAAATTGATGTTTCAGATATCAAGGAAATGTATTTGAATGCGGGTATGGTAATGCCGGAAAATGTGGAGAAATTTTTGAGTACATATGGGTTGTTGGTTTTTGATGATGCGGAAAGAAAGGAAAGTTTGGAGTTTATTCCAGGTAAAGCATTAGGATGCAATTTGGATAGGGAATATTTTGAAAATTTATTGGAAGAATATGGTATTCACGAAATGATGTACCCGATTGGAGTTGCTTGCAGAGAGAATTTGATGGTACTAATGACAGAGAAAAATACATTTTACTGTTTTACGAACGGATATTTGGAGAGGGCAGGAGAAAATATAGAAAGTATGCTTGATTGCTTAGTTGGAGAATGCAAAAAAGCTGAGGTAATTGAATGACATATCAAGATATGCTATACTGCTTTTTGGTTGTTAAAAGTGGCAAAATTGGGATTTACGATAACATTTTAAGGAGGACAGATGATGAAAAAAGCAAAATCAAAGAAAAAGATTGTTCTGATCGTCTTGCTGTGCATTACCGTTCTTTTGGTGATTGGCTGGTGGGCATTTTCAGTGAGCATATATAACGAGAATTTGAATCAGCGTTTTGACAGCTATGAGCCGTATATGCTGAATGTCGGGGATTTTAACGGTTTATCATGTTCGGAATATGATTTTCCTTCCGATAAAGGACAAAATCTAAAGGGATACCTGTATAGTTCGGGTGAAGAACAGCACGGCATTGTTGTCATGGCGCACGGTCTGGGTGGAGGAGGCCACAACTCCTATATGGATGTTGCAAATTATTTTGCGCAGAATGGATATCTTGTATTTGCTTACGATGCCACGGGATGTGATGCCAGTGAGGGGGATGGTGTCGGTGGCGCTCCACAGGGAGCGGTTGACCTCGATCATGCGATTTCCTTTGTTGAGGAAAGCGGTCATTTCCCCAATCTGCCTATTGTTCTGTTTGGACATAGCTGGGGCGGTTACAGCGTATGCAGTGTGCTGACCTATCACCCGGAAGTGAAAGCCGTTATAGAATGTTCGGGCGCAAACCGTTCGTCCGATTACTTTGAGGCAGTCGGCAGGCAGCAGGCAGGTGGTGTGATCGATACCATGATGCCGTTTATCAAGCTCCACGAGCGTATCCAATATGGTAAATATGCTTCAAACACTGCATTGGACGGATTTGAAGCAAGTAAAGCGGCTGTCATGGCTGTTCACAGTACAGATGATCGTGTTATCCCGATCGGGTACGGGTTTGATCTCTATGAGGAAAAATACAAAGATGATTCACGGTTCACCTTTATGCGGCTTGAAAACAGAGGACACAATTACGTTTATGATGATACTGCGTACATAGATGAATTTAATGAAAAGTTTGACAAGTGGCTGGAAACGCTTGATTATGATTATAATGCCAAAGAAAACAAAGACCGTTTCGCAGCGGATAAGGCAGATTATATTCATAAAAATCTTGACCGGAACAAATGGTGTAACATGCTTGATACAGAGATGTTTGGGAAATTCCTGCGTTTTTATGATGAGCATATCGGCTAAATTCTTATTTATGGGAAGATAAATCAATCAAAATTCTGGAGGAAAAAATGATTGGAATATATTTAAGTGGCACAGGAAACACAAAGCACTGCATTGAAAAATTAACAGGTTTATTGGACGACACTGCAAAAACGATGCCATTAGAATCCGTTGATGCCATGGAACACATAAAAAAGAATGACACTATCATATTGGGCTATCCGGTACAATTTTCAAATGCGCCTTATATGGTTCGGGATTTTATCAAGAAAAATCATTCACTCTGGAAGGGGAAAAGAATACTATGCGTTGCCACAATGGCAGTTTTCAGTGGGGATGGCGCCGGTTGTGCGGCAAGACTTTTAAAAAAGTATGGGGCGGTTATTTTAGGCGGGATTCATATTACAATGCCGGATTCGATCTGCGACAGTAAACTTTTAAAGAAGACGATTGAACAAAACAGGGAGATTGTCAGCCGGGCTGATAAAAAGATAGAATGGATAGCCGGGCAGATAAAGCAGGGGAAATATCCAAAAGAGGGTATCACATTGATTTCTCATATCGCTGGTCTTTTGGGACAAAGGCTTTGGTTTTACCAAAAGACAACAGGATATACAGATAAGTTGAAAATTAGTGAAAATTGTACAGGCTGCGGGCTATGTGCTTCTTTATGCCCGATGGAAAATATTTCAATCCAAAACGGCAGGGCTGCTGCAGATAACAAGTGTACCATGTGTTACCGCTGTATTAGCCGCTGCCCCCAAAGGGCAATTACACTTTTGGGTAATGAAGTTAAGGAACAATGCCAGTACGAAAAATATTGTTAGGCTGCGTTTTCTTCAGCAGTTTGTGAAAGGAACGGCATTTCCATGAGTGAGAAATATAATGAATCTTGTATGAAATTTAGCAATCAGGAGCTAAAAAGATATTTAATTGATAATATAAAAAGTGTAAAATCAAATCTTGATATTCGGCTGATATCGGAAGACGGAGAGGAGGTTGCTATTCATTCACATAAGAAAATAGAAACAATCGTATTTGACGGCAAAGATGAAAATTTGTTTATTAATTTTTTTGGCGTACATACATCTATATTTATTTTTGATCATGAAATTATGTTTATTGATGAAAATTCTAAGGGGACATATACTTCCAGCGATGTTTATCATAATGTTGTATATGAAGGAAACATGAGGGAAATGACTCACGCGCAAATGTTACAAATGTTTGCTGAAATCATTTTGTGTCTTATGGATGCCACAGATGTATGTGTGGTTCAATCGGATGTACCGGAGAACAATCATTATAAAAAGTATAATTATTATGAACCGCATATGTTTACCATTGATGTTGAAAATAATCATGCAATGGAAAAAGTGAATATATATGAGAATATAACGATAAAATATTGATTTACATGAGAATGAAGATGATTTTGCGGCATATCTGAAATGTATGCCTGCTGTAGATCTATATACAAACAAAAAAGTGTCATTGATTCATTTATGGGAGGATGAAAAGGCAGCACTGATGGAGGCGGGGAAGAGACCGATTATTTTTGATGAAGATCGTCCGGAAACAACGCCCGAAAGAGCCTTGAAATTTAAGCGTGTGAATCCGACAAAAAAAGAAAAAAACACTTGAGGTGTTCAGAGGTGATTTTTGCCGGATTTTCAAAAATCTGCAATTTATACCCCAAAAACTGCGAATTATACCCAAAAGGTTGATTTTTCCTGCCTATGTGATATAACAACTTCAAAAAAGAGAAAAAAGGAGTTGACAGAAAATGGGCAGAAAGAATACAATCATAAGCCAAGCCAAGCCAAGCCAAGCCAAGCCAAGCCAAGCCAAGCCAAGCCAAGCCAAGCGTAGGCTTATTGTGTCTCAAATTGTGCGGAGGTGCGCGCTTCTCAGCTGCACCTTTTTCTGCTGTCAGCTTAACAATCCAGAGCAGCGATCTTATGGAATCAGAGATTCTGACCGAATCGGGGATTCCATAGGATTGCTGCTTTTTTAGTACCCTGATTGAGAAAGATACCTGATAGCAACAAACTGGCACAGAAGGATGTGCAGAATGGAGGAAGCAGATTATGAGAACGAGAAAGAAAAAAGTAAGATGGAGGCTGCTGGCGGCGCTGCTTGTGGCAGTGCTGGCTACAGGGCTGGTGCAGGGAGCGGCACCGGAACGTGTGCAGGCGGCAGCTGCATCCGGCACAGGCTGGACACTCGATGAGGATGGCAAGCTGACGATCCGCTCGGATGCCGGTATGACAGACTGGTGCAGTAAAGTAAGCACTTACAAGGAACAAGTAACAACAGCAGAGATACAGTCAGGTGTAAAGCAGATTGGTTCAAAGGCGTTTGATCATTGCAGCAATCTGACAAAAATCACGATCGCAGATAGTGTGACGAGTATTGAGGGGTTTGCGTTTGATCATTGCAGCAGCCTGACAGAAATAACCATACCAGACAAAGTAACGAATATCGGGGGTTATGCGTTTTATTATTGCAGCAGTCTGACAGAGATTGAAATACCGGACGGTGTGACCAGTATCAGCATGCTTATGTTTGCTTCCTGCAGCAGTCTGACCAGAATAACCATACCGGACAGCGTGACAAGTATCGACGAGCAGGCGTTTTCACGTTGTAATAGTCTGGAAGAGATTGAGATACCGGATCGTGTGACGAGTATCGGAAAGAATGCGTTTGACTTTTGCGAATCCCTGAGAAAAGTTACGTTGCCGAGCCAGCTTAGGACGATCGAGCAATATTTATTTCGTGAATGCGACAATTTAGCAGAAATCACGATACCGGACAATGTGACGAGCATCGGGCAGCATGCGTTTGATCTGTGTATAAACCTGCCAGAAATAACGATACCGGACAAAGTAACGAGTATCGGGGCTTGTGCATTTTCCAGCTGTGAAAGCTTGACAAAGGTAGTAATACCGAACAGTGTGACGAGTATCGGAATTTCAGCATTTTCTGGCTGTAGCAGTCTGCCAGCGATTGTGATACCAGATCAGGTAACGAGTATTGAGTCTCAGGTGTTTTCCGGATGCAGCGGACTGGAAAAGATTACGATGCCGGATCAGGTAACAAGTATTGGATTTGGGGCGTTTCAGGATTGCAGCAGTCTGCCAGAGATCACGATTCCGGCTGGGGTGACAGTTATGAGTGAATCTGTGTTTGAGAATTGCAGCAAGCTGACAGGGATCACGATCCCTGCCGGGGTGACAAGTATCGGAAGTTCAGCGTTTAAGAATTGCAGTGGACTGTCGGGGATCACGATTCCGGACAACGTAACAAGTATTGGAAGTTCAGCATTTTCCGGCTGTAGTGAACTGACAGAGGTTACGATCCCGGACAACGTGACAAGGATCGGAGCTTCTGCCTTTGAGAACTGCGCTAAACTGGAGAAGATAACTATACTTGCAAAAGAACCGCCGGAATATACGAAGGATATGATGATGCTCCCTTGGGAGGAGGATCGTGGCATTTGTGCAGGCTGTCCATTTGTTGCATCCGGCACAAAGGGAATTTTGGTTCCGGTGGGGACAGCGGAGGCTTACAAAAGTGCAGACGGATGGAGTATCCATCAGGAACATATCACGGACGGAACCCCGGAGATTGTTACGCAGCCGGAGGACCAGTCAGTACAAAACGGCGGAACGGCATCCTTTTCTGTCACAGCAGAGGGATTGATCACACCGCTCACGTACCAGTGGCAGGTCAATAAAACCGGAGCAGAGGAGGCAGGATTTGAAAATATTTCCGGTGCTGTCTCCACTGCTTACAGCCTGACAGCGGATAAGGCCTGTAACGGATACCGCTACCGGTGCGTCGTGACGAATGAAAGGGGAAGTAAAGAGAGCAGTGCGGCACAGCTTACGGTGACGGAATCCCATACGCACAAGGTATGTGCCGGATCCGGATGTACCGATGGCAGCCATAGCGATATCCAGTGGACGGCGTGGAGTACGGAGGATTCCCTGCCGGACAGGGCGGGGAACTGGTATCTCACGGCGGACATACAGCTTACGGATGAATGGAGACCTGCCGATGGCACAAGCCTCTGCCTGAATGGGCATACGGTCACGGCAGCAGAGGGAAGTAAAAGAGTCATCTGCATATCCGGTGGAACTACATTTAATCTGTGTGACTGCGCTGAGACTCCCGGTAAGCTGACAAAAGGGTATGGCGGTGTAGAGAATGAGGGAACTTTTAATATGTATGGGAGCGAAATCAGTGGAAACAGTGTAGGGAGCGGTGGCGGAGTAAGCAACCGGGGCATTTTGAATCTGTATGGCGGCAGGATCTGTAATAACACGGCCAGTACGTACCGGGGCGGTGGCGTATATAATGAAGCAAGCGGAACCCTGAATATGTACGGCGGCGAGATCCGTGACAATAAAGAATCATCATTCGTGAGTGGAGGCGGAGCGGGCGTATATACAGATGGAATCTTTAATATGTATGGGGGAGTGATCTGCAATAACAACTCGGGACAATACACCGGCGGCGTGCAGATCGGCAGTGGCAAAATGAATGTTGGCGGAACGGCGGTGATCCGGGATAATACACGAGACTCCCGTTTATCCAATGTGGGATTTGGAAATAATTCAAATACCAAAATATCGATCGATAAAGAGAATCCGCTTACCGATGGTGCTTATATAAGTGTCGATATTTTTTCGACCGGAGAGCCATTTACCGAAGAAAATGAAAGCGACTACAGTATGTATTTCCATACGGATAACGACTGGCAGATTGTGGTAAACGGTGAGAATAATGCTGTTATGATGGAAGAGAAGCATATATGCTATCTTACATACCATGAAGCAACAACCCCATCCTGTATAGCAGGGGGAACAGGTGAATACTGGAAATGTGAAGATATAGAAGAAGAGGGCTATGGCGTGGTCTACGAAGGCTGTGGCAAAATGTATTCCGATGAGGATGGGACGGAGGAGATCGGGGAGATTCCTACAATCCCGAAAGTACCGCATACCTATGACGATGACAGCGACATGGTCTGCAATATATGCGGATACACAAGGACGGTCTCGCACATCCACAGTGTAACGGAAACAGTGGATGCGAAAGCGGCAGACTGCACGAAGGACGGAAATACGGCATATTATATCTGTTCCTGCGGCAAGTGGTACTCCGACAGTGCCTGCACAAAGGAGATTACCGACCATGACAGCGTAATTATATCTGCAAAAGGGCATGAGGAAAGCGGGCAGTATGAGACGGACGAAACAAAGCATTGGAAAACGTGTACCGTCTGCCATGCCGAACTTCCAAAAGCAATCCACGAGTACGACAATGCCGATGACAGCACTTGTAATGTATGCGGATATGAGAGAAGTGTCACACCCACCCACACCCACAGCGTAGCGGAAACAGTGGATGCGAAAGCGGCAGACTGCACGAAGGACGGAAATACGGCATATTATATCTGTTCCTGCGGCAAGTGGTACTCTGACAGTGGCTGCACACAGGAGATTACCGACCATGCAAGCATAACCATACCTGCAAAGGGGCATCTGTTCCCAGAGCAGTGGACAGTGGAAAAAGAGGCAGCGGAGAGCGAACCCGGCAGGCAGTATAAACTCTGCCAAGTATGCGGGATAAAGATATACCAGACCATAGAACCGACCGGAACGCCTGACGATCCGGACTCCCCGACACCAACACCGGGAACAACGGACACCCCGCAGACACCAACGCCAACACCGGGAGCAACGGACACCCCGGCAGTCCCGACACCAACACCGGGAACGACAGACACCCCGCAGGCACCGACAGAAACACCGGAGCCGGACGATTCCCAGCAGAACGGAAACGACATCGGGAAACGCAAAGATCTCTCCATCCTGCTGGCAGCCGGAAAGCAGAGCGGAAGTACCGGAATCAAGCTCACATGGCTCAAATGGAGTGGTGCATCCGGCTATGAGGTATACTGGTCGTACTGCGACGGCAAGAGCAATTATAAGAAGCTCAAAACCGTCAAAGCAACAGGCAAACGCACCTATACGCATAAAAAGCTGAAAAAGAACCGTGCCTATAAATATTACATTGCCGCCTACAAGATGGTAAACGGGAAAAAGAAATATGTGGCAAAATCCCCGGCCATCCATGTGGCGATGAAATACGAAAAACGCACAAACGCCAAGAAAATCACGGTAAACAAGGCAAAAGCGGTACTGTCCCTGACAAACAGGAAATACAAAAAGACATTCCAGATCAAGGTAAAGGTTAAGAAAGAGAACAGCAAAAAGAACCTTTTAACCCATGCCGCCAAGCTACGTTATTACACCAGTGACAACAAGGTGGCAAAGGTAAGCAAAAAAGGCAAGATTACCGCTGTCGGGAAAGGCAAATGCACGGTTTACGTCATAGCCAACAACGGCGTGTCGAAGAAGATTACTGTAACCGTGAAATAAGAACATAAGGAAACGGAAAGAGGATGGGTTATGCAGGGCAGCCTGTCCTCTTGCATTATCCGTTAAAACAAAGGAATAGCGGGCGTGTGCCTGCTTTTTTGTGTATTTGCATGGTTTGTGTGGCATAATGGAATATAACAATAGTCTTTCGCTGTTGGCAAATATCCCTTCCATGTCTCCTTCATTTAATCTATACGATAAAATAGCTGCATTTTATAATTCGATTATTCCACCTTGTATCGTTCAAATAGATTTACGACTTCTTCCAAATCACGAGCGTTCATTTTAAAAGCACTAGTAGCGTTTTTTTCTTCTTTGATTACAAAGCCATCTACTGTCATCATATAGCTGGCATCATCAAACAGGATAATGTAATTATATTCCTGACCATCCCAGCCAGTTTCATCATTTACATAACTTCCAAGAATAGATTTGAACTCTTGTGTTTCCTTTTCGGTTAATGTTTTAATATTCTCCTTCTCCTTGTGCAACGCATTATAAATTTTCCCATGCTGTCTGCCTGCCGATATCACACTATCTTCAGAATTTCCTGATGTCGCATCGTTCTCTTCTTCAACGGTTGCTCTTGGGGTTTCTTTTGAAAATGATTTTAATAATTCGTCGGCTTCCTCGTTTGATAACAACTGATAAGATGCTACTTTCCATGCCTGCGTTCCCCCTTCTATTTCCTCTCCTCCCATATTTACAAGTAATTTAAACTGTTCTGTATCACAAGTTACAATTATATTGACATTTTGATTATTTTTCTCAAAAACAATATAATCAAATCCATTTTCGGCATATTTTACTTTTACCCCATTACCCCAATTATGCTCATTATAATCATGTAAAAAATCAACGAGAACATCTATTTTATCCAAACTCGTAGTTTCATGACCGTTTTTTATTTGTTCCTTTTCTTCTTCTGAAAAACTTGAAACAAATTTAACAACCATTTTTCTAAACTCTACATTGGATGCATACGCAATACCTGTTACGCTAAAAAAACAAAATGTTGCCAATGCGACACACGCCACCGCTTTTTGCCATTTTCTCCACCCTCTCCAAAGTGTGTGTTGTTCACAATGTAATGCATCTTCAATATGCCGATCAGCTAATTCTCCTATAATCATTGATATTTTTTCTCTTTTCATATACGATATCCTTCCTTTTCTAAATATTTTTTTAATCTTTTTCTAATCCTATAAAGCCGTACAGAAACATTATTTTCACTTAATGAAAACTTTCCGGCAATTTCTTCAATAGAATCGGCAAAATAATACCTTCTGACAAAAATTTGTTTATTCTTCCTATCTATGATGTCTAAAAAAGTGTTAATAGTTTCAGCCAATTCCTTTACTTCATATTTTTCTTCAACTGATTCAATACAGGAAAAACTATCTTCTAATTCATTTAATGCAATATCATAATAGCTGTTACGTTTTATAGCAGAATTTTTATGATACCTTTTTATTGAAATATTTCGGACAATTCGCATTAAATAAGTCAAAAGCGGCTTTGGATTTTGAGGTGGTATCGTATCCCAGGCAGCTAAATATACTTCATTAAGAGTTTCCTCTGCATCTTGCCTGTTTTTTAAAATATTAAAAGATACAGAAAAAAATATATTTGCATACTTTTTTTCCAAAGCTACAATTGCCTGTTCTGATCGTTCATAAAACAATCGAATTATTTCTTTATCATCCAATTTTTTACCTCCGTCCTCTACCTTTGTCCAATCGAATACAATTTTTGTTGTTTTACTATGATTTGTTTGATATTTTCTTCTTCCTATAATCATACTCCTGTTTTAAAGAAAAACATTACACATTTATAATATTTTTTCTATTTTTGGTTATTGCTTTGTGCCATAAGTATTGTACCTATCCTCCCCGGTAATGCAGCTGGAGAAACAATGATACTACTCTCTGTGGCCAGCTTACATCTATTGCCAACGCATCTAAAGTACATGCCAAGCGATTGATTTTGTATTTCTACCACTGGTTGCATAAATGTAAAGAGGGCTATATAGAATGTAATTGATGTTTTTGGTATGATTCAAGTATCAAAACAAACAGGAGGAAAGAATACATGAATTTTTCAGAAAAACTATTAACACTGCGGAAAGCAAAAGACCTGACACAAGAACAGCTTGCCGAAAAACTGGATGTATCTAGGCAGTCGATCTCAAAATGGGAAAGTGGACAGGCAACCCCAGAGTTGGACAAAATAGTCGCATTAAGTGCAGTTTTTGATGTGACAACGGATTATCTGCTTAAATCATCAGAAATAGATGATTTATCAGTGAAAACCGAAATGCTGGAAAAACAGCAGCAGATTATGCTCAGGCAGGAACAAAAACGGCAACGAATTGTTGTGTGTGTCCTATATGCAGTTGCAATATATTTCCTGTTTTTTGCAGTATATTTCATAGGACATTTTCATTTTTGGAAGTGGGTGTCAAATCCCTCCGTTTTCTTTGCAGGATTTCTTATTGCTACGGCTATCGTAATCTTTGTATGTGTAAAAAAATTAGAAAAAAATAGTCAATAAATATTGCTTGTTGGGGAGATACAGGCATATTTTTTATTCACTAAAAAGATATACACCTATTGACAAGTATCTGTTTTCGGACTATTATATAATCAGTCCGAAAACAGATACTTTATTTTTGCGAGGAGAGAACACGATATGGATACGGTAAAAAAACAGATGATAGAAATGAACCAGCTTTGCAATGAGACTGATGAAATCTACCATAACATAGCACGAAGTTATGGTCTTACTGACAGTATATATTGGATATTGTATATTCTGTACAATGATGACGAACCTGTTTCACAGGTGGATTTATGCAATAACTGGTCTTACTCTAAACAGACGGTCAATACTTCCATTGCTGCGCTGCTGAAAAAAGAGTGGATTACATTGGAGGTCATTCCAAATACCCGTAACAGAAAGCGTATTGTGCTTACCAAAGCCGGGAAGCAGTTCTGTGAAAAAGCAATCGGGGAAACACAGGAAATCGAACACACAGCTTTTTCCAGAATATCAGGGGAAGAGAGGGAACTTTTTATTTCTGTTTTTCACAAGCTCAACCAGTTTATGCAGGAAGAATATGAGAAGAAACACCCCCTGCCAATGGATTGATTCGGATACAGCACAAAGTTGTCCGCTTGCAAAACGGTATTTTGAAAGGAACAAGAAATGAAAATTCAATTATCTGACCACTTTAATTATAAACGCCTCCTGCGTTTTGTCATGCCATCGATTGTGATGATGGTATTTACTTCTGTTTACGGTGTTGTGGACGGTCTGTTTGTCTCCAATTTTGTAGGTGACACCGCTTTTGCCGCAATCAATCTGATTATGCCCCTGAATACGATATTGGGTGGTGTGGGCTTTATGCTTGGTAGCGGCGGCAGTGCTTTGGTTGCCAAAATATTAGGAGAGCAGGAAAAAGAACAGGCAGACCGTTATTTTACCATGATGATTTGGATATCGGTTATTGCAGGCACTATTTTGACTGTGATCGGGCTGGTCATCATGAAACCGGTTTCCCTGCTGCTCGGCGCAACAAAAGGAATGCTGCCCCACTGTGTCCTGTATGGCTCTATCACAATGGGCTTTACGGTTTCCTTTATGCTGCAGTATGCATTCCAAAGTTTTCTGATTGCAGCAGAAAAGCCAAATCTTGGTCTTCTGGCGACTGTCGCAGCCGGTGTGACCAATATGGTATTAGATGCCTTATTTATTGCCGTATTGAAGTGGGGCGTGGCGGGGGCTGCGCTTGCCACAGGTTTAAGCCAGTGTGTCGGGGGAATTATACCACTCCTATATTTCCTTCGTCCGAATACCAGTCTGCTAAGGCTGGTAAAAACAAAGCTGGAACTGAAACCGATTTTGAAAGCCTGTGCTAACGGTTCTTCTGAAATGGTGTCGAATGCCACTTCTGCGGTAATCGGCATTTTATACAATTTCCAATTGCTTAAATATGCAGGAGAGAATGGGGTTGCTTCTTATGGGGTGCTTATGTATGTTCAATTTGTCTTTGCTGCAATTTTTATCGGATATTCAATGGGAAGCGCACCGGTTATCAGTTATCATTATGGCGCCGAAAATCATGCGGAACTGAAAAATCTGCTGAAAAAAAGCAGCTTCCTCATGTTTATCACCGGAGTGGCAATGGTTGCAGCGGCACAGATTTTCGCAGTACCATTGGCAAAACTTTTTGTGGGCTATAATCCGGCACTGTTTGACATGACGGTACGGGCGCTGCGGATTTCCACGATATCTTTTATTATTGTGGGATTCAATATTTTTGCCTCGTCTTTCTTTACTGCACTCAACGATGGCGGTGTATCGGCAGCGATTTCCTTCCTGCGTACTTTCATTTTCAAGATGGCAGCCATCCTGATCCTGCCAATCCTGTTCCAACTTGACGGAATCTGGTTTGCGGATGTAGTAGCGGAGATGTTCGCCTTTGCTACCTCGATTGTATTCCTGTTTGCAAAGAGGAAGAAATATCAGTATATGTAATCATGCGGGAGTATGGTGATGGAAAAGCACATGCAAAAAGACAAGCTGCTAAAAGGCAAATGGAAGGTGTTTTTATAGAGAGGATAGGGGTACAGATTGAACTATATTTCGTCTAAGAATAGGAAAAATAGATTGAGGTAATTCAGGAGACATGGTACAATATAAAAAATGCATTCAAAAAAGATAAGAGGAGTGAGCGTGATTCATAGAAAAGAACCAAAAACAGTTACATTTTCACTGGGAGATATGATGTTCGAGTATGATGAGCAAAAGAATAAGTATAATATTGAACATCATGGTATATCTTTTGAACAGGCTGCACGTGTATTTTTTGATTATGACCGGATTGAGTTATATGATGAAGAAAACAGTGAAGTTGAAGATCGTTATGATACAATAGGAGATTTGTCAGCGGGATATGCAAATGTTCCGTCAGGAGGAAGTGTTATTGGAAGCATAGATTCATTTATGGGAGGGGTAAATGATATTATATTCGTTGTTTATACAGAGAGAGTGCAGGCTGGTGCGGATGAAGAGAAGACCGATATTACGAGATTAATTTCTGCCAGATTTGCAACAAATTTTGAAAGGGGGCTGTATTATGGTAAATATTGATGGAATGACGAAAGAAATGATAG
>JAMPFS010000014.1 GCA_023664325.1 Clostridium sp.
AGCACTGCGGGAAGGTTTACTCACTTTTACATTGCAATTTGCGGAAACTCAAGCACAACATAATCATCGTTACCGGTAACTTACACACTTTATATTACACTCCCGCAGTATTTTGAAAACAACTTATACACTTAACCCGACAAACCTTATTAAGAGTAATATATATCTAAAAAAGCTGTCAAAATATACATCAAAAACAAATAATCTAAGCTATCTGCCTCTCCGCTTTCATTTTCACCATCTTCCACTTCGCCTATTATATCAAATATTTGATGAAAATATGAATTATGCTCCAATTCAGCTTTAATACTAAAAATATCATACAGAGAAATTTTATCATCATCTGACTTCCATTCTCCTATATCCTCTGCCATTTCCTTAACTGACTTCCGTTTTCCAAACCTTGCCTGTCCAATTTGTTTAAATGCTTTAAATAATTCTCCTTGTTCATCATATTTTATTTTTATATTTTTTCCAAAGTATATCGGTATTAGTTCTTGATGTTTCATGATATAGAGATACTCTATTACTAAATCCCTTTTCTTTTAAATGTTGAATTGTATCTATATCCTCAATCAAACATTCTGAAACCCATAAAGACAATACTTCTTGCGTCGCAAACTCTTTGCCCGTGTTTTTAAAGTCTAATAAAATTTTATCATTTATCTCTTTTGCATCATCAATAAATTGGTGATATTTTTCCAAAAACGATTTTTTCATTTTATCCTCCTAGTTCAATAATAAAAATCAAATATAGACGTTTTATACATTGGCAATTATAAAAAAGTCTATTTATAACCACCGTAATAATTTAACTTATATTTTCTCGAATATTTTTAGAAGCATTATAGAAGCACAAGCAACACGCAAGGATACTTGCGATGTAAAAAGGCTTTCGGAGAAATCCCCGAAAGCCTTGATTTTACTGAATATTTTTTAATTACTCAACGATAGTAGCCACACGACCAGATCCTACAGTACGTCCACCCTCACGAATCTCAAGTACGGTTTAACTATTCTATATAGTTGATTTTACGTGGGATTTTTCCATCTAATCTAAAATAATATAGCCTAAAATAATACGTTTTTTGATTTTTTAAGGTCAAAACAAGGTCAGAAGCATATTGTGTCATTATCGCCTTATATCTGAGATAATGCTTTTACTTCCTCAACACTTAAACCAACACACATGGCAATTTCTTCTATGGACAATTTACCTCTTTCCAACATTCGTATTGCTATCTCTTTTACTTCTTCGTTAATCATATCTTCCACTATTTGGCTCATGACTCCAAAACCCTTATTATCTTCAATATAACTTGTCATTCCAAATCTCAAGCAATTTCGTCTGAAATTTTTTTCACTTCTTCTACACTTAAACCAACATCTTCAGCAATCTCCTCTAACGACAGCTTACCTCTTTCTAACATTCTTATTGCTATTGCTATGTTACTTTCTTTTATTTCCTCGGTAATCATATCTTCCACTATTTTGCACATAGACTCCAACCCCTCCTTATCTTCTTTAAAATATCTTACCCGATCTGCTAACACTTTATAATTCATATCTGCCGGATTGGTACAAGCAAAATCATGTAATAATTTGCCTAACGGTGAATTATCACGGTATGCCCCATTCACATATATTATATGTGAACCATCACCAAACAGCTTGCCTGTTTCTCTTATCACGCGCTCCACATGATATATCGGCTTTCCTTCCTCAAAAACATCATTTTCTGTAATGAAGATTACATATGTCTGTGGTAATTGTTTCACATCTTCACCTGGCAAAATAGCATTTGCATCTAACAAGCTGCTATTATGCCTTGCCCTATAAACACCTGCTCCTTTATCGTCTCTTTGTATCTCAACATTATATTCTTTTTCATCACTATCTTTTGCAAAAATATCTAATCGAATGGAACGACCTTGTAAATTCTTGATATTATATTGTGTCCTCGCCTGTTTTACAACTAAATCCGGCTTATCCATTACTATGTGTAATAATAACTCCGTACACTCAATACTATCCTCAAAACACTTAGTCATAAAATCGTCATCCAACAGGCGAAAGCTTTTGATTCGTTTTAACATTTCTTCTCGTTTTTGCTCTTTAGTCTTTTTGTTAATCAACTATTAGAAACACCTGCCTTCCGTTGCATTTATGTAACATCATACTATCATACTCCTCTTCTTTTTTCAATCCTCTTCCACATTACCATTAAAAGATTTATATAAGACTTTCTCTATAATTTATATTGCTTTTTTGTATATTCCCTGATTTCCTCGTTAAGAAAATCAGGAATGTTAATTGTTCTTACAGACTGCACCGTCTTGGAAGTGGTAATCACATCTTTACCATCTACACGATAATAGGTCTTATTAATATAAATCCGTTTATTCATAAAATCTATATCATTCAACGTTAACGCAAGTACTTCTCCTTCCAGTCCAGCCCCCAGGGAAAGTGCCTCTCGGATGCCGGCGCCTCCATTCCTCTTGTCCCTAACCCATGTCATGGTGCCTGCCTTGTGTAAAACATGGTTTCTACTTCTGCTGCCATAATCTTTTCCTCCTTTGTTTTTTTGCAAGAAAACAGGAGATGTGACATGCATCACACCTCCCGGAATACAGTTTCTTATTCCGTTTTATAATATGCAGTCAGAAAATAGGGTTTGACACGTTCCTATTTCTTAATCTTTACCTTTGTGCCTATGCCCTTTTTCTTTAAGAGTTTCTTGTAGGCTGCAAGTTTTTTCTTCGGCACTTTGACTGTTGCCTTCGGGTGAATCCCCTTAAAGGCTTTGCTTCCTACCATCTTGCTGGTCAGCTTGTCCGTCTTAATGGTAACGGTCTTTAATTTCTTGCAGCCATAAAATGCCTGCTTACCGATTTTCCTGACGGCTGCCGGAAGCGTAATCTTAGTGAGTGCCGTACACTTATAAAATGCCTTTGCTCCGATAGCTGTCACGTTTTTACCCATGCTGACAGTCTTCAGTTTCGTACAGCCGGAAAATACGCTTTCACCGATATCGGTAACTTCTTTTCCTATTGTAACCTTTTTCAGCTTTTTGCAGCCGCTGAAAGCATTCGCCCCGACAGACTTCACACTGCTCCCAATTGTGATCTGTGTCAGCTTCTTGTCGTTCTTAAATGCGTTTGCCGCAATGCTGGTCACTTCATAGGAAATACCGTCAATGGTTACGGTCTCTGGCACCACTGCCTTAGCGGAACTTTCAGACGGTTTGGCATATTCTGCCTGTGCACCGGTCACCTTTCCATCCACGACTTTGCCCGGATTTGTCACCTTAATCACAGCATTGCTTGCGGTATCCGTTTCCACTTTCCCCACTTCCGGTAAAGTTTGTGGCTGTCCGGTTATCTCTGGTTTTTCTGTTGTTTCCTGCTCCGTAGTATCCGGCGGGATTGGCTGAGTCGCATCTGGCTTGGCTGCCTTAATCACATTACCGTCCTGAAGCTTTTCCCCACAGATTTTGCAATAAACATCTCCTGTATACCCGTCTGCTGTTTCCGTTGCTTCTTTGGCATTCCGAATCTCTGTATCACCATGAGTTCCCAGTGCCGGAATCTCTTCCTGTTCTACTAAAATAATCCCACAGACATCACAATGGCTTCCTATTGTTTTTCCGGGTGTCGTACAAGTCGCTTCTACTTCTTCATCTTCCACCTCGGTATGCTCCGTCATTTCTACTTCCCGCAGGCTATCTTCCTTTATACTTCCACATCTTATGCAGAAAACAGCTTCTGTTCCCTTTTCGATACAGGTTGGTCTTTTCACATATCGGTACGTTCCTGACCAGCTATGTTCTAACGCAGGTGTCTCTTCCTCCACCAATTCCCCGCACAATGCACATGTATACTGCCAAATTCCCGGACTTGTGCAAGTTGCTGCCAAAATATAAGAATAAGAAGGTCTTGTCGTGCTTATTTCATGCTGTTCACATACATATTCCCCTAATGTCTCAAATTTCAAATTATTATTCGCAGCATATTTTTGTGCCTCTGAATCTGTATAGCCTTTAATCGTTATGTCTGTTAACATATCGCTAATATAAAGATCATTAACCCGTAGAAACGTAACTGTGCGTAAAGCATTGCACCCACTAAGTGCCTGATATGCAACCTGCCGCACAGATTTCGGTAAAACAATCGATTCCAGCTTCTCTGCTTTAGAGAAAGCAAATGAGCCAATATTGGTAATTCCCTCTGGAACATCATATGATGTCCCAATCGTTCCGACCAGGCAAAAGAGAAGCGTTGTCTTTGCCTTATTAAACAATACGCCGTCTTCCAGCAGGAAATTCTCATTATCCTCGCTTAATACAATTTCTTCAAGATTCGTATCCCGCAACACATCTCCGGGAATTGATGCCAGCCCGTTTCCAAGCGTGACACTTTTTAGACCAGCACACCCAGCAAACACACGCGCCTGTATAGATTCCAGACTATCCGGCAAAACAAGGCTGTCCAGCTTAGAACAGTTATTAAATGCACTCTCACCAATTGTTTTTATCCCTTCCTGCAATATCACTTCCTCAAGATTTGTGCAGTCAGAAAATACAGAACGCCCCAGTGCCGCAACACTGCCGGGAACCGTTATTGTATTCAGGTTTTTACAGTTGCTGAATGCAGAATTACCGATAAATTTTACATGTTCCGGTATCACCATTGCTTCAAGGCTTTCATTATTTAAAAAAGCATTTTCTTCAATGTTAATCACACTTTCCGGAATGTGGTACTGCTTATCCGCATGTTCTGCTGGAAAGTATATCAATGAGGTCATGTCTTTGTTAAACAGCACACCTAATTCCACGGTATAATTTGCATTCTCATTATCCAGTTTTATTTCTGATAATGACTTGAATTGAGCGAAGGAATCTGCATTCATTTCCTCTGCACTTTCTGTTAATGTTATAGTGGATACCTTATCCATTCCACTCCCATATCTTGCTAATAAGGGAAGAGCTTTCCCTATTTTTATCTCACTCAATCCTGTATCAGCAAATGCCCATCCTATTTCTTCTAAACTATCAGGCAAAGTCATATTTATTAAGCCTGAACAAGAAGAAAAAGCACCCCAGCCAATCGTTTTTAGACCATTCGGTAACTCTATGTTAGTCAAGCCACTGCATCTCGAAAAGGCGTTATTTCCGATACTCGTTACACTTTCTAGTATCGTAATTTCTGTTAAGCCACTGCAACCCGAAAAGGCACCAATTCCTATGCTCGTTACAGGCTTACCTTCTATTTCACTTGGTATCTGAATCTCTGTATCTGAACCTGAACCATAATATCTAGTAATCTCCACCTCTGCTTCATTATTGATTAGCGAATAGCTATAATCTCCAAATGTCTCCGCTTTTACTGCACTCATCTCCGTATTCATGAATCCCACAATACAGCCGAGCAACACGATAATTACAGCTTTCCATTTTTTAATATTCTTTTCTGCCATTGTATACCACCCTTTCCGTTTTCTAACTATAAAAAGCTCTCTTTTTGTTCATCTAAACATAATCAACGTTTATGATGATCTCCTTCTCGGCAGTAAACATTGGTTTTTGATATAAATATTCATCAACCCATGGAAACGGCGTATCCAGATATTTACAGCGATCACCGTTATACTCAACAAGCCCACTATGACAATTATCAAAAAATTGATTGATATAAGTTTTCCGCTGACCTGATTGCTTAATGTTATCAAATTGGGTATCATGAAAGCATTGTGACAAGAAAACAGGCTCTGTTAATTTTATATTTTTCGTCCCCTCCCAATATCTGTCAGCATTATCCTTCTCAGGCATTAGTAAAGCCAGATTAACTAATTGCGGATATGCATGCATACCTGACATCTTTTTTGATAAATATGCAACTCCATCAATTCCCAGTGCCTGTGCAACCTGCATCACAAGCTGCGAAATAATATATTCTGACTTAAATTTTCTTTCTTTACCATTCTTTAATGTATACGAAGTGGCAATCACCAATGGAAATATTTCCATATAACTCAGCCACTGCTCTTTTTCTTCTTCATTGCAGAATGCTCCAGCCCCATTTAAAAAGCCCACATCTATACATAGATTTAAAATCTTCAAATCTTCTGGAATGCTATACCTCGCTATTTGAAATTTATCCGCCTCCGGTTTGTCCAGTTCCAACCATACTCCCAATGACGTTGTCGAAAGATACATACAGGGAACCCCTGCTATACTAAAGCGGTTGCTCGGTATAATATCTCTTTCATCAAAAGGAATATGCAGCATCTCCTCTTTCTTTAACGGTATCGATGATACTCTTGCTTTATATAAGCATATATCTGCTTTCATCATTTCCTCATAATCCTTTTTCAGTTCTGGATCATCTTTATATATATTGGGCCGCAAACTAAGTGGTGCAGAAGCTTTAAATGCATAATTTTTTCCCAAAGGAGCAATTACAAATGGCAATTCTTCACCTATGTATTTCCTCAATATCCCTTCTATTTCATTTTGTGCTCCAATAATGTCTGCATTATAGTATTTCTTAACCGCACTAATTAATTTCTCACAATTATCTTTGATACTATACTTCCTCTTATCCGGTATTTCAGAAGAATTAGATATGTCTTTTTGATATTCATCTAAAATATTCTGCAGATTTGACACATATTCACAATCCTTATGAATCACAATTGGTAACCCAAATTTTTTTATACTTAAATCCATTTTCATATAGCCTCCTTATCATTCCTGTTTTAGTGCCATTTGCTTCCGCCACTATTTTCATCCTCTTTACTACAATTGTCTGAATCAATAACCGTGACCTTTCCTGCTGCTTCCCGTCTTACTATCCCCCCTTATAACTAACTACCTGCATTTTTTCACGACTAACACGTTTCCCTGTAAAGAAGATCATTTGCCATCCCAACCAATTAAAAACCTCTATCAGACAGTGCAATTATAACACCAATTTCTGCAAATATAAACTTTTTAAGTACTATTTATTAATTTAACTAAACCTGCTAAATAGTTAATGTGTTAATTCATTTCTTTTATACTGTAATTAGTGTAACGATTTGTAATTAACCAGACTTTATTCCTGCCTGAATCTTTGTCTGCATTGTTGCCTTTTCTTGACACAGCCACCGCTACGCCTGCGAAAAAGCACCTTGCATACAAAAGATTCCTTCTGCAAATAAAGTCCAGTTATTGCGAAATCGTTACACTAGCGGATTTTTAGGAGGTTGCCACTTATGAATGAGGAACAAATCAGAGAAATAGGAATACGCATTGCAGAGCTTCGCAGACCAAACCATATGACACAAGAAATGCTCGCCGAAAAACTTGATGTTTCTACCAAACACATTAGCCATGTGGAACGTGGCTGTTCCTGCCTTTCCTTAAATGCAATTATTGAAATATGCAGCATATTCCATTGCACACTTGACTACATTGTATTCGGAAGAGAAGCGGATCCTGTTCTTTCCGTACTGCCTAAAACCATATCCGATATTTTACACTCAAATAATTCCAATGACATCTCACAGCTTGTTCGATATCTACAGATTTATTCCGAGCTTTATAATAAAGAATAATCCCATATCGAACTTCTATTTTGGGAAATTTTCCGCTAGATATAAAAAATGTGCATTTCGAGCGGCAATTTAATTGAAAACCAGAGTGACAGCGAATAAAAACAGAGCCATTTTAGAGAAGAAAACTTGCACTTTTATCTAATAGAAAAAGGTGTAGGATTTCCCTACACCTTGGTTTCATTTAACTGTATTATTTCTAAGAGAAAAAATACATTTGAAAGAGTCAATACATTAATTTTATGTCTTTGTTTAGAAAAATACAAATCTAGGCACGTATTATATAAATAATCTTGTCCATTACTTGTATCTGGCATGCTAATCCTATTTCTTGCAAATCCTTTTGTCGGATATTCCTCGTCTTGATGACTAATACCATACTGCCTAAAACTCTCAATAATTGAAAACGCAGTATATAAAGACAAATATTCATTTAACAATTGATACTCTTTATTAAATTTTTCCCTTTCCTTATGCTTTTTCCACATAGCACTCATACTAATTTGCACAGGATAAACTTTCATGATTGCATAAAGCACACAGGATGCTATTTTATGTCTATCCAAATGTGTATCTTCAGCAATCATATAGTTTGTTTTAACAAAAGTTTTCTCTTTTTGGTATTGGCTATATACTCTTTTTTTCGCATTTCTTTTTAATGTGAGTATTCCATCAACATTCATATCATCAAAAATTGATAATACAATGTGATTCCATAATTCATCAAACTTATCTTTCTTCATTTTTTTGACCACCAAAATAATCAAAAGAAAAATGTTTTTCCAATTTAATTCTTCCTATTGGAACTTCATCATTAATAAATCCCAATCTCGGAAAAACCGAAGCCTTAAGATTGCATATATAAAAATATGCTATCAAAAAGATGCATATAACAATACCTAATATTAATATAGTCATATTCACACCCTCAATCTGAGCTTTCAATCTGTTTCTGACTTTTATCTTTTATAAGAAACCACCCTGGAAAAATTTCAAACAATCCAAATATTAATACTAATGTCATATAAATCCACAATTTAACTTTCATAGGCAATAGCACATTATACACAGCCGTTAAATCACCTTTTGTTACAATCATTTGATACGTATTTTCTGTGGGTTCGATTGCAATCATCTCAAAAGCTCCGAGCAATCCAACTAATGCTATAAAGCCATTTGCTATTGCAAGAACTATACTACCATAGTATGCACCCTTTAACCAATTTGATGCTTTTGATCTAGCCTCAATTGCAAAAAATATTAAGTCAAAAATTATTGCTCCGCTGTAGATCATAATGGATGTAAGAAAAATGCCTGAATCATTCACAGAATTTGATTTAAAAAGCAATATCCATGAGAATAATAAAAATATTTCTTTCAATCCATATGTAATTTTCATCGGTATCCATCATCCATTACATAGTAAATGTATTAAATAGAGCCATTTCAGAGCCATACAATCTCTCTCGCTTTTTTTCGTTTCCTTTGTTCGCTCTTTATTTTATACAAATAACCGCAACCTCCCAATAACATTGAAGGTTGCGGCACTTCTATTAAATTATTCGCTCTAAATCAATAATTACTCAACGATAGTAGCCACACGGCCAGATCCAACAGTACGTCCACCCTCACGGATAGCGAATGTAAGTCCCTGCTCCATAGCTACTGAATGAATCAACTCAATCGTCATCTCTACGTTATCACCAGGCATACACATCTCTGTTCCTGCAGGTAATTCGCAGACACCAGTTACGTCTGTTGTTCTGAAGTAGAACTGTGGACGATAGTTGTTAAAGAATGGAGTATGACGTCCACCCTCATCCTTTGTCAAAACGTAAACCTGAGCGGTAAACTTCTTGTGACATGTTACAGTGCCTGGCTTAGCAAGAACCTGACCACGAACAATCTGGTCACGGTTGATACCACGAAGCAATGCACCGATGTTATCACCAGCCTGAGCCTCATCCAACTGCTTACGGAACATCTCGATACCGGTTACAACAGTCTTCTGTGTCTCTTCCTTCACACCAAGAATCTCTAACTCCTCATTCAGGTGTAATGTACCACGCTCTACTCTACCGGTAGCAACAGTACCACGACCTGTGATAGTAAATACGTCCTCTACAGGCATCAGGAATGGCTTATCTGTATCACGCTGTGGATCTGGAATATACTCGTCAACTGTTGACATTAACTCCATAATCTTATCGCCCCACTCACCATTTGGATCCTCTAAAGCCTTAAGCGCTGATCCCTTAATGATTGGGCATCCCTCAAAACCATACTCCTCTAACTGCTCTGTTACTTCCATCTCTACTAACTCGATTAACTCATCATCATCAACCATATCGCACTTGTTAAGGAATACAACGATATAAGGTACACCTACCTGACGAGATAATAAGATATGCTCCTTTGTCTGAGCCATAACACCGTCAGTTGCAGCTACTACTAATACAGCTCCATCCATCTGAGCTGCACCGGTAATCATGTTCTTAACGTAGTCAGCATGTCCTGGACAGTCAACGTGTGCATAATGTCTCTTCTCTGTCTCGTACTCAACGTGAGCTGTAGAAATTGTGATACCACGCTCTCTCTCCTCTGGTGCCTTATCAATATTCTCAAAATCTGTAGCTTCGTTACCAGCAACTCTCTCAGATAATACCTTGGTAATAGCAGCTGTTAAAGTTGTTTTACCATGGTCAACGTGTCCGATTGTACCAATGTTACAATGTGGTTTGTTTCTTTCAAACTTAGCTTTAGCCATTTTTATAATCCTCCTTAAATTTCGCCTCATGGGCATTTAATCGCTAATACTGATTATATTAGAAACATCTAATATTTTCAAGTATTTTCTTTATTGAATCATTTTTCAATCAACTTGCCTGACAGCAAGCTTTTACTAATTACCTTTCTTTGCAGAAATAACCTTCTCCTGAATGTTCTTTGGAGCTGGTTCATACTTCTCGAAGAACATAGAATAGTTACCACGTCCCTGCGTAGAAGAACGAAGCTCCGTAGAATAACCAAACATCTCAGCAAGTGGCACTAATGCACGTACAATCTTACCGCCACCGAGGTCATCCATGCTCTGAATCTGTCCACGTTTTGCATTTAAGCTTCCGATTACATCACCCATATACTCTTCAGGCATTGTAACTTCTACCTTCATAATAGGCTCAAGTAATACTGGAGCAGCTTTCTGCATAGCTTCCTTAAATGCCATAGAACCGGCAATATGGAATGCCATTTCGTTCGAGTCGACTTCATGGTAAGAACCGTCAAATACGTTGGCATAAATGCCGACAACAGGGAATCCTGCCAAAATTCCCGCCTTTGTCGCTTCCTCAATACCTTCACCGACAGCCGGGATGTATTCTTTCGGAATTGCACCACCAACTACGCTGGACTCAAACTTAAATAATTCTTCTCCGTTCGCATCCATCGGCTCAAATCTGACTTTACAGTGACCATACTGACCACGGCCACCCGACTGCTTAGCATATTTGCTATCCACATCGACAGCCTTGGTAATTGTCTCCTTGTAAGCAACCTGAGGTGCACCAACATTTGCCTCCACCTTAAACTCACGAAGCAGACGGTCTACAATAACCTCCAGATGAAGCTCGCCCATACCGGCGATAATCGTCTGACCGGTTTCCGGATTGGTATGTGCCCGGAAAGTCGGGTCTTCCTCTGCCAGCTTGGACAGCGCTTCACCCATCTTACCCTGGTCATTCTTTGTCTTAGGCTCGATTGCAAGCTCGATAACCGGCTCCGGAAATTCCATAGACTCAAGGATTACCGGATGCTGCTCGTCACAGATTGTATCACCGGTTGCAGTAAACTTAAATCCGACAGCCGCAGCGATATCTCCGGAATAAACCTTAGAAATCTCTGTACGGTTATTTGCATGCATCTGTACAATACGTCCGACACGCTCTTTCTTGTTCTTTGTCGCATTTAAAACATAGGAACCGGAATTACAGGTACCGGAATATACACGGAAGAATGCCAGCTTACCAACAAACGGGTCAGCCATAATTTTAAATGCCAATGCGGAAAACGGCTCTTCATCAGATGACTTACGGGTCACCTCATTACCCTCCTCATCTACACCGGTAATATCCGGTATATCGGTAGGCGCCGGCATATACTCAATTACACCGTCCAGCATCTTCTGAACACCTTTATTCTTATATGCAGAACCGCAGAATACCGGTACTGCCTCATTTGCAATAGTACCTTTACGAAGCGCCTTCTTCATGTCATCAACAGACGGCTCCTCTCCCTCAAGATACTGCATCATAAGGTCGTCATCCAGCTCACAGCATTTTTCCACAAGATTCTCATGCCATTTGTCTGCCAGCTCCTTCAAATCTGCGGGAATCTCTGTGATTTCGATATCTTCACCCTTATCATCCTTATAATAATATGCTTCCATCTCGAACAAATCGATTAATCCGGCAAACTCATCCTCCGCACCAATCGGAATCTGTACGGGAACTGCGTTCTTACCGAGACGGTCAATAATGGTCTGTACAGACATAAAGAAATCTGCGCCCATTTTATCCATCTTGTTAATGAAAGCCATACGTGGAACATTATATGTGTCAGCCTGCCGCCATACATTTTCAGACTGGGGCTCAACACCTGCCTTCGCATCAAACACGCCGACAGCTCCGTCCAATACACGAAGAGAACGCTCTACCTCAACAGTAAAGTCTACGTGTCCCGGAGTATCAATGATATTGATACGATGCTCTAAAGCACCTTCCTTCGGCTTATGATGATCCTCAAGTGTCCAGTGGCAGGTTGTCGCAGCAGATGTGATGGTAATACCACGTTCCTGCTCCTGCTCCATCCAGTCCATCGTAGCTGCACCTTCATGAGTCTCACCAATCTTATAATTAACACCGGTATAGTATAAGATACGCTCTGTAAGAGTGGTCTTACCTGCATCAATATGAGCCATGATACCGATGTTTCTGGTTCTCTCTAATGGATATTCTCTTCCAGCCAAGATTTTTTCCTCCTTAATTTAGTAAATGCACTCAGAACCTGTAATGAGCAAATGCCTTGTTTGCATCTGCCATCTTGTGCATATCTTCTTTTTTCTTTACAGATGCGCCTGTGTTATTCATCGCATCTAATAACTCTTTAGCAAGTCTCTCTTCCATAGTCTTCTCACTTCTCGCACGAGAATATGTTGTCAACCAGCGAAGCGCTAAAGCCTGTCTTCTATCAGGTCTTACATCAATAGGTACCTGATAGGTAGCACCACCGATACGTCTTGCCTTAACCTCTACAACTGGCATAATGTTATTAAGCGCCTCTTCAAATACTTCCAAAGCTGGCTTGCCAGTCTCATTTGCAACACGCTCGAATGCGCCGTATACGATCTTTTGGGCTACACCCTTCTTACCATCTAACATAATGTTATTAATAAGCTTTGTAACCACTTTACTATTATAAATTGGATCCGCTAATACGTCTCTCTTCTGAATATGTCCTTTACGTGGCACGGTACTTCCCTCCTATTATTATTCTAATCTGGTAAATTTATACACTGAGTTGTGTAAATATCCAGATACGGGAGATTTTCTCCCTTTGCTAAACCAGTATCTGACCGGTTTAAAGGTACTCATGTTCCACTTGGTGGCATTCCGGATACCATCTGTATCCATCTGCCCGCTTGGGGAACCTGTTCGTGCAGGTTTTGCATATCTTTCTATTGTAATCAATGAAAAACATTGCCATTACCAGCACTATTAATTTTGTTTGACTTACTGTTTCCTGACTCAATGCCTACTTTGTATCTTTCGGTCTCTTAGCGCCATACTTAGAACGAGCCTGGCGTCTCTTTGCAACGCCTGCTGTATCCAAAGTACCACGAATAATATGATATCTGGTACCTGGTAAGTCCTTTACTCTACCACCACGGATCAGAACAACACTATGCTCCTGAAGGTTGTGACCTTCACCCGGAATGTAGCTGGTAACCTCGATACCGTTAGATAAACGTACTCTGGCAATCTTTCTAAGAGCTGAGTTCGGCTTCTTAGGAGTAGCTGTCTTTACTGCTGTACAAACACCACGCTTTTGTGGAGCTGCTGTATCAGTCGGCTTCTTCTTTAAAGAGTTGTAACCCTTTTGAAGAGCTGGTGCAGTAGACTTCTTCTCTACAGTCTGTCTTCCCTTACGAACTAACTGGTTAAATGTTGGCATGTTTTTCACCTCCTGTTTATTTATTTTACAGGAACAAAATTCCTGATTTTGGGTACACGAATCCCATCGGTTTCACGCACACTCGGATAGTATATCGTAAGTATTTCTAACTGTCAAGGAGTTTTGTCTGGATTTTCCCTTAATTTCCTGCCAAAAAAATTGCATTTCGGTTACAGTTTTTATACAAAAATGATGCAAATCCCCTCTATACTGACCACAGTATCTGATAATCAAGTGTCTCCGGTACCGGCTGCTACAGGTCAACACCGGATCAAAGACACTTCTTATCAGGCACACAATACAAGGGAGTGATGAAAATGACAACTTTGACCATCAATAAGCAGGCGCTTATACATAACATTAATGTAGTAAAAAAAGTTTCCGACCAGTCTGTTGTTATTGCTGTTCTCAAAGGCAACGGTTATGGATTGGGATTAGTAAATTTTGCGAGTCTGTTAGAGCAGCAGGGAATTCACTATTTTGCAGTAACAGATTTAGAAGATGCCGTAACGCTTCGGGAAAATAACATACATGGGGAAATATTGATGTTAACTCCTCTCTACGAAAAAGAAGAGTTAAGAACAGCAATCTGTAACCAAATCACATTGAGCATTACAAGCAGAGAATGTGGCGAAGCAGCAGAACAGGCATATGCTGATCTTATATCATATAATAAGGAACTTCACCGCAATGGTGGGCAAAATAACAAACGAGACCGCAATCCATATTTTATACCTGCGGTGCGGGCTCATTTATGCATTGATACCGGATTTGGCAGATACGGCTTTCTGCCAGATGAAAAAGAGGAAATTGTAAAAACAGTGCAGAACTTGAAACATGTGGAGATTACCGGGATTTTCTCCCACTTTTCCAGCTCCTCCTGTAAAAAAGCAGGACACGTCCACAAACAATACAAAATATTTGTGGCTTTATGTAATAGTCTCGAGGAAGAAGGTATCGCTGTCGGAATGCGGCACATTTCTTCCTCATCCTCCCTGCTCCGCTTTCCCTACACAAGACTGGATGCAGTGCGCATAGGCTCCGCTTTTCTTGGGCGGTTTGCATTTCCGGATGACTGGGGATTTGTACCAATCGGGACTTTGGATGCATCCATTGATGATATTTACACCTTGCCTGCCGGACACAATGTCGGCTATGGCAATACCTATATCACCACAAAAACCACCACTATCGCTGTGGTTTCTGCCGGCTACTATCATGGTCTTGGAATTGAGAAACAGACCTCCCCGGCACCGGACGCTTTTACGCCGCTTAACATCCTTCGGGCGGTCAGGCGGCATTTCACAAGAAAAGCAATCACTGCCGGACTTGGTTACCACCAGTTTCCCATCATCGGAAAAATCGGCATGAACTCCGTAGTGCTTGATATCACCGGCTATTCTCTGTCAATTGGAGACAGGGTGACTTTTGCAATTAACCCTTTGCATATTAACAGCAGCGTTCCAAGAGTTTACCTGGAACGAATCCTGGCAGCGGTTCCATGTGAAACAAAACCGGAGCCAGCAGATGTTCCCGAACCGGAGCCAAGCGCTCCCTTTCTCATCAAAAATGCCATTTCCACAAAAGACTGTGTAAATCTATAAATAATCCGCAATTGCCCGCACTTCGTGCTCCATCAATTGCTGCCCATCATTCGCCTCCCAGGACTTTCGTCCTTCCGGCTCATGTTGGGTTACCCTGCAAATAAACAGCTATCTTTGCCTGCAAGCAGTCACGATAGCTGTTTGCTTGCAGGGATTATTCTTGTCAATTATGCCGGAGTGCCTCAATCGGACTAAGCTTTGCCGCCTTTCTTGCAGGGTACACGCCAAACAAAATTCCCACGCCGGACGAAAACAGTGCAGCGGTCAGTACCGTTCCCGTACTGAGAGCCGGCGAAAATTTCATGGTTGGCACTGCCATGCCGATAATTTCGGCAATGACCCATGCACCGAACACACCTAATATTATGCCAATAATTCCCCCTAAAAGCGTGATAAAAGCGGACTCTGCCAAAAACTGCACCGTAATCGAACCCGTCTTGGCGCCAAGCGCTTTGCGGATACCAATCTCCCTTGTACGCTCTGTCACCGACACCAGCATAATATTCATAACACCGATACCGCCTACCAGCAGCGAAACGGAGGCCACAAATGCCACAAATATCGTAATCAGGTTCATGACAGAACTAACGGTTGCCATGATATCATCAAAGCTTTCATAATAATAAATATTATCCCCTTTACAATGATGTTTTGTCTCTAAATAGTCAATGACATCCTTACAGATTTTCTCTGCATCCGCATCATCCTCCTTTAACAAATAGAATTCCGTAATCGCAGCGCTTACATCATAACCTATTGTCGTTGAGACCGCCTTCGGTGGGATAATCATCTGTATGGATGGCACTGCATTAAATGCCTCCACCATATTACTCTCCTCTGATTTGGTTATCCCTATAATGGTAAGCGTCATTTCCTGATTATCCCAGTAGGTTATGTTCACATCAAGATCCATGCCAATCACATTGGTGGAACCAAATAGTTTAATGGCATCATTTTCACTGATCACGCAGACCGGTTTCCCCATCTCGGCATCCTGCTGCGTAAATGCTCTGCCTTTTACATAAGTATAATCTAAAAATTCAAATCCATCCGGATTAATCGTCATGATATCCACCTGAAATTCATCCCGTTTCGTTTTCGTCTGCCCCTGAAAAAAATCCTGAACAGCAACCGCCTTGACGCCTTCCATATTACGGATATGCTCTATCTCATCTTCCGTAATCAAATATTTTTCGTCATACTGCATAAGCGCAAAGATAATCTGTCCTTTTCCCAGACTGCCAAGTTCGGCCGCAATCATATCCGTAGCGCCATTGCCGATGGACATAATCAAAATAACGGAGGAGATGCCGATAATGATTCCAAGCATGGTTAGCAGTGTTCTGCCTTTATTTGCGGCAATATTTTTTAATGCCATTTTTATATATTCACCAAGCTGTGCCATATCCGCCTCCTATTCCATGCCAGCCATACCCGGCATTGCGGCAGCGCCACCCACATATGCGTCCCCCGACTTCATACCGGAAGTCACATTGCGGATTACCCTGTCGCCCTCTGCAATGCCGTCAAGCACCTCATAATACTCATCCGAATAAATGCCAAGCGTTACATCTTTGCGTTCAATCAAATTCTCACCATTTACAACATAGACATAATCCCCATCTATATCACTGCAAAGCGCTTCATATGGAACGGTGAGCGCCTTCCCTGATTCTCCAACAAAAATGTATACCTTTGCCGATATGCCAATATAAATATTTTCATCAGGGTTATCCAGCAAAATACGTCCTTTGATGTTTCCCCCTGCTGAACTCGCTGATTCCATACCCGCAGTCGCCACACGGCTTACAAAATCAACCGTTCCACTATACTCATGCCCGGAAATGACAACCCTTACCTTTTGCCCATGTGAAATCGAGCCCAAATCATCCTTTGAAATGGTAAATTCCACGCCAATCTGATCTCCGTCAATAATAGTCAGCAAGGTCTGTGTCTCATTTGCATAAGCGCCTTTCACCACATCAATGGATTCCACAATACCATCCGCGCGGGCAGTCAGACCTGCCTCTGCCGCATCATAGGATTCCTGCGCATCATTAATATTCATATCCGAAAGCTGGTTTGTTGCGCTAATCTGCGCCTTTGTGCTTTCAGAAACCGTCACATCTTCATTTGCTGCCACAATAGATTCCTGCTCTACAAGCTCTGTCTGCTTTGCCGCAAGACTTTCCGTCTTTTTTTGTAAATCCGATACGGCTTTCTTGTATGCCTTATTCTCAGAGGCAGAAAGCCCCAAACCGCTATTGGCATTTTGTTCCTTTTTCGCCTCTGTCGTTTCCGATGATTCAGGATCTCCGGCTGTCTCGCCGGATCCCCCTGCGGTGGTATCAGATGGCATCACCTGTGCGGACTCGGCAGCCTTCATTTTATCCTCATACTTTTCAATTGTCTGGTTAAGCTTTTCAATCTCTTTCTTTAATTTCTTAATATCTTCTTTCAGGCTCTTTACTTTCTTCGCTGCTTCACTGGCTTTACCGGCTGCTTTATTTGCCTGTTCAAAGCTTTCATTTCCGGCAGCACGTTCAGACTGTGCCTGAATCTTGACTTTTTCTAAATTATCACCAAGCTCGGATGCATCATATGTCAGAAGCACATCACCTTTTTTAACGGTCTGCCCCACCTCAACCCGGATATCCTCAACCTTAGCAGTAATTGGTGAGGTATAAGCTATGGTTTCCACGCCAATGACATTGCCGGATGTAGTGATTTCCTGTTTCACATCCTGACGTTCCACAGTATAAATATCCTCCGAATCACCCAGCAATCCGTTCATCTGCTCCTGCATATTTGCCGAAAAATTCTTCATTGCGCTGCCAAGTAAAACCGCAAGCAGAATCACCGCAGCCACCACAATCACGATAATGATAATTATCTTTTTATTTTTCTTGTTTGATTTTTTCTGCACAGCCATATCTTCTGTCTCCTCTTTAATTAATTCATGTTCCATGTTCGTTTCACTCTCCATATTTTATCTCCATCCTATTCTTTTCCCATCATGATTCCTGATACCTGTGAAAGCTCAACCTGTATCACATCCTGTCCGTCATCTGCCATACCGCTGTCAGGTTCCGCATCACGCATATACATTTCACCCATATCCATGTCACTTACATCCCCTGAATCAGCATAGTTCATATCTCTGCTGCCCGTATCCGACTCAATCTTACCGTCCATAATACGAACCACACGTTTGGCATTGGCAGCAATCCCGTCATCATGCGTAATCAGAACAATCGTATTGCCCTGCTCATTTAATTCGTCTAATATCTTCATAATGTCCTTCGTGGATTTGGAATCCAGATTCCCGGTAGGCTCGTCCGCCAGAATCAGAGGCGGCGCGGCTGCAATGGCTCTGGCAATCGCCACACGCTGTTGCTGACCGCCGGACAATTCTGTCGGCTTATGCTTCATACGGCTTTCCAGCCCCACCTTCTTAAGCGCCTCCACTGCCAATCTTCTGCGCTCCTTTTTTTCCACATGACGGTAAATCAATGGCAGTTCCACATTTTCAATCGCTGTCAGATTCTGTATGAGGTTAAACCCCTGAAAAATAAACCCGATATAATTGTTGCGAACCTCGGAAAGCTCATTGTCCGATAAATGAGACACATCCCTGTTATTTAATATGTAAGTACCCTTCGTCGGAACATCCAGACAACCTAACATATTCATAAGTGTGGATTTACCGGAACCGGAATGACCGATAATTGCCACAAACTCACCTTCATATACCTGAAGGCTTACACCATCCAACGCCCGAACCTCATTTTCGCCAGGATTATATACCTTATACATATCCTGAACATCAATCAAAGCATCCATATATATTCTATACTCCTTTCTTCACTGCCTCCTTTGACATCCCCTGTCAACATATTCTTGTTTTGTTGTATTATTGTAATAATACAATAATGCTCCTTGTCTTGCAATACAAAAATACATGTTTTTAAATAATAACATCTATAGCGATAATAGTCAATATCTATAGTTGTTATATTATTGCAATAACTTTGCTATCCTATCTCTATAGAAACATACATCAAATAACATGAATGGAGACTATTATGGATATAGGAGAACGTATTATATTTCTTAGAACTACAAAACAATATTCCGTTAATAAACTTGCAAATCTTGCCGGCATCTCTCAAAGTTACCTGCGTGACATCGAACTGGGTAACAAAAATCCAACGGTTGAAATCCTTTCTTATATATGTGATGCCCTGGATTTATCATTAAGTGACTTTTTTAATGATAAAAAATTTGATTCCATTGCCTCAGACCCTTTAACCGAAAAATTGTACCGGCTTACGCCCAAACAAAAAAACGCTTTAATGGATTTTCTTGACTCCATGTTATCATAAAAAATGACAGACACTGTATCTCGTGTCTGTCTCATTATAATCTGCCTATATATTGATGTCTATTAAATTTTTCTTAATTTCTCTTAATTTTTCGTCAATCCCGCATCCCGCAAAATATCTTCCACTAAATGAGGGTTATACACACTGCTTCGAATCATTGCAATCTCGTGCTGATACGGTGCATAAGACTTCTTGGCATGATCCGGATCTTTAATATAAGGAGTCTCCAAAATCTTTGGAACATCCATAAAATCCCTATGGTTCATAATATACATTAAGGCATCATATCCGATATGCCCGAAGCCAAAATTCTCATGACGGTCTTTCGCAGCTCCCCGCTCATTTTTACTGTCATTCATATGGAATACAGCAATCTGGTCTTTGCCGATTACCCTGTCAAAATGCTCAATAACGCCGTCAAAATCATTTACGATATCATATCCCGCATCACTGGTGTGGCAGGTATCAAAGCATACCCGCAGCTTGTCATTATATAGAACCTTATCGTAAATCATGGCAAGCTCCTCAAAACTTCTTCCAATCTCACTTCCCTTACCTGCCATTGTCTCAAGCGCCACATGCACCTTTGTATCTGCTTTAAGCACCATATTAAGCCCTTTTGCAATCTGGGCAGTTCCTGCCTCAACACCCTCTCCCACATGGGAGCCGGGATGAAGCACGAGCGTATCGGAACCCATTTTCTCCGCTCTTTGAAGCTCCAGTTCCAAAAATTCCACTGCAATATCGAATGTCTCCGGTTTTACCGTATTGGCAAGGTTAATGATATAGGGTGCGTGTACCACAAATTCCCCAATCCCTTTTTCCTCCATTAAGGCTTGCGCCTCTTCCACCCTTAATTCAGATACATCCTTCCGCTTTGTGTTTTGCGGCGCGCCTGTGTATAACATAAAGGTATTGGCTCCGAAACGAACGGCATCCCTTACAGACCCCAACATCATTTCTTTGCCGCTCATACTTACATGACAGCCTAATTTCAGCATATCCCTTCCTCCTGACCGGCATCTCTATCAACAGTAAAATCCTATCCGCTTATAATTCAATCTCCAATTCCACCGGACAGTGGTCTGAACCCATAACCTCTGTCAGAATCTTCGCATCTGTTAGCGCATCCCTCAGGCATTCGGACACTAAAAAATAATCAATCCGCCATCCCGCATTTTTCTCCCTCGCCTTGAAACGATACGACCACCAGGAATAAATCCCTTCCTGATCCGGATAAAAATAGCGAAAGGTGTCTATAAACCCATTCTTTAGCAAACAACTGAACTTTTCCCTCTCCTCATCCGTAAATCCCGCATTTTTGCGGTTCGTTTTGGGATTTTTCAAATCAATTTCCTTATGCGCCACATTCATGTCCCCACAGACAATCACCGGCTTGCCCTCCTCTAACTTCTTAAGATACTTAAGAAATGCATCTTCCCACTCCATGCGGTAATCTAAGCGCGCCAGCTCATTCTGGGAATTGGGAGTATATACTGTCACCATAAAAAATTTCTCAAATTCCAGTGTAATCACACGCCCTTCGTGGTCATGCTCCTCTATGCCAATTCCCCTGCTGACCGAAAGCGGCTCCTGTTTCGTGAAAATGGCTGTACCGGAATAACCCTTCTTTTCTGCATAATTCCAATACTGGTGATAGCCCGGCATTTCAAGCGCTAACTGCCCCTCCTGCATTTTCGACTCCTGAATACAGAAAATATCCGCATCTATCCCGTGAAAAAAATCCATAAATCCTTTTCCCACACAGGCTCTTATTCCATTCACATTCCAAGATACCAGTCTCATTCCTCTCTCCATCTCTTTCTATTATTATGTTCTGCTTACAACCGCCAAAATCCCTTTTGCAGTTCTCAAAAGTTTTGCTCATAAGACCTCTATCAGAGCCATTATTCCTCCACTGCAGCCATCAGATACACAAGCGGCGAATTCCAATAAATGGTAACCTCGTTACAGGAATAACTCTGTACGTTGTCCACATAACATTTTGCGGCTGGCGCATCTGCAAGCACTGCCTTTGCATAAGGATCCTCCAAATCAGAATCCGGCCCGCCAATCAGCATCCCTGCCATTACCTTATTCAATGCCTGGGATGGTCTGTGATGTGGGCTTTCAGGACTCAAACTTCCCTCGCCGGTCACAAAGCAGTATCCCGTTGCATTTACTCCAAAAATATAGTTCAAATGATTCTTTGCACTCTCTATATACTTATCTTCCGACTTAATTTCATTGGCAAGGCAAAGCAGCATGCCGCTATTGGCAATCCCCATATTAGAACCCCATTCATAAGTTCCCTCTTTTTGCACCATATACGGATTATGTTCTGCCACCGACAGGACATTGTCCGCTTCCTTCAAAAATGCCTCTTTTAACTGCTGTGCAAAATTACTGCTGTCAAGCAGCAACGCCTCGCTCGTCAATACCGCATAGACACCATAACCGGCTACATCTGCCCATCCAAGACTTCCAAGATTTGTCATTCCATTATATGCTTCCTTTACTGCCTCCAGATAAATCACATCATCCGTTGCCTTACACAGTTCTGCCGCTGCCCATAAGATCTCATCTGTGCAGTTCTCATCCGGATATTCACCGGTCACGACATCTCCCGGATTTTTAAATCCCTGGTCTGATTTATGATCCTCTAAGTAGCGCCATGCCTGTTCTGCCGCCCCAATACACTGATTGGCAAAATCTTTATCCACATCCTGATAAATCCGGGAAGCCATTGCCATCACAGCAGCAAAATCACCGGTTGCAGTATTGGAAATCGGTGACACAATCAGCTCGTCCGTCTCCTCCTGCGGCATAACCGTCTCCGGAAATACTGCACAGGTAACCTTGTGATACACTCCGCCATTTTCGGCATTCTGCATCTTGAGCATCCATGAAAGCTCATAACGAACCTCATCTAACAGGTCGCTCACGCCATTTCCACTTTCCGGAATCCCCATATCATCTGAAAAGGCTTGCGGATTCTTTTCATAAGCAAGCATCAAATCCGCTGCTGCCTTTGCGCCGGCTACCACATACCTTCCGTAGTCACCGGCATCATGCCAGCCGCCGGATACCTCCAGCTTCTTGTCCGTTCCATAGATCACGGCTTCTGTATTATGACATTGCGGATGATTAAATTCTCCTGCATAATCTGCCGGAAGCTCCTGCCCACAACGCTGTAAATAGAACATCTTTACCACATTGGCAAAGGCATCATCATAAATGTCATCATCAATTGTAAACGGATAAGATTCTTCTCCCTTACTGCTTACCACCTTATAGGTTCCCGCCTCCGTAAGCTCCGAAAAATCTCCGGTACAGTTCATTTCCCCGGCATTATCATTCTGTACGGGTTCTGTGAGTTCTCCCTCAAATACCACCTTGTCCGTATCTGCCTCTACTACCGTAAAAGCAGTATCTCCGTCTTCCAAATCTGCAAATACCGCAATTTTCTTATCCTTCCTGCCGTAGCCTAACTGATTCACTTTCACCTTCGGAACCTCTACGCCACCGCTATCCGAAACTGCGCCATCCGCATTAATTGCCATCAAAGAAAGATTATCGAACATGACAGAATGTTCTGCCACACTGTCACTGGCAATCCCAGCCTCTTCCATAGAATCCACATAACCCATATTAAAGCAAAGTCTCGGCGCCGGGTCACTTGCCTCCTGCATGGTAAAGGTCTCTGTAATGTGCTGTACCTCCTCGTTCACAGTCACTGTATTTGTCGCATAAGCATGATAATCTCCTCCATTTAGCTGGATTCTCCAATCAAAATCCCTTTCTATTGTTCCATGTACATCAAAGGAAATCTCATATTCCACTCCCTGCTGCATGGTAAATCCATCATAATAAATCTGCACACCATGCTCCACTGTTCCAATCTTGCTGATATCACACTGCATTTCTCCGCTCTCATTCACGTCAAACTCCACTGCGCCGCCATTGCAATAGCTGAAAAATCCATCCACGCCATTGGAAAAATCACCATTTTGAATTAAATTGACATTCAGTTCAATCTGATTTTCCTCTGCTTCCTCCGTGTCCTCCTCTGTCGTTACCGGTTCCTCAGATGCTTCCTGTGTAGTCTCCTCCTGTGTGGATGCCTCCTGCTTCCCTCCACAGCCCATAAGCGTACATAACATAGCCGCCGTTATCAGAAATGCCGTTATCCTTCTTCCCTTTTTCATCGCTCTTCTCCTTTATCTTTCACAGTCATTTTATGTCTTCCACAATCGCAACAGTGGCAGAGGTTCCTAAACGGTCTGCTCCCGCTGCTATCATTGCCTTTGCGCACTCTCTATCCCGGATGCCTCCGGATGCCTTTACTTTTACCCGGCCGCAGGTTTTTCCTGTCTCCTTTTCAAGCTGCATCGTCTTCGCATCCACTGTTTTCCGCATCAGCGCTACATCCTCCACTGTCGCTCCTTTCGTGCTAAACCCGGTGGATGTCTTTACAAAATCAGCTCCCGCTTCCACCGCTGCCTCACATGCTTTTACTTTCTCCTCATCGGAAAGCAGACAGGTTTCAATAATCACTTTCAGGATCACATCCCTTCCCATTGTATTATGGGTACATACCTCCTTTACCTGTAAAATATCCTCTTTGACAAGCTCCCAGTCTCCATCTTTCACTGCGCCGACATTTATTACCATATCAATCTCGTCCGCACCGTCCTCAATGGCAGTCACGGCTTCAAACTGCTTTGCTATGGTATGCATTGCGCCAAGCGGAAATCCCACTACCGTACAGACCTTCACATCTGTATCCTCCAACATGCAGGAAACCTGCCTTGTTCTTGCTCCATTGACGCAAACGGATGCAAAATCATACCGGACTGCCTCCCGGCAGACTGCCTCAACCTCCTCGGCTGTTGCATCCGGCTTCAATATCGTGTGATCAAAATACTTATTAAATTCCATCTGTCCTTCTCCATTTCCCATATTATGTCAGTACCCTAGAGTCCAAGCGCCGCCTTCGCCAGCTGATCCGCCATTTCATTATATTCTATACCGGTGTGCGCTTCCACTTTCACAAAATGAATGCAGATCTCCTTTTTCTTTTCCTCAATAAATTCCTTATACGCAATCGTTCCTCTTTTGGTTGCCTTCCACTCACCGGTTGCCCATTTTTCAATTCCTTCATAATCATAATAAATGGTGATTTCCTCATATCCATGTTCCACTGCCCATGAAATGGCGCACTCGCTTCCCAAAATCTCGCCCGCTACATTGCGCATCGTGACAAACTCCTCGTTGTTGCCCCTGCCATTTAACTTGATGACCTCATCTTCAAAAACCAGCACACATCCGTATGCATAGGCACGCTTGCTGTGTTCATAGCTGCCATCTACATAGGCAACCAGATGTCCTGCTGTACTAATCGGGGAAACCATTTTACTCTCTTTTCCCTCTTTGCTAAAACCTTTTTTCAGAATAGAACCGATCTGCACAGTATCCACCCCTTCCATCCAATCATCTAAGACCATCTGCCTGTCAACACCGGAAGAACTGCTCCCCGTCGATGCTCCGCCTGCCAACTCCATAAATGCCTCTGCTTCTTCCGGTGTTTGGAAACTCTTATATACCGCTCCCGGAAAATGTTCGACCTGCGCTTTACAGTCCTCCCATGTCAAATAAATTCCCGGCATCTTTCCCTTTGCCACTGCATAATATTTTTGTTTCATACATAATCCCCGCTATCTTTACAGCCCATTACATTAAAACTGCTATGCTTATGTTACCATTTTTTTTGAATCATAGCAATCGCTACTGTGGCAGCTTATTTAATTTTTCTACAATTTCATCAATCATGTCCGGGGTGATTTTCCCATCCGCAAAAGAAATGGCAGCCCGAAGCGGAGTAAACATTGCCATCGCCTCATTCATCTCTTTGGAGATTGCCTCTGCGGCAGCGCTTTCCTCCTCTTCCGATACACACATATCACCCATGCCATTTGCCTCACGCCATGGCTTCAAAATTTCCAATGCTTCTTCACTGGTCGGCAAATCTGCAAAAATCGTATTTGCCGTATATACAACCTGTTTTTTCCTAGTTCCATTTACAACGACAGTCTCAGAAAGCACAATGTCTTCTGAAGATTTCCCAATCATGATTTCAAACTCACCGGATTCCACATTCCAGTCCTTCATCTCCGGCTCATAGTAGGCAAATGCGCGGCTGTCCAATGTAAAGGTAACCGTTTTTGTTTCACCGGGATTTAATGCCACCTTCTCGAACCCCTTCAATTCTTTGACCGGACGGATCACCGTGCTTTCCTGATCCGCCACAAAAAGTTCCACAATCTCTTTTCCTGCCATCTTACCGGTATTGGTTACATCTACACTGACCGTCACCGTTTCCTGATCCGAAAACTCCTTCTTATCAACTGTGAGATTACTGTACTCAAAGGTGGTATACGACAGCCCAAAGCCAAACGGGAACATAACCGGCATATTTTTCTTGTCATAGTAACGGTATCCAACAAAGATACCCTCTGTATAATTTACCGTATCACCGGAACCAAATCCACTCAGATAAGACGGATTATCCTCTAACTGGTACGGGAACGTCTCTGCTAACTTTGCGCTTGGATTCACATCACCAAACAAAATATCCACCGTTGCTCCGCCAACAGCCTCGCCGCCGAGATAAGCTTCCAAAATGCCCTTGACCTCATTTACCCAGGGCATCTCAATAGCGGAACCATTGTGAAGAACCACTACTGTATTTGGCTGCACCTTTAAAATCTCATCAATCAGATGATTCTGGCACTCCGGCATCCGCATATGCGCACGGTCAAAGCCCTCCGATTCAAATGCATCCGGGAGGCCTGCAAACACCACGGCAATCTCTGCCTCTGATGCTGCCTTTACTGCCTCTGCCTCAAGCGCCTCATCCACTGCATCTGCCTTATCATCAAACCCCTTTGCAAATGTTACATTGGAAATCCCTGCTTCCCTCACTGCATCCATTGCCGAAGTTACATACTTACAGTTAATGTGCGAACTTCCGCCTCCCTGAAACCGTGGTTTTTCTGCATACTTCCCAATAAATGCCACCCTCGAATCCTTAGAAAGCGGTAAAATATCATCCTCATTTTTCAGAAGAACAATGGTCTCATGGGCAATCTGCCTTGCCATCTCATGATCTGCTTTCAGATCGAATACTGCATGTTCATTCTGATTTTCCACAAACCGGTACACGATATTCAAAATTCTTTCGCAGGCAGCATCTAACACTTCTTCCGAAAGGGTTCCATTTTGAACAGCCTCCACAATCTTAGCATCACGGACTCCCGCAGATGCAGGCATCTCTAAATCAAGACCTGCCTTCAACGCATTGACACGGTCGCTGACCGCGCCCCAGTCACTGACTACAATACCATCAAAGCCCCAGTCATCACGCAGGATATCCGTAAGAAACTCCCTGTTCTCACCCACATACTCACCATTTACCCTGTTGTACGAACTCATCACAGTCCACGGCTTTGCATGCCTCACAGCACCCTCGAAGGCACCCAGATAAATCTCATGAAGCGCACGCTCATCTATCACTGCATTTACAGACATCCTTCTGGTTTCCTGGTTATTTGCCAGAAAATGTTTAATACTTGTTCCCACATGTTTACTTTGCACACCATTGATATGCGCGGTTGCAATCTCTGTTGCCAGATATGGATCCTCGGAATAATACTCAAAATTACGACCACAGAGAGGGGAACGTTTGATGTTTACAGCAGGCCCTAAAATGACACTGACATTTTCCGCCTGACACTCATTTCCTAAAACTTCACCCATTTTCCCAATCAACTCCCTGTTAAAGGACGTTGCTGCGCCACAGCCGGCAGGAAAACAAACTGCTTTAATACTCTCATTTACACCTAAATGATCCGCCTCCTGATCCTGCTTGCGGAGTCCGTGAGGGCCGTCAGATACCATCACATTTGGAATCCCCAGACGTTCTACAGCCTTGCTGTGCCAGAAATCACTGCCGGAACAAAGCCCTGCTTTCTCCTCCAATGTCATCTTGCCTACCAGTTCTTTCAATTCTTCCATTTTCATATGATATAACCTCCTCGATTTTATATTGTAGCCATGAGCAAAACTCACTATTTCCAAAACCCAGTTGTGCAATATAGACAATATCGCAAGCAGGGTATTGGGGAGCCGTCGGTACTTGCATTGAGTACTTGGCGAGGTTCTTCCGAGCCTAGTACGAAAGTACACTTGCACACTTAGCGATACCTGTATACTTAGCGAGGCATTGCCGAGCTTAGTAGAAAGGTATGAGCTTAGTGGGCATAGTGTTACACTGCTTAGTACCGTTACGAGCGATACATAGCGCAAGCGTACCCGGCTGTGATTTGTCTATATTGCACAACGGACAGTTGCGAAAACTTAAGTTTTGCTCATGGCTATTATATTGAAAATTTATTCTCTCCCAAAATTCATCATATCCGCTTCCGTAATCCGGCGGACAACTTTGCAGGGATTCCCCACTGCCAGACTGTGATCCGGAATATCTCTTGTCACCACACTACCCGCTCCAATCACACATCCATTACCGATTGTCACGCCGCCACAAATCGTAACATTGCCGGCAATCCAGCAATTGTCACCAATGGTAATCGGTTTCCCGTACTCATAATCATACATCTGTCCATCGGGGCGCATGCGCATATTACGTTCCTGATAACACAGTGGATGCAACGGAGTCAAAATGGATACATTCGGTCCCATTAAAACATTGTCGCCAATTTTGACCGGGCATATATCCAATACCGTCAGATTGAAGTTCGCATAAAAATTCTTTCCAAGCGTGGTATAAAGCCCATAGTCAAACTGCACCGGCCCTTGCAGATATGCGCCTTCTGCATGGTTCGGAACCAGTTCTTTTAGAATCTCTTTCCGCTTTGCCACTTCATCCTCAAAAGTGTCATTGTAGATTTTACTAAGCCTGTGCGCCTTTATCCGCTGCTGTTCTAGCTCCCTGTCACTCGGATCGTAAATCTCTCCTGCCAACATTTTCTCTCTTTCTGTCATCCGCCTTCCTCCCAGTATCATATTATTAGAGGCAATTGCGAAACTCTGTTCATTCTATATCATGGTTGTGCAACATATACAAATCCATAAGCAGGTACTTTGGAACCGTTGGTACTTAGGTGCCGTATTTTGGCACCTTATGTACCATTACGAGTGACAAGTAGCAAAAGCGTGCCAGCGTTGGATTGTATATGTTGCGCAACCAAAGAAAGAGAAAAGGGAGTTTTGCAATTGTTAATAATAAGAATACTCCATTTTTCTTGTCTTGAATATCAATTTTTGATATCATTATATAACAATCCTGCATAGCTGGGGTTTTAAGAGGAAAAGAGAGAAAACTTCCGGGAAGGTTTTGGGATTGATCGGATTGGCTGCACTGTGCATTTATCTGTTTGTGAAAAAATATCAGGAGCATAAAAACCGATGAAGAAAGTGAACAGCATGTCCGATAATGGAATAGACTTTATATTTTGAATATGATATACTTATTTTGCAGCTATCAAAGTCACAATTAAAGAAAGCAGGTGATTTATATGACAGAAAAGGAAATGTTGCAAAAAAATATTGAAGATTTTTCCAGAATACAAGATTGGATGCAATTAGCCGATAAAGATTCGGATGTATATAAGGCAATGAGGAGACGATATATTGAATTGAAAGTAATCTTAACTGCTTTTGGCATCAATCTGACAGAATTGGATATCATTAAAGAATGAATATACGAAGAAAGGACACAGGGCAATAGGCTGTGTCCTTTGCATATGGTACCATTCTGTCTCCTGTATCGGGTTACACGGTGATAAGCTCGTATTCTCTGGAACCGATTCCCAAAGCCGCTGCCGCCTCAATGGTGTGTATGCCGTTGCGGGATTCGATACGCTCAATTAAATGATCCCTGCCCGGGTCATCTGCGGCATATACCAAATCAATGCATGCCTGGTCAATGGCAACCGGATCAAGCGAAACCAGTATGCCGATATCCTGCATACAAGGGTCTTCCGCCACGGCACAGCAGTCACAGTCCACGGACATATTTTTCATGACATTGACATAAATTGCCTTGTCTTTAAAATAGTCAGTGATCGAAGCTGCGGCATCTGCCATAGACTCTAAAAAGGAGTCATGGTCTGCCGTCCACATTTCGTCCGGTACGCCGGCACCGTGAATATACGCTTTGCCATAAGAGGATGCGATACCGATGGAAAGCTGTTTTAAGGCTCCGCCATAACCACCCATAGGATGTCCCTTGAAATGGGAGAGAACCAGCAAAGAATCATAATTGGCAAGATTCTTGCCGACATAGTTCTTTTTGATGCATTTGCCGTTCGGAATGTCGAGTTCCAAATCAGGCCCCTCTGCATCCATCAGATCTACCTGGAAATATTTGTTCCAACCGTGTTTTTCGATTGTGATTAAATGTTTTTCTGTGGTGTTGCGCTCACCGTCATAAGCGGTATTGCACTCGACAACCGTTCCGCCAACGTCGTCAATGACCGGCTGCCAAAATTCCGGTTTTAAAAAGTTCTGGTTTCCTACCTCGCCGGAGTGAAGCTTGATGGCGACTTTTCCCGGTAATGTCTTGTCGGTCATCCGGTAAAGCTCCAAAACTTTATCGGGAGTGATGGTTTTCGTAAAGAATACTTTTGATTTCATATAAGCCTCCATTTCTAAACTTAAGGTTTTCTGGTATAATCATTCTATCAAAAAATATGAAACTATGCCAGCGTTATTATATAATTGTCTAATAACTTAAATATAGGCATTTGCGAAACTCCTGATTTCCAAAATCTAGTTGTGCAATATAAACAATATCATAAGCCAGGTGCTTTGGAGCCGCCAGCGCTTAGTGAGGTTTTTTCGAGCTTAGCGCTGTTGCGAGCGACAAGCAGCGCAAGCGTGCCTGCATTGATATTGTCTATATTGTACAACGGACAGTTGCGAAAATGGTGTTTCGCAATTGTCTAACGACCTAAATAAATAGAAAGGAGCGCATCTATGACAGATATTCACGTACCCGCCTCAAAGGAATCCGAATACCGCCAACGCCAACGCCAGCGCCAAGCTCATATGGTGATTGGTGACAACTTATTGGAAACCATCGAATACAATGAACCTACCACGCCAATCAAAGCCGCCATTTCCTATTTATCCGATTATCCAAATGGAATCCTGCCCTGCCACTGGCATAAGGAGATCGAATGTATTGTCGTATTAGACGGTCAACTCAATTACTATGTCAACGACCAGACCTATCCGCTGCATGCCGGCGAGGGAATTATCGTGAATACAAACCGGCTCCATTATTGCGGCCCCTGCCCTACAGGGGAGACTCACCCGTCAAAAGGCACCTATATCATTCCGGATGAAGAAAACTGCCGCTATCTCGTTTTGCTTTTACAGCCGGACAGCCTCCGCTTTAACCGGAAAATGGAGGAAAAATATATCAACCCCCTGTTATTTGATTTGAACAGCGATGTATTTTATCTCGATCAGACCCAAATCTGGCATCAGACAGTAATCGACCAAATCCTCAAGATCTTTCATGCTGTCATGGATAAGACACCCTGCTTTGAGCTTATATCCCAAAGTCTGTTTTTCTCACTTTGGAGTATCCTCTATGAACATACAATTGCCCAAAACGGCTTTGAATATGCAGATACCGACCCTATGAGTCCGCTTAAGAAAATGCTATCCTATATTCACGATTATTATCAGGAAAAAATTACATTACAGGATATTGCAGAAGTCGGTATGATGTGCCAGTCGAAATGCTGCCGCCTGTTCCGTGAAAATCTTCGGCAGTCCCCGGTAGAATACCTGCAAAATTTTCGGATTCAGCGGGGCATTTATCTGCTCGAGCATACCAACATGAATATTACAGAAATCTCTCTGGAATGTGGTTTCCGCGGTGCCAGCTATTTTACAGAAACCTTTCGGAAAATTAATGGCATCTCGCCAAAAGAATACCGGAAACAGCTGAAATAAACTCTTAAATCTGCGCTGCTTCCATCTTCAATGTTTTGCCCTTGTTTCTTCCCATTCATCGAAGCGGGAAGCATACTGTTCGTTGAGCCACGCAACCATTTGCTCCTTGCCCTTTGCATCAAACGCAAAAGTTGCCGTTGTCTTCAACTCATCCGGTGTCGCCTCAAAGCAATATGGCTCCGGCCAGATGATTGCCTCAAATACCGCCTCGCCCTTCTTATCCGGTGAAGCCAAAAAGCAGTTCTCCATCGGATTACGCGCCAGCCTAAACCGCATTCCACGATGGCTTCCAAAATACGGCTGGGCATGCTCATACCATGTAATCCCATAGGAATCTTTATTTTGTATCGTAATAATTTCCCGTTCCATACCATTCTCCATTCCGTATGATCAGCAATTGTAAAATCTCTTAATGTTCAACCTTGATGTGGAAAATCTCAAGCTCTTTCTTCACCTGAGCCCGCAGCCCCGGATTCGCTTTCAACATTGCTTTAATTTCCCGCAGACCGTCCAGCCGAAGTTTCTCATTATAGGCAATCTGCTCACGGAGTTTTTGCCTTCTCACATTAAGGGAATGTTTGACCTCCACCATTTCCCGGCTGTCAATCAGCGCCACAGATTGCTTTGTCCAGATATCCGGATCCTTTATGCCATAGGAAAACAGCAGCTTGGACAGTTGGTCAGAAAATTGCCGCAGATCACCGCTTGACTTCTGATATTTGCGCACCTCATCCACCATCAGCAGATACTGGTCATACAGATATTCCAACTCACGCAGGCTTTTAATGTTATACTTGCTGTACAGATATTCCAGCGTTGAGGTATTGTTAATATATTTGATTTTTACCTTATTCATCAGGTTGATTGCACGGTTTTCCTTCATCTCGCTTAACTTAAATTCATAGGAGAGACGCTTATACAGCACCACAGACATCGCTGCAACAACAGCCACTATGAACAAAATCAGTAAAATCGGCAAAACCAGACTGGTTTTTGTGAGCATTCCAATGACTGCAAGCGTCAGCACAGAAAGTACCGCAATCAGACCAAACGACGTAATAAAGGTGCGAAGTTTCAATTGCCTTTCATCAATACTCTCCTGCAAATATTCCAAAGAATTTTTCTCTGCCTCTAAATGCTTCATATCCCGCTTGATTTTAAGATCCATGTCCTCCAATTCCTTAAGCTGTCCAAATACCTCCGAAAGATTCTTCTCTATCCCCTGAATCATGCGGAAATTCTCATCACTGATCCGGTCATCCGAATGTAAAAATGCTGACGTTTCACTCTCTAAAAAAGCAATCCGCTTTGCGATATCCGTAATCTCCATACGGTCATTCTGCGGCAATTCCTCAATCCGCTGAATGTCCTCAAAATAGGATGTCACCATCTCGTATTCCACCCGCAAATCTTCCATCTGGTAAGTAGCATCCACAATCTGGTCGCATTTAAATGCCACATCATCACGAGGTTCATCATCCTGTTCCCGCTTCCCTGACAGAAAATTATTGATGCTCTCATATTCAAATGTCTCTTCTGTTACCTCGGTTCTTCCAAAAAAACCCCTTACGCTGCTCAACAATCCCATATATATCTCCTACACAATCTGCTCACGGAACTCTTCTTTTAATTTCTGTGTTACAGTATCCATCCGCTTATTAAAGTCTGTCAAATTATTCTTCTCATAATGGTACATTGCCTTTTGCATACGGTGATAAACCGGCGAACCCGTCACATCCGTCTCCGCATTCAGAATGGCATCAAAAACAGTATCCACCATATTCTCAACATTGTAATATTTCGCAAGCACCTCGATATCATCACGGCTTCGCATGGTTGCCTCTAACAGCAAATACTCATATATGCTTTTATGATTTCCCGTCATCTCATACGCCTTAAGGTAACACTGAGCCGCTCCCTCAAGTTCAAAATTATAGGCGAGCGCAACCGCCTTATTATGATAAATCGCACCGAGAAATGCATCCTGGTTAAGCTCCGTATTCTGTTCTAATATCTCGTCATAAATGGCTGCCGCTTTTAAATATTTATGATACCGTAAGAATCCATCCGCCTGCATTTTGCGAAACTGCGGCTTGCTAAGCCCTTTCATCCGTTCCATCTGTAAAATAAATTCCTTCACCTCCGAAATCGTATAATACTCCTTATAGGTGAGAATTGCTGTCAACAGATCCGTCAAATCAGAGCTTTCCTTTGCCTTCATCTCCCGCAGAAGGTTTGCCAGATCCGAAAGACCCAATTCTTCCTCAATCCAGTTAAACATCGGTGTGGCAATGTATTCCTCTGAGATCAGCGCCATATTGTTATATATATAAAAACAAAGCTCCTCATAGGAAAACACTTCAATCTTCGTGTTTGGAAAAATATATGAAGTTTTCGCTTCCTTTGTTTCACACAAAATTACCCGGCTCATATTGTCTCCTCTCGCCTTTTCCTTTAAGACTATAAATAAAACGCCGTGCCGCACGGCTCATTGCCAACCGAAAATTCTTTGCGGTATATCTTATTTGTGGTTGGATATATTTTTCCAAAACCCACATCCCGAATAACGATGGCGCCCATCCGTTCATCAAACAACTCCACTTCCAATGAAATCTTTGTTGTTTTCGGTGGACGTTTTGGCAGCCCATGTATCTCGATAATTTCTTTCTGAACCCTCTTTGTGATCTTGTCACGATACACCATGCTGATCCGGTTCGTATCATCTAAGAACAATGTCACCTTTCCCCTCATGTTATACCATTCCCTGCCGCCCAATGCAATGAGCTGGAAATAATTTCTTGCGCTGGCATCACCTATACTGACGCCGATATCAAAAGGAATACTTCCCTCCGTACGGAGAATACAGTCTTTCCCTGTCTCATAGGCGCCATGCCTTGCATGATAACAGGCGCCTTTTGTATATAAATTCTGTCCCATGAAAACACGTCTGCCGTCACAGATCACTTTTTTGGATTCCTCAATCCAGTTATCATTAAAACCCGGCCCCGTCAGATATACCGTAGAAATATAAGTCTCCTTCATTTTTATCCTGCCAAGCTCTGCGAAATGCCGGTCTAATTCCTCAACATCTCCAAACAGCATCGAATAACTCATTTCCTCTTTCATATCCTGCCGACTCAAATAGTAAATCCATGTATTTCCCTGATGCTTGCGGTCAATCCGATAATATTCCATCCCCTCAAACCCATATTCAAACATTGCGACACTGTTATTGCGAAGCCTCTCATCCTGATTCATGACATACTGAAAAAACGCATTCTCATGACTCATAATATAAAACCGCTCATCCGACAGGGAAAATGACTCCTTTAGCTTTTGAAGCACTGCATACACTTTGGGATGATATTGCTCCACCGTAACCGTAAGTCCGCAAAGCGTATACTCTTCCGATCTGGACAAAAAGTCATTAATATGAATCTCCAAAAGCAGCAGCAGCAAATCTTCTGAGCTATATACATCATCATTCACAACCGTGGAAACATCAGAATCAATACTGCCCAGAACATCCTCAACCATAATGCCATCCGTCTTAAACCGGATGGTGCTTACATTGTTGCCCACATACCACTTGTTCTCCTCTAAGGAATAAAACATCACATTCGGAAGCTGATAGGTCTCCATATTATTCAATTGGTAAATGGACTCCGGCTCCTGCTTATCTTCCCTGTAATAACTCATCTGAATATTCTTTTTACACAGATCCAGTCCTAAGTATATCTCTTTCATATGCGTTCCCTATTCTATAATCTCCAAATTCTCCTCTATAATAGCAGCCAATTTCAGATATCTGTCTATTTTGTTAATCAACATCTGATTTTCCCCTATTTCCTGGTTCAGCAGCATGGAATTTAACATCTCAAACCGGTTCTCATATTCCTCCGCCTCACCCTTTGCCTTCATTGCCTCACTCTCATACACCTTCGTGTGTTCTGTACGTTCCGCATCCATTTCATAGAGAAGGTTCTCTCCGTGGAATAAGACAAATTCCTTCATATAATAGCCGGGCAGTACCTCCATCATTCTCGCCTGCTTGCTGCACTCTGCTTTCTCCACACCGGTCTGGATTCCGTAGCGGAAGGACAAATGCCTGCCCGCTTTTTCCTTCGTGACTACATAGGTCATTAAAAACAAATCCTTCGGCAGTTTCACATAGCGTTTAAAGCTTCTGAAAAACGGTAATAAAATGCCACGCTTGATAAAGTACTCCAACTGCTGCTTTACCCATTCCACCTCATCCGAATCCAGCTTCACTTTCCTGCTGTAGTAAAGAAGCTGGGCTGCAAACAACACATCTCCTGTAAGCTCCTCTGTAACCATCTGCTTATAAAGCGCATCAAAAAATGTATCGGGCAGTTCCACATCCTCCACCAGATACGCAAAGCATGCGCGCTTGAAAAATGCCTTCATCACCATACCCCGGCGTTTTTTATCTGCATACTCCGCAAACACCCTAAACACCTCAGGGTTCCACTGCTCGATATATAAAGTCTGGCAGATAATATTTTCCTCTAAAAGTTCCAGCCTCGCCAGCCTTTTATTCGCACGTTTCCACAATTTCAGCATATCCTTCACGCCACTCTGGTAATAATCCACCAGGTAGGCGAGAATATTTGGCGTCTCCTGCCCGGAACGGTAGAGGTACACTGCCACTGCAATCAATTCCTCCTCCGAAGCATACTGGGAATATTCCTTTATCCGCTCCGTTAAACGGATCAGTCCACCCGTTTCCACACCCTGGAACCCAAACCGTTTCACTGCTTCATATGCCTTCTCATAATAATCACATTCTAACAGATAATTAACAAATTCACTTCCTGCTTTCGGATCCACATAATCCATATCTACCCGTGTCAGATAACTTCTTAAAATATCCGTGTCCAAATGCTCATGATAATATCTTACAATGCCATAAATCGCCTGTTGTTTTGTCTCCTCACTAATCTCCTTAAATCCCAACAGATCCCTGGCAATATTTACTTCCTTTGCCTTCTTCGCATCAAAAGCGCCCAATGCATCATACTGATACAGCACATAGCGGTAATCATCTGCGGCATACTGGGAAAGAAGTTCCATATACTCCTCCTCATTTACCAGCTTTTGCAGTTTATACGGAATGGTACTCACAAAACGGTTCTGCTCTTTATCGACAAGGGATACCACGGCAGACTCCGTAATCATATCAAGGTATGCCACATGGTTTACCACCGGATAAACCATCTCTGCCGCCAGCTCTCTATGAGACACCACAACTGCCACAATATTCTCGTTGGCAACCGTTAATTTGCGCTTAAACATAACCTTCGTAAGGCTGCCCGCAAAACTCGGTCTCACGGTCTGCGGTTTTAAAAATTCACTATACAGCACGCTCAGGTCATCCGACACATCACCCTTTATAATCTGCCCTTCCATAAACGCCTGCATGTTTGGCAGATACTCTTCATACTGCGCAAGATACTGTCTTTTATTTACCACCACATTCGCATATAAATACGCATAGTCACTGTCCGATAGAGAACTCTTATAGTTAAAATATCGAAGGACAGAATCCGGGATCAGATCATAACGGCTCTTATCCATGCTATACAGAAAATGTTCCTGTATTCCCACCAGCTTATAGCCGCATTTAATGCCCTCCAAATAGTACGGGTAAAATCTGTGTTCCGTCCTGCCACCCTTTAAGAGAAGACTGCATATAATCTTAATAATCTCCGGCTTCTTCGTTGTGTCATAAATCATTCTAAGCAGATCAAACACCTGCGGACGAAATTCTTTTTCCCGGGCTGCCAATTGCAGAAATTCTTCCTGCACCTCACCGGACAGATAATGATTTTTCAAACCAAAGCGAATTGCCGCAATCTCCACCTCTGAAAGCTTGCGGAGCAGTAACGGCTCTGCGTTCATCAAATCACAGATTTCAATGGCGAGAATCGGGCTGTCATAACCACCGATAATCAGTCCTTCAATCTGGGAATACATCCACTGCTTATCCTTCTGGTACCGCTCGTCCAGATATATCAAAAGCCAAAAATAAAACAGCTTATCCTCTTCCCTGGAGAGTGCTTCTTCAATAACCTCACAGGCGCTTACTACCTGTCTGGCTTCGCCAGAAAGCAATGCCTTCAGATAGAGGTAATAGCAATGCTCCCGCCTGCCCTCCATTGCTTTATCCATATCTGCTTCCATGCGCCGGATTTCTTCCCTTGCCACATCCATCTTTCCTGCCAGAATGCTCATATGCAAAAGCCCTAATTTATAAATGCCCACTTCCGGTTCATAGGAAACGAGTGTATTCAGACAGCGCCTTATCTTTTCGATAAACTGCTCGAGAGAGAGAAGACCTGTGCGATAATCCAGATAAGTATGCGTAAGTGCTGCTATTTCCAGCTTCTTAAGCCGCCTGTCATGGTTCTTATGTACTAAAACCCTGGATGCCTCTTCCGGCTTTTTAATCACAATCTCCACAAAAACGGTCTGATAGGTACTCTCTAAGATAATATGCCCGGTCTGCATCTCATTTTCATCCATAAATTCCGGATCCAGCGTATAACGCACCACACCACTGTCTCCTGCAAAATCCAGACTACAGACTGTCTCCTTATGCACGGTAATAAACTTCACATCACTGCGCACCTTCATCCTGCAATAACCCCATGTGTTCTTATGGAGTACAAGCTCATGCTCCTCCCTCATTTTCGGGAATCCAAACTGGAAGCGGTTATGCTCCACCTGCAAAGTCAAGGCGCGCTTTTTGTGGATGTATACCAAAAACTCTTCCAAAGCCAGGTTCTTATTTAATGAATCCTTCAGAGACTTATAAACGGTCACATACTCTGACCTGCCAGCAAGAATCGTCCTTACGAACTCGTCCGAGTAAAAAATCGAGAGCGCCCTCTCCCAATCTTCCTCCGCCAAAGCGCTGAACTTCATCAAGTCCTCTAATGCAACACCGTTGACGTCAATAAATGGCGCCACAACCTCTATATTATATGGGATGTCTTTTTCCATTCCATTGCCGATTACATGGATATTCCCCTCATAAACCGCACCGCGTTTTTTGCCGGCAGCATTAAACGTATAGCGGATTTCGCCCTTCTTTCCCACCAGGCTGTGGTCGTCAAGATGCAGCAAATAGGCGTCATCATACACCATCATTTTCATTGGCACATCATTTCCTGACGTAACCGTAATGCTGCCTGTATAAGCGCTGCCCGCCTCAATCTTTAATTGTAAATAGCTTTTGGAAAACTTTACCTCCGGATACTCTACATAAAAGTCACCCTGGGCATACTGTTCAACCTTACTCTTCATATGTACTCCAGTCCATACTTCAGGGATTCGCCACCTGATCTATTATATTTATTGCATCATCTTTTATCATGAATCCGCCATATTCCATTTTAATGTCTTGATAGATTCCCTCATCCAATGCTATAATAGAGTCAGAGCATCAAAACAAAAAGATAAATACATTATAGCAAATTTTCTTTCATATTGAAAGACTAATGTTCTTTTTCATATTGTGAGATGTTACTACGAAAACCTTACGACAGGTAATCGAGAAAGAAGGTATTGTTATGGTAATCGCAGATGAAGCCTTTCATGGCAGCGATCTGGAAAAGATTGCTGCCTGTTATCATATAAATGTCCAAAATATTGTTCCTTTTGCCTCTAATGTGAATCCTTTAGGCATTTCGCCAATGGCTCGCCAGGCACTCATTGACAATGTGGATGCAATCAAGGCATACCCGGATCGGAATTATGTGTTCCTGAAAAATGTTATTTCCAAATATTGTAAAACGGAACCGGACAAATTGATACTCGGCAACGGAACCTCCGAGTTAATCAGCCTGACAATCAAGACAATCAAACCTGCAAAAACGGTTGTCATAGGGCCAACCTATTCGGAATATGGCAGATCCGCCCTTGCAGCAGGAAGCGAAATCGAGTGTTATATGCTGAAAAATCTTGACGACTTTGAATTGGATGTGGATGCATTTATCAAAACATTACAGTCCAATATTGATTTACTCATAATCTGTAACCCGAACAACCCGACAGGAAAAGCAGTCAGCAGGGATGGCATGGAGCAGATTGTAAAGCAGTGCGCTAAGCTGCATATCACCGTCATGGTGGATGAGACTTATGTGGAATTTGTAAATGACGTGGATCAGGTTTCTTCCGTATCGCTGACCGAAGATTACGACAATCTGATTGTCCTGCGCGGAGTTTCCAAATTCTTTGCCTCTCCGGGATTACGGCTTGGATATGCCGTCACCAGCCATGCAGCATTTTTAGAAGCGGCGGACAGCAGTAAAATTCCGTGGAACATTAACGCCTATGCCTCTGTTGCCGGTGTCATGTTTGAAGATGAACATTATATTAATCTGACAAAAAGCCTGATCCAGACCGAGCGCAACTTAATCTATTCTGCCCTGTCCCCGAGAAAGACCATCAAGGTATTTAAGCCGGATGCAAACTTTATTTTAATCAAGCTGCTAAAGGAAAACCTGACCGCAGACCAGGTATTTGAACACTGTATCAAAAAAGGAATCATGATCCGGGATTGCAGCGACTACGAGGGACTTGGGAACAAATACATCCGGTTCTGCTTCATGAGACCGGAACAAAATGATAGTGTGGTAAATACGATTTTGGAGATTGTGTGAACGATACAAAGTTTTCACCCGCATTTCATATACGGTCACTAAGGTATTTTCATCAAATACAATAGGAAATTACAAAACTCCATTTTCGCAACTGTCCGTTGTGCAATATAGACAAATTACAGCATGGCACGCTTGCGCTATGTATCGCTCGTAACGGTACATAAGGTGCCAAAGTACGGCACCTAAGTACCGACGGCTCCTCAATGCCCTGCTTGCAATATTGTCTATATTGCACAACTAGATTTTGGAAATCAGGAGTTTTGCAATTGTCTAACAGCAAACAACTGTGAAAGGAGTCATATACCATATGAATATAAAGAAAAAATATTTTGTTTATCGCATAATTTTTATATTGTTTTGCACGGTTCTTCTGGCAATGGGAATCGGCAACCCTGCATATGCGGCAAGCCAGGATCCCGGCGCCGGACGGTTATCCGGAAAATATATCCCGGATGGGTTTTACGATACCGAGGACAGTAAAGGGCTGACAGCCTATGGGCTTGGCCGCTATGGAAGCGCGGAATCCGTAAGTCCGTATACACAGAAAACGTATACGCACCAGGATGCTTTTGACGGACGTATCATCTCACACGGAATTGATGTCAGCCAATGGCAGGGAGAAATCGACTGGAACAAGGTAAAAGCAAGCGGTATCGACTATGCATTTATCCGGGTTGGCTTCCGTGGATGGGGTTCGGTTGGAACATTGGATTCGTCTACCATAGATCTCTATTATGAGAAAAATATGAAAGCGGCGACAGCCGCCGGCGTGAAAGTCGGCATTTATATTTTCTCACAGGCAATTACGACAGCCGAAGCGGAGGAAGAAGCCCAATATATCCTGGACCGCATCGGAACATATGATATTTCCATGCCTTTAGTCATGGACTACGAATACGCTTCCGACTCGCCAACGGGAGGCCGCATCAAAACAGCCAAATTATCAAAAGACAAAGCGACCAAAATCTGTATGGCATTTTGTGATGCCATCGCAAATGCCGGTTATACCCCAATGTTATATGCCAACAAAAGCATGCTGGAAGATCAGTTAAACCCTGCAAGCCTGACAGCAAAAGGCTACCGCATCTGGCTTGCAAATTATGTGAACTATGATTCCAACGGCGAAGAAACCCTGAACAAAAAGGGAACCAGCTATGCAGGCACCTATGATTTCTGGCAGTACAGCAGTTTGGGGAAGGTGGACGGTATCTCCGGTTCAGTGGATATGAACTTTTACTATGTTCAGGACGGGGATAATTTTGTCCATGATGCCATCCCGATCACTGCCGCTTCCATATCCGCCATTCCAAATCAGGCATATACCGGAAGCAGCCTCAAACCACAGCCAGCCATCACTTATAACGGTACGCCTCTTACACTGAACAGCGACTTTAAGGTAACTTACAGCAACAACAAAAAAATCGGAAAAGCGACTGCGAAAATTGCAGGCATAGGAAAATATAAAGGTGTAAAATCCGTCTCCTTTAAGATTGTGCCAAGCACCGTGACAGGCGTGAAAGCCAAGAAAAAGGCAGCGAATTATATTACCCTGTCATGGAAGAAAAATACCAGCGGCTCCGGCTATCAGATTTACCGTTCCACAGCACTGAATGGAACTTACAAGAAAATCAAGACCATCAGCAAGAACAGCACGACCTCTTATAAGGATACAAAACGCGCTGCCGGGCAGTGTTACTACTACAAAGTCCGCAGTTATAAAAAGGTCAGCGGCACCACCTATTACAGCGCTTTTTCAGACATAAAAACCATTTACACCAAAATAAGCTACACACGCAATGCCGTTGTGAAAGGGGATACGGCAAACCTCTATACGGCTGCCAGTGATACCTCGGATATCCTTGCCGTACCCGTTAAAGACCAGACGCTTCCTGTCACCTATTACACATTGGACGAAAAGGGAAAAGGCTGGTACTATGTAACCTATAAGACAGACGAAGCATCTTATAAGGGCTTTGTTCCTGCTTCAAAAGTAACGATCACCCGGATTGGAAAGGTGGTAAAAGCAAGTAAGGTAAATGTCAGAAAATCCTACTCCACCGGCTCCAAGAAATTAACTACACTGAAGAAAAACAAGAAAGTAACCATATTATCGACCAAAAAGAAGCTTGGCGTCACATGGTATAAGGTAACTTTCAAAAAGAGTGGAAAGTCATACACCGGCTGGATTTCTGCACCGTATATCAAAGTGCTGTAACCATCTACCGTTTGTTATGCAGCTCATACACATTTTGATAAATTACAGGATTTTTGGGTTGACTTTCTTTTCCCGTTAAGCTACAATCGGATTTAGGTTAAAATATGATATGCGATGAAGAGGACAGTAGATTTTGGATGGATTTCCAGAGAGGGCTTGGCTGGCTGGAACAAGCCTATTTCAACCTGAATTGAACACCACCTCCGAGCAGCCGTTAATACCGGCCGGTGACTCCGATATCGTCATAATGAAGCGCCTGTTACATGGATATTTCAAAACTGTTTCCCTTAAGAACAGTTATCTTTTGTAACCGGAACTGGGGTGGAACCGCGAATGAATCATCGTCCCTGGCAAATAATAAGTTTGCCAGGGATTTTTTGTGCAAACGAATCAATCAAATTTTATAAGGAGGACACAACATGAATATTTTTAGGACAGTCTGCGACACTGTGACAGATGCAAAGGATTGCGTAGTGAACTATTTTACAGAGGATACCGCAACCACACGCAAGAAAATACTGATGCTGGGAACGGTTTGTACCCTGATTGGAATCGTGGTTGGATTTATCCTTTCTCCAATCAAAAAGGGAATTTACGTTAATATCAGCAATAACGGCAACTATGCACCAGAGGAAGATTTGCCCCCTGCAAAAAAGCCAAAGCGGGTAAAATCTTCCAAAACCCTATGAATTATAAAGAATAAGGAGATATAACAATGAAGATTACTTTAAAAGATGGTTCCTCAAAAGAATATGAGGGAGCTATGAGTGTGTTGGACATCGCAAAAGATATCAGCGAGGGTTTGGCACGCGCTGCATGCGCAGGCGAGATTGACGGTAAAATGGTCGATCTGCGTACAATGGTCTCAGAGGATTGTAATTTAAGCATTTTAACCTTTGATGATGAAAACGGTAAAAAGGCGTTCCGCCATACGGCAGCCCACATTTTGGCACAGGCTGTAAAGAGGCTTTATCCGGATGCCAAATGTACGATTGGCCCAGCCATTGATGACGGCTTCTACTACGACTTTGATATGCCTTCTTTAACCCGTGAGGATTTGGACAAAATTGAGGCAGAGATGAAAAAAATTGTAAAGGAAAACATTCCGATTACCTGTTACACACTCTCCCGTGAGGAAGCTTTGAAACTCATGGCACAAAAAGACGAGCCTTATAAGGTGGAACTGATTCATGACCTCCCGGAGGATGCGGTTTTAAGTTTCTATGAGCAGGGAGATTTTACAGACCTGTGCGCCGGCCCTCACCTTATGAGTACCAAACCTGTAAAATTTTTTAAGCTTACCTCCTCTTCCGGCGCTTACTGGAGAGGCAACTCCGACAACAAGATGCTGACACGTATTTACGGAACAGCGTTTACAAAGAAGGATGATTTAAATGAACGCCTTGCATTTTTAGAGAGCATCAAAAAACGCGACCACAATAAGCTCGGGCGTGACCTCGAACTGTTTACCACTGTCGATATCATCGGACAGGGGCTTCCACTCCTTATGCCAAAGGGCGCCAAAATTATCCAGACGATGCAGCGGTGGATTGAGGATTTGGAGGATAACGAGTGGGGCTATGTCAGAACCAAAACTCCTTTAATGGCAAAATCCGATCTGTATAAACTGTCCGACCACTGGTATCACTACAAAGAGGGCATGTTTATTTTAAATGATGACGGAAGTGATGATATCAACCCGGAAGAAGCTGCACAGAATGAAGATGCAGGCAGCGCTGTTTCAAAAGAAGAAGCCGGCAGTACAAAGTCCGGCAAGGAAATTATGGCGCTCCGTCCGATGACCTGTCCGTTCCAGTATTTCGTATATAAGGCAAAACAACACAGCTACCGTGATCTCCCGTACCGCATGGGGGAAACATCCACACTGTTCCGCAACGAGGATTCCGGTGAGATGCATGGTCTTACCCGTGTACGACAGTTTACGATTTCCGAAGGACATTTAATCTGTACCCCGGAACAGATGGTTGAGGAATTTAAGGGATGTCTGGCGCTTGCAAAGCACTGTCTGCAAACTCTGGGCGTGGAAGAAGACGTGACCTATCACCTCTCAAAATGGGATCCTGATAACCGGGAAAAGTATCTTGGGGAACCGGAAGTCTGGGAGGAAACCCAGCAGCATATGCGTGAAATTATGAACGAGCTGGATATTGCATTTACGGAGGATGTTGGAGAAGCGGCATTTTATGGCCCGAAGATTGACATCAATGCCAAGAATGTATACGGCAAGGAAGATACCATGATTACCATTCAATGGGATGCGCTGCTTGCAGAACGTTTTGATATGTACTATGTTGACAAAGACGGCGAAAAGAAGCGTCCGTATATTATTCACCGAACCTCTATGGGATGTTATGAGAGAACCCTCGCATGGCTCATTGAAAAATATGCAGGAGCCTTCCCTACCTGGTTAGCGCCGGAACAGGTTCGCATCCTGCCGATTTCCGAAAAATTCCATGCTTATGGACAGGAAATCCTCAAAAAGTTAAAGAAAAATGGTATTCTTGCCACTATGGATGAACGTGCAGAGAAAATCGGCTATAAGATTCGTGAGGCAAGACTCCAAAAACTTCCTTATCTCTTAGTTGTCGGCGCAGCCGAGGAGGAAAACGGAACGGTCTCTGTCCGCAAGCGCGGCGAGGACGGCGATCTGGGTTCCATGGAACTGAATGCCTTTATCCAGAAGATATGTGAGGAGATTCGCACGAAATCCCTGACACAGATGGATGCCTGATAAAAGAGAGGAGACGTGAACAATGGAACCAATAAACAGACCTTTATTAAAAGAAAATGCAAAACAGGCGTTAAAGCGCAATTTTTGGATGGCAATGCTTGTATGCTTTGTCGGCATACTGCTTGGCGGAAACTGGACCGGATTAACAGACGGCAGCGGCGGCTCGTTCCCCGGCTTCCGTTCCTTTTCAGCCCCGGACAGCTTCGAGGACAGTTTGGGCAACGACTTTGATTTTTCAGACGATTCTGACTATGCCAATCCGGGCGCTGACATAACCGAAGAAGTACTGGATTCCCTGGAGGATGCCATCCAGGAAACCGAAGGCGGAGACGGGTTTTCTTATGATTATGATAATTCACTGTCCAGCTCCGACAACATAGATGCATTTGTTGATAAAATCCTCGACCACTATCACCTGACAGCGGAGACGATCATGCAGGGCGTTTTGATTGCCATTGGCATCCTTCTGATTGTATTTGTCATCATGTGGCTGGTTGGCACGGTTATCCGGTTTTTGTTGGGCTCCTTTATCGGCGCTCCAATCGGCGTCGGGCTGCGCAAATATTTTATGAATAACCGTTTGGGCAAATCCTCCTTTGACGATTTATTTTCCGCCTTTTCCGGAGGACACTATATGGATACCGTCAAAACTTTGTTTGCCACGAATATCCGCATCTGGGGATGGAGCCTGCTCTTTTACTTCCCCGGGCTTGTAAAATACTATGAGTATTTCTTTGTTCCATATATTGCGGCAGAAAACCCTGCAATATCCAAAGAACGCGCCAGGGAACTGAGCAGCCAAATGACGAACGGTCATAAATGGCAGATGTTTGTATTAGGACTTTCCTTCCTCGGCTGGACAATGGTTTTTGTGGCGGAGGAAATATTCCTGGCGCTGATTTCCTGTGGTCTGCTTGCCATCCCGGGCGTCCTGCTGATATATCCACTGGTTGCATATGAGCAGGCAACCTATGCGGAGCTTTATGAAGAACGCAGGGAATATATGCTGATGAGCGGTACAGCCGGACAGGAGGAACTGACCGGATTTTAAGAAACGAATCCCTCATTTTGCCTGATGACAAAACCTATCTGTTCCATTATAATAAACAACAAGTACGAATGTAAAAGGAGGATTTTCATGTCCGAGAAGAAAATAATGCTTGGCAATGAAGCAATTGCCCGGGGAGCATATGAAGCAGGCGTTAAAGTCTCTGCTGCATACCCGGGAACACCAAGTACAGAAATCAGTGAAAACATTGTCAAATATCCGGAAATTTACTGCGAATGGTCTCCGAATGAGAAAGTTGCGATGGAAGTTGCGACAGGCGCATCCATAAGCGGGGTACGCGCAATGGTTTCCATGAAGCACGTTGGTTTTAACGTGGCTGCCGATCCAATGTATACGGCGGCATATATTGGCGCGCATGGCGGTTTGGCAGCCGTGGTCGCTGACGATCCCGGCATGTACAGTTCTCAAAATGAGCAGGACACCCGTCAGATCTGCCGTGCAGCGCAGGTTCCCGTATTGGAACCATCTGACTCACAGGAAGCAAAGGATTTCATGAAACTCGCATTTGAACTTTCGGAGGAATATGACACACCGATGGTACTTCGCACCACCACCCGTCTTGCCCATTCCCAGTGCGTGGTAACCTTAGAGGAGCGTGTCGTTTTAGAAGACAAACCTTATGAGAGAAACATTGCCAAAAATGTCATGATGCCGGCAAATGCAATCAAACGGCACATTTTTGTGGAAGAACGGTTAAAGCGCATGGCAAAGGATGCCTGCACCCTGATGGTTGCAAAAGAGGGCGCTTCCAAAGACATTCCGCTGAACCGTATGGAGATAAACGATACCAGAATTGGTTTCATTACCAGCGGTATTCCCTATACCTATGTAAAGGAAGCCTGCCCGGAAGCCTCCGTGCTGAAGCTTGGTCTGGTGCATCCACTGCCAAAAGACTTAATCTTAGACTTTGCCTCTAAGGTAGACACCCTGTATATATTTGAAGAATTAGAGCCGGTTATCGAGGAACAGGTTCGTTCATGGGGCATTGAGTGTATCGGCAAGGAAATCTTTACGGTGCAGGGCGAATACAGCGCCAACCTGATCCGCAAAGCTGTATTAAAACAGGATTTACATTTAAAGGAACCGGCACAGGTGGCTGGCAGACCTCCCCTGCTTTGTCCGGGCTGTCCACACAGAAGTGTCTACTCTGTTCTCAAGAAGCTGAAAATTCATGCTGCCGGTGACATTGGCTGTTACACCTTAGGCGCTGTTGCGCCATTGAGCGTAGTCGATACCACAATCTGCATGGGCGCTTCCATTTCCTCCCTGCACGGCATGGAAAAAGCCAGAGGCAGGGAATATATCAAGGACTGGGTTGCCGTGATTGGTGATTCCACCTTTATGCATACCGGTATCAATTCACTAATGAATATGGTATATAATCAGGGAACCGGAACAGTGATTATTCTGGATAACTCCACAACCGGCATGACAGGGCATCAGGATCACGCTGCAACAGGCAAGACCTTGATGGGGGAGACGGTTCCTGCCATCAATATTTACCATTTATGCAAGTCGCTTGGCATTGAACATGTCACCGAAATTGATGCATTTGATACTGCGGGATTAGAAAAACTCATCCGGGAAGAAGTGCAGCGGGATGCTGTTTCCGTTATCATCACAAAGGCTCCTTGTGTGCTGCTTAAGGAGGTATCTTTCCCGAATGTATGCAAGCCGCTTCCTGATAAATGTAAAAAATGCGGCAAGTGCCTACAGCCTGGCTGTCCTGCCCTTACAAAAAATGCGGATGGCACGATTTGCATTGACCAGACCATGTGTAACGGCTGCGGCCTGTGCAAACAGATATGTCCATTTGATGCAATTGAGGAGGTGACCAGAGCATGAGTGAAACAAAGAATATTATGATTGTCGGTGTTGGCGGTCAGGGAACCCTGCTTACCAGCCGTATACTTGGCGGTATTATGGTAAAGGGCGGTTATGACGTCAAGCTGTCAGAGGTACACGGCATGTCACAGCGTGGCGGCTCCGTTGTAACCTATGTACGCTATGGTGAAAAGGTCGCTGAACCGATTGTGGAGGAAGGACAGGCAGACGTGTTGATTGCCTTTGAACGTTTAGAGGCGCTGCGCTATGCACACTTCTTAAAACCGGATGGCGTCCTGATTGTAAATGACCACAGAATGGATCCCATCACTGTTGTAACCGGCGCTGCCGAATATCCGGAAAACATTATCGAAAACCTGTCAAAAAAATACAAGGTATATGCCATCAATGCAGCCGAGGAGGCATTACGGCTCGGCAACTCCCGTGTGTTTAACAACATTGTGTTGGGGCTTGCAGCCCGGCATATGGATTTTGACAAGGAAGAATGGCTTACGGTAATTGCGGATACCGTTCCGCCAAAGACGGTCGAGATTAACCAGAAGGCCTTTCTGCTCGGATACGAAAACGCAAAATAACTTCTTTATATGTAATTGCCACCCGGAGGAACAGATTCCTTTCCGGGTGGCAATCTCTTTTTCTCATGCCAGTTCAATCTGATATTTGGCAAGCCAGTAATTCACCTGTAACAAATACGCCAAAAGCTGCGGTCCTGCCATGAGCTGCCCATAAAACGGTCTTCCATAATCGGTCGGACTTTCCATAAATTCCATCACTTTCCTGCGGTCAAGCAAACTGCAAATCGGCGCATTGCCATCCTGAATCAGCTCTGACATATTCTCCCGCAAAAGCTTTTCATAAGCCGGATCATACGTCTTCGGATACGGGCTCTTCTTACGGTATAGTACATCCATCGGAAGATATTTTTCACCGGCTGCCCGGAGCAAACCCTTCACCACGCCATTTTTACATTTCATATCCCACGGCACATTCCATATATACTCAATAATCCGATGGTCTGCAAATGGCACCCTCGCCTCTAAGCCGCTCCGCATACTGGTGCGATCCATACGGTCAAGAAGTGTCTGCATAAACCATTTCAGATTCAAATAAGCAATTTCCCGGCGGCGCCTTTCTTCCGGATTTTCCCCCTCCAAAACCGGCGTCTCCAAAATGGTCTGCTCATAAGCTGCCCTTGCATACTCTTCTAAGGAAAGCTCATGCGCCACCTCCTCCTTCAACAGCATGCTTCTCGGCGACATATCCATAGACCACGGGAAAATATCTGCCTGAAAACATTCCTTTTTATGAAACCACGGATAACCTCCAAATATTTCATCCGCACATTCGCCTGTCAGTGTCACTTTGTTGTGTTTTGCCACTTTCCGGCAGAAATATAACATGGATGATTCCACGTCTGCCATACATGGCAGGTCTCTCGCCTCCACCGCCTCAAACAGGTAGTCGTAAAGTTCCACATAATTACATTCGAGAAAATGATGTCTGGTATCTGCATACTCCACCATTTGCTCCACAAAAGGGCGATCCTGGGTTGGCTGGAAGGAATTTGCCTTAAAATTCACATCATTATCCGTAAAATCAAAGGAATAGGTATCAAGCTGCTTCCCCTGCTTTTGCAGCTCCTTACTGCATATGGCAGTCACGAGGCTGCTGTCCACACCACCGGATAGAAAGGTGCAGATTGGCACATCCGAAAGCATTTGTTTTTTCACTGCATCCTCCACCAGATAAGCGGTATGCTCTACCGTTTCCTCAAAACTTTCTGTATGCGGTCTGCTTTCCAACTGCCAGTAGCAGGCATCCTTAAGCCCGTTCTCCCCAAACTCCAAAAAATGTCCCGGCAGCACCTCATTTACATTTTGAAAAACACCCTTTCCATAGGTTTTGGCGGGACCCAGTCCAAAGACCTCGCAAAGCCCCGAGCGATCCACCCTGGCTTTCATTCCCGGATATGCGAATAAGCCTTTGATCTCGGAGGAGAACACAATACCATTATCCCGCATGGTATAAAACAGCGGTTTGATTCCTGACCGGTCACGGAACAGATATAGATGATGTTTCCACTCATCCCAGATGGCAAAAGCAAAAATACCATTTAGCTTTTTTGCAATATCGACACCATAGCGCTGATAGCCTGCAAGAATAACTTCCGTGTCGCTATCCGTATCAAAAGTCATGCCTTTGCCCTGCAGCTCCTGCCGCAGCTCCCTCATATTATAAATTTCTCCATTATAGACAATCGTGCAGGTTCTTCCCTCGCGCTTTCTTGTCATTGGCTGCTGCCCCGCCTGCAAATCAATAATGGAAAGCCTTACATGGGAAAGTCCGCAGTGGGAAACCAGATAGGTTCCCTCCTCATCCGGACCCCTGTGCTTTTGCATCACATTCATATCATTTAGAACATTCTTCCATTTTGCCGAAGCCGGCATATAATCCAATGTAAAATTGCTAAATCCCGCTATGCCGCACATAAATCTTTCCTTTCTACCTAATTGAACCTGTCACTGCCATGCCTGTAATATTGGCTGAATCTGCGTTCCCTCCAATGCCTGCTCCAAAGTGGAAACCAGTTTATCCGTATGGGCAATGAGTGAATTTGTTTTCTTAATAGGATTATCCTGCCCAAAAGGCACAAAATATATATTCTTTGCATTTAACAAAAGTCCGATGTTTTTCATATTCATCCCCAGCGCATCATTTGTGGAAATGGAAATTACCAGAGGTTTATTATTGCGCAAATGCGCCTTTGCCGCCATCAGCACCGGTGTATCGGTAATACCATTTGCAAGCTTTGCAATCGTATTTCCGGTACAGGGGAAAATGACTAACACATCCAGATATCCTTTCGGGCCAATCGGCTCCGCCTCCCCAATCGAAAGAATCGGTTTTCTGCCTGTAATTTCCTCTGCCTTTTGCAAAAATTCCTCCGGTGTACCAAAGCGGCTGGCAATCTTTTGGGACGCATCTGAAAAAATGGTATATACATCTGCGCCAGCCTCCACTAATTTTTTCAGCTCTATAAATATTTTTTCAAAGGTGCAAAATGATCCTGTAAGCGCAACCCCGACTTTTTTACCCTTTATCTCCATTACAAATCTCCTTTCCCTGCTCCATTTTACGAATCACAAAATCCACTAACCCTTTTGCGGAAATCTTCGGCGCATATTTTCCCGGAAGCCCCAGACAATGCAATGCCTGGATCCCCAGTCTTTTTGCCTGGCTATAATCCACTCCGCCCTCACCGGAAGCAATATCAATAATCAGCACATCTCTTCTCATCCTTGTCAGCAGATTTTTGCCAAGCAGCACCGCAGGAACGGTATTATAAATGTACTCAAAATGATGAATCTCATCCTCCAACTCCCCAAGCGGCAATACCGAAAATCCCATTGCCTGCGCACTGGCAAGCTCCACCTGACAACGGCTGCATACGCTAACCCTCGCACCTAACCCCTTCAATTTCTCTGCCAGAACTTTTCCACATCTCCCATATCCAAGCACCAGTGTCCGGCTGCCGTGGATATTGGTTTCCTTATTTTTCAGTGCCTCTAAAACCGCTCCTTCCGCCGTGGCAACGGCATTAAAAACAGCCAATGGCTCATCCTTCATAAAATCATAGCATAAAACATTTTTCTCTCTGCAAAGCTCCTCAAACCGTATCGGAATCACGCCTCCAAATACCATCTGATCCGGCTTCAGACACTTGAAAAATTCCATTTCCGACAGATCCGGCATTTCCTTTTGTGCAAACACCTTTCCATCCTTAAAAAGAGAAATGCCACCCACTATACAGGCGGACTGTTCTATGGCTTCCCTCAAAGAAGGCGCACAGGCAGCCGGATTTTCAAAATGATCGGATTCCCCCTGCATATCTTTTAAATTTATCCTCTCCACATCCATAATTCCATAGCAGATGATGCGGTATCCTTTTTCCAAAAAACATGGCGCCATATAAGCGATACGGGCATCCCCACCAATTAATGCAATATCATATTGCTGCATGTTCCATACCCTTCAAAACAATCTATACCTTATAAAATATGATATAAATTACCATGTGTGCCAGTCCTGTTTTTTTCTTTATCATATGGTAGCCAATTTCTAAATTTCGTGATATAATGATCCCAGCAAGCGCATATATTATAAAGATGATATTTCCACAAGCAATCATCATAACCGCTTGCAGGCAAAGATATACCAGGAGGTTTTTTCATGAACAGACAGTTTATCGAAATCGAAGACATTCCAAAAGGCTATGAAAATAAAGTAAAGCAAAATCTCAGTTTTAAAACAGGAAAGTTTGTATGGCGCTGCCGTTTTACCACTGCACTCGATCCTGCCACTATAAATTCAGATAACCTTTATGTAACAGGCGAATCCGGTGACCGTATTGCTACCAAATTCACCTATGATGATGCGAATATGGAGATTGAGCTTGAACCACTTGAAGCATATGCGAAAGAAACCGACTATTTCTTACATATCACAACAAAGGTATGCTCCAGAGGCGGACAGAACTTAAAGGAACCTGTTGAAATTAAATTCCGATTATAAGAAAGCAGCCTGATAAGAGACAGGCTGCTTTAGTATGGGCATAATTACGGGAAGATCATCTACAATATGTCTTAATATTTACATATGCCAGATTCATCTCCACATAATATTGCTCCATTTCATATTGTGCCTTTGCAAGTGCGGTTTCCTGCTGCTTCAATTCCAACTCTGAGACCTCACCTGCTTCATAGAGGAGTTTTGATGAATCTAATTTCTTTGCCGTGTATTCTATTTCAACTTTCTTTGCCTCTATATATGCTAAGGCATTTTGGTAACTTGTTACATAGCCTGCCATAGTCATATGATCTTTCGCCGGAAACTGCTCTATATAGGAATCAATACTTTTAACATCCTTCTTTTCTTTCACTACATAATCCTGATAATCAAGATTGTGTTCTTCCAGGAACAGACCATTATAACGAATTTGATTCTTTGCCACCTGTATCTGTGCCTCTATAGATGACTGCTGGGCTTCATAGCCTTTTACATCTGCTTCTGTAAGTTCCCCCATATCATACATATTCTCACTGGCTGCCACTTCCAATTTGACATATGCAAGATAGGATTGTAAATAAGTAAGCTCGCACTCATACTCATATCGGGTTAAATAATATCTAAGCCCCTGATAATACAGACTTTCTTCTATATCCACTTCATCTATATCCTGTCTATCCGCATCATCTTCCTGATCCATTATTCCTTCCGCAGGTTCCATGTCCAAATCAGGCATTTCATTATTGTCCGGCTTATCTGTTTTATCCTCCAAATTCGTATCAGATACCTGTGTTGCAGACTCCGTTTCCTGTTCTGTGGAGAGTTCCTGCGTTGCCTCCGTTTTCATGGCATCTGCGGAATCCGTTTCACTTGCATTCGTCGTGAACTGCCCAATTGCAGCAGTTCCAAATATAATAGCCATAAAGACCAGTAAAATATTATTCTTTTTCATTCTGCCACCCCTTATCAATCTGTGTATTCATAATAGCCATTATCTTTCTTTCAATCCTCTGTCCAGTGCATCCGTCAGCGGTTCTAAGAAAAACTCAATAATACGCTTTTTATCTGTTTTAATTTCCACAGTACACTCCATCCCCTGGGAAACCTCCCAGCTTCTGCTGCTGTTACCGTCTAACACCACCTCAACCTTGTATACCTTCTGCATCTGCTCATTCTCGGCTGCATCGGGACTGATATAAGCAACTGTTCCATTTAATTTCCCGTATTTCTGGTAATCATATGTATCCACCTTGATATCCACGTCCTGTCCAATCTCCACATATCCAATATCAGCATTAAGAACCTCTGCCTGTACAATCATGTCATTGGAATCCGGGATAATTTCCGCTACCACCTGCGTTGCAGTCACGACAGCACCTTGCTTATCCACCTCCAAAGCCTTAACAACACCGTCATAGAAAGCAACTATATCCTTATTCTCATACTGACTGTATTGTTCTGCAATCTGGACATTATACTGCTTTAATTCATTCAGATATTGCTGTTTCATATCATAGAGTTTTGCATTCCGCTGACTTTTCACAGATTCTAAATTCTTTAGAGCTGCTTCATAGTTTTGCTTTCTCTCTTCAACCATTCCCCTCTGATTTTCGGATTCATTTTTGCTTTCCAATATCTGATAGGATACACTTTTACTGTCACCTTCCTGAGATAATTCTTCATTTTGAACATCAATCTTTTTGATGGCAATCTGCTTTTTCAAGCTCTCTGCCTCATTTTCCTTCTTCTCCCACTCTGCCTTTGACTTTGCGCCTGCCTCATACAGTTTTTTATATTTTTCTGCCTCTTCCAATGTATATTTATAATTATCCTGTAAGATTTCCAATTCTATTTTCAATGTACTTCCATATTGAGCCACCTGATTCTGAAGTTCCTTTTGTTCTTCCAGATAGCTCGTCTTATCTTTGCTGTTGTCCAAGCTGGTTCCGGCAAGATCATACTGTGTTTTTGCAGCCTGCACTGCTGCTTCATACTCTTCCACAGATAATTGTTCCGTCTCATTCATGGAAATCATAGCTTCGATTATTTCCATCTGGTCTGCATTATAATTTCCATTCCGGTATCTATTAATATCTCTTCCATTTAACATTTCATTTAAAAGTTCAAGACGCAGCTCTAACAGCCCCATTTCACCCTCGCTGTAATCAATATTTTTTTGTTCTATTTCTTTATCCATACAATACAGAACATCACCCCGTTTAACCGTATCCCCTTCTTTTACCTTTACCTCAGTCACAATGCCTGTTCCTGCCGCCTGAACCTCCTGTATCCCTTCATCTACCATAACCTGCCCTCTTGCAGTTGCAACCTCATCTATCTTTCCGATGCATGCCCATAAAATAAATGCAAAAAGCAGCATAAACACAAGCCAGATAATGATATTGCCGAGAGGCGCCATAGGACGTTCCACAATCTCTAATGCCTCCGGAAGAAATTCCGTCCGAAGCTTATTAAATTTACCCTGATCCGTTTTCTTCATCTGTATCTCCTATCCGTTCATATTCTGCTGTAACAATAAATGATAATATATGCCTTTCTTATCTATGAGGCTTTGTATGGTTCCATACTCTGCGATACTCCCTCGTTCCACTACCATAATTGCATCCGCATCCTTAAGTGTAGATAAACGGTGCGCAATAATAATAACTGTCCGGTTCTTGCAGATTTGTTTCAGATTATTCTGAATAATACTTTCCGATTCATAGTCAAGCGCTGATGTTGCCTCATCAAAAATCAATATTCTGGGATTGGTAAGCAATGCCCGCGCAATGGCAATTCTCTGCTTCTGCCCACCAGACAAACCGGTTCCATGCTCACCAATCATTGTGTCATAGCCTTCCGAAAGCTCCACGATAAAATCATGTGCTCCGGCAATTTTCGCTGCATAAATAATTTCTTCCATAGATGCTGCCGGATTCTGTAACGCAATATTATCCCGGATGGTTGCATTAAAAAGAAAACTTTCCTGCAACACCACGCCAATCTGCCTCCGAAGCCATACCGGGTCCGCCAATGCAAGATCCGTACCATCTATCATAATTCGCCCGGTTTCCGGTATGTACAACCGCTGTATCAGTTTTGAAATAGTACTTTTACCGGATCCGCTTCTTCCAACCACTCCGATTACCCTATTTGCCGGAATGCGGAAACTCATATTTTTAATAACCTCCGAACCATCCGGACGATACCGGAAGCTCACCTTATCAAATACAATATTCCCTGTAATATCCGGCAGCCTTGTCTGCCCTCCCTGCACGGAAGGTTCCGGCTTGGAATTAAAAATATCCCCTAAACGCTTAATAGATAAAGAGGTCTGTTGAAAATCCTGCCACATCTGTACCAAACGCATTACCGGCTGACTGACTCTTCCAGACAGCATACGGAATGCCACCATCTGACCTACCGTCATCCTGCCCTCGATAACAAGCTTTGCGCCAAAATATAATATTACAATATCAAAACATTTCTGAACTAGCTGTGCCAATGCACCGGCTGTATTTCCCAGCATAGTGGTGCGGAAATTTGCCGTTGTGTAATCTGCCAGCAATCCCTCCCATTTTTGCTCAATCCCCGGTTCCACCGCAAAGGATTTAATTGTCTGCACCCCATTTACCGTCTCCACCAGATAAGATTGCTGATTTGCGCCGGCTTTGAACTTATCATCTAAGCGTTCCTTTAAAATCGGGGTGATAATAGCTGTAATCCCTGCCAGCAAAGGCAACGATAACAAAGTGATATTCGTCAGACGGATGCTGTAGAAATACATGATAATAATATACACAATAATAAATAATGCATCCAGCAGCGTGTTTAATGGTACGCCGGTCAGAAACCGCCTTATATTTTCCAACTCCCTTACCCTTGCAATGGTATCCCCTACCCGCCTTGTCTCAAAATAACGCAACGGCAGGCTGAATAAATGCTTAAACAGCCGGCAGCTCAATATCACATCTATCTTACTTGTCGTATGAGCAAACACATAGTTTCTTGCAATGGATAATGCACTTTCAAAAATTGTAATTAAAATCAGCCCCACAGCCAGCACATCAAGCGTCGTCAGGCTATTATGTGTCAACACCTTATCAATCACCGACTGTGTAATCATCGGGGAAAATATCCCCAGAATCTGCGTGACGAAAGCCGCTAATAAAACCTCTAATAACGGTGTTTTGTACTTTAAGATTGTTGGAATAAACCATTTAATTCCGAATTTTAATTCCCTGTCTTGCAGTTTTCTTGGAATAAATAAAAGGCTTTCCCCACTATATATCTGTCCAAAAGCTTCTGCATCCAACACCCTCGGACTACTGCTATCACAAAACGCCACCAGAAATTTATCCTCTGATACTTTTAACAATATGGCAAATTCCTGATTAGACAGCCGGATCACTGCCGGTAAGGTTATTTTCCCCAAATGGTCACAGTCAAGATTTACGCACTTTGCTTTCATCTTAAGCCCTTTGGCAATGAGCAGTAAATCATCTTCCCGTGCCGGTCTTTCCTGTAAATTATAGTTATGCTTGATATTTTCCAAATCTGCCGGTATTCCATAATACGCCGCTACCGTAATCAGACAGCTTAAGCCGGTGTCCTGTTTTTTTGTTCTTTCGTTATCCATATTGATATTAATCCTTTGTTATATCCGCTATTTTCAGCATACATCAGATACTATCACTCTCTCCCATTACCTGCAAAAGGACAGCCCGGAACGCATCCTGATATGCCTCCGGGCTGTCTTACTCACATTGCTTCTTTTGTCCACCACTGGTTTATCAGGTCATTTGCCTGTT
>JAMPFS010000015.1 GCA_023664325.1 Clostridium sp.
TTGCTGACGGAAGATTCTGCGCATTATAGGCATAATGGATATGGTAATCCTCACCGATGGTTTCATCTGTCAGGTTATTATTGAGGTCGTAGCGGTAACTGGTGACGCCACCGTTTGGATTGGTGATGCTCTCCACATTGCCCATGTTGTCATAGGTCATGGATGCGGTATTTCCCAATGCATCCTTGGAGCCGGACAGATATTTTCCTCCCAGATAAGTATACTCCACAGCCGTATCGGCTGACCGGTTCCACTGCCTGATGAGATTTCCAAAGGCATCATAGGTATTCTCTGTCCGGTTTCCGTCTGCATCCGTCACCGCTGCCACATTGCCAAGCGCATCATAGGCATAGGCTGCGGTTTTGGTTCCATAGGCATCATAGACCGCCGTGAGCTGGGAATTCAGGTTATACTCCATGTTCTGGGTATTTCCCTCTCCGTCTGTGACAGCCGTCAGGTTTCCGAGCGGATCATAAGCCAGGGAAAGAACCATATCCTCTGCTTCCGTCTTCCCCTTGCGGATCATTTTCGTAAGGTTTCCGGTTCCGTCATAGGCAAGCTCTGTTACATTTCCCTCGGCATCCGTAATCCGGTTGCAGTTAAGGTTCCGGTCATAGGCATACTGTGTGGCATTCCCTCTTGCATCCGTCTGTTTGACAATCTTTCTAAATGCATTATACTCCATCCGCACAGCATTGCCAAGCGAATCTTCTACGATTGCCAGATTTCCATACTTATCGTATCTATATTTTGTAGAATTGCCTGCGGCATCTGTTACCGAGGTTACTCTTCCTGCCCCGTCATAGGCAATCTTTTGCATATTTCCCTCGGCATCCGTCTGGCTTTTTAACAGCCCGTTATCATAATAGGTATATTTTACCACGCCGCCGTTTGGCTGTGTCAGGGCAAGAAGCTGCCCTCCCACACTGTAACTGCCCTTGCTGACAGACCGCAGGGTATCTACAAGCTCTAAGGTATTTCCGGCAGCATCATAGACTGCCGAAGCGGCCGTCTTGCCGTCCGGATAGGCAATCTGCGTAATATTTCCGTTTGTGTCATACTGATACGTGATCTTACTGCCATCCGGTCTTGTCTCTGCGGACAGGCGGTCATGCTCATCATAGGCATACTTCGTTGTATTGCCGCCTGCATCTGTTTTGGAAAGGACTTTGCCGTATACGTCATAGGTATACGAGGTTGTTGCCTTCTTTCCTTCCGCAACGTGGATGCTTTCCGACAGCACCCTTCCCGATGCATCCAACGCATAACTTGTTACCACGCCATTGGCATCCGTATACTGAATGACATTGCCATTGGCATCATAGGAAAGCGTTTGCGTATTTCCTGCATAATCCGTAACCGAATATAACAGCCCGTCCTTATAAGTATACTGAATGGTTCCTAGCTCCGATTTCTCTGTCAGAACCTGTCCGTCTTGATTGTATGTATATTCCGCTTTCAGCCCGTTTGCTCCGGAAACTGCCGTCCTCTGCCCTGCTTCATTATATGTATACTTCACATCTGTTCCGTCATTGCAGGTCATGCCGGTAACCCGGTGTTCCCCGTCATAGGTATAGGTCGTCTTTTTGCCGGTTGTTTCCGTAACCACCGTAAGATCGCCATTGGCATCATAGGTATAGTCTGCCCCGCTGCCATCCGCCATGCGGTATCCGGTCATATCATGCTTATCATTGTAGAGATACTTCGTCACCCCGCCAATCGCATTCTCATAGCGTAAGCCCTGCCCGTATCGGTCAGTCAGCGCCTTTTCCTTTGTTCCATCTGCATTCGTCATGACAACGGAAGTTGTTCCATCCTTCTCGTTATCTGTATATTGGAAAACCGTCTTTTCATCTGCGGTGCCGTTCGCAACCTGTGAAAGCACTCTTCCCTTATCATCATATGTATTTTCAACATAAACATGCGTTTCGTTTTCCAGTCCTTTTGTAATGTGTCCATTTTCGTCATATTCATAGGATAAAACTGCCCCCGTCTTTCCGGTAAGCTTTGTCATGCAGTCTCCTTTATATGCAAAACCGGTCACATTTCCGGCCGCATCTTCCACCTTTGTGATACGCCCATTCTTATCATAGGATGCCGTAATGGACTTATCCGTGGCGCAATCCGTAATCGTCAGCGCCTGTTTTGTCCTGCTGACAGCAACCCGGCTTCCCTGCTCCGTGATATAACCGGTCAGGTTTCCTTCCGCATCAAACTGGTACTTCTCCTGCTGTATGTAAAGGGTATAACACCCCGTATCGTCCTTGACGATACGGTATTTCCGGCTGTCTGTTCCGGTCTGGTAATACGTCCGTTCAATATCGGAGGTCTCATCCAATAAAACTTCTCCATTCTCGATTCTTCCGCATACCGTGTCTGCCGTCTCATCTGACTCCGCAAAATACATTTTTTCATACGGATTCATATGGAGGGTAATCATGGAACCTACCCGTTCTAATGACATCTCATAATTATGATACCAGCCCCGTCCAAGTTCCCCTGTTTCATCCGTCAGCAGGGAATTATACGACACATCAAAGGAAAGCTTGGCTGCGCCTGCAACGGCGGCAACTGTATGGTCAACCGTAAAGGCGCCTGTCATCAGATTGATGGGATCTTTTGTTGTCTGTGTGCTATCCGGTGTGCCTGGTGTTCCGCCCGGATTACTGCCTGTCGTATTTGTTCCGGTTCCTGTTTGATTATTTGAAGTATTTTCAGGCTCCTCCCGCACCTCTTTCTTAAGCAGCTCTCTTTTGAGATGTCCTGTGATAGCAGAGACGGTAACCTTTACATTGCTGTTTTTATCTGCATTTGCAAAATAATCCTTCAGTTTATAGTAATTCTCATAAGCATCCCCACCGGCTTTAAACTGAAACTTATAGGTACCATAGATCGCCTTTCCCGGCGCCAAAGTCTTCGCTGTCAAACGGTTGTTAGCAGTCAGCACATATCCTGTGTCCTTCGGGACATTCATGAAATACTCCACGCCGGTATCCGCTGTCAGTGTATTCACAGACACCTGGTTGCCATCCTTATCCTTCTCTACCACCACAACCTGGGCAACTGCATTCGCTGTTTCAAAGCTTCCAAAATCCGTTGTCACATAATGGTATGTTTCCTCTGATTCATTTTTAAGCTTATACTGTATATAGTAATTTTCATTAATATATGCCTCATCTTCCAAATAAATGTATAAATGGAGTCCATCTCCCACCGTGATGCAGATGTCTTTATCCGTTTCAAACTGCATCTGTATCTGCTTGTCAAATGGCTGCAGCGTACCATTAAGCTCCGCACCGATTTTGTATTCACCTGGAACGGAACCGCACACATACCAGGTAGCAGTTGCCGATTCCCCGCCTTTGATCGTGCCAAGCTTCGCCGTCTCCTTATTTGACTTGTTCTTCTTCATCTGCGCCAGGCCAAGTTCCGTTGGCAGTTTTAGTTCCAGCGTGCTGTCCTCGATTGCAAAATTTCCGGCTGACATATTATACACCGTAACCTGAACAATATAGATATCGTTAAGCCAACCAATCTCTGACTGTGCAACCTGTGTCACCATCACGGTTGAATGATCTTCATCCACCGTATTATCCGTGATATATACACTTTCCGGCTTAATTTTATCCTTATCGTCATCCGGTGAACCTGCACAATAGATATTCAATAGTGAACCACTCAGCTTCAAGCCCTTTCCATTGCTAGGGAACGTAAATTTGGGAGTTTGATCCTGTCCAAAGTCTAATGTACAGGTATAAGTGAGCGCAACACGGTTGTCTTCCGCATCCATATCGATCCCTGCCGCCTTCATCTCCTCTTTTGTCATCTTCCTTGCAGAGACTTCAGCCTCGATAAATTCTGCTTTTTTTAGGGTAATCACGACCTCTGTCGTCTCGCCTTTTGTCACCTCCACCGTCTTTTCCACCGGCGCATATCCCGCCTTATATGCCGCAATCTGATAGGTTCCCTCTGATACGGAAAATTTTTGTTTTCCATTCTTGTCCGTCTGCATTCTTTCCCCACTGTGACGCGCCGAACCATTTATGCACAGTACGACATCTGCATCCGGCAGAACAGTATTTCCATCTTTGACGGTAACATTAATAACCCCAACATCTTTCCCCACAACAATATTTGAGGTTCTCCTTGTCACATTCCCGCTTTTATCCGTTACTGTCAGGGTTATATCATAACTTCCACAGGTAGAATAGAAATAATCACATTCTTTGCCTGCTATGACATCACCGTTTCCCATATCCCATTCATAGGATACGATTCCATCATTATCCGTACATCCGTCTGCCGATAATGCAAGCGGTGTATTTTGGGCTGCAAACAAGGCGCCGATTTCCGGCACTTCCGGCGCAAAGACATCCTTGTCACCCGGTTTTGCGCTGACACTTTTCTTAGATACATTTCCCAACGTATTATATGCATATAAGGTATACCGATACTCCTCCTCCGGAGAAATGATTTCTTCAAATGAAGTCTCATTCACTCCGCAGGCAATCTGTCTCTCCTGTCCGGAGCTTCCTGTTCTGGTAAGTCGCCATTCTTTGAAGTTATTTTCCGTAAATGCATCCCACTGAATCTGAATCTTCCAGTCTGACGGTGTAATCACGAGATTGTTGATAACCGGCGCATCCAGCTTGAGGTTATATACCCTTATAATTTCCTCACTTTCGTTTCCGTTGACGTCTGTTATTTGGTATTTGACTTCATAGGTACCGGATGTTAAATGTGACTTATCCCATTTTATAATTGCAGTTCCCTGCCTTCCGGTTCCTTTTACCGCGCCGGCAAGCTCCCATTCCAAAGCTCCTGTTTTGCGGTAGGTAGCGCCTACCGTGGCAACGCCTATGTTATCATAATAGACAACACTCAGGGTATCTTCCATCGTCAGAACCTTCTGGTTGTCATATACCTGCCGGATAACCGGCGGCTCCATATCGGATTCCGTCTCCACGGTAAACGGCTTGGTAGACAGTCCTCTGCACCCTTCCTGGTCATAGGCTGCAATCCGGAACTGATACTCGGTATTGTTCACAAGATTTTCTATATGCACAGATGTACCTGTTACCGCTTCATATGCCACATATTTTCCATCATGATAGCGTTCCACCACATATTTCTTTGCACCTTCTACCGGTTCCCACTGAATCGAAACGGTCGAGTCCGTTGCCGATGTCTTGATTCCCTGCACCGGCTGCAAACCTTCTATGTTTACTTTAATAGTCTTTGTTTCTTCCGCTTCATTGCCTGTATAGTCCACTGCCGTGATGCGGATCACATATTCTCCTTCCAGCTCCTCTGTATCCAGTACAAACATTCTGTATTTTTCTGTGTCCTGCCCTTTCAGTATTTCACCTTTAACCGGAAACTCCTGCTTCTCATCCAATTTGCGGTAATACGCTTGGATATCCTTAACATATCCCTTATCACTGGCAGTCACATAAAATTGGAGCGGCTCATTGATTTTGTCGCCATCAATGCTGTATTGCACACTTGTAATCTCTGGCGGGGTGAGATCCGCAACTGCTTTTACAGTCTTCTGGCTTGTCTTTCCCCCTTCATCCCCATACTGATTTTCTGCTTTCACATAATAACTGTATTGATACCCCGGCTGAATATCACGGTCAAGCACATCCATGACCTTTTTTTCCGTATTTGGAACATCCTGCATCCATCGAAATGTCTTCTCTGAATCCTCTTTCCGGTAAATACTGTAACATTCACAATCTGCTGTTCCACTCATCAGAAAGGACAGATGCACATAGCCTTCTCCTGCTTCTGCTTTGAAGTCAGCCGGAGCTTCCGGGAGCGGATATGGCGTCACGGAAACAGGCACCGCCTCTGATGTGTTGCCCGCTGCATCGACTGCCGTAATTGTATACTGATACGCTGTGCCATTCGTAAGCCCTTCGTCCTTAAAAACCGCTGTGCCGCTCCTGATACAACTGCTTATCAGATCGCCATTCGCATTCGGGTACTGGATGGTTACTTTTTCCAGGATGCGTGCCGCCTCTTCCCCATTGCGTGTGACGATATAGTAATCAACATAGCTTTCCCCATCTTGGAAAGTATTGCTTAAATCAATTGTAACCTTACCTGAATCTGCATGAATTGTCGGATCCGTCCGTCTAACCGGCGCCTTTTTGTCTGCTTTTGTGCCGGCTGTAATCTCTTTGCTGTATGCCGATTCATTTTTGTATGTGTCAACCGCAGTCACGCAATATGTATACACCTCGCCACAGGGCAGGCTTCTATCCACATAGTAGTTGCTTCGTGACTGCCCAATATATTCGCCATTCCGATATATTCTGTATTCCTTTAACTCCGTATTATCAGTGGATTCCTCCCAGCCAAGACTTACATAATAGTATCCGCTGCTCTTACAGGTAAGCCTTTGCGGAACCGTTGGCGGTTCCCCATCTTCATTCTCGCATACCAGTGTTTTGGCAATATCACGCATGTACCGGTCGGATGTATACCAATGTATATCATATGCAAGCTCCGCTATATTAAAAATGGAATCCGAATTATGGAACATGATGTTTGTCAGATTATCTTCCGAGCCATTTTTCTTTTCAAATATAATCCTGTGATTTCCCGTTGGCAGTATGCCATAACCGGCTGCCGACTGATCCTGGTAATCGCCTGTCACACGAATCGTTCCGTCCGTCATTGCACCTGCATCTTCACATTGGATATTGACCTGAAACTCACCAACCTCTACCTTCCCCTCCGGTTCGGTCATTTCCAACATTCCATATAGAGAAAGCGTATCTGCTTTGAGGCTTCCGGTATCTACCTTAATACTGCCATATTCTTTCACATAAATTGAACCGATTGAAGCATGATTTCCATAGGATACACGGATTTCTTCTGCCTCTAAATGCTGTCCTCCAAGTTCTATAGGGGATAATACATATAAATTGCCATGAATTTTTAAATCCCCATTCAGGCGGCTGGCTCCAAATACCGTTACGTCACCGGAAAGCTCCGGCACCCGGATATATGAAAGATTACTCACATTCAGGTTTTCAAATGTCAAATCTGCCCCTTCCACTGCGCAGAGATCGCCTTCCAAAAGGCATCCCATATCCATTGACACCTTTGCAGGATTCCGGATATCCAATCCCCCCAGCAGCAGATAACTCCGCTGCTTCACTCCTTCGGTAACCTGTTGCAGCACCTGTTCCTTTTCACCGTTCAAACACAGCTTTGCCCCGCCAATCAATGTTTCATTGCGGCTTCCGTGGGTAACCTGAGTGATATATTGGAGATCGCCTGCAAGATATACCGTTCCCTTTGTCATATTGCGACAGTTTGCCTCCTCCGCCTGAATATACCAGTCACCGTCAATCTCCATTATATCCGCTTCCTTGTACATGACTAACGTTCCATTGCTGGATGAATATTCGCTGCCCTCCTGTGTCTCTTTCACATCCTGAAGCCGCATATCACCTTTTACAATTAATCTGCCTCCATTGAGCACAACTGTTCCCATTGCCACCGTAAAATTACCATCAATTGTCAGGGTATAGCCATTCAGATCCAATACACCGCCATACAGCGTTACATTTTTGGCATAGGTAGTATTCCCGATTAAGGTATATCCCTCCATACCATCTTTCACAAGACTGTTTGAACGGTTGTCCAGATTGTGAATTGTAACCTCCGTTTCAAAAAATACACGTCCACTCCCATAATTTGCAATCACAACATTTTCCAAAACGACTTCCCTGCTCTCAATATTTACCCGCTGCAAAACATTGCTCCCGTTAAAGGTAACAACCGCTTCACCCGTTGTCACCAGATTGCCGGCAGTTCCATTATTCCGCTGCGTCATATTCCCCGTAATGCTGAGTTCCCCACTGGATATCTCACCGGATGGAGCTTTGCTCCCCATATAAAAATTATTACATGCTATGCTGCTCCTTTCCTCTCCGGTCATGGACAGGGTTCCGTCACTGCCATCCGGAAATTCCAAATTACCCTCTACAAAAATCCTGCCGGCTTCTACATGCACTGTTCCGTGCAATACCGTCATATTCTTACAGGATAAAAAGCCTCCATTCAAGGTGCAGTCGGCACGAACCGTTACATCACTATATGTATAATAGCTTTCCGTTCCCAAATCAACGGGACCAATGATCTCCACATCACAATACGAAGATTGCAGACACGCTATATTATCCTGATTAATGAAAGAATGTCCTTCCAGTGTCAACTGTGAACTAGCCGGCTGTAGCAAATAAATCCCATGATCCACTATGACTGTACTATAATAACTGTATGCATACAGCCTGCGAATAGGATTTTCAATTGGATTATCCAAAGTGATATGCCGTTTTTCCTGTTTTTCACACTTATAACTGCAACGCCACATATTGGCAGTCCAGTTCCCGCCGGTTACAAAATTTTTTGCCGTTTCGCCTTTTTGTATGATATCCCCATTAAAATACCACGCACCGCTTGTCAGGTATCCGGTATGGTCTGTAACCGATTCCGTGATAAAATCTTCATATATACGAACAGTGCCACCGTTTTGCGAATCAATCCGTGCCGTTGTGGCTGCATATGTTTTTTCGATACCCTTCTGTACAAGTGACTGAACCCTGTAATCTCCATATATATTAAGGGTTCCCCTGCTTATCCTGATATCTCCGTTCTGGATCAAATCCCCCTGGACATCCAGTGTATATCCATTGAGCGCCAATTCTCCTTCCGCAAGATACCCATTTCCGTATATGGTTGTATTTTCCGAAAGCGTACCTGCCTCAATCGGCACATAGCCATAGCTGGTAGGGCAGCCATAGTCCTCATAATCTCCAAAATTGCAATATAAACCAAAAGCAACCTGCTGCTGCCCGAAATCATAGCCTCCTTCTTCTTTCTCTCTGCCTTCCGTCTTAACCTCTACATGCTCAAACCATGTATCCTCGCTTCTGATATAGATATTTTGCAGCCCCGTTCCACTCAATAACAGGCAGCTTTCACCAGACATCACAAAATCGCTGGATGTCTCATTGCAAAAATATTCCGTAAACTGCATCATTTGCAGAAAATTTCCCTGCAATTCCAGAATACCATTATCAATATCCGTCTCTGCCGTACTGCGGTAATAGATGGATATATCACCGCCTACAAACAAATAGTCTGATTTATGATGCATAATAAGGCTGCTGCTCACCATTGCAGATATGTCCAGTGTCTTTTCAATCTGCAAACTGCCGCCATAAAATGTAATATCCCCACTGTTCCAATTATAGTTGCCTTCCACTGTCAGGGTTCCATCCACACTAAGAGCAGAAAACTGGTTGACATTCCCCTGCACCGTCAACGTATGACCGTTTAAAAATAGCGGGCTGCCAATTTTTAAATCGCCTGTAACTACCAAATCCTCCGTCAGGACACTGATTCCGCCAATGCTATAATCTCCCTCTATCTTGCCGTTTTCACCGACAAGCGCAGCTGCCTGCTCCGGAATATCAGGTTTTTCAATTATCTCCTCTGAAGTACTCTCCTGTGCCTGTTCCTCCGAATATGGTTCCGGTTTCTCTGCTTCTTCCTGATTGCGATCGGATTCCTCCAAAAGTGTCTCTTTCTTTTCGTCTGTGCCTTTATCACTTTCTTCCTGGCTGCTGCCTGTCTGTTCCTGCCCTTCCGGTTCCACGATGCCTACAGCAGATTCCGCGCCACTTTGTATATCCTTTTCTTTCGTACTGTCAACACCAGCCGCATATGCTTCTGACATATAGCGATAATTATCAATCTGTATTCCCTGAAGTACCATAACGGCTGCCATAATGACTGCTAATAATCTTTTCCCCATCCCTCAGCCTCCATTTCTCTTATGCGTATCCTCCGGTATTTTTAGTAGTATAGCATATTTTATACTACATTTTCAATCTATTTTTTTCACTTTATCAATTTATTTTTAAAATTTTATTGGTTTTCAATAATCTCAATATGATTAAATCAAAAAAGGACAGTCAAAACTGATTTATAGTTTTCGACCATCCTTATGTTATCCAAATTACTAATCTCTCAAACCTCTTTCTTTGAAGATTTGCAGCTATAATATTTCCAAGATAAATAACGGCAACGCCAGTTGACATTGTAAATATGTTTTTACGGCAGGCTATTATGCGTGGCGGACTTCCTTTTAGCGTGGAGATTCCTAAATATAAGCAGGAAGTATCTGTTATGGATGTAAAAAGGAAACCTCTTCATTTCAAGGTTCCCTTTTTAACTGCGGAAGATGGGACTTGAACCCACACGGTGTTGCCACCACTAGATCCTTAGTCTAGCCTGTCTGCCAGTTCCAGCACTTCCGCATATTCTATTATGGTAAAATAAGCACCTTTGATAGGGTACTACATTTTCAGGAAAATTGCAATAGAAAATTACAATTTTTCTTCTGATTTTTCTGATGATCCGGAACCAGGTGCATCCCGCACCTGATTCTCGTCATTTGCTCTGTTTCCTTATGCTAATTTTGCTTTGGCAACATCAACCAGTTTTGCAAATCCTTCTGCATCCGAAACTGCTAACTCCGCAAGCATCTTTCTGTTCATATCAACACCGGCAAGTTTAAGACCATACATAAACTTGCTGTATGACAGACCATTCATTCTGGCTGCTGCATTGATACGGGCAATCCAAAGACGTCTGAACTGTCTCTTTCTCTGCTTACGTCCTGCGTATGAAGAAGTAAGTGCTCTCATAACTGACTGCTTTGCAACTCTATACTGCTTGGATCTCGCTCCTCTGTAGCCCTTTGCGAGCTTCAATACTCTATTATGTCTCTTTTTAGCGCCTACGCCGCCTTTCACTCTTGCCATTTTTATTTCCTCCTAATTCATGTACCAAATTCAATGCATCCTACTGATATGGTAAAATCTTCTTCATTACCTTTTCGTTCGTCTTATCCATCATTGCTGCCTTACGAAGCTCTCTCTTCTTCTTTCTGGTCTTCTTTGTTAAAATATGACGCTTGTAAGCTTTGTTTCTCTTTAACTTACCGGTTCCCGTCTTTGTGAAACGCTTTGCAGCTGCTCTGTTTGTCTTTAATTTTGGCATTATATTTTCCTCCTTAAATGTTTGTTAACAACTCCCGACATGCTGTTGCATGCAGAGACCACAAGTAAAATACCTATGGCATTTTATCATATACAACCGGAACTTCATTCCGCTTTTACGAGCTCTGTGGAATAAGCTTCCGTTTATAATCTTATTTTTTTGTCAGGAACATAATCATGCTTCTGCCTTCAAACTTTGCCGGCTTATCAATTGTGGCAATATCGGAAAGCTGCTCCGCAAATTGATCCAAAATAACCTTGCTCTGGTTTACATGCGCAAGCTCCCTGCCCCGGAATCTCAAAGTAACCTTAACCTTATCACCCTTTGATAAAAACTTTCGTGCCTGGTTGACCTTCGTGTTCAAATCGTTTGTGTCAATATTCGGTGATAAACGCACCTCTTTGATGTCGATCGTCTTTTGTTTCTTCTTCGCTTCCTTTTCTTTTCTGGCAAGCTCATAACGGTATTTACCATAATCAATAATCTTGCATACCGGTGGTTTTGCATTTGGCGCAACCTTAACCAAATCAAGTTCCGCCTCCCTTGCCAGTTTCATAGCATCCTTTGCTGACATGATTCCTAACTGTTCACCCTCTGTTCCAATCAGGCGAACTTCCTTATCTCGAATCTGCTCATTAATCATTAACTCGGCTATGGCTTTGTACCTCCATCTCAAAATATTATTCTATTCCCCATGCTTCTTTTTTTAGAACAAAAAAGTGGATAGCATACCTATCCACTTTTATTAGAAAACACACCTTATATGTTCACATTCTAATATTCAACCCGAGTCGCCTCATGCGCTAAGGTGAGAGTGGATACTCTGCTTTGTTGTCTGTCACACGACTTGAATAGATTACCATATATTCCTATGCAAGTCAAGGATTTTTTATACTTATATCATATTTTGCGCAATGCCGGGAGGATCCCTATGCTCTCCCCTCACTGGTTACCGGTTCAAAAATCCTGTTTTTATGTTCCTCTTTCTCCCGTTCCCGGCTCTCCAATGCCAGCCTGCAAAACTCATCCTGCGCTACAATTTTCTTAAGACCGCGAAGATCCTGCTTTGCATACTCCCTGCTGTTTGGTTGCAGGATATGGGCTTTTAGCGTATCACTTAACTGAAGCTTTAAAATGGCAATCACTTCTTTTTTTAACCGCTCATCCTCCACCGGGAAAGTGATCTCCACACGCTTATCCAGATTTCGCGGCATCCAGTCTGCGCTTCCCATATATACATCCTCAAAACCATCATTGTAGAAATAAAAAATTCTGGAATGTTCAAGAAAATTACCCACAATGGATCGCACGCAGATATTCTCGGAAACACCCGGAATACCTGTTTTTAAACAGCAGATCCCACGAATAATCAAATCAATCTTTACGCCTGCCGCACTCGCCTTATAAAGCGCCTCTATAATCATCGGGTCGCACAGGGAATTCATCTTGGCAACAATTCTCGCCTCTTTGCCTTTCTTTGCATTTTCTTCCTCACGGTTAATCAGCATCAGAAAACGATCCTTTAACCAGATTGGCGCAACCATCAGCTTGTTCCATGCCGGTGGTTCCGAATAACCGGACAGCATATTAAATACCGCCGTCGCATCCTCCCCAATTGAATCATTACAGGTGAGAAGACCCATATCCGTATAGAGTTTTGCCGTCACATCATTATAGTTACCGGTTCCAAGATGGACATAGCGTTTGATTCCATCTTCCTCCTTGCGGACAACTAACGCAATTTTAGAGTGTGTCTTAAGCCCTACCAGACCATAAATTACATGACAGCCTGCTTTCTCCAGCATCTTTGCCCAGCCAATATTATTTTCCTCATCAAAACGGGCTTTTAACTCCACCAGTACCGTAACCTGCTTTCCATTTTCCGCTGCCCGGGCAAGGGAAGCAACAATCGGTGAGTTTCCACTCACCCGGTAAAGTGTCTGCTTAATCGCCAGCACATTTTTATCATTTGCCGCCTGGGAAATAAAATCAATCACCGGCGTAAACTCATAATATGGATGATGAAGCAAAATATCATGCTCGCTGATCTGTTCAAAGATTCCCCGTTCCCTGTCATATCCCGGCACCTTCTGTGGCGTAAACTTCGGTATTTTATATTCGTCAAACCCGTCAATTCCGTAAGTCTTCATCAGGAACGTAAGGTCAAGCGGCCCATTTATCTTATAGATATAATTTTCATCCACATTAAGCTGTGTCATAAGCTTCTTTTGCAGACGCTTATCCATAGTATCTGCAACCTCTAACCGGATAACCTCGCCCCACTGGCGCTTTTTAATCTGTTTCTCAATCTCCTTTAACAGATCCGCTGCATCATCCTCATCAATCGTAAGGTCAGCATTGCGCATAACCCGGTATGGATGGGCGCTCAAAATCGTATAGTTCAAAAACAGTTTATCCAGGTTCCGTTCAATCACTTCCTCTAACAGAATGATTGCCTTTTCACCTTCCCGTTCAGACGGAATCTGTACAATTCTCGGCAGTACTCCCGGCACCTGCACAGTGGCGATATCCACTACATTCTCATTCTTTTTATCCTTAATCAAAGCCCCTATATTCAGTGTTTTGTTCTGAATCAGCGGAAACGGACGGGAAGAATCCACTGCCATCGGTGTCAGTACCGGGTAAACATCCCTTTTAAAATACTCGTCCACATATTTTGCCTGTGCTTCTGTCAAATCCTCATGCCGCTCTACCAGCTTTAAGCCCGCCTTTTCCAGTCTTGGCAGCAAAGAACGGTTAAGTGTCCGGTACTGATCCGCCATAAATGCTTTCGCCTCCGGTACGATTTCATCTAACTGCTGACTTGGAGTCATGCCTGCGAGATCCGGCTTTTTGTAACCTGCATGTACCATATCAATCAATGATGCAATACGAATCATAAAAAACTCGTCCAGATTGGAGGCTGTAATGCTTAAAAATTTGATCCGTTCAAATAACGGAATATTCTTATCCTTTGCCTCCGCAAGGATTCTCTTATTAAACTGAAGCCACGAAAGTTCCCTGTTTTCCAGATATTCCGGCTTTAAATATCCACTTTTCTCCTTCATACGCTATATACTCCTTTTCTGCTTTAATACCGGACGGATTCCATACACCTGCAAAAAGAAATCTGCCTTATCATCAAATAGCCCCCGCTCCAATGCCAAATCGGAAAGGGTGTCAATCGTGATAACCAGTTGCTTGTTTTTCACCACAATATCATAGGCACTGGCTTTCTGTTTGTGCGACCGATCCATAGCATTGGAAATCCTTAAAATTGCCACCAGTTTGGCAATCGTCATATAATCCCCTTCTTCCATCTCGCCCCGCATCTGGTCATAATCCGGAAATGGCAGGGAATTATACTTTACAATATTGGCAAGCTCCTCACGCTCCTTATGGGAAAGCCCCATAATTTCAGTTGACATAATAATGGCATATGAGTTATACGGCGCGCCATTCATGTTGATAAATTTACCACAGTCATGCAAGGTTGCCGCAATTTCCAACTGCAAGCGTTCCTTTGCCCCCAGCCCATGAATCTTCTTGGTCTTATCAAATATATAAGTGGCAAGTTTTGTCACATTTACATTATGTCCTTTATTACAGTGGTATCGTTTTGCCATCTGATGCACAACCGATCGGGTATCTTCATCAAAATCACGGGATACCGCAAGATTCTTTGTCCGAAGCATCTCCTCTACAATAATGCCATCGCACAAATCCACCTTCGGAGTCCAGATCATATCTGCCTTCGCCTTCTTTAAAAAAATGCTGTATATCATAGCCGCCGGCAGCAGCAGCGTTGCGCGCTCATACGGCATTTTATACTCCACAGCCAATTCCGCTGAATTTTTCAGCAGAATTTCTTTAAAAATCACATTGAGCTGCTGCTCGTCTAAGTGATCCAAACCGGACTGGTTGGGGATCACCTGAAGCAGATTCTCTACCTCATCCCCAATGGCAATCACATTTTTAATCTCCTTATCACCGAGATAATGATCCGTAAAGGTGTCTATTTCATTTTCAATAAATTCCTCCATTACACGCTCCAAATGCATGGTATCCACCTGAAATGTTTTGAGGCGCTCTCTCACACGCAATGCGCCGATTGGTATATTCTGGGTAGCGTTAAGCCTGCCATTATTCATAAGGGATATCTGGATGCTTCCTCCACCAATATCTACAATAGCCGTATTCTTTTCTGCAATTTTTTCAAAGTTGCTGTCCTTCACCGCCAATCCCTTATACATCAGGAACCGGTGTTCCGAATTACTGAGGATATTCACTTCGATACCGGTGCGGAGCTTCAGAAGATCTAACACCATCATTTTATTTTTCGCCTCACGGATTGCGCTTGTGGCATAGGCTTTATAGTCTGTCACGCCATATTCTCTCATTTTTTTGAAAAAGCGGTTTAATATATCACAAAGTTTCAAAATAGAATCCTGCGACACATATCCGTCTGCATAAGTATCGGAACCAAGCTCAATGATATTGCTTACATAATCCAGCTGGCGATACCCTTTTTTGGATGTAATCTCATAAATTTTCATGGATACATCCGTAGAACCGACATCAATTGCTGCAAATGTCTTTACTGCCATGTATACATCCCTCCTATCACAATGTTATTCGGAAACAAAACAGCCAAGAATACGGAATTCCTCCGTCTCTGCCATAATCCCCTTCAATGCATTTTTTACCGCATTATCACTTAAGTTCCCTTCAAAATCCACAAAGAAGCAGTACTCCCATTGTCTTCCCGAAAGCGGAATCGACTCAATACTCGTCATGTTCACATTATTAAAAATAAAATGCGCCAAAATATTATAAAGTGTTCCTGACTGATGCGGCAGGGCAAAAGAAATACTGACTTTATTCGCCTGTTTCACATATTCCTTCTTATTCGATACGATTACAAACCGGGTGGTATTGTTATCCGACACATTAAGCTTCGGATTGAGAATCTCCAACCCATAGAGTTTGGCAGCGCGCTCACTGGCAATGGCTGCCTGGGATTTATCCCCGTCATCATGTACTTTCTTGGCGCTGGCGGCAGTATTATTCATGCTGACTGCCTTCCATTTCTTATCCTCTAAATATTCCCTGGACTGCATCAGTCCCTGCGGGTGGGAAAATACCGTCTTAATATCCGAAAGTTTCGTACCCTTGATACCCAAAAGACACTGGTCAACACGCACCTTCTGTTCCCCGACAATGGATAACTGATACCGGTCTAACAAATCATAAATCCCATTGACAAAACCTGCGGTGGAATTTTCAATCGGCAGCACGCCATAATCTGCCTCTCCCCCTGCCACAAGACCTGCCACATCCCGAAACTCCTTCACATGAATCGCATGAATATCCTCACCAAAATAATCCACCATTGCCATCTCTGCAAATGCCCCCGGCACACCGGCATACACAACTCTTGTATACTTTGAACGTTCCAGTTCTTCCTTTCGTGTAAACATCTCCTCTATCGTCTTTTCCTGGTCGCCGATTACACTATACTGGTATCTTCTGGACACAGACATAATCTGCAAAAAAAGCTCCTGCACACTTTTTGCATTAAATTCAGAACTTGCCATAGCGCCCAGTTTTTCAAGCTTTTCCAGCTCCCGCTGCCGGTCATAAATCGGCTTACCGGTAGACAGCTTGTACTTCGCAACTTCCAATGCCAAATCCATTCGCTTTTCAATCAGCTCCACAATCGCTTTATCCACTTTGTCAATTTCTTCTCTTGTAACACTCAAATCCTGTATCATATCCGTACTCCTCATTCTCTATTATCATCCATCCGGCCATCTGTCCTTTGAAGCTCCTCTAACATCTGCTGCACTGACTTTCGGTAAACCGGATGTATATAATATGGCGCAATTGCCGAAAGCGGCTCTAACACAAACGCTCTTTTGGGAATCTCCACATGGGGAATCGTAAGCCTGTCCCCGGTCAGAATCAAATCGTCATAAAATAAAATATCAATATCCAGCGTCCTCGGCCCCCAGTGAACCAGCCGTTCCCTGTGTGCCTCCTGCTCAATAGAGAGGGTTGTCTCCAAAAGCTCCTGCGGAGTCTTCAACGTCTCAATCATAAGCGCGCCATTTAGGAAATCCTCCTGCTCCACATCACCGTATGGCTTTGTCTCCAGATAATCCGAAACGGCTGCCACCTTTGTATCCGGCAGTGCATTCAACTGGTCGATTGCAAAATCGAGATATCCCTCCCGGTCTCCCATATTGGAACCGAGGGAAAGATACACCTTATGCCACCCCCGCCTGATCGTCACCGAAACAAAATCCACCGAAACGTGAACCGGAGCCCAGGGCTTTTTCACGGTAACCTCCACCTCATGCAGTAAGGAAAATGTAAGCAGCAGCTTAAAGGCAATCTCCTCTGCCAGTTTTTCAATGAGCATATATCTCTCCGTCTCTACCAGTTTCTTAATAACCTGGCATGCCTCCCCATAATCGAGGGATGCTTTCAGGTTATCCGTCACCCCCGCCTGCCGTGTATCCAGATAAAGCCTTGCCGACACAAGGAATTTCTGCCCAAGAAATGCCTCCTCCTCAAACACACCGTGGTATCCAAAAGCCTCCAAATTGTCAATGCTAATATAATCCATATGCCATCTCCTATATTTCAAACGCTGCTGTCAGTCCTGTGCCTTTTTAACTGCCTCTGCCATGCGAAGCCCGCGAAGATTTGTTTTCACGTCATGCACACGGAAGATGGAACAGCCCGCCATAAGCCCCAAAACAGAGGTTGCCAGTGTTCCCTCCTCCCGCTCTTCCACCGGCAGATTAAGCGTTAAGCCAATCACTGATTTCCTGGAAGTTCCAAGCAGCACCGGATATCCTAATTCCCTGATCCGCTCTAAATGTTTCATTACGACAAGGTTCATATGATAATCCTTTGCAAATCCAATTCCCGGATCCAGCAGGATCTTGTCTTTGTCGATTCCCGCTGCCAGCGCCATATCAACACTCTCTTGCAGATCATTCAGCATATCTGCCACCACATCCCGATACTCCATATCCCGGCGGTTATGCATAAGACAGCATGCAATCCCGGCATCTGCGATGACCTTTGCCATCGTGCCATCCCATTTCAGCCCCCAAATATCATTTAAAAGGTCTGCCCCGGCTGCGATTCCCGCTGCCGCCACATCTGATTTATAGGTATCGAGGGATACCGGCACGTCAAACCGCTCCTTCACCTGTTCTATGACCGGGCATACCCGGGCAATTTCCTCCTCCGAACCGATTTTAACATGACCCGGTCTCGTAGATTCCCCGCCGATATCCAAAATATCAGCTCCGTCCTTTATCAGCCTCTCAGCCTGATAAAGCGCCTTATCCATATCCCGAAACTTACCGCCATCTGAAAAGGAATCCGGTGTCACATTCAAAATACCCATCATATAAAAGTGGTTTTCCAGATCAAACTCCCTGCCGCCAATTATCATATCATGTCCTCCTGCCCCTGTATATGCTTCCTAATACCGGATGGTATGATTCTTCTTCTGTTCCGTCCAATTGCAGGTCTTTACCGCCTTACACCGGTAACAGTCACGGCTTAATTTGTCTGCTTCATACAGTAACGATGAAAATGTTCCCGGCTGCCGTTCTTCCTCTCTGTGCGCCCTTACAGCCTCCTCAATGGCTGTAATCTCACCCTCATCAAAACCACATTCTTTCAAAATCTGCGCTGCAAGTTTGGCGCCCGCCTCATGATGCGGTATATGGTATAAATATTCGTCACATCTCCCCATGTCATGCAGCAGGGCCGCCGCATATATGATATCCTTGTCAACCGCCAACTGCTGTTCCAATGCCCTGATATACATAATCCTTGCCACGCTTAACGCATGTTCCATCCCATGTTTGCAATAAATACGTTCCTGTTCTAATTCCTCAAGCTGTTTTAATTTTTCTCTGTATATCGGATTGCTGATGATCCGGTCAATTCGTTCCATTGTATTCCATCACCTGTTTATCCCTGAATCTGCCCCATGTAAGAAAGGGAACCCCATGCCACAATCACCGCCTGCTGTCCGCAAAGCCGATATTCTTCATATACTTTCTTTGCCCTATGCACTGCCTCTTCTACCGAATCAAAGCAGAATACATCTGCGCAGTGCGGACTCACTGCTTCTTTCAGTTTTTGAGCCGGAAGCGCCCTTTGACTGTCCGGTGCCAGCGTACAGACACAAGATGCCAGCGGGCAGAGAAGCGCCACCATTTTTTGGTATTCCTTATCTCTTAATACTCCTATTATAAAGATAATTTTCCTATTTGTAAAATGCTTTTGCAGACTTTTGTAAAGCGCCTTTGCGCCATCCATATTATGCGCCCCGTCTTTTACAAACAACGGATTTTCAGACACCAGTTCAAACCGCCCCTCCCAATGCACATGGGCAAGCGCTTGCCTGTCGAGCTGCCCGTCCAGCAAAAGCTTACAGGCAATCGCTGTAGCCGCATTGTATATCTGATAGGTTCCTGCCAGTCCAATGGAATATTCCTCTCCCTGATAACAGAACCGGCTTCCCGTCAAAGTTTCCGAAAGAATTTCAATCTCCTGCATATTTACAAACAGCGGAGTGACATTATGTAAACTTGACTGCTGCTTAAGCACCCTGCAGACCTCCGGCCCGTTGGGATAGGACACCACCGGACAGCCATCCCGCATAATCCCTGCCTTTTCCATGGCAATCTGCTCCACCGTACCTCCAAGAAACTGCATATGATCCATGCCGATGGAGGCAAATACCGTACACAACGGCTTGTCCACCACATTGGTCGCATCCTCCCTGCCGCCCATGCCGGTCTCCAAAATTACCAAATCCACTCTCTTCTGCACAAAAAACAAAAATGCGGCTGCCGTTTCAATCTCAAAGGCTGTCGGAAGTTCTAAACCTTCCTTCTCCATGCCCTGTATCACGGGCATGATCCGGGTAAACAGCTTCGCAAATTCCCTTTCCGTCATATAAATGCCATTCACCTGAAAGCGTTCAAGATAAGTATGCAGCGTCGGAGAGATATACCGTCCCACTGTTTTCCCTTCCGCCCGGTACATGGCTTCTAAAAATGTGCAGATACTGCCTTTCCCATTCGTTCCTGCCACATGTATCACTTTGACCTCGTTCTGGGGATTATCCAGACGCGCTAACAGTGTCTTCACGGGTCCAAGCCCTAAAATACTGCCGCGTTTCCCAATCCATTCCATATATTCCATTGCCTGCGTATAATCCATGTTGCAAGTTCCGCCTTTTTTCTGATTGTTTATTATTTTACCACAATTTCACAGAATTTTCCAAAAGAATATCCACTCTTACAAAAGAAAGCTGCCGTACCAGGCAAAATGCTCTTTCTATGGAAAGAGTAACCCGGTACGACAGCCTTTTTCCTGTTCTCATTATTCTTTTATTCTTCCACTGAATTGCAGGACACATGCTGTATCAGCGGCGCATTTTCATCAATCGGAAGAATCTCATAACCATCCGTGCGCAGTGTGTCAATCAATAACTGCAACGACTCCACTGTGGTGTGTGTGGTCTGTAAATCATGCATCAGCACGATAGAATCCTCATTCCTTGTCACATCATTCATGATATTGTCAACCAATGTCTGCGGCGATAATCCTGACGTTACCGCATCACCGTTTAAAGAATTCCAGTCGTAATAATTGATGTTATGCTCGTTCAGATAGCTAATGTAATCTTCAATCGGAAGAGGCGCCACACTGTTCGAACTTCCTCCCGGAAACCGGAACACCCTGCTTTCCACTCCGGTCACATTGTAAATCAATTCCTGTAACTTGGAAAGCTCCGCTCCAAAGCTGTCTATGGATTCATAAAAATCCTGGTACACATGCGTGTAGGAATGCATTCCAATCGTATGCCCTTCCTCTACAATGCGCTTGTAATAGTCATAATATTGTTCATCCCTGCCAATCACGAAAAAGGTTGCCTTGACATTGTTCGCCTGTAAAATATCAAGGATCTGCCCCGTATAAATAGAAGGCCCATCATCAAAAGTCAGATACACCCTGCCTTTTGCCGGTTTCTTATCCGTCTCCTCCACTGTGTCAACCGCCTCAGTGGATGGATCCTTTGCGATATCGGCATCAACTGCTGCCGTTTCACTGTTCCCTGCGCTATCCTCCTGCGCGCTGATTTCTTCCTGCTGTTCATTCTCTGTATTCCGGGTATGATTCGTATCGACATTCGAACTGCCAAGCACCGCTTTCTTGGAATCCGCAAACATTCCACTGCCGGCATTCGGATTGCCAAGCAATGCCTCCCTGCTCGAACGCAATGTCAGATAATCCCCACCCATCTCGCTCAGTGCATAATCAACCTGCTTCTCTAACTCATTCACCTTATAGAGCAGAAATACACTTGTCAGAATCGGCAAAATTGTCATTACCAAAAAGCCATATATAATTATTCTTTTGTAAAGCTCAATCCGGCGGCGTCTCTTTAATTCCGCCCTGGTTATTTTCGCCATTCTATCACCTTTTCCATGATTTTATGCACTGCATATCACCAAATTGCAAGCCAAAATCAAGCCTTCTCTACATTCCAAAAACACTACCTTTATTATCTGCAAATATATACATATCATACAAAAAAATCCGGGTTTGATTATTATAATGAAACATTTTTTTTTCGTCAACCCTTTGATTTTGGTAAATTCGGGCATTTTTCCATCTTTTGAATACAATATAGTAAAGGTAAAAAAAGGAGGTCCAAAATTGGAAACACCACTTCTTGAATTTTTTGACATAAATTTTTCATATCACACAATATCTTGTGAAACCACTTCACTGAAAGATATTTCATTCAAACTTTATAAGAATGAATTTATTTCATTTGTTGGTCCAAGCGGATGTGGCAAAACAACACTGTTAAATATTGTGGCCGGGCTGTTGCAGCCAGCCTCCGGCTCCATCTGGTTAAATGGAAAGCTTGCGGCTGTCAATGACCTTAATATCGGCTATATGCTGCAAAAAGACCATCTGCTGGAATGGCGTTCCATTTATAAAAATCTCACCCTCGGTCTGGAAATCCAGAAAAAGCTTGATCCGACGCATCTTGCTATTATTGATGACCTGCTGCACACTTACGGTTTATGGGACTTCAAAGACTCCTATCCGAGACAGCTTTCCGGTGGTATGCGGCAGCGGGCAGCTTTGATCCGTACCCTTGCCCTTTCTCCGGATATTTTGCTTTTAGATGAGCCATTCAGCGCCCTTGATTATCAGACGAGGCTTAATGTATCAGATGATATCGGCTCGATCATAAAGGAAAACCATATCAGCACCCTTTTAGTCACACATGACTTAAACGAAGCAATTTCCATGTCTGACCGTGTCATTGTGTTAAGCAAGCGCCCCGGTACGATCAAAAAGATTGTTCCAATCCGGTTAAGCCTTAATAACCGCACACCAAAGACCTCCAGAAATGCTCCGGAATTTAATGATTATTATAATGAAATTTGGGAGGCAATCTACGATGAAAATGAAGACTTTAACTAATTCATCCACACCGGTTTCAAACAGCCAGCATGCGTATGTAACAAACATGAAACGAAAGCATCTTCTGATACACATATATCAGTTTGCCATATTAATCTGCTTTCTGGCGCTATGGGAATATACGGCAAGGACACATATCATCAATGACTTCATATTCTGCTCGCCCTCCAAGCTGATGAGTACCTTTGTCAAAATGGTAAAGGATGGCTCTTTGTTTTACCATATCGGCATTACCCTTTATGAGACGCTTGTGGGATTTGTGATCGTGATTGCGGGAAGTCTCATCATTGCCACGCTGTTCTGGTGGAATCAGACGATTTCAAAGGTATTGGAACCATACCTTGTGGTTTTAAACTCCCTGCCAAAATCTGCGCTTGCTCCGGTGCTGATTGTATGGCTAGGAGCGAACAAGACGACCATCATCGTATGCGCCTGCAGTGTCGCCATATTTGGAAGCATTTTAAACGTATATACCGGTTTTATCAATGTAGATCCCGACAAAATCAAACTGATTGAAACCCTCCGGGGCAGCCGTTTCCAATGTTTAAAGCTCGTGGTTCTCCCAAGTAATGTTCCCAACATCTTAAGCATTATGAAGGTAAACATCGGTCTGTGTCTGGTCGGTGTCGTAATCGGTGAATTTCTGGCTGCAAGGGAAGGTCTGGGCTACCTTATCATTTACGGCTCCCAGACCTTCAAAATGAGCAATGTGCTGCTCTCCATATTAATCCTTTGCTTCATTGCCATGCTGCTTTATATGATATTACAGCATTTTGAGAGAAAATTATCTGAATATTTCTAATGCTAATCCTCTACAATATCAATAACCGCAACCGGGCAGGCAGACCTTGCAGACTCCGCAGAAGCAAAATTCTCATCCGTGAGCTGACCGGTTGCCTCTGCCCGGCTGTCCTCGTCAAAGGAAAAAACTTCCGGACAGGTGCTGACACACAGACCACAACTGATGCATCCATCCTTATTAACGACTGCTTTCATAAAACGTACCAATCCTTTCACCATATTTCATGTTTCAGATACCGGGAATTTTTCTATCCCACTGGTACTATTATTTCTGTTCCGTTTCCGTTCTATGTAAGAAACGGCATGGTGTTTTCTTCCAGCCATGCCGTTTCTTCTATGCCTCATAAAAAGCAGTCATTATTTTCTTTAATGAATCATAATCCTTTACCGCTCCAAGCTCGCAGGTGGAATGCATGGAAAGAATGGGCATCCCGATATCTGCACAAGGCATCGGCAGATGCGAAGTGACAATCGGGCCTAATGTGCTTCCGCCCGGGATTCCGGTTTTATTGATTGCAACGGTATAGGGAATCTTATGTTTGTCACAGATATCTTTCAATATAGCCGCGCTTTCTGAGGTCGTGCCATACTTCTGCCCCACGCTTCTCTTAATGCAAAAACCCTGACCTAAATAAGCCTTATTTGTGGCATCACTTTTCTCCTCATAATTTGGGTGATGGGCATGCGCCACATCAACGGACAATAAAAAGCTTTTTTGCAGAACATCCGAAAGCTCGAAAGCGTTTTTTGACAAAGCCCGTCCGATTTTTTGTATCACCATCGGCAAAAGTTCACTGTCCGCTCCCTGCTTGGAACAGCTCCCCACCTCCTCATTGTCAAACACCACCAGCAAATCAACAACACCGTCCGGCGCTTTTGCATGTTTGATTCCGGAAAGAATTGCCGCTACTGATGTCAGATTATCGAGCCTCGGCGCAGCCATCATGGACTCATCGAGCCCGACAGTGACCGGCTTTTCCATATTATACAAATACAAATCATAGTCCAGTATCTCATCTTTTGTGATCTGAAGGCTTTTCGCCACTTCATCCAACAAATCCATATCTTCTGACAGGGCAGCGATTGGCACCAACTCCTTTGCAGTATCCAAAGCCCCTTTTTTATTCAACTCCCGATCCATATGAATGGCAATGCCCGGTATGACACAGAGTGGACGGCCGCTGTTATACAGTAAAACACTTGGGGAAAAAGTACTTTCCCCCTTTACGACTACTTTGCCCGCCACGCCTAATGGACGGTCAATCCATGATTTCTGGTACATTCCCCCATATATTTCCACATTAAAACGGGTAACATGTTTTCCCTTCATCATTGGCTCCGGTTTTAACTGAAAATTCGGATAATCGCTATGCGCCATAGCAATACGAAAGGATGGCATCCTCTCTCCCATCCCGCCGACAGAAAAGGCGATACCGCTTGAACCATATAAGTTTACATAATACTTCCCATTTTCCTCCAGTTCCCACACATCTTCCAGAAATAATTCTTTGAATCCATTAACAGTCAAATCTTTTTCCATGTGGGAGATCACATGTGGCGCAGTTACCCCCTGCTCCAACAAATCAAACAGTTCCTTCATAAAATATAAATCCTTTCACATCCTAATCATTGTCTCTGACAATAATCACCTGCTTTGCCTGCACATATGGCTGCGAGAAATTCACCTGCTCTAATCGATCATCCGTAATCGTCATGGCAGCGACACCGACATCTGCCATCCCGCGTTCCACAGAGGCAATAATCGAATCAAATGCCGTGTGTTCCACTTGCAGCTTCATATCCAACTGGTCACAAACCGCCTTCATGATATCTACATCAATTCCGACAATCTCACCACTCTCCGTCTTGCTTTCGTACGGTGGAAATTCTGCATTGGTTGCCATAATAAGAATCCCATTTGCATATTCTTCTTTATCCTGCCCTTCATAGGCTGTTGTCTCAATGCCTTCCTTTAACCATCCATTGGTAATCTGCTCAATGGTTCCGTCTGCTTTCAAGGTGTCAAGCGCTGCATCTATCTTTTCGAGTAATTCGGTATTCTCCTTGTTGACAGCAATTCCATATTCCTCATCTGCATATGCATCATCCAAAAGCTTAATGTCACCAAATTCCTTTAAAAAAACATTTGCCGGTGCATCATCTAACATCACGGCATCAATTTCACCTTCCCGCAGCGCGACCACTGCATCATATCCCTTGTTATAGCGCTGAACCTCCGCATCCTCAATCTCACTGGCATATACATCGCCAGTCGTCTTTAACTGGACGCCAATCTGTTTTCCCTTCAGGTCATCCAGAGAGTGAACCGTATTTTTCGGTGTTCCACATCCACTTAACAAAATCAATGCTCCAACCATCATTCCTGCAAATACTTTTTTCATTTAATCTCCTCCTTCACAGACCGCCTGATATCAGCTCACAATCTGGTTTCTTCCATTCCGCTTGCCGGTATAGAGTTTATCATCTGCGCCCTTAATCAGACGCTCAGACGGTACATTCTTCTCATACTCCTTCACGCCAAAGGTCATGGTTACTTTTATCACCCTTGTATCATAGGCGTAATCAAACTCCCTTATGCTTTGCTGTAATGCTTCTACCTTCTTCATTGTCTCATCAAAATCCAGTGTATAGATCAGCAAAAATTCCTCACCGCCCCAGCGGCTTGCAAACCCACAGTTCTCTATATTCTGCCGTATCATCTCGGAAATTTTTACCAGCACATAATCCCCGGCATCATGCCCATATTGGTCATTAATCTTCTTAAACCAGTCAATATCACACATAACCACTGTAAATGGGATTCCGTTTTTCATAAGATTACTGAGCTTGTGATCGCAGCTTCTCCTGTTGTATAAAGACGTCAGCGGATCCATCTCGATCAGCTTTTGCAGGTCGCTGCGCATCTTCTCTGCGTAGAGTCCAATCTCCCCAATCTCGTCCGTTCTGTTGATAATGCTCTCCGCCATATCCACCGTCAGATCACCCTCGGAAATACTTTGCAGATACTGGTTAATCAAATCAATATCCGCAACCATCTGATTTGAATAACCTTTGCTCATAATAACAGCAAAAATGACTGCAATACCGGAAAACAGAACAAAAAACAGCACAAGGATTCCCACGCTACGGTAAACGCTCATCTTGCTCTTACCCGCAAAAATCATACCCACAACGGTATGATCGCTGTTTTCAAGCGGAGTGTAATATCCAATGTAGGGTTCGCCATTAATTTTCAAAGACCTGGAAAAATAATCCTCACCATGACCAAACACCTGCTCCATAACCTCAGGCGCTGCCTTCGTACCCACGGCAGAAATACCGCTTTCACTCTGTACTGTCGTAAGGATTCTCGTATCGTTCCAGAAAATGGTAGTATCAATGTCTGTCTCTTCCTTAATTCGGTACAACATAGTGGAATCTGTAATATTAATATTCCCTTTTGTCAGCATTCCATCCTCATATTCGTAATCTCCCCGCACCGTAAGATTGAGGCAGTCAATCATCATATTGGTAGTGGCAGCAAGCTCATCCCGAATGCTTTCTGCGTAAAATCCATATATTAAAAAAACACCGAAGACAATAATCAGTATTCCCAAAATCAAAATTGGAAACAGCACAACCATGCGCAGCCGTTGGCGTATGCTGTCTTTTTTATTTTCCAAATAACCATCTCCTCCCTGTCTGCTCGTGTAACAAACATGTACTTTCATACCCTCTATAAAGCACTGCTTTGTCACACAGTCATTATTTATTATAACTGCTTTTCCATTATTTAGCAATGCAATTCTTCTTTTTCCCTGAAATCCTGCTTGCGGAAAGCCGTAACGGATGATAAACTGATGATATGTTTATCAGCAGACAATTATCACGTTCAGGAGGCACCCATGCAGACAATTGAAATACTGGATATCAAACCTTTTATGCAGCTTCTATTTCAAACAAATACCTTCGATTCCTATGAATTTGTTTCCGCTCTCATCCGCACGGATATGACCTATAATCTGGACGGACACAGAAACAAAGACTTCCTTACGGATGACGAATGGGATGCGCAAAATGCCGGTGATGCTGCCTGCCTGTTATGGCAGACCGCCAAAGAAAGGGTCTTTTACCTGATTAAAGGGAAAAAAACTCCTTCCCAGCTTAAGATCGTATTCAAACTCCCTTCTGCGGATACCCGTTTGGTGCTTGCCTCCACCCACTCGAATCTGGCAGATACCGACATAGATGGGATGTTTGTAAATATCCTGTTCCAGGACAACAGACTGACTGTAATATGCGGCATTTCCTACCGGATTTTCACACTGGAAAAACAGTTGGAACAGGAATTTACCTCGCATATCCTGGCAGTTTTAAAATCTTTATCCATCACATGCCAGTAGCCGGATTTTGCCGCATTTATGGCTTTTTCTGCCTTTGGAGATTCCTCTTTTCCGTCTTTTGTTAGCACTCATCTATATTGAGTGCTAATTTTTTCTTGACTTTTCCTACTGCCTATACTATTATTAGTTTATGTTCGCTACTGAACGAAACAAAATAGAATGATATATAAGGAGATGTTTTTATGCCAAGAAAGAAAAAAGGAAGCTTGTCTATCAACAGTGACAATATTTTCCCAATTATCAAGAAATGGTTATATTCAGACCATGACATTTTTGTGCGCGAGATTGTTTCAAATGCCTGCGATGCCATAACCAAGTTAAGAAAACTTGCGATGATCGGTGAGTACGAGGAGGCTGCGGATGAAAAATACCGTATCGACGTAATCGCAAGCCCTACCGACAAAACACTGACATTCATTGATAATGGTATCGGTATGACTGCGGATGAGGTAAATGAATATATCAATCAGATTGCATTTTCCGGCGCATCAGACTTTTTGGAGAAATATAAGGACAAGGCAACGGACGACCAGATTATCGGTCATTTCGGTTTAGGATTTTACTCTGCCTTTATGGTCGCTGACAAAGTTACCATCCAGACATGTTCCTACCAGAAGGATGCGGAACCTGTATTTTGGGAATGTGACGGCGGCACTGACTACATTATGTCAACTGGGAACCGTGACGTGCATGGTACGGAAATCACCCTTTATCTGAATGAGGACTGCTATGAATTTGCAAATGAATACCGGGTAAAGGAAGTGTTGGAGAAATACTGTTCTTTCATGCCGGAGGAGATTTACTTTACCAATGCGGATGCTGCCAAAGAAGAAGAAAATGATGTAGTGGATTCTGATGTAGTAGATGAAACGGTTCCGGATGAAGACGCCACGGGGGATGCTGCCGAAGGCGAGACCGAAAAGGAACCGGAAACTCCAAAGGAAACACCAATCAATGAGACTCATCCACTGTGGACCAAGCATCCGAATGACTGCACCGAAGAAGAGTATAAGGAATTTTACCGCAAGGTATTCCTTGATTTCAAAGAGCCGTTATTCTGGATTCACCTTAACATGGACTATCCTTTTAACTTAAAGGGTATCCTTTACTTCCCTCGCTTTAACTCAGAATACGAAACCTTAGAGGGAACCATTAAGCTGTATAACAATCAGGTATTTATTGCAGATAATATCAAGGAGGTCATTCCGGAATTTCTTCTGTTGTTAAAAGGCGTTATCGACTGTCCTGATCTTCCGCTTAACGTATCCCGCAGCGCGCTGCAAAATGACGGTTTCGTAAAGAAGATTTCTGACTATATCACCAAAAAGGTGGCAGATAAACTTTCCGGCATGTATAAGACGGAGCGGGAATCCTACGAAAGCTACTGGGATGATTTAAGCCCGTTCATCAAATTTGGCTGCCTGAAAGACAACAAATTTGACGAGAAGATGAAAGACTATATCCTGTACAAAGATATCGCCGGCAAGTACGTTACACTTCCTGAATATCTGGAAGCAGGCAAGGAAAAATACGAAAACACTGTATTCTACACGGATGATGAAAAGGTACAATCCCAATATATCAATATGTTCAGGGAACAGGAAATCAATGTCGTTGTCCTTACCCACAACATTGACACGCCATTTATCACCCACCAGGAGCAGCAAAATGATAAGCTGAAATTTACCCGTGTGGATTCCGGTGTAACCGATACCTTTAAGGAAGAGGTTTCGGAAGAAGAAATGAAAGAGTCTACTGATAAGCTGTCTGAGATATTTAAAAAGGCGCTCAGCAATGACAAGCTTACCGTGAAAGTCGAAAAGCTGAAAAATACCTCCATTTCTTCCATGATTACTCTTTCAGAGGAAACAAGAAGAATGCAGGATATGATGAAAGCTTACAGCATGAACGGCATGATGTCACCTGATATGTTCGGTGATTCCCAGCAGACTCTCCTGTTAAATGCAAATAATGATCTGGTTCAGTTCATTTTAGCAAACCCGGAGGGAGAAAATACCGATATTGTCTGTGAACAGCTTTATGACCTGGCGCTGCTGGCACATACCCCGCTTGATGCAGAGTCGATGACACGATTCATTACCCGAAGCAATAAAATTTTATCCATGCTGACAAAAGAATAACAGACAGCGCAGTGCCAGGCATGTACCGGCATTGGACTGTTACAGAAAGAGAACCGGTGTTTCCGCTCCATATGGGTGAAAACACCGGTTCTCTTTTGTCATACTTCCTTTCAGATAACGTAATCATTGCCTATCTCTGCGCTCCATTCGAGCATATCCTGCAATGTCACATGGTCAATCACGCTCTTAATGGCATCATCCAACATCACCCACAACCGGACAGATGTACAGATTGAGGCTCTCGGACAGTCATTTTCATCCCTTTCTAAACAGGCAACCGGCGCCATATCTCCCTCTGTCAGCCGCAGAATCATGCCAACCGTATATTCTTTCGGCTCCTTTGCAAGACGATAACCTCCCGAAGCGCCTCTCAGGCTTTTTACATATCCGGCGCGCTTTAACGAAGTCACAATCTGTTCGAGATATTTCTCTGAAATCCCCTCCCGTTTTGCAACATCTTTAATTCTTACCATTTCACCTGTGTTATGCCTGGCGAGATCGAGCATCAGGCGCAATGCATATCTTCCCTTTGTTGAAATCTTCATCTATATCACTCCTTGAGCATCCGCTGCCATCATTTCTTTTACTTACGACAAGTATACTCTTTTCCTAGTGGAATAGTCAAGATTTATTTTCGGGCATGTAACTTTAGGCATCTATCACACGAAATCCCTCGAATGCGCGCTCGATATTCATGATTCCATAACCCCAAATTGGCGTTGGGTACTGCATATCGGGATCACGGACTGCGCCTCTTAGGAAAAAGCTCTTAATCTGTCCGGAAAAAAACATGTTGTTGCGGTCATTTTCCAGATCCCACTGAAAAAACTGGGCAAACATACCGGCGCTATGGGCTGCCGCCACAGAAGTGCCGGAGCGGGTGACAAAATTATTCCTCAAACCCGGACCCGTAATATTGACTCCCGGCGCTGTCAGATCCGGTTTTACCTGATCCCTTGCATTATAACCACGGCTTGCCTGCGCGAAAATACTTCCATTCAGATGGTTATATGCGGTCATTGTCATGGAACTCTTTTCATTTCCCGGAACCGTAATCGTATCGTCCGGATTCCCCTTCAAAAAATACGTATTGTCCTGTAAGAACTGCCGAAGCGGCATCCAGATATTAAAGGTTCTCTGCTGACCCTCATCTGCATAAACCAAAAAACGCCAGATGCCGGGAGGCGGATTGATTAAGCGGACAAAGATAAGCTGATTTCCCGAATATGCCTCTGCAAGCTGGTATGCCACATATACAGTGGTTCGTGAAAGGGGCAGGGAAATAAGCTCCTCCCTTCCAAAACGGGGCGCGATACGCTCGATCCGGTCACCACGCGGAGAGACAATTCCCAGCGCAAAGGTATTTGGCGCATTTCCCCACAGTTCAAAAGTAAGCCCGCTTTGTCCGGCATCCACATTGATCTCGACCTCGTCATACGCCACATTCTTTGGCAGCCCCCCATAATAGTGAAGCCGTTCCGTTCCCTCGTTTCCTGCCGGAACACTCACCATAATCTCCACATTCTGCAAAATGACACTCAGATACTGTTCCAAATACGTCAACCCTTCATGCCCGCCGTTACTGCTGCCAAGCCCAATCAGAAGCGACAACGGTTTTTTCTTTGCCCTGGAATACTTCAGCAGAAAATCCACGGCATATATGATATCCGTTTCCGAATAGGCGGGTACATCCTGCTTAATCTGAAAAAACTCCCTGAGATATGGCTTTGTCTCCTTAAGCTTGACGACCGCTATCTCTGCTCCCGTTGCAATACCCGTAAAATCATTTTCCCGGTTTACGCCTCCTGCTGCAATTCCTGCGAGAAATGTTCCATGCCCGTCTTCATCCCTTGTCGGAACCAGTTCATATGGATTATCACTTTGCAGCGCCTCATTAATCTGGGCATTGGTATAAGCAGTTCCATAAAGCGGCAGCGTTACCGTTTGGGTCTGCTGTTCGGTTTTCAGTGTGGCAACCATAACCGACCGCTCTTCCTCCGACATGTTCACATTCTCCGGATCTTCTTTCCGTATTGTCTGATCCCAGATGATCCCGATCCGGCTGTTGCCATTTACATCACGAAACAACGCATTATCATACATAATTCCCGTATCAATGATTCCGACAATGACTCCGGAACCGTCCAGACCCAGGTAGGACGGACTCTGTATCTGCTTCACGCCCGTCACCTCCATATTGGAGGAATCCATCAGCCCAAACAATTTCGGAACCGAGGAATACGGAACATTTTCCAAATTCGTCAAATAGGAATTTTCCGTTTGCAGATGAAAAATCTCAATCCTGTCTTCAATTTCATTGATACAGCTATCAGGATAAAACCTCAGTATCGAACGGTTTCCCTCGTGCAGATTCACAATCAAATCCATGTAATCATTGCTATATATCATATCCTGGCAGGTCATGATGATTTCTCCTTACCGAAATAACCCTGTCGCATTTATCATATTCAAAATTTTTTATTTTGTGCCGGTTCCCCTCTCCCGGCAGTCTGCCGCCATCACACAAAAAAAGAGTCCTTTTCAAACGCTGAATAAGAACTCCTTTTTACAGAAACCATAGTTGTAAATGCCATTATTTACTACATATCTTTCAGAAATGCCTTATAAGACTTCATCGCTTCATAGATATCCGCCTTGCTGGTGATTTCCCACGGCGCATGCATATTTAAGACTGCAACGCCACTGTCAATCACATTCATTCCGTACAGTGATAAAATATAGGCAATCGTTCCGCCGCCGCCTATATCTACCTTGCCAAGCTCTGCTGTCTGAAATGCCACCTTATTATCATCCATCACCTTACGGAGTTTTCCGATATACTCTGCATTGGCATCATTTGACCCGGACTTGCCACGGGAGCCGGTGAACTTATTAAACACGACGCCCCGCCCAAAATAGGCTGCATTTTTCTTCTCAAAGGCACTGGCGTAATTGGGATCATATGCCGCTGACACATCAGAGGATAACATATAAGAGGCGGCAAGGCATCTCTTAAGCTTTAACTCCGAGTACTCACCCATTGCCTCCATCAGCTCTGCTGCCGAATTTTCAAAGAATTTGGACTGCATGCCCGTTGCGCCAACGGATCCAATCTCTTCCTTATCCACTAGCAGGCAGCAGGCAGTGCGGTTTACCCCGTCCATGTCAAACATGGCTGCCGCAGACGTGTAGGCGCATACTCTGTCATCCTGTCCGTAAGCCATAATCATAGACTCGTCAATGCCCGCATTTCTCGCCTTGCCTGCCGGCACAATTTCAAGTTCTGCGGAGAGGAAATCTTCCTCTTCCATGTCATACTTCTCTTTCAGAATAGAAAGCACCATTTTCTTAACAGCCTCTTTTTCTTCCTTTGGCAGCGGCTTACTGCCAAATAAAATGTCAAGCTGCTCGCCTTCCACAACCTTTGCTGCCTTTTTGTCCATCTGCTCCTGGGCTAAATGAATCAACAGATCCGTCACACAAAATACAGGATCCTTATCCTCCTCACCGATTACCACATCAACAACCGTTCCGTCTTTTTTTGCAATGACGCCATGTATGGCAAGAGGCAGTGTCACCCATTGGTATTTCTTGATTCCTCCATAATAGTGGGTATCCAAATACGCAAAATCCGTATCTTCATACAGGGGATTCTGCTTCACATCCATCCGTGGGGAATCAATATGCGCGCCTAAAATATTCATGCCCTCCACCATCGGTCTCCTGCCAATCTGAAATAAAGCAACCGCCTTTTTCATATTGACTGCATATACTTTATCACCTGCCTGTAATCTCTTTCCAGACTGTATCACATCTGCCAAATCCTCATATCCGTTTGCTTTTGCCAGCTTCACAATCTGTTTGACACATTCTCTCTCTGTTTTCCCTTTATCCAAAAAATGGCGGTATTCCTTACACAGCTTTTCAAGCTCCTTCAATTCTCTTTTGCTATAATCCTTCCATGCGTTCCGGCGTTCCATACAAGTGCCTCCTTGTTATATATATGATATTTTATTATAATATGATTTTCCAAATCTTCAAGACTTATTCCCCATAAAATATCCAAACCCATAACAATTCAGTCTCTGCGCCTTTCCCTGATGCAAATTGCAGCCACTGACAAAATGATGCCTGCCGCCAGCAGATAACTTTTATCCACGGCATTTTTCCCCTCTGCCGCCGCAACGCTAAACCCAAACAGCCAGAATTTGTCGAGATATTTCACTCCTGCTCCCGTGGATACCATATAATAGAAAAGCGGTATCATGTATGCCAGCGCAATATTATCTATCACACTGTAAAACAGGATTCCCAAACTTCCCAGAAAAAGACAGGTGGAAAATGCTGCAAAAAAACAGGCGCCAAACCGGAACTGGCAATTTCCCTGCTTTAAAAACAGCAGGTATGCCAGCAGCAGGATCATGATAAAAACAACTGCCTCGAAAAGCCTGAAACATCGGATTCCGGCAAGCGGCACCTTTTTTGATGCAATCAAATCCCGTATATTTTTGTTTGTGTCCGGCAAAAACAGCGGCACCATTAAAATCACTCCCAAAAAACACAAATACCGCTCTAAAATGATTGCCACCCGGACTTCGTCCAGGTTTTCCACCCCCATAAAAAGCGGGGAAACCACACAGAACAAAACTGCCACAATCATATGGGTGCGCAGATTATGCTTCCAATTTACTGTTAAGATGGATACGCTTTGCTCTAACACCGGTAAATTCCCCCTTTCTCTTTTTGCTGTACAGAAATACGGTCAGCAGCAGCAAGCCCAATGCCAACACAGTGTAAAACAGGCGGTTTCGCAAAAGTTCCCCTTTCATCTGCTCAAAAAGCGCATACTGCCCTACCGTATTCCATCTCGGTATCAGATTCCACCCCGTACAATCTACAAGATCGCCGCTTGACACAAAGATACTTGCAAACCACCATGCTCCCTGAATCAGAATGGCAGCTGCGCTGTCCGTAAGCTCCGTAAAGAAAAATCCGGCTGACAGGCTCACCATGATAATTGGTAAAAGCCAGAATCCGATGTACTTTACAAATGCCAGCGCATCATATGCGGCTCCGATATGCTTTGCATAATAAGCAGCTTCCACCAGCGTGACACAGCTCAACAGCACAACCGGTATCATTACCATGATGACAGCGGCGGCATATCGGCTTAAAATCACCGCAAAAGCACCTGCCTTCTTCGTATAAATCACCTGCTCCGCCTGCGCCTTTTTATCCCGCATGCCCCTTGTCACTGCCAAAAGCACCGGCAAAATTCCCAGCACAATCCCCATATAATCACAAAAAAGCCTTGCATACGCATTGGTAATCTTATCCTCCCGGATATAGCTCTCATACTCTGCCTCTGCCTCCTCATAAGAAACCGGTCTTGTCGTATATTGCAGGGCAGACTTCTGATAGGAACTGCCCCCTCCTAACATCTTATCAATCTTCTGCATCTCAGCGGCAAAAGTCTCAAAAGAAAGCCCCTGTTTTATGGAAATTTCCATAGCAGGCAGAGAAGACTCCATAACCGGTTCGCCATGCTCCGCTTTCTCCTCAATGATTTCCTGAACCTTTTCCTCATAATCGGCAATCAACGCATCAAGATCCTCTATGCCTGTTCCCGTAATAGCGCAAATGCCCTCTGCAACCATTTGCTGTTCCTCATCATCCGCTACTACTTTTTTATAGAAACCAACCGGATACGTAATATATTCGCCTCTGCTGTACTCACTAACCAGTTCTGTCAGGACATTATCCATAATCAGCTTCTGATCCGCCGTCCTTGTCACACCGTAATCTTCATATCCCGGCTCCGGCTTTATCATCGGCACAAAAACACCCATCTGCGAAACAAAATGCAATAGCAGACAGGCGAGAAAGATATAATAGGTTACACTCTTTATATATTGCATGCATTCCTTTTGCAGCAATGTTAAAAACATGATACATCTCCCCTTTCCTGATACATGAGAAACATGTAGGCATCCTCCACATTTACCTCACAGGGACTTGCGCCGGCAAATAAATCCTGTACCGGATTTTTAAGCAGAAAACGCACCGTCACATGATTCCCCTGGACAAGCTGTCCTGTTACCAGATATTCCGATTTCACTTTTTCAAGCTCCATTCTTGAGATATCTGCCGTAAATACATTCCCCTCTGCCCTCTCTAAAAGTTCGGCAACCGTTCCCTTGAACAGAATTTCACCGGCATCCATAACCGCTATGTTTTCACAGGTTGCTTCCACATCACCGACAATATGTGTGGACAAAATAACAATCCGCTGTTCTGCAATCTCGCATAGCAGATTCCGGAACCTCACCCGTTCTTCCGGATCTAAGCCCGCGGTCGGCTCATCCACAATCAGCACCTTCGGATCATGTAAAACAGCCTGGGCAATTCCCAGTCTTCTTCTCATGCCACCGGACATCGCCTTCACCCTTGTATGGTAGTTATTCTGTAAGTTCACCCGCTCCAAAAGCTCCGGAATCCGTTGTTTCCTCTCTGCCTTCTTAAGACCGGACAGCGCGCCTAAGTAATCCATTGCCTCATAAACCGTCATATTCCCATACATGGAAAAATCCTGCGGAAGATAACCTGTCATCTGCCTGACCTTTCCGGCATGCGCAACCGGCACGCCACAAATATCAACCTCACCGCTGTCAGCAGGCAGCAGCGTTGCAATTACCTTCATCAGCGTTGTCTTGCCTGCGCCATTTCTTCCAAGCAGACCAAACATTCCCATTGGAATATTGAGACTGATATCCTTTAATGCCTGCTTCGATCCGTAAAATTTATTGACTCCATCCAACCAAATTTCTGTTTCCACGTTTCTTCTCCTTTCATACTGCTTTTCACAGAATAAAGAATACTGTAAATTTCTCTATAATTTCCCTATAAACTGTTTTTTACCAAATCTTCTATCCATTAACTGATGTTAAATTGCGCGCATACAACCGTTCCACCTTCGATACTGTTAAAAAAACTGATGCATCCGCCATGCTTTTTACACAATATTTTGCATATTGTCAGACCTAACCCCATATGCGCCCCCTGCGTAGGCGCTCCTGCCTGTCCGGCTTCTGACGTGGTATCCGGTTTCATATTTTTATCCGAATAGTATGGGCTGTCCGCCTTATATAACTCCTCCCTTGTCATCCCCCTGCCATCATCCCTGACATACAAGTGCAGAAAACTGTTCTCAATCTCTGCCTGCACCTCAATCTTTTTCCTTCCATAGCGCATGGCATTCGACAGCAGATTGGACAGCACTTCCATAATGATATTTTCATCATAATACAAAATCCCATCCATGCCTTTTACCGTCACATAAATATGCGGCGCATTTTCTGCCTTCAGACCTTCGGCAAAACTGTGGATCTCATGTTGAAGCTCGCAGATGGCATGCGGTTTTTTGAAAACTTCCAGCCTTTCAAATGTATTGATCTCTTTCATTGTCACAGAGAAATCCTGCATTCTCACTGCCTGTTTTTCAATAATGTTAAGTGTTTCCCCAAGCACGGCATCATCCATCTGTCCGTTTTTATGATACTCCAAAAGCATCTGCGCATATCCTGTTATAACGGTCAACGGAGTCCGTATGTCATGCGCAAACGCCCCATTTATCTTTCTCTGTTCCTCCATTAACTCCCACATACTCCGCTGGTTATCCAGCACCGCCTTTCGCATTTCATCCATTGCCTTGCATATATCTCCCAACTCATCTGCGCTGTCATAATAGCAGGAAAAGCTTAAATCATTCCTTTTGATTGCCTCCATTTCCTTTTTTAATAAAAATACCGGTTCCTTTAGCTTCTTCCGGTAATAGAGGACAGACACCAGTAGCACAGCCATTGCAGAGTATACCGGCACGCACCAGCTCTTTATCAGGGAAAGCGCTCTCCATAACCGATCATCACTTTCCGATACATTGACAATCTCCTTTTGAATCCTGATAACATAGCCATCCCCATCATAGGCAAGGACGAACCCGCCATCACCAATATACTGGTATTCATCACTCATATTATTGATCTCCAAAATGACATTCATGAAATTATCGCATATCTTATTCGTTATCTCCACTGCCATTAATGTAATAAAGATTGCCATAACCAGATACAGCGCCATTGCCTTTTGCAGCGAGCTGTTTTTGACTTTTTTCTGAAATTTATCTATCTGTTCTTCTATCCAATCCATCGGTACCCCACTCCCCACACGGTTTCAATCATTGCCTCTTCGCTATACTTCTTAAACTTAGTTCTGATTCGCCGGATATGCTCCGTAATAATGCTGCTCTCCCCCTCTTTATCAAATCCCCACAGATGTTCATAGATCATCTCTTTGGTAAACACCTGGTTCTTATGTCTGCTTAAAAATTCCACAATTTCATATTCGGTTTTTGTCAGCAAAATATTTTCCCCCTGATAGAAAACCTGTCTGCCGGAATAGGATATGGTAAATACACCCATATATCCGGCTGCCTCCGTCCGCACTGCCCGTCTCTGCCTTCTAATATGCGCTGCCACCCGCTCCTTCAACTCCGCAATGTGAAAAGGCTTCTCAATGTAATCATCCCCGCCTGCGCGAAATCCCATAATCTTATCCTCCTCCTCAATCCGGGCTGTGAGGAAACAAATGGGACAGCTTACATACTCCCTGACACGTCTGCACACCTCATATCCATCTAACTCCGGCATATTGATATCCAATAAAATCAAATCAAGCCCCTCTGTCTGTTCCTGCAATCCCTCCTCATCCTCTGCCGCTGGCATTCGATATTCCTTTTGCGAGAGAGCGGTTATCCTGGAAAGCGCTTCCCTGCCATTATTCGCCGTGTACACCATATATCCCTCTAACGTAAAAATCTGCTTCAGCATTTGACAGATTTCCATCTCATCATCCACAATTAGAATCGTTTCTCTCATCCTTTCATCTCCCATCTGTTTCTGTGTAATGTTTTAGTATAAGTGAACTTTCTCTATTTTTTCCCTACATTACAAAAAAGCTTAGCCGGATTTTCCGCACTAAGCTTTCTGTCAACATGATGTAATAATTCAACAGACATCTGTCATGCCTGCCCTTCCTCCAATGCAAGTACGCCCCGCATCTCAAGCAAAGGCCCGCCTGTTCCCTCGATATAATCACTGGTAATCGTTACCCGCCCAATATTATCATCTCTTGGAATCTGATACATGATATCTAACATAAACTCCTCGATAATGGCGCGAAGCGCACGGGCTCCCGTCTTCTTCTCCATCGCCCGCTTTGCAATGGCATGATATGCGCTGTCATCAAACCGTAAATCCACGCCGTCCAATGCAAGCAGCTTTTGGTACTGCTTTAAGATTGCATTCTTTGGTTCCTTTAAAATCTTCACCAGCATATCCTCATCTAAGCTTTGCAGGGAATAAAGAATCGGCAGACGTCCCAAAAACTCCGGAATCATGCCAAATTCCCGCAAATCCTCCACTGCCACCTTCTGCAACAGGTTTGGATCCTTGTCGTACTTATCCTTCAAATCTGCCCGGAAACCGATGGAAGCCTGCTTATTCAGACGTGTCTTGATAATATCCTCGATATCCGGGAATGCCCCGCCGCAAATAAATAAAATATTTCTTGTGCTAATGGTCTCCAACGGCACCATTGCATTTTTGCTCCCGGCGCCTACCGGCACCTCCACATCTGCGCCCTCTAAAATTTTCAGCAGCCCCTGCTGAACTGCTTCACCGCTGACATCACGCGAATTGGTATTCCGCTTCTTCGCAATCTTATCAATCTCATCAATAAAGACAATTCCACGCTGCGCGCGTTCCACATCATTATCTGCCGCTGCTAAAAGCTTGGAAAGCACACTTTCCACATCATCACCGATATAACCGGCCTCCGTAAGCGTTGTAGCATCCGTAATGGCGAGGGGAACATTTAAAATCCTTGCAATCGTCTTCACAAGATAAGTTTTACCGGAACCGGTTGGCCCCACCATCAGCATATTTGATTTTTCAATCTCAATATCATCCATGCTGTCTGTCAGTACACGCTTATAATGATTATAAACCGCAACAGAAATTACTTTTTTGGCATAATCCTGCCCGATTACATATTCGTCAAGCTTTGCCTTCATCTCATGCGGCGCAGGAATACTCGAAAGCGTCATCTCCGGTTCTGTCGCTTCCTTCTTCTCTTTTTCCTTTTTACGCTTTACTTTCTGCCGCTTCGGAATATCATCCACAGGCATAAACTGGTTCATATTCATATTCGGCATGTTTGACAAATCCATAAACTGCATGCCGCCGCCTGCAAAACTGTCAAAGGTCTTTTGCATACATCCCTGGCAGATATTGATATCATTCGGCATATAAATGAGCTTTCCTACCTTTGACTCCGGTCTCCGGCAAAGGTAGCAGTACTTCTCATAGCCGTCATCATCTCTTCTTTTATGATCCTTCTTACCCTCAAAGGACTTAGTCTCCTCATCCTTTTCTTCTCTGAAATCGTTATTATCGTTCATACTATCCTCCACTATATCTATATACCGGTTGCCATCCAATTCCTAGTATAACAAATCTCTTCCCAAAATACTATTGTTTATTTTAGGTAGTTTTAACCTGTGCCTCCGGTAGTTTATTCCAAAAAACACAGGCATCCTCCTCATAGATAAAACTCCTTAAATTCCTTTGGCGTCATTTGGAAAAACCGCTTAAATTCCCTTTGGAAATGTGACGCATTTGAATATCCGAGACTCGCTGAAAGCCTGGAAAAACTTTCAAAATCCGAGCCTTTCATTTTTTCGATTCCCTTTCGCAGCCGGCAATACTGCCCATACTGCTTAGGCGTTATGTGCAAAGATGTCCGAAACAGGCGTTCTAACTGTCTGACAGAATACCCGCGGTCATTTGCAATCTCCTCCACTGCCATGCAGCCATCCGTGAAAGCGGTCTGCTGCATTCCATATAACAGCACAGGATGCCTTGTCCGCTTTTCGATGACATTCCGGAGATTCCCGTCACAAAACGCCAGCTTTTCAGACCATGAACCAAGCATTTGCATGCTCTTTAAAAACATTTCCACCTCTTCTTCCCGATAGGAATATTCATAATTTTCATCTAAATGAATCCCCCAAACGGAATGTCCGTTCCAGTCCAGCTTCAAAATTGCATTCCGGCATGACAACATAACAAACTCCAATGTAGTACTGTCATACAGGAAATCTATCCCTCCATTTGGGATATAGATAACCGGACCAACCGGAAACATTCCATACAAATAGCCCCCCTTGAAATGTTCCAGGCTGTTTTCATGATATTGATGTTTTTCCTGTTCAAAACATGGCTGCATTCTGTTTTCGCCTCCCTCCTGTATGCTAACAAAGTCTTTCCTCCCCGTCAAGCCAAATCCCACGCAGCAGCACCCAAACAGACACGCAGGCATTTCCCTCCGTCTCGCTGTTTTGCAGAAATACCTTCTTTCCCTTCATAATATTAAGCAGACATTCCCTATTTCCCAGGTGCGAAATGCCATTTTGCAAAAAAAATTAAATTTGGGTATTGACAATTAAAAAATCTAACGTATAATAGACAATGTTGAAAGCAAAGGTGCTTCGCAGAAATTGCGTGGCACCTTTTTTGTTTTCCAGTTACATAATGAGGGGATCACTCATAGGACAAAGGCGTCTTTACTGTTTCAGTCTAAAAGTATTTATACTTTTGGAAAAACAGCCAAAGATGCTTTTTATTTTATAATCGTTAGGAGGAATGTTTTATGACAGAAGAAATTATGAGTGCAATAACAAGCGAAGTCTACGGTGTCTGGTTTTTAATCGGCGCCGCGCTGGTATTCTGGATGCAGGCGGGTTTCGCTATGGTGGAGGCCGGTTTTACCAGAGCAAAAAATACCGGTAATATTATTATGAAGAACCTGATGGACTTCTGTATCGGCACGGTAATGTTTATCTTAATCGGCTTTGGGTTATTCTTAGGGGATGACATTGCCGGCTTTATGGGCAAACCGGGGTTTCAGATTTTCACGGATTATGCAAACTTTGACTGGTCAAATTTTGTATTCAACTTAGTATTTTGCGCAACGACTGCAACCATCGTGTCAGGCGCTATGGCAGAGAGAACAAAATTCTCTTCCTACTGTGTGTATTCCGCAGTGATCTCCGCCATCATCTATCCGATTGAAGCCCACTGGACATGGGGCGGCGGCTGGCTGGCACAGATCGGCTTCCATGATTTTGCCGGTTCCAACTGTATCCACATGGTCGGCGGTATCTCCGCTTTAATCGGCGCAGCCATCCTCGGTCCCCGTATCGGCAAATTTAAGAAAAAGAGTGACGGCAGCATCAAGGTCGGCGCATTCCCGGGGCATAACCTGGCGCTTGGCGCATTGGGTGTCTTCATCCTGTGGCTTGGCTGGTACGGATTTAACGGTGCCGCAGCAACTTCCGTAGACCAGTTAGGTTCCATTTTTGTAACAACCACAATTGCGCCTGCCGTGGCAACCGTTGTATGTATGATTTTTACCTGGATCAAGTACGGCAAGCCTGACGTATCCATGTGTTTAAATGCATCCCTGGCAGGTCTGGTTGCCATCACAGCCCCTTGTGACGTTGCCGATGCTGCCGGTTCTGCCATAATCGGCGCAGTCTCCGGCCTGTTAGTCGTATTTGGCGTCTGGTTTTTGGACTATAAGCTGCGTGTCGATGATCCGGTTGGCGCCGTTGCTGTCCATATGATGAACGGTATCTGGGGTACTATCGCCGTTGGTTTATTTGCAACCGATACAACCCCGACCTATTCCCTCGCCAACAAAGCAGGCGAACCGCTGCTTGGATTATTTTATGGCGGTGGACTGGAACTGTTAGGCATCCAGCTTTTAGGAATGCTTTGCACGGCCGCATGGACAGCCATTACGATTACCATTACCTTTTTTGTCATCAAAAAAATCATTGGTCTTCGCGTGACAGAAGAAGAGGAAATCCTCGGTCTTGACTCCACAGAACACGGTCTGGAAAGCGCTTATGCCGGTTTCCTGACTTACGGCGACCGCATCAGCAGTGCCTCCACGGTATCCGCTGACACGGAAAATGCGGTTCCGGTTGATGAAGCTATTCCGGTTCAGGTGAAGGAAAATGAAAACCCAATCGCTTCGGATGTGAAGCTTTCCAAAGTATCTATCATCTGTAAGCAGAACAAATTTGAGGATCTGAAAACTGCCCTCAATGAGACAGGTGTAACCGGAATCACCGTCACGCAGGTACTCGGCTGCGGCGCCCAAAAAGGACAGACCAAATACTACCGTGGCGTAGAGATGGATATGACTCTGCTCCCAAAAGTAAAGGTCGAGGTTATCGTCAGCAAGGTTCCCGTGGCAAATGTTGTAAAAGCAGCCAAAAAAGCGCTGTATACCGGTAACATCGGGGATGGTAAGATTTTCGTATATGATGTAGAAAATGTTATCAAAGTCCGCACCGGTGAGGAAGGCTTTGCGGCTTTACAGGGTGAAAACTAACCGCTTTCGGAAACCTGTGCATATTTAAGTCAAAAAAACGGTCACATGATTTGTGTGGCCGTTTTGTCCACCTCTTATCCTCTGCTTGGCATCATGGAAATAATACGGCCTGCAAAGTCATTAAAGTTCTGTGTCTGCAAGACCACTCTTCCCGGACCGGTAAGCTTTGTCAGGAACAAGCCTTCCCCGCCAAAGAAAATATTGCCAAGCCCTTTCACGGTCTCAATCTCGTAACTTACCGTCTTGTCAAATGCAACCACATTACCGGTATCCACCTTGATGACTTCCCCTGTTGCCAGCTCTTTGACAACCTGATCGCCATCCACCTCAAGAAAGGCATATCCCTCTCCTTTGATATCCTGTAAAATAAAACCTTCTCCACCGAACAGGCCGGAAGAAAATTTCTTTGTCAGGGCTACGGATATATCAACACCCTCCTGTGCGCAGAGAAATGCTTTCTTCTGTGCAATAATGCCCGGCGTTCCGCTTAAATTGACCGGAATGACATCTCCCGGCACCGTAGAACCAAATGCGATCTTCGCATTGTCCCGGGCTGCCGTATAGGTTGCCATAAATAACGACTCACCCGTAAGCACTCTTCCAAGCCCCTTCATCAGACCGCCCTTTGTATTGGTCTTCATTTCAATTCCCTCTGTCTGCCAAACCATACCGCCGCTCTGGGTATACATGGATTCTCCCCTGCCAAGCGTTACCTCAACAGCCGGTACTGTTTTTCCTACAATTTCATACTGCATCCTTTCGTATCCTCCTCATTCCTGCACATAACCCGGCAATTGCGAAACTCCTGATTCCAAAAGCCCGGCTGTGCATTTCATCGTTACATCCTTTGCGTAACCTCTCTTATTATACCGTTTCCTCTCTTTGCGGTCAATGCGCCTTTTGCTACCCATTACAGGCCCCGTGCCTTCGCTGTACATGCCTTCATTGCCTCAATCACCGCACTGCGCATTCCTTTTTCCTCTAATACCCGGACAGCCTCAATAGTAGTTCCGCCCGGCGAGCAGACCATATCCTTCAATTCGCCCGGATGCTTTCCGGTTTCCAATACCATTTTTGCGCTTCCAAGCACTGCCTGCGCTGCAAACTCATATGCCTGTGTCCTCGGCATCCCGTCTGCCACTGCCGCATCTGCCATTGCCTCAATAAACATAAATACATAGGCCGGTGAACTGCCGCTTACGGAAACCACCACATCCATTAAATATTCCGGAACCACTTCACATTTACCAAAACCTTTTAAAACGGTTACGACCTGTTCCAACTCGGACGGTGTCACATTTGCATTGCAGCACGCCCCTGTAATGCCCTCACCGACAAGGGCAGGAGTATTTGGCATGGTGCGGATAATCTTCACATTCCTGCCAAACTGTCCATCCAGCCATTCTAATGTCTTACCCGGTGCAATCGTAACAATTAACTGTGTCTCATTTAGCACATCCTTAATCTCAGCAATCACTGTCTCATAATATTGCGGTTTTACGGACAAAACTAAAATCTCCGCCTGCTTTGCTGCCTCCCTGTTATCACCGGTAACATTTATGCCCAAATCATTCTTTGCCTTCGTCAGCATTTCTTCTGACAAATCTGCGCCCAAAATATCTTCTTTCGCAACAATACGATTTGCAATAATACCCTTCATCATGGCAGTTGCCATATTTCCACATCCAATAAATCCAAGTTTCATAATGCCCACTCTCCTTTTCATGCAAAACAGGCAGGCAACCACGGTTACCTGCCCATTCACATTCCATATTTGAAATCATTTCAAAATCTTATAAAGCTACGCTTCCCTGCTCGCCATCGGCTGTATAATAAATCATGCCATCCTCAGGCTTTACATAGATATTAAGCTCTTTCACAGTCTTCTTGCCAACTGTCTCTAATACCTTTGCAGTAATATCTGCTGTTGTAATCTCATAACCACAAGCCTGAATATAAACAGTCTCAGATACTTTCTTTGCTGTTGCAGCTTTCTTTGCCGGAGCCTTTGCTGCCGTCTTCTTTGCTGTTGTCTTGGTTGCTGCTTTCTTTGCCGGTGCTTTCTTCTCAGCTACTGCCTTTGTTGCTGTTGCTGCTTTTGTTGCTGTTGTCTTCTTTTCTGTTGTCTTCTTTTCTGTTGCTGCCTTTGTTGTTGTCTTCTTTGCCGGTGCTTTCTTCTCAGCAGCAGCCTTTGTTACTGGAGCTTTCTTCTCAGCTACAGTCTTTGCTGTGCCAGCTTTAGCTGCTTCTGCCGCCTTAGCTGCCTCTACCTTAGCCATAGCTGCCTTAACCTGATCTTCTGTCTTCTTTGTTGTTGCCATTTTAAAATCCTCCATTTTCATATAAAAAATATGTATGTAAAAATTTCTAGCCATGTATTTACAAGGTTCATAGTACCCTAAAATAAAAAGAAATGCAACTTTTTCACCTAATTTCGCTAGTATTTACAACGAATTTTGAAAAATATTGTACTTTCGCAACAAAATGCACAAAAAAATATTGCCCTATGATATCTGCAAACGGATGATAAGAGGGGGATTGAATCCGTCTGCAACATTCATAGGGCAATACCAGCGAGTTTTACAAGCCAGCATTTTATCTTAAAAAATGCACGGCTTATTATTTATCAAAATATCTCTCTAACAGACCTTTAAGCGCTTTGCCGTGTCTTGCCTCATCACGAGCCATCTCATGAACGGTATCATGGATTGCATCTAAGTTATTCTTCTTTGCGCACTTGGCAAGATCTACCTTGCCTGCCGTGGCGCCAAATTCACAATCCACTCTCCATGCAAGATTCTTCTTTGTGGAATCTGTCATATTTGCCTCTAACTCTGAACCTAACATCTCAGCAAACTTGGCTGCATGTTCTGCCTCCTCGTAAGCTGCCTTCTCCCAGTAAAGACCGATCTCCGGATATCCTTCACGGTGCGCAACACGCGCCATGCAAAGATACATGCCAACCTCGGAACACTCACCCTCAAAATTTGCCTTTAACTGGTCAAAGATGAACTTTTTATCTTCTTCGCTGATTTCTGAATTATTCTTAACCGTTGCAGCATATACTCCAAACTCATGCTCTGCCGCAAGTGTAAGATCGCCTTCTACCTTCTTAAACTTATCTGCGCCTACATGACATACCGGACACTCTGCCGGAGCTGCATCTCCTTCGTAAACATAACCACACACACTACATACAAATTTTGCCATAATCTTATTCTCCTTTTCCTACGCTATTCTTCCTATCAGTGTCCGTCTTAAATCAGTAATCATTACTGTTTTATAATATCACTGTATTTTTCAGATGTCAAGCAGGATTTATTCTGACAGTAAAATATTTACAATTTCCTTAAGGTTCATTCCATTGGATGCCTTGATAAGAACTGTATCCCCCGGATGTAAGGTCGCCATCAGATAAATGGCTGCCTCCTCATTATCTGAAAATGTATAGACCTTTATTCTTCTGTCGGAAGCCTCAATCACCTGCTTTATGTTTTGGGAGAGTGTTCCCAGTACGACAACCTCATCAACCGGCTTATCTAACAGGAATGCGCCAATTTCCTTATGATATTCTACCTCGTTTGCGCCAAGCTCATACATATCTCCAAGCACAGCTACCTTGCGCCCTGCGCATGGCATGTCACAAAGCACATTGATACTCGCCTTCATGGAATCAGGGCTGGCATTATAGGTATCATCAATTAAAATAAACTTATTCTCCAAAGGAATGATGCGCTGGCGCTGCCCTTCAAATTCATCAAAGCCCTCTGCCGCCACTTCCATCGGGATTCCATTTTCACAGGCGACTGCCAGCGCCGCAACACAGTTTCCCACATTATGTCCGCCTAAGGCATTCAGGCATACTTCCACTTCTTTGCTGCCATGCACACAGGTAAATGTCGTATGGGTGTCATGGTAGACAATATCCTTTGCATAATAATCACACCAGTCAGAAGTTCCGTAAAACAGAGTACGGCAATTTACATACTCTGCTGCCTTTGCGCTTTTTAACAACGCATCATCACCGTTTAAGAAGAGAGTTCCCCCCTCCTTCATACTGCTGATTATGCGCAGTTTTTCCCGAAGAATCGTCTCCTGTGTCTTCATAAATTCGATATGCGCCACACCGATTGTCGTAACCACTGCCATATCCGGCTTTGCAAGGTCAGACAGCACATCCATCTGCCCCACTTCACTAATTCCGAGCTCTAACACCGCAATCTCATCCCTGCTGTTCATCCGGGACAGGGTAATCGGCACGCCAATCTGGGAATTTAGATTCCTCTCTGTATGAAAGGTTCTCTTTGCAGAGGAAAGCGCTTTTGTAATCATTTCCCGTGTTGTCGTTTTCCCCACACTTCCGGTTACCGCAATCACAGCTATTGGATTTCTGTGACGGATTTCCTTTCCAATCCGCTGCAATGCCTTTATCGTATCATTCACATAGATATATGGCTTTCCTGTCGCTCCTCCCTGACTGTGTTCCGAAGTCAGGGTTGCCGCGCCCTTTTCCAATGCCGATTCCACAAAACGGTGGGCATCCACCCGCTCGCCAATAATCGGCACAAACAAATCCCCTTCTTTGATTTCTTTTGAGTTAATGCAGATATCTGTCAGTGGTGTATCCGCATCACCGCAAAGCAGTAAACCACCTGTTATTTCCACAATATCCCTGACTGTTATATTTTCCATAACTACTCCATTTCTTCGGTCTGTTTCACCATTTGTTCTATAAACTGCGCCACTCCATCCTCTTCATTCGATGGAATAATGGAATGTGCCATATTCTGTATCTCCGGATGTGCATTTGACACGGCATAGAAATAATCACTGCCCTCTAAAAGCGCTTTGTCATTTAAATTATCCCCAAAGGCAACCACGCTGTCATAACTGCCGCTTCGCCTTAAGTAATCAATAGCCTCCTTCTTAGAAGCCTTGTCACTGTAAATCTCCAAATAGTATGCATCACTGTATACATCCGGATAAAATTCTGCTTTCACGCCCTTCACAACCGAAAGTTCCCGGTAAAGCCCCTCTAACATCTGCTTTGGTTCCCTCAACATACAATAAATAATGTCATTTCCCGCAACCAGGCTTAAATCATCCACCTCCGTAAATTTCTTGTTATATTTCATAATCCATTCGTTCCGAAAATAGTTGAGGGAGGTAGATTCTACACTATCATAATATGCAACAACCTCATTCTGCTCTAATGCATATAAAAAGCAGCTCAGTTTTTTTGTCTTAATCAGACCGAGAAGCACCATAATAATGGTTTCCTCCAACGTCTCCTTTTTAAGATACTTCTTTGACTTCATATCATAGATCAGCACGCCATTCATCATCATTACCGGCAGATTCAAATGAAGCGGCTCAATAATTTTAAGCGCTGTTGCCGGTGTTCTCGCCGTAGAAATCGTAAATTGCAATCCCCTCTCGATCTCCCGGTTCAAAATCTCCACTGTCTTTTCACTAATCCTGGCATCCTCATTTAAGAGAGTGCCATCCAAATCACTTACATATAGTCTCTTCATCTGTACTCCTTATATTATACCGAACAGCCGAATGAATCCGGCGTTTCTGTTTTATCTATCGTAAACACAATTTCTGATCTTCCATCTGCATCCTCATATACACTGCAATACGTTTCAAAACCAATCATATTCTGCTTCGTATTCTCATCTACTTTCAAATGCTCCATCTTCATATCACCCGGCCAAATCCGGTATCCACCAGCACCGCCAGATCTCTTCCCTTAACCAACGTACAGTATACACCGTCATCATCCTGTACCTGCCAGATCTTATCACGAATTTTTGTATATGTATATGTTTCTGTATTCATACCGTCACCTTCCATACATTATCGTTGTTTTCTTTATTTATAAACGTATTATATTCTCTATATCCGAAATAAGCAATAAGCATTCTGTAAGAACCTAATATTCAGGATAACACGCTTTCCCAAAACCGCTCCAATGCCTGCCCGACCGTTGTAAGCCGCACTACCTGATAGTCCTCCCATTCTGCCGGGAAGGTGTCCACCACCTGCTTTGTCACAAACCGATCGTCTAAGAGCAGTATCACACCCTTATCTTCCATCGTGCGCACCACACGCCCCGCTGCCTGCTGCACTTTGTTCATTCCCGGATAGAGATAGGCATACTCAAAACCGTTTCCATCCCTGCTGTCAAAAAAACCCTGCTGTATTTCCCTCTCGTTGCAGACCATAGGGAGTCCCGTTCCAATAATCGCAGCGCCAATCAGATATTCCCCCACCAGGTCAATCCCCTCGGAAAAAATACCACCCAGGATACAAAATCCAAGTACCGGCTGCCCGCTCGTGCAGAATCTTTCCAAAAATTCTTCCCGTTCCTTCTCCGATAAATGCGGATTTTGACAGACAATCTCAATATCGGAAAGCAGTCCTAGCGACAATACGGTTTCATATACATCATTTAGCATTTTATAAGATGGGAAAAATGCCATATAATTTCCCTGTTTCGCACTCACCATACAGGTAAGGTAACGCGCTATTTTCTCATACTGCAAAGGCCCTCGCTGCTTATAGCGGCTGCTTACATCAATGCCTGCAAACAATCCACGGTTCTCCTTTGGAAATGGAGATGCAATATAAATGGCATAATCCTCCTCATGATCGTGCAGCAGTTCCTTGTAATAAGTGATGGGCAGCATGGTAGCGGAAAAGAAAACCGTAGCATTCCCTTTCTCAATACACTCCGACAGGTTTCGTGCCGGATGAATACAATACAATTTCAGCATCAAAGACGTATCACTGATCTGTTCTGCATAGATTTCGTAGCTTTCATCCACCAGATCATAAATATTTAAGAACTGGTTGATTTTAAAGTAAAACTCCAATATTTCTTCCTTATGGGGTTTTAATGCCGGAATCTCTTTGCACTCCTCCATAAAAGACTCAAGCTGGGCATGCAGGCGCAGCAGCTTTCGATACAGTTCCCCTATATCCGCTAACAGAGTATATCGCTTTTCGTTATCACAAAGCTTTTTGAATGTCAGCATTTCCCGATTGCAGCTCCCAAGCAGTTTTCCAAGCTTTGCATTGTATGGAAGCAGCAGCCTTCTCATTGTTAAAAAATCTTCTTTATAAATGGCGGCGCTGTACATGGAGGATGCCCGCTCAACCAGATTATGCGCCTCATCTACAAGAAACAAAAATTCTCCCTTTGCCCCCTCCGCAAAATAACGCCGCAGTTTCACTCTTGGGTCAAATACATAATTATAATCACAGATAATGCCATCCACAAAAAGGCTTACGTCAAGTCCCATTTCAAAAGGGCATACCATATGCTGATCCGCATAGCCCCTTAATACCTCCCTCGTAATATTAAACTCATGGGTGATACAATCATAGACAGCCTCATTGATTCGGTCATAATGTCCTTTTGCATAGGGGCAATGCTCCGGATCACACTGCATTTCCTCGAGTGGACAGATCTTCTCCTTTGCCGTCAGCAGTATACTGCGAAAATGCAGACCCTGCCCGCGCAGGATTTCCAGTGCATCCACTGCAACCCCTCTTGCAATTGTCTTCGCCGTCAGATAAAAAAGTTTTTCGCCATACCCATCTCCCATCGCTTTTACCGCCGGAAATACCGTTGCCATCGTCTTTCCGATTCCGGTCGGCGCCTGTACAAATAAATTTTGCCTCCGCTTGATGGAAAGATACACCGATCCTGCCATATCCCGCTGCCCGGTCCTGTAAGCATATGGAAACTCGAGCGTTTCCGCAGAATCATTGCGAAGCCTTCTGTTATCCACATCAAACTGAGTCCAGACACAATAGGCATCTGCAAGCTTGTGAAACCACTGTTTTAACTCCTCAAAAGCAAAAGTCTCCTTAAACCGCTTGATTTCCTCCGTATCCAGATTGCAATAGGTGAGCTGTACGCTGATTTTGGAAAGTTCCTCATTCAGCGCATGCATATAGGCATAGCACATTGCCTGCGCCTTGTGGACATAAATCGGTTCCTCCAAAGTGTCTAATTTTTTGTAAACACCCTTGATTTCATCAATTGTAACCTCTGTATCCTCCGTTATGATCCCGTCTGCCCTTCCCTCAATTGTCAGAATAAAATCAGGCTTTACCACATCAAATTTTAATGGCACTTCTGCCTGGTACGAAAATCCCATTTTTCCCTGAATCTTCTTGTGAATGCGGGCTCCTTCCTGCATTGCCTCTTTGGAAAAACTGCCCTCACCGCCACTGATATCCCCGCTCCGGAAAATAAATTCCACAAGACCACGAACTGAAACCTTTGCCTGATACATGCTGTTTCCTCATTTCTGAACAAAGCTGCCACACAAAACCGGGAAACGGTTTCCCTCATGTGACAGCCCATATTTTTCTTTCTATCTATCGGTACACAATTTTTGCCGCAATCTCATCTGCATGCTTCTCATCGGACAGCAGGGAGAGGAGTTTTAATCCAAAATCAATACAGGTTCCCATTCCCCGGCTTGTGATAAACTGTCCATCCTGCACGACCTTGTCCGTCAGTTTATTAGCTCCGACCAGCCCATCTTCCATGCCCGGATAGCAGGTGGCATTTTTGCCCTCAAGCAGCCCCATCTCACCATACACGGTTGGAGCCGCACATACCGCAGCAAGATACTTGCCTGCTTTCTGGTATTTTAAAATCAATTCATGCAAGCCCTTATGCGCCTTGAGGTTCGGGGTTCCCGGAACCCCACCCGGAAGGATAATCATATCCGCATCATTTAAATCCTTCTCATCAAACAATAAATCTGCCCTTACAGTCACCATATGTGAGCTTATTACATCATAGTCACCCATGACAGATACCATTTTGCAGTCCACATCGCCGCGCCTTAAAATATCCACTACTGTCAACGCTTCTACCTCTTCAAATCCGGTTGCTAAAAATAAATATGCTGTTTTCATATAAAATCTCCTTTTTTGTATGATAGGACTTCGTCCTTCAGGCTCATGTTTGTTTACCCGGCAAATAAACAGCTATCTTTGTCTGCAAGCAGCCACGATAGCTGTTTGCCTGCCGGGATTATTATAGCACATTTTTTTTGGCATGGAAAGAAATAAGAAAATGTGATATGCTTTATCAAGAGACTGAAAAAATGAAAAGGAGCATCACGCATGGAAATTGAACGCAAATTCTTAATTGAAAAATCCAGGATACCTGAAAATTTGGAACAGTATCCGCATTACCTCATAGAACAGGCATACATCATTACGGAACCTGTCCTGCGAATCCGCAAAAAGAATGATGCATATATTCTGACTTACAAGGGATCCGGTCATATGCAGCGGGAAGAAGTGGAGTTCCCACTTACTATGGATGCATATAATAAGCTTCTCACCAAAACGGAGGGGAATGTCATTACCAAGACACGCTATAAAATCCCGGAACACGATAATCTGATGATTGAATTAGATATTTTTTCCGGTATGTATGAAGGACTGTATCTCGCAGAAGTAGAATTTCCGGATTTGGAAACTGCGGACAGCTACAATCCACCGGAATGGTTTGGCAGGGATGTTACCCATACTGACTCCTTCCACAACTCCACCTTAAGCCGGCTTTCAAAGGCAGAGGCAAAGGAACTGCTTGAAAGTCTTTGCTAATTTCCGGTCAGAACCATCACACAGCCGTTTTACCCACATACACCCGATTCATGAGCATCATTGTAATGAACACATGGAAGATGCTGCCTGCCATAATCAGCAATGGGCTGCCGATGCAATAACTCACTTCCTCCACAACAGCGCCCATCGTTTTTGCATACATTGCAGTCTGATATACCTCACCAAATTCATGGTCTACAGACAACATTTTTATAATGAAAAAGTATATAAATACTGCATAACACAGGGCAGAAAGCATGTATTTGATTCCCATTGCCAGATATTGCCCGATAAAAACAAAGAACATCATCATATAATAAAACGGCACCATATCTATCAGTGTTTGCTTTGTCATCTGCAAATCACCAAAGTCAGAAAACTTATACTCCTGATTCATCGTTCCAATTCCACCGACTGTATTACTCACAAGCATATTTGTCCGACCAACAAGAACGGTTTCAAGCACCCCTTTTTTCACATCTACATCCTCTTCTGTAAACCGATCGACATCCGTATCTATGAGAATGTAGACACCTGACTGCTCATCATCAATTTCTATGCGTTCCACCATAGAAAAGCTTCCGTTTTCCAATTCAAAATCCGGAATCCTCTCCGAAATAATATTGCGAAATCCACCCATCCCTGCAATCGCTCCCAACATCGGAATCACATTACGGATTACGGTAAGCAGCAAAATGAGACACAAAAAATATCTTACCATTTTCTTTACCGGGAGCTTCAATAAACTGCTGCTGTATTCCTTTGGCGAAAACATCGCTGTCATAAAACATTCAGAAAGCTTCATGTTTTCAATATTTTCCATTGTACTATTTTGTTCTTCCTGTTCCCAATCTTCCATCCTATCCTCCTGTCGGCAGACTTACCAGCCTTCCTCTTCTGCGGTTTCTTCCGCAGTATATGCTTCCTCTAATAAGTCATTGTCTAACATCGGTAAAACAATTGTAATAACCGTTCCTTTTCCCTCTTTGGAAATAATCTCTGCCTGCGCCTGACAGCTTTCCTTCAACTGATCCAATAACCGAAGCAGTGAAGTCGGGCTTTTTCGGTTCAACTGTTTCGTATCAAACCCTATGCCGTCATCAATGACCTGGATTGCATATCCATCTGCCCGCCGATAACTGCGCACCACGACATTTCCACCGGTTTCTTTACCGGAAACCCCATGTTTTACAGCATTTTCCACTATTGGCTCGATACTGTGGCGCGGAAGCTTAAAATCCTTTTCCTTACACTCCACCGTAAACCCAAGCGACTGGTTTCTCGTTTTTTGAAGCTGCAAATATGCAATGACATGTTCCAGTTCCTCTTCAAATGCAATAATCTCACCAGCCCTGTCCAAAGCGCGGAGATTATCCCGAAAATAAACCGAGATATAGTATATCATCTTTACACTGTTTGCGGAACCATTTTTTATCATCTTTTGCAGAGTATGAAAAGATGCAAAAATGAGATTCGGATTCATCCGCTCCACAATTTCTGCACGGAGCTTTTCTTCATCCTCCTCCTTTGTATTTCCGACCGGTTCCACATACAATGCCGTTTTCAGCCCATAAACCCAAATCAATACAAGATAAAGCAAAAATCCAAGCGGCAGATACATATTGGATGCATTTCCCCTATTTACAATCCACGATATAAACTGAATCAGCATGGAAAACAGCAGCACACCGTTTCCCAAAAGCACCGGACGCCCTTCTTTTCTGCCATAATCATATACTGCCACCATGAAAATGACGGTATATAGCAGAATAACCAACCCAAAAAGCACCTCACCAATCCGGTAAACCGTCTCAAAGGAAATCAGGGAAAATCCCTGCAATACCATGAAACTTACATAACACACCCCATAGAATAAAATTCCCATATCTATTAAAAACAATACTTTTTTCTTATAGACAAAGCACCGTACCAGCAATAGATACAACACACCTACAAGCAGTATCATAACACCCCTTGCAAAATGCAGGCTGTAATTCCATCCTGTCAGCACCCAAAACAGGCGGCTTTCCAATGTAAATAAAACACTAAGTCCCAATCCCAGAAGGCTTGCGTTAAAAAGCAAACGCTTTTTGTACGCCTTGCACGGAACCAAAACCCAGACAGCAAGCACAAAAACAGAAAGCAGCAGCAGTAACACTGCCACCACTGCATAGATGCTATTTTCCGAACATGCAGATGCAAGAAGCTCATTATAACTTCCACAGAAAATCTTTCCAACCTTCATGGAAGTTGTGCGTGTTTTCCCTGCATTCCCTCCACTTTTTTCTCCGTTCCCGCTTTTCCCGTCATGAAGCCTTATTATCACATTCATGTCATGATACTGTGATGGAATCGAGACAATATGGTATGCCGATATATTCACGTCCCGGTCACTGCTTTTATAAAGACATTCTTTTCCTGCATATACTTCCACACTCTGCCCTTTTGTCTCAAATACCATATACATTACATCATCTGTAATCGCAGGAAGCTTATTCGTCAACACTAAGGTCTCACCTGCCTTTACCGGCAGGCTTGCCGGCAGCGTCACAACTTCCCGAATATTGTTCTCTAAAGCCTTCGTGTTCTCCTCGTCCAGATATTCCTTAATCTTATCCTGATCATTTGTCACATAGTCACAAATCCATGCCTCCGAATAATCCTGCATATCTTCAAACCGGCGTTGCTGCGAGTATGCTCCCCGCTTTGGCAGCGCCATCATGCAAAAAAGGAGTACACTGGCGCCACACAACATGCCAAGCAGCATATTTAATTGCCGTTCCTGTAAATGAAACATACTTCTCCTCCTGCAAATTCATAATTGTATCATAGCAATCCATAATGTGCTACAGCGTTCCATATGCCATCTTCTAAAATATCTGTTGTACAATATTCCACAACTTTTAGCACAGGTTCTACCGCATTTCCCATTGCAACGGAATGTGGCACATACTGAAGCATTTCCATATCATTGATGGAATCCCCAAATGCATAACAGTCCTCCAACGAGACATTTAGATAATTCGTTAAAAACTCTATCCCCGTTGCCTTACTGAATCCATTTGGCACCGCTTCCACCACCTTATCACCATGCGGAATCAAATGAAATTCTTTTGCGAAAATCCTTTCAAAAAGTTGTACATCACTCTCCGGCATGGATACCGTCGTAAATTTATCATAGGAAAGATCCGGATGTATGGCATGCTCAATGGGAACATCCACATTTTTTGAAAAATAGTTGTATATATATTCCAAAAAACTGCCGGGACCATAATCTCCCTCAATAAACAACCGGTCTTTTCCCTCAAACACGGTATGATAATGAAGTTCCCTAAGCTTATCCGCATAATAAACGATCTGCTCCTTCATAAGCGTATGATGCAGAATTTCCTGCCCCTCATACTCAATATAAGTGCCGCATCCACAAATCAGACCGTCAAAACCAAACTCCAATAAATGTCTGTCAATCGCAGTTTTGACTCTTCCTGTATTGATAAAAATCTTATGCCCCTTTTCCTTTACCTTACTAAGTGCCTGTTTTGTACTCTCTGGCATCTGATGCTCCTCATCTAATGTAATCAGCGTACCATCAATATCAAAAAATAATAGCGCCATGCCTGTCCTGACTCCTTTCAGACATTACATTTGTTTGAGCAGATTTACCATCTCAATCGCCCCAAGCGCACAGTCATAGCCCTTATTTCCTGCCTTCGTTCCTGCACGTTCAATTGCCTGCTCGATATTTTCGGTCGTCACAATACCGAACATAACCGGTATTCCCGTATTCAGGGACACCTGCGCAATCCCTTTTGAAACCTCATTACATACATAGTCATAATGGCTGGTTGCGCCACGGATGACCGTTCCTAAGCAGATAACCGCATCATACTTTCCAGACTCTGCCATCTTCTTTGCCGCAACGGGAATCTCAAAGGCTCCCGGCACCCATGCCAGCGTGACATTGTCCTCCGGAATATCATGTCTTGTCAATCCATCCATTGCACCGCCGATTAATTTTGATACAATAAACTCATTAAATCTTGCGGCAACAATGCCGATTTTCATGTCATTTGCAACTAATTTTCCCTCTAATGTTTTCATATTTTCTATTTCCTTTCCTATATGTATTTTTCCCACACTAATGTATGATTATATCATTCTCTGCTTATAATCTCAATTACCTTCCGTAACTTTTCCCTTATAAATATTGATTGGCAAAGTACTCATTTATTTTTTAATGAAGCTCCCCGGGGCAAGCCCTCAAGTTCCATCACTGTCCTCGAATTTCT
>JAMPFS010000016.1 GCA_023664325.1 Clostridium sp.
AAAACAATCCGAAAATCGTGAAGCTATTTTTGATGTATTTGTCATGTATGAGAAATTATTGATGGATGACAATTTAACAGACTGGAAAACAAATGCAATCAGGGCTTGGACTAAAATAAAAAACGGTGAATTACAACCAAAGAAATACAGTTATATCATTGTGGATGAGAGTCAGGATCTGTCCCGTGTCCAATTAGAAATCATTCGGGAGATGTATGCCGACTCGGATCATAGTATGATTATTTTTATATCTGATGTTGCGCAAAGTATATATACGCAGTCTTGGCTGTCTAAGCAAAGCTTTAAGAGTATTGGTTTTGATATGTCTGGTAAATCAAACATTTTATCAAAAAATTACAGGACGACAAAACAGATTGCGCTTGCAGCGTACTCACTTATTAATCATGATATGGATTTAAGAGATAATGGAGATTATGTGGAGCCGGAATTAATAGAACGAAGTGGGTGTAAACCCCGCTACCGACATTTCACGGTGGAAGAAAAAGAGTTTGCTTATGTCACGGCAGAGATTAAGAAATGTGCTGTAAAGTATGAGTTGAAAGACATTGTTGTTGTTGCAAGAAATCAAGGATATCTGAACCAGTTGAAAAGTTATCTTCTAATGCATGGAGTGGATGCCGAATTAAGCAATAATAATAAATCTTTCAGTGCGGATAAAGTCAAGCTTTTTACGTTACATTCCATTAAGGGGTTAGAAGCTTCGGTTGTCTTTATTGTTGGAGTTAATAAAGGTATTTTGCCATTTTCACAGGAAGAATTGGATGTAGAACGGAAACTTTTATATGTTGGAATGACAAGGGCAAAAGAATTACTTTATATGACTAGCAGCAGAAAGGAGTCTGTGTTTATCACTGAAATCAAGCAGGAATATTTGCAGTTATCTGATAACGAAAAAGAGGATTTTTATGATATTTCAATAGAAAATTATCGTTTTTTTGATAAGATTAAGACAATTAACACTGAAGAAGAACGGGTTCGGCAATGGTATTTGGAGCAATTGGAAGTAAAATATGGTTATCCGATACAGCATATGAGTGTGGAGGCACTGGTAAAATATGGAAGTAAAGATTTTTATGTAGACATAGCAGTCTTTGAGGATGATGCGAAGGAGATTCCACTTATCTATGTAGAGACAAAAAGAATGGGTGAAGATTTGCAAGAGGCATTAAAACAGGTTAAATGTTATAATGTGCCGGGAAATGCGCCAAAATATATTGTGGTAACAGATGGCGTTAAGCAAGTTGTAGAAGCGTATAAAGATGAAACATATACTGTCTGTGATGATATACCATTTTATAATAAAGAAGAGAAAGAATGTGCAGTTTTCCAATATTATGATTTTGAACACGATAGAAAAATGGAATACAGACAAATTGGCAGTGACATTCCTTGTTTACAGAATGTTTTGAACGACACACAACTGGATTATACATATTTGCCAATCAGAGGCAGTATAGCGGCGGGCAACCTTAAATATGTGAATGTTGAACATGGTAGTGAGGAAATCATCCCGATAGAGGCAGTGAAGAATCCGGATATGAAATTTGTATTGCAGGTATCGGGTGATAGTATGGTTGATTTTAATATTTTGGATGGTGACAGAATTATAGTAAAGAAACAGGCTTTTGCACAGGAGGGAAGTATTATTGTTGGGGGAAATATGGCAATGAATGAAGCTACCGTTAAGCAACTTCATTATGATGGCGATGATCATGTAGTTTTGCATCCAGGCAATAAAAAATATCAGGACATCATCATTAAGGTAGAAGATTTTTATATCAATGGAGTTGTTGTAGGCGTAATAAGGAAAAAATAAATGAGGAATATCCGGTAGTTGAACGCACCCAGTTTTGTTCATATTACAGGAATGCCATAATTCGCTCCACAACGAAAACTGTTACACAGGCAAGGATTGCCACGGTAAGAAGGTTCTTTTCTTTGTAAGCGGCAATTACCGCAATGATGAATCCGGCAAGGGCTGAGCAGATATTCGCAGTGGAATACAGGATTGCCGGAAAAGTCATAGCCGCAAGGCAGGCATATGGAACATAATAAAGAAAAGATTTAATATATATATTGGTGATTTCTTTTTTGGACAGAGCAAGGGGGAGCATACGGATTAAGTAGGTTACTCCTGCCATAGTTAATATGTATAGGTATATGTTGTGTGTCATGCTATTGGTTTCCTTTCTGATTTTTCTAAGTTTCGCTTTCAATCGGTTTCAGTTTCGCAGCGGCGCCGGCTATAAGAACTGTGGTGATGATGATAACAAAGCCGGAAGAAATTTGTTTCAGACCGGGCAGTATGGAAAACAGGAAGCTTAATCCCATTGCCGATAGGACAACAAGCAGTATGGTATTGTTTTTCTTTGCCGGTGGTATTATGATGGCAAGAAACATTCCGTAAATAGCAACTCCGAAAGCGCTGATTACGAAGGGAGGAAGAAGACTGCCCGAGATAGCTCCAACCAATGTGCCAAGCACCCAACCGGGAACAGCAATACTTGTAATGCCATAATGATAGGCGGGATACAGATAACCAGCCTGGCTGGAATCTAATGCGAATATTTCATCCGTCACACTGTATGCCATGCTATAGCGGTGCCAGTGCGGGGTGGATTTGGGAAGGCGCTGAGCCAGTGAAAATGACATCAGGCAGTATCGGAGATTAATAATAAATTGTGTAAGGGCAAGCTCGAAGTAAGTGCCATCAGAGGCAATAATATAAAGCCCGGAAAATTGTCCTGCGGACGTTACATTTGTCAGTGAAATCAGTGCTGCCTGCCAGATATTTAAACCATTGGATGCAGATGCCATGCCGAAGGTAAAGGAAACGGCAAAATAACCGAGCGCAACGGCAATACCATCACGCAATCCATTTTTATAGTTCTCGTTTTTCAAGAGAGTATCCTCATTTCTTTTGATGATATACGAGAATATACTACCACGCTGTAAGAAAAATAGCAAATGCAGGCAGACTTTGGACTAAAAGTCCAATGACAATAAAAAGAAATCATGGTAACCTCTTGACAATAAAGCATAGGTATGTACAAAGCTTACATTTAAAAACAGGCAGTTTTGTACATGGCTATCGGAAATGTCTGGGGGTTATTTTTATGAAAAACCGTTTTTTTCCAAAAGAGCAGTTTGTTAGCATTCTTGAGAAGCTTTGGGAGGCAAATGATTTGGTAGGACAGGTGAATGAATTATTGGCAAAGAGCAGAGGTAAAGTAGACTGCTCCGCTTGCAGCGGGGAGGCAATGCAGATTTCCCATGAGTCCATTGTGGTAGAACTGCTTGCGTATATTATGCAGGATGACGGGGCGCAGATTGAGCATTTCATTTATGGAACGGATTTTGGGCGGAAGCCGGATGATTTGTCAGAGGAACGAAGGTCTGTGAAACTGACAACGGCGGAAGCGCTTTATGATTATCTAATCGGGAATATGATGGAAAAGGAGGAACAGATTTAGCGGATTTTGCCATAGTCTGGCAAGTGGCAGATGTATAATGGATGTATATATTTTTCGATAGTAAAGGACTGAGGCTATGAGCGGGAACGGTAAGAATTATTCGAATATTAATATGGAGCAGAGCGGACGGAAGATACAGCAGTTTATCACAGAGAGCGGATATGATGTCAAGTGGATTCAGGAGTATCTGCATTTATCCTGTCCACAGCCGATTTACAGGTGGTTTAAGGGGAAGATTCTGCCATCTGTAGATCATTTGTTTATGCTGAGCCGGCTTTTTGAAGTACATATGGAGGATTTTTTAGTGAGTAAAAGTACATGCATAGAATGTGATGTGGAATATTTCACAGAGGGGAACATGGATAAGCGAATAATTTTTTACTGTCAGCAGTTATTTCGGGACATTGCGTGATATGCAGGCAGGGGGTGCATTTGCCGGCTGAAGAAAATTTTTGCCTAGGCTGTTTTTTTGTCGTCTACAGTGGTATAATAGGAATGTTGAGCGGGAAATAAGCATAAGATGGGATACATTATTGGAGGAAGACATATGATTCAGGCACTAAAGCGAAAAAATATACTATATTCATTTTTGATTGGATGTGTATTCTGGGGAGTTGCGGCAATCATTCTTATCTGTAATCTGGACAGCATTAAGGCGTATTTTGCAAAGCCTGTGAATTTCAATAACCTAAAGGCAGAAGATATCAAAGAAGGCATACGGGTCAAGGCAGATATTTATCTGATTTATGATTACTATGCATATTATGAGGAAGATGGGAAAACCACTGCAAAGGAATATCTGATTCCGATAGGAGACTCCGAATATATGGGAATGGTGTGTGAAGGCACCTATATGTATATGGCTGATAGCAATATGGAGCAGTATTGGGATTATCTGGAAGAAGGAAATGTACCGGAGGATTCTGTGCAAACCATGCAGGTGGAAGGAACGATTATGCCAATCACAGGAGAATCCCTGCAATTATACAATGAATATATTGACGAGCTGCAATGGTCGGAGGAGGACGAAAAGTATTTCCTGCCATATGCGCTGATGGTGGATTATCTGGGAGATTCGCCGGGGAGCGATTTGATTTTCAGCATTATTTTCTTTGTGTTTATGGTGGCTGTAGGCATTGCCATGTTTGTTAAAAATATTTCAGACAGCAATATTAAGGAATTGGAGAGGTATTGTGCCGCCAAAGGCGACAAACAGATGCAGATAGAAAGGATTGAGCAGTTTTATGAAGGTGGAACAGCGGTCTGCAATCTTCGCATCAGTCCCGAATATTTTATGGCGGTCAAGCAGGCAAAGGTTTTCTTTGCTGAGGTGGCAGATCTTCTTTGGGTATATCCATCGGTCATCCAGCACAGTGTGAATATGATTCCGACGGTGAAGACATATGAACTGATAGTAAGAACCGTAGATGGAAGAAAATTATCCATCCCAATGAAAAATGCAGCAGCTTTGGAGGAAGCAATGGCATATGTGGCAGATAATCTGCCGTACCTCTATTATGGATTTGATGATAACACCAATCATTTTTATCATGACAGCAGACAGCAGATGGCAGAACATATTGCGCTGCGCAGGCAGCAATTCTTTGAAACATCTGCCAAAACGGATGCGGAAGAAAATGCTGATGAAGACAGTTTTTTTTAGGAGAATGAGATGGATAGAGAAGCGCAAAAAAAAGCTCCGGTTTATGAGGCATTGGAGCGTCTTAGAAAACAGAGAGTGGTTCCGTTTGACGTGCCGGGACATAAGAGAGGGCGGGGGAATCCGGAACTGCGGGATTTGCTGGGAGAACGCTGTGTGAGCCTGGATGTCAATTCTATGAAACCGCTTGACAATCTCTGCCATCCAATGTCGGTCATCAAGGAGGCGGAAGAGCTGGCAGCGGAAGCGTTTGGCGCAGATCATGCGTTTTTCATGGTAGGAGGAACGACTTCCTCTGTACAGAGTATGGTAATGACAGCCTGCCGTGCAGGAGAAAAGATTATTTTACCGAGGAACGTACATAAGAGTGTGATTAATGCCCTGATATTAAATGGTGCTGTTCCGGTGTATGTGGATCCAAAGGTGGATGACAAATTAGGGATTTCTTTAGGTATGGAGCTTGATGATTTGAAGCAGGCGATTCTGGATAATCCGGATGCGGTATGTGTCTTAGTGAATAACCCGACGTATTATGGAATTTGTTCTGATTTAAGAGGAATTGTACATCTTGCCCATGAGCATGATATGCTGGTGTTAGTGGATGAGGCGCATGGAACGCATTTGTATTTTGGGAATGACCTTCCAGTCAATGCAATGGAAGCAGGGGCGGATATGGCATCCGTATCCATGCATAAGTCAGGGGGAAGCCTGACACAGAGTTCGCTGCTTTTAGTAAATCAGACGATAAACTGGGAGTATGTAAGCCAGATTATCAATCTGACGCAGACCACAAGCGCATCTTATTTGTTGCTTTCGAGTCTTGATATTTCAAGGAGGAATCTCGCCTTGCGTGGGGAGGAGTCCTTTGCAAAGGTAAAAGACATGGCGGAATATGCAAGGGCAGAGATTAATGAAATTGGAGGTTATTATGCCTATAGCCGGGAACTGGTGAATGGAACCAGCGTTTATGATTTTGATGTAACGAAGTTGTCTGTCTATACCCGGGATATCGGTCTTGCGGGAATTGAGGTGTATGATTTGCTCCGGGATGAATATGATATACAGATTGAGTTTGGAGATATTACGAATGTACTCGCATACATTTCGATTGGTGACCGGATTCAGGATATTGAACGTCTGGTGGGGGCATTGTCAGATATTAAGCGGCTGTATTCAAAAGATCCAACCCATATGCTTGCGACGGAGTATATTTCGCCAAAGGTCTGCGTGTCTCCGCAAAAGGCATTTTATGCAGAAAAAGAAGCATTGCCAATCCAGGAGACGGCAGGAAAGATCTGTGCAGAATTTGTGATGTGTTATCCACCGGGGATTCCGATTTTAGCGCCGGGAGAAATGATAACGGATCAGATTATTGAGTACATTATTTATGCAAAGGAGAAAGGCTGTTCCATGCAGGGAACCCAGGATTCTTATGTGGAAAAGTTGAATGTGCTGGTTCGTTGATTTTTGCAGCAGAGGTTCAGGTCAGAGAAATAATATATAGGAGGATCATAAGATGGAATTATGGTTTTCAGATTATCATACAGAAAAAGTGAAGCTGTCTGTGAAGGTAGAAAAGCAGCTTTACGGGGCGCAAACAGATTTTCAAAGGCTGGATGTGTTTGAATCAGAAGAATTCGGTCGTTTTATCAGTTCCGATGGCAGTATTGTGTTTTCGGAAAAAGATGAGTTTACCTATGATGAGATGATCGTACATGTGCCAATGGCGGTACACCCACATGTGGAGAAGGTGTTAGTCATTGGCGGTGGTGATGGAGGTGTTGCCAGGGAACTGAGCTATTATAAGGAAATCTGCCAGATTGATGTGGTAGAACCGGATGAAACCTTTGTGGAGGTCTGTAAAGAGTTTTTTCCGGATAATGCCTGTGGATTAAAAGATCCACGGGTGAGCGTGTATTATAGGGATGGTCTTCGGTTTCTGAGAACCAGGCAGGAGGAGTATGATTTGATTATAAATGATGCCATTGATCCATTAGGGCATACGGCAGGTCTCTTTACGAAAGAGTTTTATGGGAACTGTTACCGGGCGCTTAGGGAGGATGGCATGATGGTCTATCAGCACGGAAGCCCGTTTTATGATGAGGATGAAGAATCCTGCCGGTTGATGCACAGAAAGGCAAGTCACAGTTTTCCGATTAGCAAGGTTTATCAGGCGCATATTCCGACCTGTTCTTCCGGTTACTGGCTTTTTGGGTTTGCCTCCAAGAAATATCATCCGCTCCGGGATTTGGATGAGAAGCGTTGGAACGAACGGGGGATTCAGACATGGTATTATACAACCAACTTGCATAAAGGGGCATTTATGCTGCCCAAATATGTAGAGGATATGCTTTTGGAAGAAGAAGATTAATGATAGGAGGAGCAAATGAGCAGATTATTAGTTATCGGATGTGGTGGTGTTGCCAGTGTGGCAATCCACAAATGCTGTCAGAACAGTGACGTATTTACCGAGCTTTGTATTGCAAGCAGAACCAAAGAAAAGTGCGATGCGTTGAAGGCAAAGCTGGAAGGTCAGACCAAAACCGTGATTACCACAGCAAAGGTAGACGCCGATCACAGGGATGAATTGGTTGCGCTGATCCAGAATTACAAGCCGGATGCCGTCTTAAATGTAGCGCTTCCATATCAGGATTTGACGATTATGGATGCCTGTCTGGAATGTAAAACAGATTATATTGATACAGCGAATTATGAGCCAGAGGATATTGAAGATCCCAAGTGGCGCAAGGTATATGATAAGCGCTGTGAAGAATTGGGATTTAGCGCATATTTTGATTATTCATGGCAGTGGGCTTATATGGATCGTTTTAAGGAAGCCGGAATTACCGGACTTCTTGGAACCGGATTTGATCCCGGTGTTACGAGTGTATTTACTGCCTATGCGCTAAAACATTATTTTGACGAGATAGAGACGATTGACATTTTGGACTGTAATGGCGGGGATCATGGTTATCCGTTTGCGACCAACTTTAATCCGGAAATCAATCTCCGTGAAGTTTCTGCGCCTGGCTCTTACTGGGAAAACGGGCATTGGGTAGAGGTTCCTGCCATGAGTATTAAGAGGGAGTATGATTTCCCACAGGTGGGAAAAAAGGATATGTATCTGCTCCATCATGAGGAGATTGAATCCCTTGCAAAGAACATTCCCGGCGTCAAAAGAATCCGTTTTTTTATGACTTTTGGGCAGAGTTATCTGATGCATATGAACTGTCTGGAAAATGTAGGGATGCTCTCGACAACTCCCGTCAATTATGATGGAAAAGAAATCGTGCCGATTCAGTTTTTAAAGGCATTATTGCCGGATCCGTCAACACTTGGCCCTCGAACGGTTGGCAAAACCAATATCGGCTGTATTTTTACCGGAAAAAAGGATGGCAGGGAAAAGACCATTTATATCTATAATGTATGCGACCATCAGGAGTGCTACAGGGAGGTTGGCTCCCAGGCGGTTTCCTATACAACGGGTGTGCCGGCTATGATTGGAACAGCGCTTGTAGTCACAAAAACATGGAATCGTGCCGGGGTATTTACAGTAGAGGAATTTGATCCGGATCCATATATGGATATGTTGAGTCGGTTTGGTTTGCCTTTTGTTGTGGAGGAGAATCCCAAGCTGGTGGATTGACAGATAGGAGCTGTTGGAGAAAAAGATGGTTAGACAGGTAGATACGCCATGTTATGTGGTAGATGAGCGTAAATTAATAAACAATCTTGAAATATTGCAGGATGTGGAGCGAAAAAGCGGCTGCCGTATCCTGCTGGCTCAAAAAGCATTTTCCATGTACTGCCTATACCCGCTGATTGGGAAATATTTAAGCGGAACCACCGCCAGCGGTCTTTACGAGGCACGTCTTGGAAAAGAGGAAATGGGAAAGGAAAACCATGTATTTGCCCCGGCATACAAGGAAGAACATATGAGGGAGTTGGCTGCTATTTGCGACCATATTATCTTTAATTCTGTGGCACAGTATGAGAGATTTAAGGAGATGTGCCAAAATTCCAGTATAGGGCTTAGGGTGAATCCAATGTGTTCTACCCAGGAAGGGCATGCCATTTATGATCCATGCGCTTCCGGTTCCAGACTTGGTGTCACGAAAAAACAAATGCCGGATTTTCTGTGTTGGGGAGCCGGAGGAATTGAAGGACTGCATTTTCACACGCTTTGTGAACAGAATTGTGACGATTTGATTACCACCTTTCAGGCAGTGGAAGAGCAGTTTGGGGAAATTCTTCATCGTGTAAAATGGCTGAATATGGGCGGTGGGCATCATATTACGAGGAAAGATTATGACAGAGAAGCCTTAATCCGGCTGATTCGGCATATCCGGGACAAATATGATGTCACAGTCTATTTGGAACCTGGGGAGGCAATTGCCTTAGATGCGGGATATCTGGTGACAGAGGTCATGGATATTGTTCACAATGATATAGACATTCTGGTATTAGATGCCTCGGCAGCCTGCCATATGCCGGATGTGTTGGAAATGCCGTACCGTCCGCCTCTTTGTGGGGGATTTGGGCCGGGGGAAAAGCCGTATACATATCGGTTGTCATCCCTGTCCTGTTTAGCCGGGGATGTCATTGGCGATTACAGTTTTGAAAAACCATGTCAAATTGGAGACCGTCTCGTTTTTGAAGATATGGCAATTTATTCGATGGTGAAAAATAATACCTTTAATGGAATACCGCTTCCGGATATCTGCCTGCTCAAAGAAGATGGACAGGTTGAGGTTATTAAAAAGTTTTCCTATAAGGATTTCAAGGAAAGGCTTTCTTGAATGTAATTACCTGCGAAATTGCGTGTTCAAAATCGGAAGTTTTACACATGTCTGTGGACAACACGATAGGGCAGGAAAAGAATTTTAAGGGAAGGCAGGGAAGAATATGAGAAACAAGGATAAAGGCATCAGGCATGCTGTAAGGGAGGAAGGCGCGCAGGACGAGGATCCTCTGGAAAGAATGCCGAAAGAGGATGGGTTTTACATGCCGGGCGAATTTGAGAGGCATGAAGGGTGCATTATGATATGGCCGGAACGTCCGGGATCATGGCCGTATGGCGCAGTGGCAGGACAAAAGGCATTTGCAGACGTAATTCGTGCGATTGCGAGAAGTGAGAGGGTGTATTTAGCCGTTAGCAAAGCTGCCAGCGCAAAGGCAAGAAGTGTATTACAGGATGTTGCTAATGTAGAGATTTTTGCGGCAGAGACAGATGATGCATGGGCAAGGGATATTGCTCCTACTTTTTTGGTCGATATGAAGGGAAGACGGAGATGTGTGAACTGGGAGTTTAATGCATGGGGCGGCACATATAATGGTTTATATGCTTCGTGGGATAAGGATAATGCCTTCGCAAAGTTTTTTGCAAAGTGGTATGGCTGTGGCTGCTATGATGCGGCGCCATTTGTATTGGAGGGCGGTTCGATTCATTCGGATGGTGAGGGAACGGTTCTTGTGACAGAGGCATGTCTGCGAAGTCCCGGGAGAAATCCCGGGCTTGGCAAGGAGGAAATTGAGAAAAGGCTTTGCAGTTATCTTGGCGCACAGAAGGTAATCTGGCTTCCGCACGGTATCTATGGGGATGAGACAGACGAACATGTGGATAATATATGCGCATTCATACGTCCGGGAGAGGTGGTACTGGCATGGACGGATGAGGAAGAAGATCCCCAGTATGCATATTCGGTGGCAGACCTTGCGGTGTTAGAGCAGGCAGTGGACGCAAAAGGGCGCAGGCTTACGGTTCATAAGCTGCCGATTCCGGAGCATCCGGTATGGATTCGGGAAGAGGATTTAAAGGGGTATACCTTTGAGGAGGGAGAGGATCGAAGAGAGATTGGGGAACGTCTTGCCGCTTCCTATGTCAATTTCTATTTTTCAAATGGTTCCGTTATTATGCCTGCCTTTGGCGGTGATAATGTGGACAGTGACTTGAGGGCGGCATTTATCCTGCGGGAACTTTGCCCGGAACGGGAAATTATTCAGATTCCGGCAAGGGATATTTTGGTCGGTGGAGGTAATATTCATTGTATTACACAGCAGATTCCGGCAGAGGGAGAAGGAGAATAATATGAGACAGGTAACGGTGGCTGCCATTCAGATGCAGTGTGGAAGCGATATAAATGTGAATATAAAAAGAGCAGAGCAGCGGATACGAAAGGCAGCCGAAAAGGGCGCAGATATTGTTTTGCTGCCGGAACTTTTTGAACGGGAATATTTTTGCCAGCAAAGGCAGTATGAATTTTATGAATATGCATATCCGGTGGATTCCCACCCTGCTGTCAGGATGGGAATCCGTTTGGCAAAAGAGCTTTCTGTGGTGCTTCCGGTGAGCTTTTTTGAGCGGGATGGCAATGTGTTCTATAATTCTCTCGCCTGTATTGATGCAGATGGAAAAGTGCTTGGCGTGTATCGGAAGACACATATTCCGGACGATCATTTTTATCAGGAAAAATTCTATTTCACACCGGGAAATACGGGATTTAAGGTATTTAAGACCCGCTATGCGGATATCGGGGTCGGCATCTGCTGGGATCAGTGGTTCCCGGAGACTGCGCGCTGCCTGGCGCTAAAAGGGGCGGAACTTTTATTTTATCCAACAGCAATTGGTTCGGAACCGGTACTTTTATGTGACAGTATGCCGCATTGGAAAAGATGCATGCAGGGACATGCAGCGGCGAATCTGATACCGGTTATTGCAGCCAACCGCATCGGAACGGAAGAAGTGAAACCATGTGAAGAAAATGCGGGGCAGAGTTCCTCCCTAAGCTTTTACGGTTCTTCTTTTATGACGGATGAGACGGGTGAGCTGGTTGAGGAAGCTTCACGGGATATGGAGGATATCTTAATACACAGCTATGATTTGGAAGTTATTGCGAAGAATCGGATATCCTGGGGATTGTTTCGTGACAGGCGTCCGGAAATGTATCAAATGATTACAGAGTGATTTTATATGAAATCTTACAACATATCCCTGTAAAGGCTATTGACAATACAGACAAACAAATTTATAGTATTAAACGTTTGAACAGGCAAATTGATAAACAGTTAGGAGTACAAAAATGAAAGATAAAACAACAGAGATATTTCAAAATGCATCCGTTCCGAGGGCTGTATTGTTTAATGTCATACCCTCCATTGTCAGTATGATTATGGTATTGATTTATAATCTGGCGGACACTTTTTTTATCGGGCAGACGAATAATGCCTACATGGTGGCGGCAGTATCACTGGCAACACCGGTATTTCTTCTTTTTATGGCAGTAGGTATGTTGTTTGGTATTGGTGGAACCTCATTGATTTCCAGGATGCTCGGTCAGGGCGAGCGGAAAAAGGCAAAGAATACCTCTTCCTTTTGTTTTTGGAGCGGGCTGGTTATCGGTGCGGTCTCGATGGTTTTGATTTGGATTTTTGTAGATTCAGTATGCAGTGCGGTGGGAGCCAGTGCGGATACAATGGAATACACCAGACAGTATCTCGCAATTGTAGCATGTGGAATCCCTTTTCTGATTGTCAGCAACAGTTTCAGTAATATTATCCGTGCCGAGGGAAATGCGCAAAAGGCCATGATCGGAATGATTGTGGGCAATCTTGTCAATATTATTTTGGATCCGGTGTTTATCCTTGCCTGTGGCTGGGATGTAAAAGGGGCTGCCGTTGCAACTGTGATTGGAAATGTATGCTCCAGTGGTTTTTATCTGGCGCATCTGCTATCAAAGAAGTCTATTTTGTCGATTAAACTTAAGGATTACCGGGTGCGCGGGCGGATTGCCATCGGTGTATTTTCGATTGGCATTCCGGCATCTTTGAACAATATTTTAATGAGCGTATCCAATATTGTGATTAACAATATGATGACGAAGCACGGGGATATGGCTGTGGCAGGTCTTGGCGTGGCCATGAAGGTCAATATGATTGTCGTCATGCTCCTGATTGGTCTTGGCACGGGAGTTCAGCCGCTTTTGGGCTATTGCTTTGGTGCGAAGAACAAGCAGCGTTATATGGCGGTGCTGCGGTTTTCCCTGGCACTTGCATTTTGCTTAAGCCTGGTGATGACCGTGGCATGCTATTGCGGGGCAGGACCTTTGGTCCGCGCCTTTTTGGAGGATGAACAGGCTTATACCTATGGGCTTGCTTTTGCGAGGATTTATATTTATTCCGGGCCGATTCTCGGGCTGCTGTTTGTGTTTGTTAATGCGATTCAGTCTACGGGCGCGGCGGTGCCGGCTCTGATTTTGTCTGTCAGCAGGCAGGGGATTTTGTTTCTGCCGATTCTGCTTACCATGAATGCGGTGTTTAACACGCCGGAAACGCTTGCCATTGCACAGCCGGTCACGGACTACCTTTCAACGGTTGTGGCGGCGGTGCTGTTTTATGTGACATATCGGAAGTATATTAAGCAGTTTCAAAAATAAATGAAAAAGGATGGAAGGAATATGGAGTTATGGGATATCTATGATAAGCATAAGCAGCGAACCGGGCGCACTATGAAACGAAATGACTGGTGCTTAAAGGATGATGAGTACCATTTGACAGTGCTTGGCATTGTTGCAAGACCGGACAAGAGGTTTTTGATTACCAGGCGTGTTATGACAAAGGCATGGGCGCCGGGCTGGTGGGAGGTATCCGGTGGTGCAGCGATGGCTGGCGAAGATTCCTTTGATGCGGTAAAGCGTGAAGTGTTAGAGGAGACCGGTCTCGACGTGGCAGGTTTTGAGGGCGGTTATCTTTTTTCATACAGACGGGAAAACCCGGGTGAAGGGGATAACTATTTTGTGGATGTTTACCGTTTCGTGGGAGATTTTGCAGAGTCGGATTTGCGTTTACAGGAAGCAGAGACCGATGGGTATATGCTTGCCACCCTGGATGAAATTAAAATGTTTGCCGAGCAGGGAATTTTCCTGCACTACGACAGTATCAAGCAGGCATTTGAGTTATAACTCACCTTAAATTACTTAATAAACCAACAAATTACTTAAAATAAAATAGAAAATTACCTAAAAAGAATAGATTTTTTATATTGAGAAGCCTCATTCTATGCTAATATTCCACTATGCAGTAGGAAGTACATATTAGGCAATTGCGAAACTCTGTTTTTCAAGACATCCGTTGTACAATATAGACAATATCAACGCAGGCACGCTTGTGCTGCTTGTCGCTCGCAACAGCGCTAAGCTCGAAAAAACCTCACTAAGCGCTGGCGGCTCCAAAGCACCTGGCTTATGATATTGTTTATATTGCACAACTAGATTTTGGGAATCAGGAGTTTTGCAATTGTCTATGAAGTACATATTAGAAAGAGGAGGTAATTAGCATGGAAATAAAAGGTTATACATATGGTTTTATGGGAACAAAGGGGATGTATGAGTCGGAAGAGGGGCATTACAGCCAGGATCGCTTGATGGAGACAGGGATTAACTGGGTGTGCATTGCATTCCCGATTTATCAGGATACATTTACTTCAACGGAAATCAAGTTTGATTATCGGAAAGATATTCCGGATTTGGAGATGATGGATACCATCAAACGCTTTCACGACAGAGGGGTGAAGGTTTGCTTAAAGCCAATGATTAACTGTAATGACGGAATCTGGCGCGCATATATCAATTTTCCGGATGAGACGATGCAGGAGGAAGATAACTATTGGAAAGCATGGTTTGAGAGTTATCAGTCATATCTGGTACATTATGCAAGAATTGCAGAATACACAGGATGCGAAATGTTTTGTCTGGGTTGTGAAATGCTGGGAACGGAGCGCAAAGAGGAGTATTGGAGAAAGACAATTGCTGCCGTAAAGACGGTTTATCATGGATCTCTTGTCTATAACACGAATCACGGAAAGGAGGAGGTTGCTAATTGGTATGACATGCTGGACTATGTTGGAACCTCTGCTTACTATCCGGTAGAGAGCAAGCCGGGGGCATCTGTGCAGGAAATGGAAGCGGAGTGGGAGAAGGTAGCAGACCGACTGGAAGGTGTCAGCCAGCGGCTTAATAAAAAAATCCTCTTTATGGAGATTGGATGCCGGAGCGCATTGGGCTGTGCGCAGATGCCGTGGGATTTTACCCACACAGACTTTGCACATAGTGAAGAAGAACAGGCAAATTTTTACGAGTCCTGCCTTTCTGTTATGTCAAAACGTGACTGGTTTGCCGGATTCTTCTGGTGGGACTGGAGTACCTATATTTATCATACGGAAGAAGAAGCGCTTAAGGATGATGGATTTAACATATATCTGAAAAAGGCGGAAATGGTTGTAAAGCAGTGGTATGAAAGACTGTAAATATAGATCGTATATATTTGAAATCCCCGCCTGTTGAAAATTGTGTTTATAAAAAGCATTTGGAAAACAAAATCCAGATGCTTTTTGTGTCTAATTATCTGAAAATTCAATCAATTCTTGTGAAAAATACTTGATAAGTCGCAAAGAAAGCGTTACAATTTCATCAAATAAGAATATCAAAAACGAGAGGCATGTCGCATTTACAAAAAGAAACAAAGAGGAGAGAAAATTCATGAGAGACACGATTTTAATTGTTGATGATGAAGAATTGAACAGGGAACTGCTTCGACAGATATTTGAGGATGACTATAATATTATAATGGCAGAGGATGGGAAGGAAGCGATTGCCCAGTTCGGAAAACACAAGGAAAGGATTGCTATTATCCTTCTGGATATCGTGATGCCGGTGTTGAGTGGTTATCAGGTGTTGCAGGTACTTCATGCCAAAGAGGTTTTAGATAAGATTCCGGTCATATTGATTACGGCGCAGGATGATGCACAGACAGAGTTTGCCTGCTATTCGCTGGGGGCAACGGCTATTATCAATAAGCCGTTCGTCGCACAGACAGTAAGAAAACGTGTTGTCAGTACGATTGAACTGTATCATAATGTGGAGGAATTAGAATTTACCATTGAAGAACAAAAACACCAGTTGGAAACATTTAATGATAGTTTGTTAGATGCAGTCAGCAACATTGTGGAGTTTCGTAATTTAGAGACCGGAGACCATGTAAAACGTGTAAAGGGACTGACAAGGATTTTAGCGGGGGCATACCGGAAGCTTTATCCGGAAGCGGGGCTTACGAAGGAGAAGATTGATACGATTGTCAGAGCATCCGCGCTTCATGATTTGGGTAAGATTTCCATACCGGACAATATTTTGTTAAAGCCGGGAAGACTTACGGATGAGGAACGCCAGGTTATGATGAGCCACACTACAAAGGGCTGCGAGATTCTAAATATGCTTTCTGATGTACAGGATCAGGAGACCTTTCGGGCATCTTATGAAGTAGTGAGATATCATCATGAGCGTTATGATGGGAAAGGATATCCGGATGGGCTTGTGGGTGAGGAAATTCCACTATCTGCGCAGCTTGTATCCGTTGCGGATGTATATGATGCATTGGTAAGTGAACGGGTCTATAAGAAGGCATTTGAGAAAGAAAAAGCATACAATATGATTATCAATGGCGAGTGTGGAGTCTTTTCACCGAAGTTAATGAAATGCTTGGAGTTTGCAAAAGATGCCATTGAGACTTTTGCGGATAGCCAGGTGTGAATTATAACATAAAAGAGGAGAATAAAATGGATGATAAAATGATACAGGCATTCAGGGATGCCGGTGTTGATGTGGATGGAGCAGGTGAACGTTTTATGGGAAATATGGCATTGTTTGAGCGTTTTCTTAAGAAATTTCCTGCGGATCCCCATTTTGATGAATTGGTAGAGGCATTTGATGCGGGAGATACAGACAAAGCTTTTCAAGCAGCGCATACACTAAAAGGCGTGTGTGGCAATTTATCTCTTACCAGACTGTTTCAGATGATATCGGATATAACCGAACATCTGCGTGCAGGCGATATGGATTCGGCAAAAGAGAAACTGCCCGAAACGCAGGAAGAGTATGAGAAGATGATTGCGTTAATTGCAAAGTTATAGGCTATAATGTGCATGGAATCTAAGGGGTTGTGACAGGTGTTACAGCCCTTTGGCTATGCGAATGGAAAGAGACAGGTAAAAAGATGAGTGAGATACAGACACAGGAAATCAATCGTGTGGAACACAACGTAAAAGAACAGAAGAATCCTCTGGAAGTGGAACGGATTGGCAGGCTGATAGCCAAATTTGCGATTCCGGCGATTATCAGTATGCTGGTAAGCTCGCTTTATAATATTGTGGATCAGATTTTTATTGGACGGGGGGTTGGACTGCTCGGCAATGCGGCAACAAATGTGGCATTTCCGATCTCTATCATCTGTACAGCTACAGCGCTTCTACTGGGAGTTGGCGGCGCTTCGAATTACAACCTTGAGTCAGGCGCAGGGAATCTGAAAAAAGCCAGCGGGATTGCAGGCACAGCTCTTTCTCTGCTTGTAATCTGCGGAACAGTGATTGCAGTGATGACGTTAAGCTTTTTAAATCCGCTGCTTCATTTATTTGGCGTGACAAAGCAGGTGCTTCCGTATGCACAGGATTATACAGGAATAACGGCTTTTGGCATCCCGTTTCTGGTTCTTACCACGGGCGGCAATCACTTGATTCGCGCAGACAGGAGCCCGGCTTATTCTATGATTTGCATGTTGACCGGAGCCATTATAAATACCATTCTGGATCCACTGTTTATCTTTGGATTTCAATGGGGAATCCAGGGCGCTGCCTGGGCAACGGTAATCGGGCAGTTTGTCTCCGGGATTATGGTGATTGTGTATTTTGCAAGGCTTAAGAAGATGGAACTGCCTTTTGGCATGTTGAAGCCTTCTGCCCGTTATGCGAAGGACATTGTCTCGCTTGGCATGGCATCCTGCATTAACCAGGTGGCGATGGCAATTGTACAGATTGTTATGAATAATACACTGCGCTTTTATGGAGGGCAGTCAGCATACGGCGAGGATATTCCGCTGGCATGTGTGGGGATTATCTCCAAAGTGAATATGGTATTTATGGCAATCTGCATTGGAATTTCCCAGGGGTGTCAGCCAATCTGGGGATATAACTATGGGGCTAAGCGGTATGACCGGGTACGGCAGACATATAAGTTGGCATTTCGGATTGCAGCGTCAGTGGGTGTTGCGTTTTTCCTGTGTTTTCAGATATTTCCACATTCCATCACTGCGTTGTTCGGGGATGGAACACCGGAATATTTTCAGTTCGCAGAACGATATTTCCGAATTTTCATGTTTATGACATTTATAAATGGAATACAGCCTATGTCGTCCGGCTTTTTTACATCGATCCGGAAAGCCAAACTTGGCGCATTAGTGTCTTTAACACGGCAGGTCATCTTTTTGTTACCGCTTATACTGCTGCTGCCACGCTTCATGGGTATAGATGGAGTGATGTTTGCAGGCCCGGTGGCAGATGGGGCGGCAGCCGTGGTAGCGGTTACATTGGCTGTCAGGGAGCTGACAAGAATGAAGGTGCAGGAAAAAAAGCGTTTCCAGGATTAAGGTTTTTTCTGTCTGCATGGAACCCCGGGGCAGTGATACCATAAAAATCCGGGGATACGGCTAAAAGTCATATCTCCGGATTTCGCAGTTTTTAATGCCGAACATGGCAAATTCCTCATTGCTCATATCATAAAAGTAGGATTGGATAAATCGGGCAATTCCGTTGTGTGCAACTAAAAGGCAGGTCGTGTTGTCCGCATCCTTTTTGATGTCATCCAAAAGATTGAAAATACGCTGTGCCATTTGCAGCATGGATTCCCCACTCTCATAGTGGTCGATAAAACGGATTTTTGCACTGCGGAATTCTTCACCATTTCTGGGTGTGGATTCCCATTTTCCAAAATTCTGTTCCTTAAGCCGGGGCTCCACCTCCATTGGGATGCCGGTTTCTTTCGATATATGTTCTGCTGTTTTGGCGGCTCGGATCAGAGGAGAGTAAAGAATCTTATCAATCTGGTAGTCACCATTTGCAATCTGGCGTCCTAAAGCGGCTGCCTGTTGATGTCCAAGTTCTGTCAACTCGATATCCGTTGCGCCGCAGATTTTATTTTCTACATTCCATATGGTTTGTCCATGCCGTGTAAAGTAAAAATGTCCCATAAAGGTGTCTCCTTTGCAAAAAAAATTTCTTTTGCCATTGTAACACAGGATGGAGCTGAAAAAAAGGCAGAGAATTCCTTTTCTCCATGAAAATGGCTATTTATATGTAGAAAAAAGTGTGGTATGATAACTACTGGTTCATTGAGAAGGAATACAGATCACACAAATACAAAGGCGGCAGATATGGGAAAGAATCAAACAGAAGAGAGCAAAACGGAAGAAAACAAAGCAGAGAACGAACGGATGTCACTTGATCAGTTAAAGGTCGGGGAAGAGGCGATTGTAAATGCGGTAGGCGGGCAAGGAGCTTTGCGCCAGCACTTTCTGGATATGGGAATGATACCGGGGGTGGAGGTTAAACTGGTAAAACTGGCTCCGATGGGAGATCCGATGGAGCTGCAAATTCACGGGTATGAGCTGACAATGCGGTTGGCAGATGCCAAAAACATCACAATTTCTAAAGTGACAGATCAAACAGACCGTGTGACGGAGCAGACAACTTCCCAAAGGAAAGCGGAGCATCCGGGATTTGGTGAGGGCGGCCGCTATCATACAAAGGCAGACGAGAATCCACTTCCGAAGGGGGAGACAATCACATTTGCATTGGCTGGCAATCAGAACTGCGGCAAAACAACGCTGTTTAATCAATTGACCGGAGCCAATCAGCATGTAGGAAATTTTCCGGGCGTGACAGTCGATCGAAAAGATGGTTCCATTAAGGGACACAGTGATACATTGGTAACGGATTTACCGGGTATTTATTCTATGTCGCCATATACCAGTGAGGAAATTGTGACGAGGGAATTTCTGTTAAAGGATAAACCAAAGGGAATTATCAATATTGTGGATGCTTCGAATATTGAGAGAAACCTGTATCTGACAATGCAGCTTCTGGAATTGAATGTACCGATGGTACTGGCGCTTAACATGATGGATGAGGTGCGGGAGAACGGAGGCTCCATAAGGGTAAATGAATTGGAAGAAATGCTGGGGATTCCGGTGGTTCCGATATCTGCTTCAAAAAATGAGGGGATAAATGAACTGGTTGACCATGTATATCATGTGGCAAAATATCAGGAGAAACCGCAAAGATTAGATTTTTGTGACTCGAATGACAAGGGAGGCGCTGTACACCGGTGTCTGCATGGCATTATGCATCTGATTGAAGATCATGCCGGAAAGGAAGATATTCCGGTTCGGTTTGCAGCAAGTAAATTAGCGGAAGGCGACCCTCTTATTTTAAAGCAGTTAAAGCTGAGCCGGAATGAAGAGGAAATGGTAGAACATATTATCCTTCAAATGGAAGAGGAGGGTGGTCTTGACCGGGCAGCGGCAATGGCGGAAATGCGTTTTTCCTTTATCCATAAAATTTGTGAGCAGACGGTTATAAAACCGGGAGAGAGCAAAGAACATATCCGCAGCCGGAAAATAGATGAGGTACTCACAGGCAAATACACGGCAATTCCGGCATTTATCATAATCATGGCACTGGTATTTTGGCTGACATTTAATGTGATCGGCGCATGGATGGCGAATCTTTTGGAAGCAGGAATTGGAAGGATTACAGATGTTGTGGACAACCTGCTTGCCGGAGCGCATGTCAATGGGGTGCTCCACTCTTTGGTAATCGACGGTATTTTTAATGGTGTGGGAAGTGTGTTAAGTTTTCTCCCAATTATTATAACGCTTTTTTTCTTTTTGTCGTTATTGGAGGACAGCGGATATATCGCAAGAGTTGCTTTTGTAATGGATCGGCCGTTTCGGAAAATTGGTTTGTCCGGACGGAGTATTGTGCCGATGCTGATTGGTTTTGGCTGTACAGTGCCGGGAGTGATGGCAAGTCGTACATTGCCGTCTGAGCGTGACAGGAAGATGACGATATTGCTGACGCCGTTTATGAGCTGTTCGGCAAAACTGCCGATTTATGCATTTTTTGCTGCCGCTTTTTTCCCGGAGCATGCGGGAATGGTAATGGTGGCACTGTATTTCACGGGGATTTTGGCTGGTCTGTTGATGGCGTTGCTGCTTCGGCGGACGTTATTTAAGGGAGAACCGGTTCCTTTTGTTATGGAGCTTCCGAACTACCGGCTTCCGGGAGCGAAAAATGTCTGCCAGCTTTTGTGGGAGAAAGCGAAAGATTTTTTACAGCGGGCATTTACGATTATTTTCCTGGCAACAATCGTAATCTGGTTTTTACAGAGCTTTGATATTCATATGAATGTGGTAACAGAGGGGAAGGACAGTCTGCTCGCTGTGATAGGCGGGTTGATTGCACCGGTTTTCCAGCCAATGGGCTTTGGTGATTGGAGAGTATGTACTGCGCTGATTACCGGATTTATGGCAAAGGAGAGTGTCGTTTCTACGTTATCTGTTTTGTTTGGCAGTACAAAAAGCCTGCTGGCATGCATTACACCGCTTTCTGCGGCAGCGCTTTTGGTGTTTTGCCTGCTTTACACTCCCTGTGTGGCAGCAATTACATCCATTAAGCGGGAGTTAGGAGGCAGATGGGCTTTTGCGGTTGTGGTGCTGCAATGCGTCCTGGCATGGATTGGCGCATTTATTGTTTACATGGTGGGAAGCCTGTTTGGATAAGGGGCATATACAGAAGAATCAATGGGGAGCCTGTTTAGATAAAACAGTGTATACAGAAGAATGAATGGGCAGTTTGCACGAAAAACATTAATATTATTTAATTGTACGTTATAAAGGATTATGATATAATAATTCCAGCAAGCAAACAGCTATCGTGGCTGCTTGCAGGCAAAGATAGCTGTTTATTTGCTGGATAAACAAACATGAGCCTGAAGGACGATAGTCCGAGAAGGCGAATGGTTGTTTGGCAATTGTGAAAGCACGAAGTGCGAGCAATTGCAAATTATTATGGAATAATATTGAAACAATTGTTTAGTAATTGCGGGAGCACGAAGTGCGAGCAATTGCAAATTATTATGGAATAATATTGAAACAATTGTTTAGTAATTGCACAAGCACGAAGTGCGGGCAATTGCGAATGATTATATATTGAAGCAGATGCTTGAAGCATCGTGGCTGCTTGCAGGCAAAGATAGCTGTTTATTTTGAAGTGAAGGATAATAAGGGGTAAATGTAATGTACTTTTTAGTTGTGTCAAAAGCAGAACAATTAGAAGAGCATAAGCGGATTGCGGATGAGTATGGTACAGGTTTTGAAATCAATGATTTTTTTGAACCGGACATATTAGATGATGAAAACCGGGTGAATGAATTAATCGAGTACTATCATCAGGTGGGGATTCCAAAAAACAGCACAATGCACGGCGCGTTTTTGGATGTAACGGTATTTAGTCAGGACGAGAAGATCCGAACGATATCGGAACAGCGCATGGAGCAGAGCATGGAGATCGCCTGCCGGCTGGGTGTCAAAGGGGTTGTCTTCCACACAAACTGTAACCCGATTCTGGAAGGGAAAGAATATGATGACCGGGTCGTGGAGTTTACAGCGGCATTTTTGAAAAAGCTGTTGGAACGATATCCAAAACTTGATATATATTTGGAGAACATGTTTGACCGCACGCCTGATATTTTAAGGAAGATTTCGGACAGACTTTCAGGATATGCCAATTATGGTGTCTGTTTTGACTATGCGCATGCAAGTATTTACAGTGAAGATATGGGAAGCTTTGTAGCAGCGATTTCCGATTATGTGAAGCATATTCATATTAATGATAACGATTTAATTCACGATCTGCATCTGGCGGTTGGGGATGGAATGCTTGACTGGGAATGGTTTGCAGACTGTTACTGCCGGTATTTTTCGGATTGCAGCGTGTTAATCGAGACAACATTGGCAGATAATCAGCGTAAGTCATTACAATATATGCAAAGTAAAATGCACTTGATAACAGAGGATAGGAACGGAGGAATGTGAAATGTTGGAAAATCGGGAAATTCAAACCATTCATGCAGAGGGAATTTTGGAAAAGATATTTTACTATATGAACCGGTTAATGGATGAAAAGGATTTTGATAAAGCTATTTCAATTTTGACAGAGCTTGGAAGAACGTTAGCCGGTTCTGACCGTGCATCCTTCTGGTATTGGGATACGAAGAAACGGCAATATTGGACTTTGGCGGCATGGGGAAGTGAGAAACTTACGATTCCGGAAGGCAGTGGAGTTGTAGGCGCAGCGATTGAGAACAAGGAAACAATTGTTATAAATGAGCCATATGAAGATGAGCGGTTTAATCCGGATGTGGACAAAGCCTCCGGTTATACGACAAAGTCGATACTCTGTATGCCGGTGAGTAATGAAAAGGGCAAGGTGATTGGCGCTTTTCAGGCTATCAATAAGCTTGATATGAACGGTTTAGACAGTTCATTTGGCGATCGGGATGTGAAAAGGCTTGCTATGGTGGCGGTATTCTGTGGTAAGACACTGGAATCTCATATCCTGCAGCGGGAGGCACAGGTTGACCAACTGACAGGGCTCAAGAACCGGCGGGGTTTTTATGAGTATTATGCGGATCGGATTGAAAGCATAGGTTTTGGGAAAGCAATCGGTGTCGTTATCTGTGATATTGACTTTTTCAAGACAGTAAATGATACATACGGTCATAATGCAGGGGATGCAGTGCTGATTCATGTGGCAGATATTTTGCAGAGTAATCTGACCTCAGAGGATGAGGTTGTAAGATGGGGTGGTGAAGAGTTTGTATTTTTGCTGGCAGATAAGGATTTGGAGCAGGCAGCGGACTTTGCGGAAAATGTGCGGCAGCAGGTAGAATCATCGATCTGTGAGTATGCAGATTTACAGATTAAGGTGACTATGTCCTTTGGGGTTAGTCAGATTGACCGGAACAGAACACCGGATGAGAATATTAAGCGGGCAGATGACAGACTTTATATTGCAAAGGAATCTGGCAGAAACCAGGTTGTTAAGGGGGCGGGCATATGACAAATACGAAAAGTATTTTTATAAGCTACAGTTCACAAGATGACCGTTTTGTAAATCAACTGGTAAAGGTAATAAAAGAAATGGGAATATCTTACTGGAAGGCTCCGGAAATGATTCCGGCTGGTTCCAGCTATGCGAGGGAAATTCCGCGTGCGATCCGGGAATGTGAAATTTTTTTGCTGGTGCTTTCCAAGTCCTCCCAAACGTCAATCTGGGTGGAAAAGGAGATTGACAGTGCGGTTAACCACCGAAAGACAATTATTCCGGTGAAGATTGATGAGGTACCGTTATGCGAGCATTTTCGTTTCTATCTGAATAATGTACAGACCATTTCTTACAAAGAGGATTCCATACAGGGCTTTACAGACCTTAAGGCGCAAATACAGAATCTTTTGCAGATAGAGGAGAGCGATGAGATTCAGGACAGTCAGATAGAGGCGATCGAGGAATATCCTGTTACGAAGCAAAAGAATTTAAAGAGCCAGAATGGGAAACGCAGGAGTTTAGAGAGGCGTTCGGATGTGTTTGAAATCAACAAAGCGCCTAAGGAGTGCCAGTATTGTGGTGGCGAGTTGGAGGAAACAGGCGCCGGGATTTTCCGGTGTGTGGATTGCAGCAAAGAAAACTATGATTATTTGAGGACTGTACGCAATTATCTGGAAAAAGAAGGGGCGCGTTCTGTAGCGGTTATAGCGAAAGACACGGGTGTTCCACGCAATGTAGTTGCTTATTTTTTACATGAGGAATTTTTAGAGATACCGAAACTGGCTCCGGAACGGTTTTCCTGTCAGAAGTGTGGCGAGCCGATTCGTACCGGATATCTGTGTGACCGCTGCAAGAGTGTCATGCAAAAGGGCGCAAATAAGGATTTGCGTGGGAAATGGTATACCGGGAACGGTCAACAGTAAGAGGGATTTAGCGGAAAGGCAAAGCCTGCCGGGAAATGGTATCGGATGCCTTAGAAAGTGATTTGGATATGGAAAAGACGATTTGGGTGATTGGCAATAACAAAAAGGATATGATAGAAGCGCAGAAAAAAATCAATTCTGCAGGAAGTATGCGCGCTTTTTGTATGCTGACGTTCGAGGCTTTGCAAAAAGCGGTCAGCGGATTGTCAGAGAATGTTGAATCGCATAAGAATATGCCATCCCTTATTATCCTGGATTACGAAATGGACAGTAAGGAGGATTTTACATTTCTTTCACTGCTTAAGAGCCAGCAGTCATTAGCAGGCGTACCATTGTTTTTTATGACGGAACACAGAACGGATGAACTGGATGAAGAGTGTTATGCAAGAGGGGCAACAGTCGTATTGCGGAAGCCTTTTTCCAATCCGGAGGTTTTGCGTATTGAGCGCACGGCATGGCAGCATGAGGTGACGAAGAATTATGAGAAAATGCTGCGAAGGCAGGCAGGCGATTTGCAGGCGGCAAGGAAAATTCATCAGTTGAATGAACAGCTTAAGTCCAGAAATGAACTGCTTCATCAGATCTTTGGCAGGTATTTTTCGGAAAAAGTGGTGGACGTAATCTTAGAGAACCCGGATAGAGCTGTCATAGGAGGGGAAAAACGTGAAGTCACAGTTATGATATCGGATTTGCGTGGCTTTACCTCTGCTTCGGAGAATCTGGATCCGGATGCGGTGACGGATTTGCTCAATTTTTATTTTACGGAAATGCTGGAGGTCATTACAAAATATCACGGCATCGTGATAGAGTTTTTAGGTGATGGAATACTGGCGGTATTTGGCGCACCGCTTCCCTCTAAACGGCAAAGCCAGGATGCCGTGGCAGCGGCAATCTGTATGCAGAACAGTATGAAAAACGTGAATTGTTATTGTGAGGAGAAAGGATACCCCACATTGGAAATGGGGATTGGCATCCATCAGGGCGAGGTGTTTATCGGGAATGTAGGTTCTGAGAAAATGATGCGCTACAATGTTCTTGGAAAAACCGTAAACCAGTGTTCCAGAATTGAGAGTTTTAGTGTCGGCGGGCAGGTATTGGTATCAAAAGAAACTCTGGATCAGATGGATTGCCGGGTGGAGGTTCGCAATCGGATCGAGGTTACGGCAAAAGGGCTGTCAAAACCCATGCCTGTATATGAGGTTATGGAAATTGGCGGAGAATATAACTGTTCGTTGAATTATGTGGTGTCAGATACCATGTATCCGGCAGATATACCGGTTACATTTAATCTGTATCCAATCGAGGGAAAGAGGATTATGGAATATTCCATTTCTGCACAGCTTGAGAATTTTTCCAGAAGAAGGGCAACCGTCTTATTGGACAGCGGGAATGTGGAGGAATTGGCGGAGTATACAGATGTGGAGATTTTTGCAGCCGGGGAGGGCGGCAGAGCTGTTTTTACCAATGTATATGCAAAAATCATGGTAGTAGAGGAAGACAGGCTGGTTCTGTATTTCACCCATGTGAACAGAATTTTTCAGGAATTTGCAGATAAGCTTTTAGAAGAAAGAGAAGAAGGGATAGTCCAGGACAGCGGAGCGGAGAAGAAAACCGGGCAGAGAAAATACAGGAAGGGAAAAGATGGTATGGAAGCATGGAAGCAACAATTTGAAAAAATAGAGGATATTCAGGATATGGCAGGCTGCGGCGGAGTATATCGGCACTTGGAGGAGCCTCTTGTCGTGATAGAGATCAATAAAGATCTGCGTGATTTTGTTACTTCAACAGACTTAGAGCAGCTTAGGATAGCGCTGAATTGCCAGTATATGTTATTTGTGGCAGACAATCAGGAGGAAATCCGCTTATTTTTTACGAGTGCCACGAGGGAGATTCGCGCATTGGAATTTTTAGACTCCATGATTCCGGAGTTTGGTCTTGTCAAAGGAGCCGCAGAATGTGCAGAAGGACAGATTGCCTCAGCAATTTTGCGGGTTAAGATGGCAAATGTTGAGATATCGGAGGTTACACAGTATTTTCTGATGCAGACTGCGGAATATTTTGCAGGCTGTGACTGTATTGAGGCAGTGGAATATAGCCAAAACAACCGGGACGAGATTACAAAATGGCAGCGCTATGTAAAACAGAAAGAAGGCTGGGCATTTGTAAGGTCATTAGATGTGGCGGAGAAAGGATGCCAGATTCGGATTAAGACATTGGAAAATGAGTCGGGGATGATTTTGGCTGCGGAGGAAGATGCCTATATTATGATTGGCTGTCGTGGTGAGGTCTATGATATGAAACGGCAGAAGTTTGAGAGTACTTACGAAGCAACCGGGGAAAATCTGGATGTATTTGAGAAAATGCTTGATTTTATTCCGGCGGTTGAAAATCTTGCGACCGGCGAATACATCAGTTTAGATGAGCTGGCGCATATCTGCTATCCAAAGCAGGGAGCAGGTATCTATGCCCAAAAACTGACAAGGCGGACGAAGATCTTTCCGGCAGGGGAAAACAGAGAGTATTTTTATGGAAGACCGGGAGATTACATGGCAGTTCGCGCGGATGATCTCAGTGACAGCTATATCATACAGGGAGATGTGTTTGAACGAACCTATGAGCCGGCGGATTAAGCAGGCTGTGAAAGGAATTGCCAATCTATCAAAAGCATATGAATATATGGATAGAACATTTAGAAATATGAGGGAAGTCATTTGAAGATTATTGATATGCACTGTGATACGATTAGTGAGATTTGGGAGGCGGAAAAGCGGGGAGAGGACTGCTGCCTGCGGAAAAACCATCTGATGATTGATTTGGAGCGGCTTCAAAAGGGCGGTTATCTGGTACAGAATTTTGCGCTGTTCGTGGACAGCAAAAAGGCATGCCACGGAAGCTTTGCTGCGGTAAAGGAACTGATCCGGGTGTTCAAGCGGGAAATCAGGGAAAATAAAGATCTGATTGCCGAGGTGCATAACACAGAAGAAATCATGGAAAATGAGCACAAAGGCAGGCTGTCAGCGCTGCTTACCGTGGAGGAGGGGGGAGTCTGCGAAGGCTCGCTTTCCAATTTGCAGTATTTGTATGACCAGGGTGTTCGTATGATGACGCTCACATGGAATTATCCAAATGAGCTGGGGTATCCGAATTATAATGAAAATGGGGATTTATATGTGCCGGATCAGGAGCATGGATTGACCGAAACCGGTATTCAGTTTTTAGAGGAAATGGAACGGCTGCAAATGATTGTGGATGTATCCCATTTATCGGATGCAGGATTTTATGACGTGGTTCGATTTGCCAAGAAGCCTTTTGTGGCAAGCCATTCCAATGCGAGAGCGGTATGTGGAGCAGCGAGGAACTTAAGTGATGACATGCTTCAAAAGATTGGGGAATGTGGCGGCGTAGTCGGACTTAATTTCAGTGTGGATTTTTTGAGAGAGCATGAAAACGGACGAATGTGCGATGCCCGAAATCCTGAAAACTGGGGCTTGGGATATGCTTCCCTTGCGGATATTGCAAGACATGCAAAGCATATTGCGCAGGTTGCCGGGATAGAATGTGTAGGATTCGGCAGTGATTTTGATGGGATTCCGCTTCATCCGGAGCTTGCCGGAGCAGAGGAAATGTCTTTTTTGATAGAAGAATTTAGACGGGCAGGATTTCATGAAAGTGAAATTGATAAGATTTGCTGCCGGAATGTGATGCGGGTATATAAGGATGTGTTGGGATAAGCTGCCCAACTGCGCGGAGTAAAGGGAATTTCACAAATGACAATATATTATGAAAACGAGAGGACAAGGTCATGGAAAGAGAAATCGCAAGATTGAAGAAAGAAAAAGATGCCGTTATTTTGGCGCATTACTATGTGGACGGCAAAGTGCAGGCAATTGCAGATTATGTGGGGGATTCCTACTATCTGGCTGAGGTAGCGACAAAGGTGCCGGAGAGTACCATTCTTTTTTGTGGTGTATCGTTTATGGGTGAGAGCGCCAAAATTTTGAATCCCGATAAAAAGGTAATTATGGCAGACAAGCTTGCGGATTGTCCAATGGCTCATATGGTGGAGATTGAGAAGATACGCGCAGTCCGGGAGAAATATCCGAATGTGGCGGTGGTATGTTATGTAAATTCTACTGCGGAGATTAAAACAGAGTCAGATGTTTGCGTGACGTCTTCTAATGCTTTGAAAATTGTGAGGAATTTGCCGAACAGAGATATTTTCTTTATTCCGGATAATAATCTGGGCAGATACATAGCGCTGCAATTGCCAGAGAAACATTTTATCTTTAATGATGGGTTCTGCCATGTTCATACGAGTATTCACAGGGAAGAACTTGAGAACGCAATGAAGGTACACCCGGAGGCAAAGGTACTGGCGCACCCGGAGTGTACAGGAGATGTTTTAGAGCTTGCGGATTTTGTGGGAAGCACTTCACAGATGATAGATTATGCGACGGCTTCGGAAGACCAGGTATTTCTTGTATGTACGGAGATGGGAATCTTCTATGAATTAGGACAGAAAAACCCGGATAAAAAATTTTATTCTGTTGGACACAGGCAGTTTTGCCCCAATATGAAGCGGATTACCTTAGAGAGCGTGAAGAAGGCATTGGAGAGCGCAGATGAGGGGGTTATTCTTTCCGACGAGATGCGGGAAGCAGCGTATATGCCTTTAAAGAGGATGTTAGAGCTTGCAAAGTAAATTCCGGTTGATAAAGATTCATGCAGGCATAAATGAACGGTGCAGTTCCTTTCAGGAGCTGCACCGTTTTGCTATCTGTCAAAGACAACTTTGTCAATCTGCTGTTCGGAGTTTAGTTTATAACTGGTAATCTGACGGTTGGTACAGATATAGAGATAATCTCCAATATAAATACCCCGGACGCCATTATCTTCATATTCGGATCCATCGGTAATCTCATATTTTGCCGTCTCCACAAAGCCCGATTTTTCGTCATAGGTATAGGTTACATAATAGTATTTATCATTATTTTGAAGGCTGAAATAAAAGAAACCGAGGATATTTTTTTCGGGATCAATCATCATTGCCTTATAGTCATTCTGCGCATTGCTATACCATCCGTCTTCAATAATGTATTTATCTTCTTCTTTGACATCGGAAGGATCGCTGATATCGAACATGGACAGTTTCAGTCCAAGCAGTTCCTGGGATTCCGGATCCGTTTCTTCCCCAAAGCCTAATAAAATACCATTGCCATATGGATGGAGATAGTTGGAAAATCCGGGAATCTTTAAGCTTCCTGTCAAAATCGGGTTCGCCGGATCCGACAAATCCACGGAAAATAAAGGATCCGTGTTTTTATAAGTTACAAAGTAGCCGGTGTCGCCCATGAATCTTGCAGAGTATATGATTTCTCCCGGCGCGATCCCGGTCAGTTTTCCGGTAAGCGTCAGGTTTTCGTCCAGAATATAGAGGGCATTTACATCCTCCCGGATGGCTGTTTCCTGCGTGCCGGACACGGCAATGTCTTTCATATCAGCATCAGCATTGCGGAACAGGGAAATATTATTGGCAGGAATGGTTGCAACAATTCGCAGATGCCCGTTATATTCGTTGATGGCGAACGGCCCGTAAAGATAACCGGCAATCATGGCGCTGCTGCCAATCGTAAACTGGCCCTTATCATAGTACATTTTCATAATCTCGGTTTTTGTCACATCCGCATACACTTCTGCGTAAAAGTAAATAGCCTGCTCACTGACATATACGGAACTGCCGTTTACCGGGATGGATTTGGAATCGGTAAATTCCGTTGGCTTGCTTAAGTCTAATGAAGTTACGACATGTGAAGTATCCATGAGGACATCATCTGTGTAATAGATGTTGCTGCATGCAATGGTATTGCCATCCACGGACGGAATATAGTCCTTGTAGCGTTTGATATCGGTAAAATCGCCGCTGTCATAGTTGGTGATGGTATAAAGATAACCGTCACTAATGCGGGAATCCTCGTACCAGCCGGATTGTGAAAGCTTTTTTACGAGAGTTGGTTTGTCCTTATGCGTCACATCATAAATGGCTATATAGGTTAAGCTTCTGCTGTTTTCGGTGTATCCGTCTACCGTGTAGAGCATAATAAGCTGGTTGTTATGGCAGTAAAACTCATGGAAACGGAAATATGCGGATTCCGAAGCAGGCGCCAGGGCATTTAAGTTCATGGTTGTCATGAGTTCCAGTTTTCCCTGTTCGGTTTTGGTAATGGTGAGATTATAAATGGTGTCATTTTCAGCTTCATCATATTGGCTGGTTACCCGGTAAATATAGGTGCCATCCGTCTTTATAATGTCGCCTTCGTCAATATTTTTCTCCTGTGTATTTGTCTTGGAATAGTCATCGCCATTAGAAGCATCCTGGGTTTCCTTGCTGTTTTTCTGTTTCATGGCAGAACTGCCGCCTCTTGAAGCATAATCAGCAGCGGCATCCATAGAAACGCTGTCATTACTGTCATCCATGATAGCTTCTGTTGTCTCATACCGGGCTACATCATTGGTTTCCACCGTGGCAATACGGTCATAGTATGCATCATAGGCAGACTTCACCGTGTTAAAATAATCTTCATAAGAGTCCGGTGTATGAAATGTGGTCTGGTAGGCGAGGTCACTGTCAAAACCGGACTGATTGGCATCCGCAGGGCCTTCAACGGCATCCTCTGCAAAATCTTCATCTGCGGCAGCCTCCGTGGCTGCTTTCATTGTCTCATTGGATGTTTTGTCACGGTTTATCTGTGAAATGCCAATGCCGCTGAGAAGTACAAGCGCTGCGCAGGCGGCTGCGGCAAAACGGCGCATTGGGTAGTTTTGTTTTTCGGCAGTCATTGGTTGTTGTGTTTGCGGGTTTTCGTCCAGCATTTTTTTCATGTTTTCCGGTGAAATGCTGTCAGGAATCTGCAAATTCTTGGTTTTTTCATCAATTTTATTCATGAAATCCTGTTCGTTCATGCGAAATCCTCCTTTAATAATGAATGGACAGATGTGCGAAATCTGTATCATGTATGTGAATCGCTGCGGTCACTCCGTGAGATATTGGGACATTTTATGAAGCGCCCGACTCTTTAAAGAGCGTACCGTACCCTCGGGGCTGCCAATGAGTCTGGCTGTTTCCCGGCTGTTATAGCCTGCAAATACCATGAGGGAAATTACATTTTTTTCAAGGTCATTGAGTGCTGCAAACGCTGCGCGCACGTCCAGATTCTCCGCATAGGGATGATCTTCCTTTGCGAGCATGCTGGTATCTGCATCCGTCTTTATGTGTTTTCTGTCTGCTGCATATACGCTTTGCTGCCGTTTGCACTTGGTGGACAATATTTTGAAAATCCAACTCTTAAAGCTTTCCGGCTTTTTGAGTCCTTTTATGCCGGAAAAAGCATCTGCGACCGTTTCACTTATGGCATCCTCGGCATCTTCGGCGCTGCCTAACATATAATAGGCGAAACGGTACATGTCCTTATAGTAGAGTTCATAAAGCTTGCAAAAGGCTGCTGTGTCACCGTTGCGGGCAAGCAGTACATATGCTTTCATTTCTTCCCCGTTCAATAAACGTCACCTCCATATTTTTTATTCTGCCTAAATAGTGTCGGAATTATGGATAAGTGTTGCATGAAATGAAAAAAAAGTCAATTTGGATTTTGACTTGACAGACAGGGAAAAAAGTAATAGGGTTTTCTTGAAAAGGAAGAGAAATGATGAGGATGGAAGAAATGCAGGAACAATCAGATCGTGAGAAGAAAAAGGCGCCGGCATCCGAAGGGCAGACTTGTGAGGATATCGAAATCAGTATCCGCAAAAGGTTTAAGAAAAGCATCTGGTGCAAGTTTACAAAGGCAATTAACCAGTATGAAATGGTGACGGCAGGAGACTGCATTGCGGTCTGTATTTCCGGTGGAAAGGATTCTATGCTGCTGGCAAAATGCTTTCAGGAGCTGAAGCGGCACAATAAGTTTCCATTTGAGGTGAAATTTTTAGTGATGGATCCGGGGTATAATACGGAAAACCGTCAGAGGATTGAGGATAATGCAGAGAAACTGCAAGTGCCAATCCATATCTTTGAATCAGATATTTTTAAGTCCGTGTTTGATGTGGAAAAGTCACCGTGTTATCTCTGCGCAAGAATGCGGCGGGGATATCTTTACAGTCAGGCAAGGGAAATGGGATGTAATAAGATTGCCTTAGGGCATCATTATGATGATGTGATTGAAACGATTTTGATGGGCATGTTATATGGGGCGCAGATCCAGACCATGATGCCGAAGCTCCACAGCACGAATTTTAAGGGAATGGAATTAATCCGGCCGCTGTATCTCGTTCGGGAGGCAGACATCATGGCATGGAGGGATTACAACCATCTTCAGTTTTTGCAGTGCGCCTGTAAGTTTACGGAACAGTGCGGGGCAGATACGGGAAATGCGGAGACATCCTCTAAACGCTTGGAAGTCAAGCGTCTTATCGAAGAGCTTTCCAAAACGAATCCCTTTGTGGAGGGAAATATTTTCAAGAGTGTGGAAAATGTCAATTTAAGCACCGTGATTGCCTATAAGCAAAACGGTGTGCGGCATCATTTTCTGGACAGCTATCATGACATGGACAGATAGCGGTTTTATTCCGTGGCTTCACGAAGCTGGTCAAGTTTCGCTGTAATTTTTTTGCCGCTTAAGTTTTCTTTGTCAGGAATATGTTCATAAAGCGCTTCAAACTTTTCCGGGCTGCCGTTTTGCAGGTAATGGCGTCCGAGCAGCGCATAGGTGGAGGATATATCTGTTCCGATTGAGATGCAGTATTCAAGGACAAAAACGGCTTTTTCAGGGTATTCCTCATAGATGCAGTCGGCAAAAAGCTGTAAGGTGCGGATATATTTTGCATAGGTCTGGTCATACAGGGAAAGTACCTCTAAATTAGCCAGCCCGTAGGATGCCTTCAATTCGGTATTGCTGATCCCCATCAGATTTAGCATTTTTTTATCGGCAAGGTTTTTAATTTCTTTTATATATTCTGCAATCTGTAATTGCTTTTTCTCATCATTTAGGGTAATATCAAATGGTAATGTGTCAAGCGGCACAGTAATATATGGAAGGTTGGAGATATCCTTGCGGCGTGACATATTGGCTTCGGATTCTCTGGCAAGGTAGTCTTCGATAGATTGCTGGAAATCGCCGGAATTCTTCTTCACATTGTGGTGGAGAACCCATGCCAGGATTAAAAGGGTTGGTAATAGTAGTGGATGCTTCATAAAAATAGTCCTTTCAGAAAAGAGGTGTTAATATGTTTAATTTCAGTAATAAAAAAGCGCAGAAGCGGGTTGCCTCCGTTATTGCAATTCTTCTGGTGCTTGTTATGGTGATAAGCTGTATTGTAACCTATGTTGGTTAGTTTTCGTGTCAGGATACATCGGCATAACAGTTTCACAGAGATCTTACAAAAGAAGCGTATATGTCAGATATAGGCTTCTTTTGTATATATATTCTCACGAAATTCGCCTTTGGCTCATTCAGTGTTCATATTATATCATAAGTGGCCTTTGTTTGGTTAAAAACTTTTTGGGCAGGATGTGTGAACCGGATGTTCCATGAATAATTTATACAAAAAAGGTAGGGAAAAAAGGGAACTTTCGTAAATTATGACAGTATTTTTTTAAAGGCTTGAAATGCGGTTTGGTTGTGATAAAATAAAGTAGAAATAATAGGAAACTCAGCGAATATGGAGCAGAAGCTTCACAGTTATAAAATAATCAATTAAGGGATGAACGATATGAAGAAAAAGGGTTTAAAATTAACGGTATTATTGTTAATGATGAGTATTATTTTCGCAGGCGCATGCCATGTGGCATATGCGAAAAATGACAATCAGACAATGTATGGCGGTGTATACTTAGACGGTGTTTATGTAGGCGGACTGACAAAGGAAGAGGCTATGGAGGAGTATAACCACTATGTGGAAGGCATTGAAGATTTGAAGATTACCTTTCGGACATCAGTGGGTTCTTATTCCACGACCTTAAAGGAGATTGGCATCTCGGTTTCTGTAGAGGATGCAGTGGAACAGGCATATAATTATGGCCGTCAGGGCAATATTTTATCCCGCTATAAGGAGATCAAGCAGTTAGAGGAAGAGAATGTGGTATTGGTTCCGACAAAGGAATTTGATCAGGAGAAGCTTAAGGAGATCCTGGAAAACGAGACAGGTGATATCGTGACAGAACCGCAGAATGCCTCTATTACCAGAGAAAATGGAGAGTTTATTGTGCATGAGAGTATCACGGGAACGACCGTGGATACGGATGAGACAATCAAGGAAGTGGAGAAACTCTTTGCGGAGGAATGGCAGCAGCGGGATATGGAAGTTGCTGTTGTTGTCAAGGAGCAGGAACCGCAATATACAACGGCTGATTTTGAGGCTATCGAAGATGTGTTAGGACAGGGTTCCACCGATTATACCGGAAGTTCCGCGCGAAGACAGAATCTTGCGACAGGCGCCAGTAAGATTAGCGGAACGGTGCTGATGCCGGGAGAAGAGTTTTCGGTATATAATGCAGTTTCCCCATTTACTGCGGAGAATGGGTATGAAAATGCAGGACAGTATGTCAGCAATGGAAGCGATATCGAATTGGTGGATGGATATGGCGGAGGAATCTGCCAGGTATCGACAACGCTGTATTTGGCTGTGTTAAGGGCAGAGTTGAATGTTACGGAACGTTATCCGCATTCCCTTACGGTCAGTTATGTGAAGCATGGAATGGATGCGGCAATCGCCGGGGATTATATGGATTTTAAGTTTGAAAACAGCACGGAATATCCGATTTATATTGATGGATATGCCGGCGGCGGAACGATTTCTTTTGCAATTTATGGGCATGATTCAAGACCTGCAAACCGCACGATAGAGTTTGAATCCATTGATGTGAATGTGGATGAGCCGGGCGATCCGGAGGAGATAAAGGATGATACCTTAGAAGAGGGTAAGACTGCAACGGAGCAGTCCGCATATACGGGATATTATACGGAACTGTGGAAGCATGTATATATTGATGGAGTCGAGACCGAAAAGTACCTTGTGGATTTCGGCAAGAGTACATATCAGTCGCAGAGGGCAAAAATCCGTGTAGGAACGAAGAAAAAAGAAAAGGATAAGAAAGACAAGGACGATAAAGACAAGGATAATAAAGATAAGACCAAGGACAAGACAACGGAAACACCGACGGACACAACTCCGGCAGAACCTTCGTCCGGTGGAAATGACGAGAGTGAAGGAGAATAGACATGAGAACTGGTAAATTGCCGGAGCATACCTTCAAACGTTCCGTTATTAACCCAATCCGGTACCGAAACAAAGAGGTGACGTTCCGGGCAGCAGTGGGACATGATGGGGCAGTGGTTGGCAGAATGGTAACATCCATAGCAACCACTGCCTTTTGCTATACCGGAAATGAACAATATGCGCTTGATAATGCAGTGAATAATGTAATAGCAGCAGGCGGCGCGCCATTTGGAATTTCCGCAGCGGTTTTGCTGCCGGAGCATAGTGAGGAGGCAGTGTTACGCGGGATAACAGGAAGAATCTGTGAAAAAGCAGCGGAGTATAAAATGGAAGTGCTTGCCGGACATACAGAACTCGTGCCGTCCGTGACAAGCCCTACTGTCACCATAACGGCATATGGTAAGGTACTCTGGGTAAACCAGCATAAAAAAGTATCGGATGGTTTGGATATTGTGATGACAAAATGGGGTGGATTATATGGCGGAGCCATTCTTGCCGTGCTGAGGGAAGAGGAACTCACAACCCGTTATCCCCAAAGTTATATAAGACAGGCGGCATCCTATATGCAGTATACGTCATTAATGCCGGAACTTAGAGTGATGGAAAAGATAGCAGCAAAACAGGCTGATTTGATATTGGCGGCTCATGATGTATCAAATGGAGGTGTGTTTGGGGCATTATGGCAGCTTTTGGCAGCGTGTAATACAGGCGGTGAGATTGATATCCGCAAGATTGCCATGAAACAGGAAATGATTGAAATATGTGAATATTTTGACATAAACCCATATATGATGAATGGACAGGGAAGCCTGCTGCTTGTGACGGGCAATGGCAAAGAACTTGTGCAGCAGATGCGGCAGGCGGGTATTGTTGCAGACATTATCGGCAGAACCACAAAGAATAAGGACAGAAAGGTGTTCATAGGGGATGATGAGCGTTTTTTGGAGCCGCCTAAGGGGGATGCCTTAAATGCAGTATTTTATGGACAGCCGGTACCGGTGTAGGGAAAGGGGCAGGAAAATGAATATTGTATTACATGAACCGGAAATGCCGGCAAATACCGGTAATATTGGAAGAACCTGTGTTGCGACAGGAACAAGGCTTCATTTGATTGAGCCGATGGGGTTTCGGATTAATGATAAGACAGTCAAACGGGCAGGGCTTGATTATTGGGATAAATTAGATGTTACGACCTATGTGAGCTATGAAGATTTTCTTATGAAAAATCCGGGCGCAAAGATCTACATGGCAACTACAAAATCAAAGCAGATTTATACAGATGTACAGTATGAGGAAGACTGCTATATTATGTTTGGCAAAGAAAGCGCAGGTATTCCGGAGGAGATTTTATTGGAGAACAGGGAAACCTGTGTGCGGATTCCGATGCTTGATGATATCCGCTCCCTTAATTTGTCTAATTCTGTTGCGATTGTGCTTTATGAGGCATTGAGACAGCAGGGATTTGACAGCTTTCAGTTAGAAGGACAGCTCCACCGCTATGAGTGGTGAAATGACAGGTAGAAAGGCAGCTTTATGAATAAGAGAACACTGAGGATTTTAGAATATTATAAAATTATAGAACAGTTGACCGGTTTTGCAACCTGTCCGGCGGGAAAACGTGCCTGTGAGCGGTTAAAACCATCAACGGATCTCATGGAGATTGAACGCAGCCAGACGGAGACGGGAGATGCATTAACCAGGCTTTATCAGCATGGGGGCATTTCTTTTTCGGGTGTCTATCCGATTGGTGAGGCAATGAAGCGTGTGGCAATAGGGGCAACGCTGTCGGTTGCAGAGCTTTTAGATGTTTCAAAGCTTCTACATGTGGCAAAGAACGCAATGCAGTATGGGAAACAAAGCAGTGAAAGCACCATTTCTGCCGGTGATGAGCGGGGAACCATAGATTCCTTAAGCGGGTATTTTGAAAGTCTGATGCCGTTAGAACATCTGGCAAGGGAAATCAACCGCTGTATTTTATCGGAGGATGAGATTGCAGATGATGCTTCCCCTGAACTGAAAGATATCAGGCGCAATATGAAGATAATCAACAAAAAGGTGCATGATGTGTTAAATAAGTTAGTCAGCAGCCAGGACAATCAGGCAAAGTTACAGGATTCCCTGGTTACCATGCGCAATGGCAGATATTGTATTCCGGTGAAGGCAGAGTATAAGGGGCAGTTTCCGGGAATGGTGCATGACCAGTCTTCCACCGGTTCGACCATTTTTATAGAACCGATGTCGGTAGTCAATCTCAATAATGAGCAAAAAGAATTAGCGGCGAGGGAAGCGGTTGAGATTGAGAGGATTTTGGCACATCTCAGTGAACAGGTGGCACTTTCGAGAGAGAGTATTGAGACGAATGTGGAGGTCTTGACAAAGCTTGATTTCATTTTTGCAAAAGCCGCCTATGCAAAGTCATATAACGGAAGCTGTCCGGAATTTAACGAAGAAAAGGTGGTTGACATAAAACAGGGGAGACATCCCCTTTTGGAGAAACATTCGGTTGTGCCGGTGGATATCCGGCTGGGAGAGGATTTCACGATGCTGATTATCACCGGGCCAAACACAGGAGGAAAGACGGTATCTTTGAAAACACTTGGTTTATTTACGTTAATGGGACAGTCAGGTCTTCATATTCCGGCATCCCAGGGATCAAAGCTTACTGTATTCTGTGATGTGTTTGCAGATATTGGGGATGAACAGAGTATTGAGCAGAGCTTAAGTACATTTTCCTCCCATATGACAAATATTGTATATATTATGAAGCATGCGGATAAAGATACGCTTGTCCTTTTTGATGAGTTAGGCGGTGGAACGGATCCGGTGGAGGGTTCGGCACTGGCAATCTCCATTTTAAGTAATCTGCATAGCCGTGATATCCGCTGTATGTCTACGACACATTACAGCGAACTGAAAACCTTTGCCATGACGACAGAGGGGATTGAAAATGCCTGTTGCGAATTTGATGTAGAGACATTGAGCCCGACCTATCATTTATTGATTGGTATTCCGGGGAAGTCAAATGCTTTTGCGATTGCGAAGAAGCTTGGCATGGCAGATTCCGTCATCGAGGATGCCAGATCCCAGATAGACAGCCTGGCGCTGGATATGGAGGGCTTATTGGCAGATTTGGAAAAATCGAAACAGACCATTTTAAAGGAGCAGGAGGAACTTGAGGCAAATAAAGCGGAGATTGAGAAGTTAAAGGCAAAGTTATCCTCCAAAAATGAACATATTGAACAGCGCAAGCAGGATATTTTACGGAATGCAAGGGAAGAGGCAAGAGAGATTTTAGAAGATGCAAAAGCATTTGCAGATGCATCTATCCGCAGGTATAATAACTGGGAAAAGGCATCAGGCGCTGACCTTGCAAAAGAGATGGAGAAGGAGCGGGATGCGCTCCGGGGAAAGCTGAAAAACGTGAACAGTAAGTTAGAGTCTAAGGCTATCGTGCGTACCTCGAACCATAAGGCTTCGGATTTCCATCTGGGGGATCGTGTGCATGTAATCAGCATGAACGTGGATGGAACGGTGCGCTCCCTGCCAAACCAGAAAGGTGAGATTACGGTACAGATGGGTATTTTGCAGAGTACGGTCAAGATGACGGATGTGGAGATTATCAGGGAGGAAAAGAAACAGACAAAGCAGCAAAAGACTGCGGCATACCGGGCATCCGTCAACAAATCGAGAAATATCAAGCCGGAGATTAACCTGCTTGGAATGACAGTGGATGAAGCGCTGTCAGAACTTGATAAATATTTAGATGATGCGTGCCTGTCGCATTTAAATCAGGTGCGGGTGGTGCATGGCAAAGGAACCGGCGCGCTGCGAAAAGGCGTGCATGAATATTTGAAACGCCAGTCCTATGTCAAATCATTCCGTCTTGGTGAATTTGGCGAAGGAGATGCGGGTGTGACGATTGTAGAGCTATAGGGAAAGGAGATGAAGATATGGACAAACAGCGGATTTTGATTGTGGATGATGATGAGAATATTGCAGAACTGATATCGCTTTATCTGATAAAGGAATGTTTTGATGCAGAGATGGCGGCGAACGGGGAAGAGGCACTGGAGAAGTTTGAAACGTATAAACCGCATTTGGTTTTAATTGATATCATGCTTCCGGGGATTGACGGATATGATGTATGCCGTGAAATCCGAAAGAAAAGTAATGTGCCTGTGATTATGCTGTCTGCAAAGGGAGAAGTATTTGATAAGGTACTGGGATTAAAAATCGGTGCGGATGATTATATGGTAAAGCCGTTTGATTCCAATGAACTGGTTGCCAGAGTGCAGGCGATTCTCAGAAGAACGGCTGTCCAAAAGGAGGAAAAGCATGTTGTTACTGCGGAGGAAGAGGAAGAATGTGTGAAATATGATGGTCTTACCGTCAATTTGACCGGTTATTCCGTCATTTATAATGGCGAGATGATTGAAATGCCGCCGAAAGAATTAGAGCTGCTTTACTTTCTTGCCAGTAAGCCGAACCAGGTATTTACAAGGGAGCAGCTTCTTGACAAAATCTGGGGCTATGACTATATTGGGGATACCAGAACGGTGGATGTTCATGTCAAACGTGTCCGGGAAAAAATCAAGGACGGCAGAAACTGGTCGATAGCAACAGTGTGGGGAATCGGATACAAATTTGAAGTAAAATAACCGGGGTGAAGCAGATTGAAGCGTACGTTTTTTGATAAAATTATTGTGGGAGTTCTGGCTTTGCTGGTAGTGGCTTTTTTTGGCCTTGCCAGTTATATGACCTATGCGACCCAGAGGGTACTGGTATCTGAGAAGCAGGACAGTTTGATTAATGAGGCCACCCTGTTATCAGAGCAGTCGATCGGGTCTTATTTGCAGGGAATTACATCACTGGAATATCTGCAAATCCGTTTTGATGAATTTGATGATACTTTAAAAACCCATGTATGGTTCTATGGAGCAGACGGCAATCTGATTGCTGCATCGAATCCAACGGTATACAGTAACCTTCCTGACAATATATATGGACTGGACAGGGAGATGAATTTAAAGAAGGGATTTACCCAGACCGGTAATTTTTATAATATTTTTGATAATACGGTTATCAGTATTGGGATTCCGATTTATACAGATGATAACTTGCAGGGCTATATGGTACTGCATACGGCAATGACAGAGCTTGATGATATGCAGAATGAAATGATAAGCATTATGTATGTGCCATTTCTTACCATGCTTTTAGTGGTGGTTTTGGTACTGGTATATTTTTCGGGAACGGTGCTGCGTCCTCTTTCTAAGATTAACCGGACTGCAACAGAGTATGCAAAGGGCAATTTTGAGGCAAGAACCGGTGTGAAACGAAAAGATGAGCTGGGTGAGCTGTCCGATTCACTGGAATATATGGCGGGCGAACTGAGTAAGCTGGATGAGTACCGGAAAAATTTTATTGCCAATATATCCCATGATTTCCGTTCCCCGCTTACCTCGATTAAGGGCTATTTAGTGGCGATGCTGGATGGCACGATTCCGGTCGAGAAATATGACAGGTATCTGAATATCGTGTTAAATGAGTCCAAACGTCTTGCAAAGCTTACAACCGGGCTGTTGGAATTAAATGACTTTGATACTTATGGTCCGGTACTGAAGTGGCAGAGGTTTGATATTGTGGATGTCGTAAAGGAAACCCGAAATACCTTTGAAGGGCTTTGTGAGGAGAAAAAGATTGATTTGCGCCTACAGTGTCCGGCAGAGGATACGTTTGTATATGCAGATAAAATGAAAATCGGGCAGGTAGTATATAACCTGATTGATAATGCGATAAAGTTTAGTCCGGAGAAGAGTAAGATTTTTGTGACAATATCCCAGAAACATGATAAGATTTTTGTATCGGTCAAGGATGAGGGGCCTGGAATTGAAAAGGATAAGCAGAATAAGGTATGGGATCGTTTTTATAAGACGGATTCATCCCGGGGCAAGGATAAACAGGGAACCGGCTTAGGGCTTTCTATCACGAAGGAAATTATCAAAGCGCATGGGGAGCATATCAATCTGATTAGCACAGAAGGCGCAGGAAGTGAGTTTGTATTTTCACTGCCAAAGGAGCCGGCAGAAAAGAAATTATAAAATAGGAGAGGAGCAGCGGGAAACCGCAGTATGATTATGAGATTTATTAAGGAATTGAGAGAAGGAGATATGATTTCTTCTATTTATCTGTGTAAGGATAAGAGAACATTACAGACAAAGGCTGGGAAGAATTATTATTCGATGCAGCTGCATGATAAGACAGGTTTTGTGGATGGCAAGGTGTGGGATTTATCCAGTGGGATTGAGCATTTTGAATCTATGGATTATATTCAGGTAGATGCGCAGGTTGTAAGTTTTCAGGGTGCGCTTCAGCTAAATGTCCGCCGTGTCAGAAAGGCGGTGGAAGGGGAGTATAATCCGGCGGATTATATGCCGTGTTCCAAGAAAAACATAGATGAGATGTATGAGGAACTGGTGACAATGATACATACTGTAAAGGAACCGCATTTATTGAAACTGTTGCAGAGTGTATTCACAGAGGATGAGCAGTTTATTAAAGATTTTAAGATTCATTCTGCCGCTAAGACCATGCATCATAATTTTGCCGGTGGTCTGTTAGAACACAGCCTTTCTGTGTCTAAGCTTTGTGATTTTTTTGCAAAGCAGTATCCTGTGATAAACCGCGACCTGCTGATAACGGCTGCGCTTTGCCACGATATCGGTAAAATGACGGAAATTTCAGGTTTCCCGGAAAACGATTACACGGATGAAGGGCAGTTGATTGGGCATATTGTACAGGGTGTGATTATGCTGGAGGCAAAAATGCAGCAGATTGAAGGGTTTCCGGTAAAGCTTGGCAATGAGTTAAAGCATTGTGTTTTGGCACATCATGGGGAACTGGAATACGGTTCACCGAAAAAGCCTGCATTAATCGAAGCCGTAGCATTGGCATTTGCAGACAATACTGATGCGAAGCTGGAGGGCTTTATTGAAGTGTTGGACAGCAATGATAAAAATGGTGAATGGTTTGGCTTTAACCGGATGTTTGAATCAAACATCCGGGCAACATCAGTGGATTAGGACGTTAAGGAAAGGCGCCATCCCGGTTTCAAGAAAAAATAGAATAGGTTTTGTACGCCTCGTCGGAAAAATGATGGGATTGGTCGGAAAAAGAGAAAAAGATATGTCCAATATGGTATGCTGATTTGTGTAACATGGACGTAATTGCAAACGTCCAACGATTAGCTTATAGGATGAGGAGGCGTACTATGAAAGGAAAAAGAAAGTATTTGGCAACTGTTTTGCTTGTGTTATTGTCTGTTATTGTTCTGTGGCCGGCAAAGGCCAAAGCAGCGGTAACTTTTGAAAATATCCCGGTATATGTGGTGAACGATATGCGGGATTATGACCAGGTGATCGGGTTGTCGTGGAATCTGCAATGGAACCTGAACCGGGATGCGGGAGTGTCGGAGCAGTGCCGTTATGGAAAGTTTACTCTGGAGAAGGATTCCTTTGTGCGGATTAAAATGTCAACGGTGGGCAAATCAACGTATGCTTCGGAAGAATATTTTAGATTGTACGGAAATGAAAGCATGGCAGTTCCGATGACGGATAACAATATGGGTTTTGGTTCCGGTGATGATTATTTTCTGCTGAAGGCGGGAACCTATTATATGCAATGCGGCAGTAAATTATATCTGAGCAGCGTTTCCAGTCATTCTACCAAAATTATGATTGGAGCAGTACCGGAAACGCAGGGCATTCAGGTTGAACAGAAAGCCAGCGCAGACCGGAAGAAGATAACCGTTACGGTGACTCAGAAATTCGCCACGGAGATTGGAAAGGCAAAGTGGTGTGAGGGAAAGGTCACCGGCATGGTATATCAGGGAGAAGAGATGAATACGGTTAACCCATCGTTTACGGTTACGAAGAACGGATGGTATACTGTGTTTTTCAGATCTGAGAGTTCGGTGGCATTTAATAAGGATGTGGAATACTATGCGTATATTAATGTGACCGGTATCGGTGAGGGCGCAAAGAAAGGCGTCACATATCAATCCAACAATTTAAAGTATAAGTTGGTAAAAAATGGTTTTGACGGTACAGGAACCGTAATGGTGACAGGAATGGTGAAATCAAAAACATCTGTTACGATTCCCGAGACGGTTAAGATCAAAGGACAAAGCTATCAGGTTGTCAAGATTAACAGCAAAGCATTCTATAAAAAGAGCAAGTTAAAGAAGATTACAATTAAATCCAAAAATATTAAGACAATCGGCAAAAATGCGTTTAAAGGAGTTAATAAAAAGGCGGTCTTCAAGGTTCCGAAGGCTCAATACAAGGCATATAAAAAGCTTCTTACTTCCAAGACCGGATTTGTAAAGAAGACGATGAAGGTGAAAAAGTAGGTGTTACCAGTTTTATGGGGAAAATCCCATTGGAAAATACACAATGGTTCATTGCAGGGGGCTGCCGCATCCAAGTACCCGCTTATGGGTTGGAAGCGGCGCCTCCTTTTGCAATTTATTCAGCAGGCAATTGCGAAACATTTTATTTGTGGAATGCTTATTGTGAAATCTATATAACTTTTCTCGGCTAACGTTCCTAATGCTGTCGAAAAGTTATATAGATTTCACAAACGCAAATTCACTTTTTCGAGTTTCGCAATCGCCTACATGTTTATTCAGGATAAATATATTGAAGAAAAAATATAGAAAAAGGAAGCTATATTTGTTATGATAAGGCAGGAAGTGCGGTGGGTGTCTCGTGCAGGCATTTTGAACCGCCGGGAAAGGCAGATTAGAAAATTGGAGAGTTGCAAACAATGATACGGGAAGAGTTGCCACAGCAGTTTACAATCTATATATGTGAGGATATTAAAGAGCACAGCGAAAAAATGCTTGAGGCATGTTCGCTGCTGGCAAAAGAATATTCCTTAAAGATAACGGTTTTCCAGTCTGCGAAGGAACTGCTGCAAAAGCTTCATCATTTACGGCAGGAAAACGCAGAGTTTCCGAACCTGATTTTATTGGATATTGAGATGCCGGAAATGGACGGCATCACGCTGGGAAAGCAGATCCGGGAAATGAATGCGGAGATATTCTTAGTTTTTGTCACCTCCTATATCGAGTATGCCGTAAAGGGCTATGAGGCAGATGCGTTCCGGTATCTGTTAAAGCCGTTATCGCAGGAGGCGGTGCGCAGCCTGCTTGTCGATATACAGCGGGAATGTGCCAAAAAGAAGAAAATATCAGTGAAGACGATGAATGGGGAAATCCTGCTGCCCCTGAATGAAATCATCTATATCAGCGCAGAGGATAAGTGTACGGTATTGTACACAAAATCACAGCATTATATCAGCGATGACAGCCTGAAAAAATATGAGGAACAACTGCGGGATTGTGGATTTTTTCGGATTCACCGGAAATATCTGGTTAATCTGTACCATCACAGAGGAACGCAGACAGGGAAAATCCTGCTGTCCTCCGGCTTAAGCCTGCCAATTACGAGGAAACGGGTGCCGGAGTACAGGAGCAGCCTGTTTCATTTTCTGGGAGAGGATTTGATATGACGGATTATGTAATGGAGATCACATCAATTTTTATCAATACATTTGCCATGCTGGATTTATGGTTAATCTTAAGCCTGCTGTTTGGCTGCGATATGCGGGTGACATCCCGGAATTTAGCCATAGCATCGGGCATATTTATTTTGGTCTATCTGCTCAGTATGTTTATTTGTAAGACGGATACAGCCGTAACCGCAGTCATGTTTGCGTATAATGTGCTGGTGACATTGATTTTAACGAATAAAAGGCGTATCAAGACAATGCTGCTGGAAATCCCCGCTGTATTTGTATATGTGGAGTTTGGAGTATTCATGGATCTGCTTGAACGGTTTTTCGGGCTTAGCCAGTATCATATTGGAGCAGAAGGACTGACACCGTCCGATATGGTATCGGATCCCCTGCTGTTTGTCCTGCTGCTGTGCCTTAGCCGGACAAAAGTGGCAAAAGCAAAATCCATCCAATTGACGATTGGGGAGGGAGTGGTTCTCACCCTGTTTTGTGCATTCAGTCCGGCTATCGTCATGGGACTGGAGTGGTTTGAGGGCATGGTCAATGCTCCTCTTTATAAGGGCATATGGATACTCTTCATGATGATCTTGAATATTGCAGTGGTTTACGCCATTGTCCACAGAAAAATGGCGGCTTATTACCGGCAGCTTTCCGAGAATTACAAGAAGGAGTTTGAAACGGAATATTCCTTTTTCAGGGATTACCGGGAACAGCAGGAGGATACCGTAAAATTCCGCCATGACTGGAAAAACCATATGCTGTTATTGCAGGAAATGCTGGAAAAGGGAGAGTATGGAAAGGCAGAGGGCTATTTCCGGGATTTGACCGCTGACACGTCAAAATCGGTTTATCAGGCAGCAACCGGAAATGAGCTGGTGGATATGATTTTAAGCACAAAGATGGCGGTACTGGAAGAGAACGGGATTATCCTGCAATGCAGGGGCGCGCTTTCGGAATTTAATTTTATGAATTATGTGGATGGCTGTATTCTGCTTACGAACCTGATTGATAATGCGGTGGAAGCAAATGAAAAGGTAAAGGGAAAGCGTTATATCCTGCTGACAGCAAAGAAAACAGAGGGCGTGTTTTATCTGGAAATCAGAAATCCCATGGAAGGCGCACTGCGGCAGGCGGAAGGAAAGATTTTGACGACAAAGGCGGTGGAGGAAAATATAGTGGGGAATATCAGATTCTGACACAGAACCGGGAGTACGCCATTCAAATGATGTTTACGGTGTAGGGAAGAGATGCCTGCGATTTTTTACTTTCATTCACGGGAAAACGTTAACTGGAAACATAATTTTCTAGACAGAAATATTGTGCAATGTTATAATACAACTATCTTGATGATGGGAGGAGTTGTTATGAAAATGAGAAGAGTATTTACCATGATTTTTATGATGATTTGCCTTGTGTCAGCGGGAATTCTTGTATCTCCTTATAAGGTATATGCAAAGAAAATTACCAGCATCAGCCAGGCTGAGAAAAAGGCATTAAAAGAAGTTAAAAATGCAGTTGTGACAGAAGTAGATAAGGATTATGAAAAAGGGACGTTGGTTTACGAGATACATTTGATGAAAGGCAAAAAGGAATATGATATCACTTATCGTGCCTCTGACGGGAAAATGGTTTCCTACGGGTGGGAACAGTATAATGTGAGTCCATCCAATAATAAGAAAATAATCAGTAAAAGTAAGTGCAGAAAGCTTGCGCAAAAAAAGGTTAAAAAAGCGAAGATTACGAGTCTTGTCAGAAAGTATGATGATGGGATTGTTGTTTACAAGGTAAAATTGAAAAAGGGTGATAAAAAATATGAACTGAAGTATCATGCAAGAACCGGTAAACTGATAGAGTATGACTGGGAAATAACCCTCAAGAAAGCAAAAAAGAAGGATACTTATATCGGTGTAGATAAGGCAAAGAGCATTGCGCTTGAAAAGGTGCCGGGCGCAGTTGTTGTGAAAGTGGAATTTGACAAGGATGATGGAGTGCCTGTATATGAAGTAGAACTGTTGAAGGATGAGTTTGAATATGAGATTAAAATCCATGCTAAGACAGGAAAGATACTGGAAATTGAACGGGAATACAATGACCGATATTATTATGATTATTGAGAATGCAGCAATCCGAGGCCGCCAAACGAGCAAATAAGCTTGCCTGGCGGCTTTGCTGTGTGAGGCGGCAAGAGAGGGATCTGGATTTTCCTGTATACGGGATGCGGTGGAGGAAGAATGCTTTTAGAGAAAAATCAGGAATTTGAACTTACAATAGAAGACATGGGAAATGAGGGAGAGGGTATCGGACATATTGACGGTATGGCGGTTTTTGTGAAGGATACAGTTCCCGGAGATGTGGTGAGGATTAAGCTGATAAAGGTAAAGAAAAATTATGCCTATGGCAGGCTGCTTGAGGTAATCCACCCGTCTGCTTGCCGGGTGGAGCCGATTTGTCCCCATGCAAGAAGGTGCGGGGGCTGCACGATGATGCATGTAAGCTATGAAAAACAGCTTGCGTGGAAGCAGGACAAGGTGAAAAACTGCCTGCAAAGGATTGGCGGCATTGCGGATATAGAAGGGAAAATGGAGCCGATTATCGGCATGGACGAGGATTCCATTCCGGCAGATGGTTTGGATTTTGCCAGCGAAGGAATACGAAAAGGGGAGATATCGGATCAAAAAGAAGATTTTCCTGCCATCCGCTATCGGAATAAGGCGCAGTTTCCGGTAAGACGGGATAAGGAGGGCAGACTGGCAATCGGATTTTATGCGGGCAGAACCCATTTGGTGATTGATACGGACAAATGCTATCTTCAGGATGAAGTAAATGATGAGATTATAAAGAGATTTCGCAGGTTTATGGAACAGTTTGCGGTGGAAGCTTATGATGAGGAACAGCATGCCGGGCTGGTGCGGCATATTTTAACCCGTGTGGGAAGAAAGACCGGGGAGGTTATGATTTGCCTTGTCATCAATGGAAATGAACTGACCGGAAGAGAGCAGGGGAACAGACAGCTCATAAATGTGGAACGGGAATTTGTAAAGTGCATGGCAGATATCCCCGGAATCACCAGTATTTCCCTGAATGTGAATGAGGAGAAGACGAACCGGATTCTTGGAACACACTGCCGTACAATATGGGGGAAGGATTACATTACCGATTATATCGGAGAGATAAAATATCAGATTAGCCCGCTGTCCTTTTATCAGGTAAATCCGCAGCAGACGGAAAAACTTTATCGGAAAGCATTGGAGTATGCAGATTTACAGGGAAATGAGATGGTCTGGGATCTCTATTGTGGAATTGGAACCATTTCGCTGTTTCTGGCACAGAAGGCAGGAAAGGTCTGTGGTGTGGAAATCGTTCCTGAGGCGATTGAAGATGCCAGGATGAATGCCGGGATAAACGGTATCCGCAATGTGGAATTTTTTGTGGGGAAAGCAGAAGAAATTTTGCCGGAACAGTATGCAAAGACAGGGGAATATGCAGATGTCATTGTGGTAGACCCGCCACGGAAAGGCTGTGATGCGGTGGTGATTGATACGATGATTCAAATGGCACCGAAGCGGATTGTCTATGTAAGCTGTGACCCGGCAACACTGGCGAGGGATGTGAAAATGCTGGCGGCAGCGGGATATGAGGTGGAGAGAGTCTGTGCTGTGGATCAGTTTAGTCATGGGGGGCATGTTGAGTGCGTCGTGTTGATGTCATGAATAGAAAAATAGGTGTGTGAAAAGGATCTGATTTTGTTGAAAAAGAGGGGCGCAATATCCCTAAATTGTCAACGATAAGTTGCATTTTTGAAAAGAACAGAGTATAATATTGAAAAAAGGGGACACAATATCCCTAAATTATCAATACAGGAGACGTTATGGAAATAAAAAGAGACATATACCTACAGAAAATCATTAACCGAATGCATAATGGGATGGTAAAGGTTATTACTGGAATAAGACGTTCCGGGAAATCATATCTTCTATTTACTATTTTTCAGAATTACCTCAAAGCAGAGGGCATTGCAGATGACCATATTATTGCGATTGAGCTTGATATGCTGGAAAACAAGAAATACAGAGATCCATATGTGATTCTTGACTATATAAAAGGTCGGATTATCGATGATGGAGATTATTACATTTTCTTGGATGAAGTGCAGTTGTTGGAGGAATTTGAAGGAGTGCTTAATTCGCTTCTCCATATAAGAAATGCGGATATTTATGTAACAGGCAGTAATTCAAAATTCTTATCAAAGGACATTATTACGGAGTTCAGAGGACGTGGTGATGAAATTCATGTTTATCCTGTAAGCTTCAGAGAATATATGGAAGTATTTGATGGAGATAAATACGAGGGGTGGAGTTCTTATGTGAATTATGGTGGCTTGCCATTAACAATCACGATGACTACAGATGAACAGCGTATGGAGTATCTTACACGATTATTTGAAGAAACATACATCAAGGATATTATTGAACGAAATCATATAGAAAAGGTTCAGGAAATCAATGATTTGATTAATGTTTTGGCATCCGGCATAGGTTCGCTTACAAATGCATCAAAAATAGAAGCTACATTTAAGAGTGTTATTCAATCGGATATCAGCCTTAATACCATAAGGGCATATCTTGAACATCTGAAGGATGCCTTTATCGTTAGCGAAGTTAATAGATATGATGTAAAAGGCAGGAAATATATTGGCACCCCATTAAAATATTATTTTGAAGATGTGGGACTTCGAAATGCCAGATTGGGGTTTCGACAAGTGGAAGAAACACATCTGATGGAAAACATCATTTACAATGAACTTCGTGTTCGCGGTTATCAGGTTGATGTTGGTGTGGTTGTAAAGCGGGATAGAACGGATGAAGGTGTGCAGGAAAAGAAACAGCTTGAGATTGATTTTGTGGCAAATATGGGAAGTAAGCGTTACTACATTCAGTCGGCTTTCAGCCTTCCGGATGATGAAAAAAGAGCGCAGGAAAAGGCATCACTTACAAATGTCAATGATTCATTTAAAAAAATTATTATTGTAAAGGATGTCATTAAGCCCTGGTATGATGATGACGGAATCTTAACAATGAGTATTTATGATTTTCTGCTGAATGAGCATAGCCTGGATAGTATACCGATGGATGGCAGTGTCACGGAACTGCGGGTACAATAGCAGAACATCTGAGTTTTTGAAAGAGCTGTTAAAGGAAAGGTTAAATAAGGTACAGACATGCAATACATCAGTCATTATCAATCGCCAATCGGCGGGATCCTTTTGGCAGCGGATGATATCGGTTTAACCGGGTTATGGTTTGAAGGACAGAAATATTTTGCCCTCTATTTGGATAAAGAGCACGAAGAAAAGGAAATACCTTTATTTGTACAGGTAAAACATTGGCTTGATATTTATTTTACGGGAAATGAGCCGGATTTTTCCGTACCACTGCATTTTACGGGAACCAACTTTCAAAATGAAGTGTGGAAGATACTCTGTTCCATCCCTTACGGGCAGACCACGACCTATGGGCAAATTGCAAGACAGCTTGCTGCTGAGAAGGGATTGCTGCATATGTCTGCCCAAGCAGTCGGTGGTGCAGTCGGGCATAATGGAATTTCAATTATTGTGCCATGCCATCGTGTTGTCGGTGCAAACGGCAGTTTGACAGGATATGCCGGAGGTATTGATAAAAAAATACAACTGCTGAATTTAGAAAAAGCAGATATGCAGTCTTTTTGGTTTCCCAAAAGAAAACTGCATTAATCCGATATCTCTTTCAGTTTCATTATAAATTTCTCACTTGCCTTTGAAAATATCTGATACTTTTTCCAAATGATGCGCATGCCCGCTTCCCATTTGGGCGATAATGGGCGGAAACAGAGGCTGCTGTTGCCGGAGGTATTGATGATCTTGTCAAAACCGATGGCATAGCCCAAGCCTTCCTCCACCATAAGGGAGGCATTAAAAAGAAGGTTGTAGGTTGCGACAATTTCGAGTTCCGCCAGGTCGCGCTGCATCCATTCTGTCAATTCTTTATTGCCGTTTTCCTGTTGTGACAGAATCAGCGGCTTATCCCACAAATCTTCCGGTGTAATGGAGCTTTTCTCTGCAAGCGGCGAGTCCTGCCTCATCAGGACACCCCAAATGTCTTTATGGGGGATTTCGATGGAATGATACTTTGTCTGGTCTACCGCACCAAATATAATTCCAAAATCAATCAGCCCTTTTTCCAACTGTTCTAACACAAATCCCGCATTTCCACTTGCGATATGGTAATGAATCCCCGGATAGGTTTCATATAAACTCCGGGCGGTTTTTGCAATCAGGCGGACGGCATCGGTTTCACCGGTTCCAATGTAAACATCTCCCATTACGGTCTGGTCGGAGAGGGTAATTTCTCTCTCAGTTTTTTGTACCAGATTTAAGATTTCTTCCGCACGTTTTCTAAGGATCATGCCTTCTTCCGTGAGGGTGATTTTTCGTGAGCCTTTTGTTCCACGGATCAAAAGCTGCTTTCCCAACTCTTCTTCCATTCCTTTGATCTGCGTGGAAAGGGTAGGCTGTGAGAGATGCAGGGATTCGGCTGCCCGGACAATGCTCTGTTCTCTTGCGATGGCAAGGAAATATTGAAGTACACGCAATTCCATGTGATATGTTTCCTCCATTCATATGTGTTGTTGTATCAGTATAGCACGATGATATATAGGTTTCAACTATGCAAATGTATAGCATATAAGTATTTGCTATTATAGTGGTTGAGTGTTATATTGGAACTAATAGAAAAGGAACCGGAAAGGATGGCGGGTAAATGATGTTGGCACAGGCGATAGGTTATAACTCGGAAGAGGATATTATCCAGAATTTGAAGGATGCCGGGTGTAACCAGAAAATAATAGAATGTTTTATGAAATGTATGGCACAGGATGACGTGAATGGACAGCTTCAGTTGATGAGAGAACACAGGCAATGCCTGCTCGACAGGGTACACATGGAAGAAAAACAGATAGATTGTCTGGACTATCTTGTTTATCAGATTGATCGCAGCAAGGCAGGAATTTAGGGAGGTAATGGCATTATGAAAATGATAGAGAATCAGACTTTTGATATGGAACGGGCGTTGTATGGGAGTAATGGGCTGGTTGTGAAAAACTGTTCTTTTGACGGTCCGGCTGACGGAGAAAGTGCCTTTAAAGAAGGACGGAATATAGAAGCGGAGCATTGTTTTTTCAATCTGCGTTATCCATTTTGGCATGATGATGGTTTGACAATCCGGGATTGCGAAATGACACAAGATTGCAGGGCAGCGCTTTGGTATTCCGGTCATATTCATATTGCAGATACAAAGCTGCATGGAATTAAGGCACTTCGTGAGTGCAGTGATGTGACAATTGAAAACAGCGACATCATTTCCCCGGAATTTGGCTGGTCGGTAAGGAATATCCGGATGAGGCACAGTACGGCGCAGAGTGAATATTTTATGATGCGTTCGGAGGATTTGCATTTTGAAGACGTACAGTTTCAGGGAAAGTATTCGTTCCAGTATATCAAAAATGCTGTCTTTGAGAACTGCGTTTTTGACACAAAGGATGCGTTCTGGCATTCCGAAAATGTAACCGTGAAAAACAGTGTGGTAAAGGGGGAGTATCTGGCATGGTATTCCGAAGGGCTGACACTGGTAAATTGTAAAATAATCGGAACGCAGCCGTTATGCTACTGTAAAAATCTGAAACTGGTTGACTGTGAGATGATAGACACCGACCTTGCCTTTGAAAAATCGCAGGTTGAGGCAGTGGTTACGACACCGGTTATCAGTATTAAGAATCCTTTGTCCGGGCAGATTCAAGTGCCGGAAGTTGGTGAGATTATCATGGATGATGAACAGGCAAAAGGAAAAATTATTATCAGTGGGCAGGATGGCTGTAATTCGGCAAAGAAATGTAATTGTGCCTGAGCGGCGGGAGGTGGCTTGGATGAAAAGATGCATAGCGATTATATTAACCTTGCTCTTACCACTGGCTCTTTTGGCGTGTGGGAAGGATACAGCGGACTGGGAGAATACCGGCACAGTCCAGAACATGGAATCACAGCATACAGAGGACGGTACAGAAACGGAATCTGAACCAGAGGCCGGTAATACGGAGAAAACGGAGGAAAATATAGTGGAAACAAACCAGATTTCTATAAAAGTGGGAGAGAATACGATGACGGCAGTTTTGGAGGACAATGAATCGGCAAAAGCCCTCAAAGAACTTTTGGCAGATGAACCGTTGACGATAGCAGCCTCCAACTATGGCGGCTTTGAAAAGGTATGCTCACTTGGCAGGGCGCTTCCGAGCAATGACAGCCGGACAACGACTCATGCAGGAGATATTTGTCTGTATAACAGTAACCAGATTGTGATTTTTTATGGTTCCAATTCATGGGCATATACAAAACTGGGGAAAATAGCAGACTTAGATGAATCGGAACTGGAAAAGATTTTGAGTGGTGAGGAAACAGAGATAACATTGTCGCTGGAATAGAAGTTAAGAGCAAGGCTCTGTTTTCGCAACTAGATTTTGGAAGTAGTGAGCTTTGCTCATGGCTGGGATAAAAAGGATTGGAGTGATTGGAATGAAGAAAGAGTATCGGAAAACGGGATTGTCTATATTGTTCATTTTCAGTTTGTTTGTCAGTCTGACTGGCAATGCAGATATGGTGGCGCAGGCGAAGGCGGAAACTTCAGTGCCAACAGTTACCGTTAAAATTGGCACGAAGAAAGTAAATAAGAAAACATATACAATGAAAAAAGGCAGTAGCAAAAAAGTCCGTCTTGCCGTCACACCAAAAAACACGAAGGTGAAGGCAAAATACAGTTCCAGTAAAACGAATGTTGTGTCGGTAAGCAAAACGGGCGCGTTGAAAGCAAAGAAAGCGGGAACGGCAAAGATAACCGTTAAAGTAAGCGGAAAAATTCAGAAGAAACTTTGGTTTAAGGTCAAGGTGGTAAATCAGAAGAATACGGATAAAACAAAGGAAATTCCGATTACGCTAACGGTTGGTGGGAAAACGTTTTCCGCTAAATTTTATGACAATCAGACGACAAAGGAATTGATGAAGAAAATGCCGATGACACTTTCCATGAAAGAATTAAATGGCAATGAAAAGTATTATTATTTTGATACGGATTTCCCGACGAACGAAACCTCACCTAAGAAGATTCAGGCAGGAGAAATCAAGCTGTACGGTTCGGATTGTCTGGTCGCATTTTATAAGACACATTCCACTTCGTATCAATATACATCAGTCGGTTATGTGGAAGATGTATCGGGGTTTGTCAAAGCGGTGGGCAATGGAAATGTAAAGATTACGTTTCAAAAGAAGTAAAGTCTAACTGCGTAGGGCGTGGTTTTACAGATGTTTGAAAAAATAAAAAAATCTGTTGTGCAACCATAAGTTTTATGTTATTATATATCTAATCGTATCATTTTTGCGTATATTCCATACAATTTATTTTTCTGCCCAATGGCAGAATGGTTTGTCATACATTGCTTATGGCAGCAGGCAGACCATGTCTAAATTTTCATGACAAATTGTATCATTTTTGATCCCATATTTTATATTGAAAACAATTTTATTTTACGAACAGATTATTTTAATTATGGTATGCAATTGCGAAACTCTGCCTTTGCGAACATCCGTTGTGCAATGTAAACAATATCAACGTTGGCACGAGCCAGGGCATACCTTTCTACTAAGCTCAGCATAGCTTCGCTAAGTATACAGGCATCGCTAAGCACTGGCGGCTCCAAAGCACCTGACTTATGATATTGTCTATATTACACAACTACATTTTGGAAATTGAGAGTTTTACAATTGCTTGTTACATAATAACAAAG